>JALHNB010000009.1:86464-190071 GCA_022843745.1 Anaerolineae bacterium | reverse complement strand
CATCAGGGTAGCTGGCACGTACAGCGGTTTCGATGACGGTTTGATCACGTCCGGCCAGATCAATAATGTGCCAGCGGATGTGCCCGCTGTCGGCTGCGATCTGAAAGATGAGGTTATCAAATGTGAAAAGCAGTTGTTCCATGAATTGGTGGGCACGGGTGCTTTCCCAAACGGTAGACTTGGGAAGTGAGATCGTATAGGTCAACATGGTTTATGGTTTTCCTTTCTTCTGGGGCGGTGGCTCGAACAAGTCTGCCTGCTGACGGGGTGGGTAGGCGCTGCGACGATTGAGCACCACGCTGATGAGATACACGATCCAGCGAAAGAGCCAGAACAGCAACCGGAAGGTATACACAGTCCAGTACCAGAGTTCAGCAAAAATCCATCCTACAAAGTCAGTCATGTTATTCCCTCGTAAACTAGGGGCTGCTCGTTGTGCAAACCCTGCTATCGTGAAGAAAAGCGGATTGGAAGTCGTTTATGATGTTAAAACGACCTTTCAGTTACCAATGTGAGGGATGAATATAAGAATCTTTGTCAAAATTGGGTGGAGGGACGGAATATGAGACTGCTGGATGCGGTCGTAGTCATGAACATTCATCGCAGTGTCTATACGACCATTCTCCAAAGCGTACTGAAATGGGGAACGATGGGGCAGGTCGCTAGACAAGCCGCCATTGATCCTGCGATTTTGTCCCGTTTTCAACGACCCGATGTGATGCCCCCGTCGCTCTCAGTTGCCAAAGCAGTTGCCAAGGCGCTGCCGCTTTCCGCTGCCCAGCGGGTGGATTTCCTGGAGCATGTCGCTCTGGGGTACAAGGAGCATCAGGCGATCTGGTCATCGGTGGTTGAAGATCGTGATTGGCTACGTCAGTACGCACTGGGGGAGTTGCTCCGTTTACACGAATTAGCCGCCTACGCCAATGCTCCTCAACAAACCCGCACCTTTTACACGCATCTCTTGCAGCTTGGGCAGGTGTTGGTGCAAGCTTTTCATCAGGCAGAGATGTCTTTAGCGGCGGTTGAAGCGCATATTCTACTTCAGGATGCGCTTGGTGTTCTCAACCGTCCAGGAGAGGCGTTGTATCACGCGAAAATGGCTGAGGAAGTGCTTGCGCGGGTCACGGATACCGATAGCGAGTTAGTCTTCTATCGTGTGCTTCCGGGTGATCAGATGGGGATCGAGCGTTTGACCGAACAGCGCATCAGTTTTGAAGATGTCGAAGTGAATGCGATCCGGTCTGAAGCGGTCAGTCATAATTTGATGGGGTTATATACAGAAGCCGAGAGAATTAGTGATCGTGCCTTACGCACAATAGCGGTCAAACGCAATCCAGCCTCCTGGTTGCCGCATCTGCTCCGTGACAAACTCAGTGCTATGAGCCGTAGTAAAACGGTTTCCATTTACGACCTCGAACAAGTTGTCCAGCAAGGCTATCGGGTGCAGGAGGTGCAAAACGATCCTGTTGGGCTGTTGACGATGCACAATGCCTTAACACGTGGCTACATTATGCGACAGCAATTCAAACAGGCTGAGCGGCTTTTGGAGTCTGAGGTCAAGCGGGTCAGCATGACTCAGAACCTCGGTCAGCTACCACAGGCGATGCTCTTGAGCCGTTTTGCTCTGCTGTATCGTGCGCAACACAACGAAAAGGCGTGGGTGCATTATCTGACACAAGCCTTATCTCTCGCCCACGAAAGTCGGTTGCTGCGGTTGTTGGATCAGCTATCCAAAGAACATGGCAGTCATCCAGCCTATGCAGATATTTACAGGCAGGTGGTGGGTGAGGATATGGAATAGAGGAATGGTGTGATGAATTGATGTGTCACTGTCAGACCACATCGACCATCACACCACGAAAAGTGAGATTAAAATTTCGGACTAACTACTTCCGTTTGAAATGAACGATCTGATACACCCGTTGTGGAGAGATGGCAAAAGCGCGTGCGAGTTCGGATAAACCTTCGCCAGCAGCATAGCGTTGGCGTATTAATTCGTTGCGGATTTTGGTGTCATGGAAAATAAAATCGCTGTACAAAATGGCGAGGATGCCTTGTACAGCGTCGTTTAAAGCAGAAGGTACAGATGTAGCCCTAACGGGACTCGAACCCGTGTTTTTGCCTTGAAAGGGCAGCGTCCTAGACCGCTAGACGATAGGGCCTTACTTGAAGACGAGTTTACCAGCGAAACCGAGCAGGGTCAAGATACGATTTGCGCTACTTTGACAATCTAGAGAAATTCGGACAGGGTTTGACGCACGATGTCGCGGATTCGATCTTCCATCTCATCCGAATGGGATAATCCGTAAGCCTTGCGAAAGCGCTCATCATCACCCGGACGCGCGTATCCCAGCTTTTCGCGCATCGCGATCAGCTTTTCAATCTGGTTGGGTGGCAGTGGCGTTACACGCCCAAGCTGGTGCGCCATAAACATGATCTTGGCGGTATGCTCCAGGCTTTCCAGGCGCATATACGCATCCCAAACCGAAGTCGCAACAGTCAATGAGCCGTGATAGGCCAGCATAATCGCGTCATGTTCGCGGATAAGAAAGCGAATAGCATCGCGATTTTCGGCGCTGGCAGGTGTTGCGTAGGGCGTTGTCGGGATTACGCCGAGGATAACGATGGCTTCTGGAATCACGCACGAGTCAAAACCAATTCCGGCGACGGTCAAGGCAACCGATGTCGGAGGGTGAGCATGAACAACCCCCTGTACGTCGCTGCGCTGCTTATAGCATTCCAGGTGCATTAAAAGCTCAGATGTTGGTTTCAAATCGCGATTGGCGGAGGTCGCGGGGCCAATTTTATTGCCGTTCATATCGACAATAATCAACTGATCCGGCGACATATAACCTTTCGCCAAACCGCTGGGTGTCGCGAGAATGCGATTCGCGTCCAGCCGTGCGCTGATATTCCCGCTGGTCGCATCAATATAGTGATTTTCGTGCATCAAGCGGCCAATTTCGCAGATTTGCTCACGAAGCGCGTGTTCGTTTATCATTTCCAATCCAATTGTGTACCGAAGCGGGTTGTACCCCGGATGACTGATGCAAGATCGCTGTGTAACTGCGGGATGACGACTTGACGCACTTTCTGATCCGCTTTCAATGCGCCGTCGATAATTTCGAGCGCTGCTTCAACATCGGAGACGCTGCCGGTGAACAAAACAATCCCCTTGCCGCCAAGCCCATCGGCTAACCGGACTTCCATCAGCGTGACCTGTGCGCCTTTGACACCTTTATCGGCGGCGTGGATCGCGGCGGGAACATTGCGTGTCTCAACAATGCCCAGAGCACCGTCAAGATTTTGAACATCTCGCACGCCTGATAAGGCTTTCACGACATCGCGATGGACTCCGGGTAAAAATATATGGTCGATAAGGGCATCTGGCGCAGTCGCTAGACCTGCTTTGAGGGCTTCCTCGACTTCTGCCACCGTCCCGCCAATTAACACCAAAAACCGCCCCGGTTGTACCGTTCCAGCGTGAATAACATCCAGCGTCGCTCGTTTGACCATCGCGTCGGCGGATTGGATACCAGCGGCGATGCTGCTAAATTCTAACAGCGCTAATGCCGGATCAATAATAAGAGATTGCGTATTTGTCGTCGTTTCGCTCATCATTTAAACAATGCGGAAGCTGTCTTTGAGCGTGCAGCGGCGCAAGCGGCTAAAACTGCGGCAGGTCGTCAGGCCTTCTCCGGTGGGGCTGGCAATCGTAAACGAAGTAAACCCCTCACCACCCGAACCTAATCCCGCCAGACACGGCCCATTTTTGACGAAAATCGAGCAGTCGATTTCGCGTGCCATGCGGCTCAGGTTATCCAGATTTTTGCTGTGCATGACAGCGGTGTGCCGGAAACCATGCTCCGATTCAATCGCCAGGTCAATCGCTGCATGAACATTAGGCATCGGCACAACAGGCATAATCGGCATCATCTGTTCAGACCATATTAACTGATGATCCGGCTCGACGACTGCCACAACCTGCCGCACTTCGCTGCCAACATTGATGCCGATTTCCTTGAGCAGTACGCTGGCATTCTGACCGATAAATTCTTTGTTCATGAGGCCGGGTTTACCGGGGCCACGATCTTCCGCGAAGATAGATTTCATCAGGCGGCGCAACTGCCATGATGTAATCAGATAGCCGCCATGACGGGTCATCGCCTCGACGAGATCATTGGCTACGGACTCGACTACAATGCAGGTTTTTTCAGTGACGCAAACGAGATTGTTATCAAAACTACCGCCGCGCACCACATCGCGTCCGGCCTGTTCAATATCCGCCGTTTCGTCCACGACAACGGGTGGGTTGCCTGGGCCAGCGCAAACTGCGCGTTTGCCGCTTTGCATCGCCTGACGAACAACGCCAATGCCGCCCGTCACTACCAGGAGGCGCACTTTTTTGTGTACCATGAGCGCCTGAGCCGATTCAATCGTTGGCTCCATCACGCCCGTGAGCAGATTGGCTGGCCCACCCGCGCTTTGAATCGCTCGGTTGAGAATTTGGATGGTGTAGGCGGTACAGTGTTTGGCGCTGGGGTGCGCGTTAAATACAACGGCATTACCTGCGCTGACCATGCTGATACTGTTGTTGATGACGGTGCTGGTCGGGTTCGTCGTGGGGGTGATCGCCGCGATCACGCCATAGGGTGCGTATTCGGTGATCGTCAGGCCACCATCACCACTCCATGCCATCGTATCCAGATATTCCGGCCCTGGCGTTTTATTCGCCGTAAGCAGATTTTTCTGAACTTTATCCTCGACTCGTCCCATTCCGGTTTCTTCGACAGCAAATTGCGCCAGAACCAGAGCGTGTTGACGGGCAGCGGCACGCATCGCCTCGATAACGTGTTTTCGGCGTTCCAGCGGCATCGCGTTTAATTCTTCATAGGCGGTCAGTGCCGCACTCACCGCGCTGTCGGGATCAGGGAACATCCCATCGTGTTGCCCAGGGGTATAGCTTACAGGGGCAGCAGCCTGAGTAGGGGAGGATGAGAATGGTTCTGGTTCAGCGATTTCGCGCATCACATACTGGATGATGCGGTTAATCTGCGTATCATCCATATTGCTTGGTTCGGCCATGTTTTTCCGCCTTTGTTTAAAGCGGTAGAGTGAGTGTGAAAGTCGTTATTTGTTTATCAAAATCGCTTTGGGCGGTAAAATCGCCATCATGCGCACGTGCAACCGCATAAATGAACGGGAGCGACATGGCGACACTGGTACGTGTTCCACCCTGGCGACGTTCCCATTGCGGCGCACGCTTCATAATCTCTTGTTCAAAACCGGCTTGAATAGTGCGGCCTGTATCGCTGAAGCGCACAAAAACTTTATTGTTTTCGACCCCGGCACTGACCCACAAGCGATCTTCTCGCACAGTAAACTTAATCACACTTTCCACCAGCGCACTGATTACCCGTTTCATCAGGTCACGATCTGCCTTGACTAGCAAGGGAGTTTGCGGGAGATCGGTTTCGATCTGCAATCCCTTAATAGTCAGCGCATAGGACTCGTTTGTCAGACCATCACGGATGAGCTGCGCCATATCCAATTCTTCTAATTGTAACTCGTAATTGTCGAGTTCCAAACGTGCCAGGTCGATCAGATCGCTCACCATATACATCTGACGATAGCCAGCGTGAAGCGCTCCCCGCAGCAGGCGTACCGTTGATTCGGGGAGGTTGTCTTCCTCGTACAATCCCAGCAGCACTTCCAGACTGCTGATGATGATACTGATAGGGCTTTTTAAATCGTGCGCCAGTAACGACGCTGCCCCTAATGAATCGGCTTTCGAAGTTCCCAGAAATGGCCCAATCGCCGCTAAACTGCCATTTTTAGCGCGTGGTGCGCTTAACCAGGTTTTTAAATCGACCCAATTGATGGGATAGTCCATTACCAGGTCAGCACCGACAGCTAAGGCGGCTTTGCGCAGGCCTATCTCGTTGTGGTTAAGGGCGACGATTGGCATCATGCTGTTGGTGGTTTTGATGGTGCTGCACACCTGGATTCCATTAATCTCAGGCATGGAAATATCGACCAGCGTCGCGACTGGCTTAACGGTTTCCATAATTTTCAGCGCGTCACTGGAATTCGAGACGATGTGAAGTGTGTACCCCAATTCCTGCAACTTGATGCCCATAGGTTCGAGCGCTTCTGGCGAGGGTTTACCGACTAATACCAGATGTTCACTCACCCGTTTAACTCCAGTCTAGCACTTCGTAGGTCATAACGGCCTCGGTGCGATTCTTGACGTTTAAATGGCCTATAGGTCGAGCAACGATGCGGTCACGCACCCGTTCATAGGTCTGAATACTGATTAAAATCTGGCTGTTGGTGCATAACCCCTGTAGACGTGAAGCAATATTTACTGTGTCGCCCACAGCCGTGAAGTCCATAATATCAGCAGTGCCAACATTTCCCACAACCGCCATACCTGTGTGAATGCCGACATTAATACCCATACGGTACAGTGGTTCCAGGCGTTGATGAAAATCGTTTAAGGCGGCGCGCATTGTCAGGGCAGTTTCAACAGCGTAGAGCGCGTGATCCTCCTGGGGCAAAGGCGTATTAAATAATGCCATCACACCATCACCAAGAAATTTATCCACTGTTCCATGACTCTGCTGGATCATGCTGACGATGAGGGCATGATACTCATTGAGGATACTCAACAAAGTTTCAGGGTCGGTTCGTTCGGATATAGCCGTAAACCCTTCCATATCGGCAAACATTACCGTGACTTCCTGTAATTTGCCACCCAGCTTGACTTGTGTTGGGTTCTGGAGGAGCTGCTGGACGACAGATGGTGCGACAAAACGTTCAAATGTTTTACGAATCACCTGCTGGGTTTTACGTAGTTCGTCGGACTCGGATTTGGCACGCAGGCGAGTTTCGACACGCGCCATGAGTTCACGCGGATTAAATGGCTTACCCAAATAATCATCCGCGCCCTGATCCAGACCGAAGATGCGATGCTCGACATCACTTAAGGCAGTCAGTATCAAAATAGGAATAAAATTGGTCTTTTCGTCTGATTTGAGTTGAGCACAGACATCGAATCCGGTCATCCCAGGCATATTCACATCAAGAATAACTAGGTCGGGCATCTGGGTCTGGGCAGTACGCAGCGCACCAGGCCCATCATAGGCGGTGATAACCTCATGCCCTGTCGCCAGCACAATATCCTTAATGAGTTGCCGAGTATCCGGGTTATCGTCCGCAACCAGAACTTTCAAGTTGATGTTCCTTTAAGATGCTTTTCCAACTTATTTGCCAGATCGCGCAGGTTGATCGGCTTGGGTAGATAATCATCACAACCCGCCTCAAGTGCGCGCTCCCGATCACCCATCATCGCGTGGGCGGTAAGGGCGATAATTGGAATCTGACGAAGGTCGGAATGAGCCTTGATCTGGCGAGTTGCCTTCCAGCCATCCAGACGAGGGAGCGATAAATCCATCAATATCAGATCAGGACGCTCAGAGATTGCTTTCTGAACCCCTTGCTCACCATCGGTAGCCTGGATAACTTTATAGTCTAACGAAAGCAACACGTCCGCGATCAGCGTCATGTTATCCATATTATCTTCTATAACAAGAATACGACCAGCCACGCTTTTGGCCCTATGCCCTTTCTGGCCTCTAGCACCATGCAACTCAATTTTACTGTATTTGCATGATCTTTGCTTTAACCGTCAGGATAGCAACTTATGCAGACTATTTAGCCTATGCAGACTATTTAGCTTATGTAGCTTATCATGATGCGATTGGCAGACGGTATTTCTTGAGTATATCATTCTCCATCTCTATAAAGACGAGCGTAATATAGAGAAATGGTATCTTTTTACCAACCTTCAATCGGTTGCGGCATTGGTGTATTGAACTTGATTGTGGGTTTGCCAGGTATCCACGATTGCCATAATCACTGCATCGCAGGGGCGTGCATCCGTCAGGTGGGTTTGGCGGGCAGGGCTGCCGGAAGCAACAAGCACCATTTCGCCGTTGTCTGCTCCGACCACATCCACCGCGACGAGGTAGGTTTCGCCTGGGGTCGTGTCAACGCTGATCCTGCGGACGATTCGTAAAGGCAGACTTGCCATGTTCTCGGTTTTGCGGCTGGCAATCACAGAGCCGATCACTTCACCAATGAACATTATTCTTTGCGCCCTGCTGCTGGATTTTCGCGTCCGGTAACACCTTCAATCGATGCCAGCGCCGCGCCGTAGCCCGCCATAATATCCTGTTCAGAGCCACCCAGATAAATACGCCCAAAGCTGCCAAACGCCTGGACTTCGAGAATATTGATCTCGGCGGCTTTCTCAGCCTCGTTGGCTGCCAGCGCTGCGTACCCGGCGGGTTCGACTTCCAGCACATAGAGCGTTTGCCCCGCGAGGATCATCTGCCCATGTCGCAAACGGTTGATAAGCTGGGTCTGGTGTGCATCAATGTTGCGAATAATCTGGCTCGAAATGATGCGCGGCTTGATACGATCCTGTTCATTTACTCCGAGCGCTTCCAGAATGGCTTCCCCGGCAGCGCGAGTCTCCGATTGGCTGCTGGAATGGACTTCAAGCAGGCCATAGAGTCGCTCGACAATTTGCATCGCGGGGCGCACATTTGTGGCTTTGAGCGCGATGTCGGTGATGCGGTTGATTTCGATACCGGGCGAAATTTCGATCCATAATGAGGCATCACCCGGCACGGGCAGGAATCCTCTGGCTACAGTACCCAGAAAGGCGGCGTGCTGCGGCTGAAGGCTGTCCAGAAAAACGTAACTGCGTAAATCGACGGCCATAAGTTTTAATTTCCTTGTGTAAATGGGTTAGTCGGGAAATGAAATTTATAGAGCAGTCCCCAATCTGCCGGAGGCCAATAACGGATGAGCGCCTCGCCGATCAGATGGCTGTGATTAACTGGCCCAAAGGAGCGCGAATCGCGGCTGCGGTTGCGGTTATCGCCCATCGCGAAATATTCGTCCGGGCCTAGCTCCCAGGTTTTATCTTCACAATTGCGGGTACAGGGTTCATTGATATAGGGTTCGTCAAGCAGTTCGCCATTGATATAGACCAGCGAATCGCGGATTTCAACCGTTTCACCGGGCATTCCGATCAGGCGTTTAATCAGCGGCGGATCAACATTGGGACGATCTGGGGAGTCGAATACAATAATTTCACCACGTTCAGGCTGACCCAACAGAAAATTGACTCGGCTGACAATGACCCGCTGCCCGGTAAAAAAATTCGGTTCCATGCTGGGGCCATCGACATAAAAACGTGCGCTTGCCAGGTCTACTAATGCATAGATGGCTACGATGAGCACCAGGGTTTCCAGTATTTCGTATATAAACCCTCTGCGTCGCAGCCGGGGACGGGGGGGCATTGCCGCTTGATCGACCATAAAATTCTCCTATTGGGTTGTTTTGCCGGGGAAGCCGATTTGCGTGACTATTGCCCATGCTTGCGGCGGCCAGTAGCGAACTAAAACTTCGCCTACAATAAAACTGCGCTTCACTGGCCCAAAAAATCGTGAGTCACTGCTGTGGTTACGATTATCACCCATCATGAAATACTCATCTGCGCCAAGCTGCCATGTGTTATCCTGACAGCGATCTGGCAGACATGGCTCGTTGATGTAGGGTTCATCCAATTCCAGGCTGTTCACATACACCTGAGCATCTTGAATTTCAACCGTATCGCCGGGCAGACCAATGACTCGCTTGATATAATCTTCTTCAGGATTGCCTGGAAAGTGAAAAACAACAATATCTCGGCGTTCCGGCTGCCATAATAGATAATTGACGCGGCTGACGTATAATACTTGATTATCATCAAAGTTCGGATACATGCTTTTGCCCTGCACCATGTAGCGTGCGCTGGAGAGGTTAACCAATCCATAAATAGCCACAACCAGAATCAGGGTGTTAAGGATTTCTCGCAGAACGCCAGACCGGTGTATAGGTGGGCGAGGGCGAGTATCATGAGATGGTTCTTGCAAGGCTTAAACTCGTATCTGAATATGCGGTACGCATTATAGACCGATGTGAGGTTGTGAGCAATCGTGTTTTGAATATTTGTTTGACTTTACAAATTTTATGACTTTTTTGTTATCTGCAAGTGGTATATGGTTTAATATGGTAATGTAATAAAAGCGTGAACCCAAGTAAACGAGGCTCAATTTGGCAGGCGAACGAATTTTAGTAGTTGATGATGGCCGCGAAAATCGCGATTTTATCGTGGAATATGTCCTCGAACCCAACAATTTCACCGCTTTGGTGGCGAAGGACGGTAAAGAAGGGCTGGATATGGCGCTCCAGCTCCGACCCGATTTGATTTTGCTCGATTTGCAGATGCCTCGTATGAACGGTATCGAAGTATTGCAGAACTTGTCAGCACGTGGCATTGATATTCCTGTGGTTTTGATGACCTTTCATGGTTCGGAAGAAATTGCGATTGAAGTTTATCGACTCGGCGTTCGCGATTATCTGAAAAAGCCATTCTCCGTCGAGGAAATGCTGGATTCGATCAACCGCAGCCTGACCGAAGTGCGTTTGCGCCGTGAGAAGGAAGCGCTAACCGAGCGCGTGATCCAGGCAAACCGTGAACTTCTGGCACGTGTACAGGAATTGAATGTTCTGTATGGCGTTGGTAAGTCCGTAACGGCTACGCTGAATATGGACGAACTGCTGCCACGTATTGTCGATGCGGCGGCGCAGGTCACGCAGGCGGAGTCCGGGCATATCTATCTGGTGCGCGACAAGCAGCTTATCTGCCGGGCATTGAAGCGTCAAAAAGATTCTCATGCCAAGCCCGCTAACCTGGAAATCAATGATCGGATCGCGATGCAGGTTTTGGAAACCGGACAGCCGATTCTGCTAACCCCTGAACAACTCAACAACCCTGATGGGCCTTTATCCATTGCCTATGCGCCGTTGGTCTTTCACAACGAAGTTATGGGTGTGCTGGGGGTGAGCAATACGTCACGCAGCGGGCATGTTTTTACGAAGCACGATTCCGCGCTTTTGAGTACCTTGACGGATTACGCCTCGATTGCGATTGAAAACTCGCGCAATTATGAAGCACTGCGTACTGCCAAAGAAAGCGAGAATGCCCATATACGTGGCACATTCGAGCGTTTTGTCGCCCCCTCAGTCGTTGATCGGGTGTTGTCGCAATCCGAAGCGCCAACATTGGGCGGCAGACGCCAGGAGATCAGTGTCCTGTTTGCCGATATTCGCGGCTACACCACATGGAGCGAGAACGCCCCGCCGGAAAAAGTCGTGGAAATGCTCAACGATTACCTGAGTCTGGCGGCTGAGGTCATCATGGGATGGGGCGGTACGCTGGATAAATTTTTCGGTGATGGTTTGATGGCGATTTTTAACGCGCCTGCCGAACAGCCCGATCATATCCAGCGGGCGGCGGATGCGGCATTGGCACTGCTGCGGGCGGCTAAAGAGATGAGTGATCGTCGTGGCGATGGCTTATCCTACAGTGTCGGTGTTCATGTCGGTGAGGCCGTTGTGGGCTATATTGGCACTGAAAGAGCGATGAACTACACGGCGATTGGCGACGTGGTAAATCTCTCGAAGCGGCTTCAGGAAAATGCCGCGCCGGGGCAAATCCTGATCGAAGAAATCATCGTTAAACGGCTGGGCAATATTGTCCAGGCGCGTGCGTTAGGTGAGCTAAAAATCAAAGGACGACAGCAAAAAGCCGTCGTTTATGAGTTGACCGGCATGAAGCCGATTGTTTGAGCATTCCACAATGATAAGAAATACTCCTTTAGTCGAAGTTCATCAATATGAAGATAGGATATTTTGATTCAGGCCGTCTATCAAAATCCTCGTAATCTGACACTTGGCATCATTTCTGGTTCACATAACATCCCTCTCTCGGTGTTGAAGCATGAAATCTGTGCCATTGGCGAGTGGCATGTGAAGTTCTGCATTATTGGCGAGAGTCATTCCATAACGATATTGCGGGATAACGTGCCTGTATTGAGCGAAGTGCTTGCCTGTGTCGATATTTCACCTCAGCTATGTTCGCATCACCACCGTTTTGATAACCTGCTGGCGCATTGTTTCGCACAACCCGGCTACAATCTCTCAGTCAGTTTTGAGCAATGCGGACAGGATGATGATGCGGATTATTTTTCAACTCTGGGGGATAGCATAAGAACATTTGATGGCAGCATCGAGATGAAATTTCCACAGACATATGGTCATACGCCGATCACACGCATCGAGTGGACAAAACTTTCGGACTCGCAGATCGAATGGCGCACATGGCATATTTACCCAGAGGATAATGACGTATGGTGCGTGTGTTCATTGTCGGTTTTTGACACCCTGAACTATAATAACAACCCATAAATCAAACACGCTTTAAGAGGATGATGCTGATGCGGAAAATTAGCCTTTTTTTCCTGTGTGCTGCCCTATTATTGACCGTTAACTCGGCGTTGGCTCAGAATGTGGTCGATCCTGAAGAGTTAAACAGTTCGTTCCTGAGTCTGGTGGGGTCGGCGTTAGCCTGGGCGACATTCGCCATAGTTGTCTCGCAGGGAACTAGCATCCTCATCATGTGGGGATTAGGTTTGCCGCCAAGCAAACTGACGCACGAAATTGAAGATGTGCAGAATCCGGCTGTAGGAGCTTTTTTCTTTATCATTTCACTGATTGCCTCCATTTTTGTGGGTTTCATGACCACCAGTGGGTTTACGCCCGACCCTTCAACCCTGGAAAGCGCGGCGTGGATTATCGGCGGTCTGGTGATTGCCTCTCTTTACACCGCTTTGATTTTTATGATCGCTCATCGCATGATGGGACGGCAGCCCAACGAAAATGTTTATGACTATATCCGCCGTGAAGTCATCAAAGAGCAGAACGCGGCTGTTGCGTTTTTCCTGGGTGGATTAGCCGTTACGCCGTTCATCAGCACCGTTTTTCAATTACTGTGACATCGTTTATCAGCACTGTTTTTCAATTGCTGTAATTTAATTCCACTGTCGCCAGCCCTGCTCGTAGGAATGAACGAGCGCCGGGTTGTCGAGGGTGTTTATAGCCGTATTCACATAAGCGATATCCGGGTCAAAAACGAGCGCGGTTTGTAAAACTTCGGGTGTCAGGTAACGCAGCGACAGTGACTCATCAACCTGTAACTCTACGGGGCGCAGCGGTGTACCGATCACAAACCCCCACTCACCGAATGATGGCACATAGGTTCGTAGGGGAAGCATATGAAAATCGGAAGCCTCAATCGTATTGGCAATCGTCCAGAACGCTTCTCGCACAAAATAGGGTGAGGTAGCCTGTGTGACGAACGCGCCATCCGGCGAAATGTGCTGATGTACCAGACGATAAAATTCGCGGCTGTACAATCGGCTTAAGCTTTCATTATTCGGGTCTGGCAAGTCGATAATGATGACCGGATAAACTTCCGAGCTTTCTTCGAGATAGCGATACGCATCCGTATTGATGATGGTCACACGAGGGTCATCGAGCGATCCGTTGTTGATTTTGCGCAGGATGGGATTGGTTTGCGCCAGATGTGTGACTTCAGGGTCAAGATCGACAATGATGATCTTCTGCACATCGGGGTATTTGAGCAGTTCACGGGCGACCGCGCCGTCGCCTCCGCCTAGTACGAGTACCGTTTCGTGAGATCGGGCAGCGCTCATCACCGGATGCACCAGAACTTCATGATAGCGATATTCATCACGGCTGCTCAACTGTAAATTGCCGTCCAGGAACAGGCGCACATCCTCGTTATTGCGAGTCATGACAATTCGCTGATAAGTGGTCTGGTGACGGTAAATGATGACATCGCTGTATAACTGCTGCTCAAATGCCCGCACAAAGTCACTGGAAAATATCGTTCCAACAATCATCAGTGCCAGCGCCGCCGCCCAGCCTATGGTAAAGCGTCGTACCCAGATGGGTTTGAGGCGTGTGCGAAACAGATTTAAGCATAAGCCTGCCACCAGAATATTGAGCAAGCCCATCACGAAGGCTGTTTGAGTGACACCGAGCAGGGGGAGCAGCACAATCGGGAAGGCCAGTGATCCCACCAGCGCACCGAGGTAATCCAGCGAGAGAATATCAGCCAACGCTTTGCCCAGGTCAGCGCGATGGGCAACGATCCGAGTTAGAAGGGGGATTTCCAGGCCGATACAGATGCCGACAGCCAGCGTCACGCCGATCATCGCGATGGTGTAATAAGTTTCTTCGCCGAGCGTGAAAACGGCATAGAGCAGCGCTGCGGAAATCCCGCCGAAAATTCCCGTGAGAATCTCGACAACGATGAACCAGCGAACCTCGGCTGTTTCGATCCGCCGTGAAATTAATGCGCCAATCCCCATCGCACAAAGAAAAAAGCCGATTGTAAATGAGAACTGCGTGATGCTGTCGCCGAGCAGATAGCTGGAGAGGGTGGCAATAATAAGTTCATAGGTCAGCGCACAGATGGAGATAATGAGGACTGAAACGAGCAGTGTTGCCCGTTCGCGCCGGGAAACGCCAACGCCTGCCCGTCTTTCTTCAGCGATAACATCTGTCACTTACCACTACCTGGCCCGCCACCCATAATCACTGGCCCACCGATGCTGCCGGAACGCGCGAACGGCGCACCGCTGGCAACTAATCCAAAACCATTCAGGCTGGCATAAGCCGCGCCACCAAATGAAGTCACCAGTACGACGACCACTAAAACGATCATAACTATCCGTCCCATATGCTTCTACCTCTGCTAGTCGCCTGTCGCGGGCGACAATACACTATTTTCTCTACTAGTCGTCGGCTTCTGCCGACAATTTACGCAACGTGCTGCGATAGCGGAAAACCAGAATCAGGATACCAATAACAGCCACAACGCCAGCATAAATGATAAACCATGTGGGTAAAACATGATTGCGTCGTATATCAACATTGACGCTGATTGAATCGAGTGTGCCTTCACCTAGTTCAATGGAAAGATTGTGAGTCCCTGTCTGGAATGGCACAAACATATCGCTGGCGCTGGCTTGGGCTTCCTCCCAGTAACCTTCGTCATCGCTGCCACTTTCACGCCATAATTCCAGGGTGAACAGGTCATTTTCCATGCCATCGGGCGAGTCGATGCCCACGTCAATGTCTACTGAACTCGGCAGCGGCAGAGATCCCTGCGCCTGGACGCTGACAATCGAGGCACGACCAATCTGATCGAACTCGACGGGTATCGCGCCGATGGGATTCGCGCGGCTGAGTGTCAGGCTTTGCGTGAGCGCTGGTTCACCCGTAGTCGATGCCCAGATCGCAGCCATCAACCCCCAAACTGCGAATGCGAGAAACAGAAGGCCAATAATGGTCTGAGTTTTTCCCTGGTTGGCGCGTTTTTTAATGGTGTCTAACCATTTCTGGTTATTAAAGGCCTGCGCGACTTCTGCCTCAGTCAGTGGAACGCCTTCATGGATTTCGAGTTCATCATCGGTTTGCTGGACGCTGTAGCGTTTGCCCATACCGAAGGCTTCGGCCATATACAAACTGTCTCCGGGCTTACCGCGCCATGTCAGTTCGCCTTCCGCGCTCATAATCTGTGCCGGATAGCGTTCATGGACGAGAACTGTCCCATTTCCGGTTGGTAATGACCGTGCGGTTTTTGCGTCAAAAGCTTCGCGCACCCGCAATTTTTTAAAGAGCGTAAAGCCTTCACCCTCTTCGGGGTAATACGAGAGCCAGAGCAATCGACCATCCGCGCCGCCGAGCAGCCACTCGTCCCACAGCCATTTATCTTCATCATCCCAGCCGCGATAGAGGACACGTCCCAAAACGAAAAAGTCCGTATCCTGTAAACGTGCGCTGCTGCCAATCTCAATAGGGACAGGAGGTGTGGGTGGTTTGCGGCTTTTGCCCGTTACGATTGGCCCTTCCATATCCATTGCCACAAAGCTGCCACACGCGCCGCAAACAATCGTCTGGGCATCCGGTGAGTATTGTGGCACGGGCGAGCCGCAGCTTGGACATTTTATTTCTTTTAGAATCGAGCGTTTCGCAGGTGTCGTACTCATGACTTGATCTTAATCTCGTTATGTTCCAGGTCCTGACCCACTGAAAGCTCGATTTCGTCCGTCCAATAATTGACGCTGACCGGGTTTTCGGTGGATGTGCCTTGAATATAACCAAATGTGCCTGTGAGTGGTAAAACAGATGAGAATTGACCTTCGCTCCCCGCGACTCGGGCAGTGCGCTTTTCAGTAATAAAGACAGACTTGTTATTGATCGTCACGGACTGACCGACTTTTACCTGATCGTAGGGAGGGATCGCACCGCGAACGCGATCACGCCGATAAACCGTCCAGTAACCTTCATCTTCTTCTAACCAGTCCGGCGGCGCACCATCATCCCATACAATCTGCCATTCTTCCCAAAAACCTTCGGCATAAGCGTAACGGACGCGGCCAATAACACTGAAAGCGCGTCCGTGAATCTCGCCTCTGGCCCCCACATTTAAGCGTGAAGGGTAGTCAGCAAGACTCGGCATTTTGCCCACAGCGTCGAGGGTGTCACTGCCGCTGACCATGTAGGTAGAACCACAGAAGCGGCAGGTTATTGAACGGATAAATTGATTTTTGACCTCTAACGGCGCTCCGCACGAGGAGCAGGTCATATTTTGCATCAGCTTCTCTTTCGGCAGGTCATAGTTGCAAAGGCGATACCCTTACATTTTCGCACATTTCAATTTAGCCGCAACCACACATTTTCAGGGGTATGGTTTTGCTGTAAGGCTCTGTTCGAAATCAGTCTTTATCGTCCAGCATTCCATCGCGCGGGCGGAAGCTGAGGATAATCGGCGTGCCTTCGAATGAGTAATCCGCGCGTATCTGATTTTCGAGGAAACGCTTATAGGTAAAGTGAACTAGCCGCGTGTCGTTCACATGGAACAAAATCACGGGTGGATCGACAGCGACCTGCGTTGCGAAAAATATTTTAAGCTGCTTCGTGCCTCTTTGCGGTGGTGGATGCTTTTGTACGGCGGCGCGGATAATTCGATTGAGTTCACCCGTCGGGATGCGGAACGAACGGCTTTCCCAAACACGATTTGCGGTTTCCAAAACCTGATGGATTCGCTGTCCCGTGAGTGCGCTGATAAAAATCGTCGGTGTGTTTGGCAGGAAATTGAATTTCTCGCGGATCGTGGTCAGATATTCATTCATGGTATGCTCGTCTTTTTCGACGGCATCCCATTTGTTGACGACAATCACGACGCTTTTATTGGCATCCATGATATACCCGGCGATATGCTGATCCTGCTCGGTTACGCCGTCCACTGCGTCGATGAGCAGCAGCGCCACATCCGCCCGTTCAAGTGCGCTCATGGTGCGCAGGACGCTATATTTTTCGACGCCAGTCCCAACCTTACCCGGTTTGCGGATACCCGCCGTGTCGATTAAAGTGATTGGGTTTCCGTTCCAGTTGATGAGCGTATCTATCGCATCGCGTGTCGTCCCGGCAATAGGGCTGACAATCGTACGCTCCTCGCCCAGAATATGATTGAGCAGGCTGCTTTTGCCGACATTTGGCCTGCCGACAATGGCAATTTTGAGATGCTCATCATCCGCTTCTCTGGTATCCAGATCGGGTATCTGCTCGTGGATTGCCTCGACGATACCATCCAGCAAATCGCCAACGCCCAGGTTATGAAAAGCGCTGATAGGGAAGACTTTTTCGAATCCGAGCGCATAAAATTCAAATGCGTCGTCGCTGCGTTTCGGGTTATCGGCTTTGTTCGCCGCGACCAGAATCGGTTTGTCGGAGCTGTTACGCCGAAGCGTTTGCGCAATATCCTGGTCGGCAGCGGTGATGCCATGCAGCGAATCGACCATCAGGACGATCACATCGGCTTCCTGCGCAGCCATCAATGCTTGCGCCTCGATCTGCGGGACAAATTCGATGCTGCCTTCGGCCAGCGGCGTTGTGTCGCGTGTGCCTTTAGCCTGATAAACTTCGATACCGCCGGTATCGACAATATTGAATACGACTCCACGCCAATCGCTTTCGGCCTGGATTCTATCGCGTGTTGTGCCGGGGATGTCATCAATTACCGCTACCCGTTCCCCGACGAATCGATTGAACAGTGTACTTTTGCCGACATTTGGCCTGCCAACAATGGCGACCATCGGTTTACGTGCCATAAATTGCATTACCTTTTGCTACTTGATTTTTGATTCTAGCAGATGAGAGGGGCGATGCGTAGGTTAAACGTTAGAAAAAAAACAGCATATCAATTTTTATGCTACTATAGAAGAAATGTTTCTCATTATGCTTTTCGTGTGGGAAATATAAAATTTAACCCTTGTTAAAATAATGATTCTTTGGCAGAATGAGTCTCACTAATTACCGTTAAATATGAATTTGAGGGAGTGATAATATGGCGACAAAGATTAAGCACATCAAGGTGAATGACGGCCTGACGAGCGAACAACAGTCAGGCGTGGTTGAACTGCTGAAATATGTGCTGGCAGATCAACATGTTCTTTATATGCGTATGCGTAACTACCACTGGAATATTACAGGGCCACAGTTCCAACCGCTGCATGCCCTGATCGAAAATCAGTACGACCAGATTGCCGCTGCAATTGATGATACTGCCGAACGCATTCGTCAATATGGCGCATTTGCACCCGGTACGCTGAAGGAAATGCTGGAACTGGCTCGGCTGGACGAAGAACCCGGCGTTGTGCCGAGTGCGCGTGAGATGGTTGCTAATCTCGTTGCCGACCACGAAGCAGTTATCCGCCAACTGCGCGAAGATACCAAAACGGCAGGCGATACTTATGGCGACATTTCGGTAGAAGATTATTTTACTGGATTGGTACAGGATCATCAGAAAATGGCCTGGTTACTCCGCGCTCATCTGGAGGGCGAGGGTATCTAACAAAAAGGTTCAGAGAAGCTTCCACGCTCCTCCAGAACCTCCAATTTATGACATCTAAACAGGCTGAAGTTTTCGGCCTGTTTTTATTTTAACCCCGGTTAAAATAATTTGTGATTTTGTGAACAATAAGATGCCCACATGGGAATACATCCAGTTAATCGCGATTGTAGATATGCGCTTAGGCTTCTGCTAAAGTTATGATGGTGTATAAACATCCAACTGGAAAATCTATTCCCCTCATGAATTATCAACTGCTTGCCACAATCAACGATCACCGACAGATTACCCACGAAGCCGGAAAAATCGTTTGTATTCAATGGGATGAGTATCAGTTTCGTCTGATGCGTTCGAGTTTTAGCCATTTCGCGCGTGTCCTTGAATATGGATCGCAGCGGCCTTATGTTGGAAAAAATCATTACAGCGTCGTGCAGGTCGATGATGAGCTTCGTGAAGTCTGGATCGAGAATACGTGCCTCTCGCTCAACCACCGCGAATACCGTGCCTTGCTCAATGCCGCGTTAAGAACCGAAACGCGCCTTCATGGTTTCCGTGCACCTGACCAGAAACGCCAAGAAACTTTCAACGAACTCAGCACTCTATATCGTCTGCCTCGTCCGATTCAATTTTCCTGGAATTAACGATGAGAGAATATCAACGTCATTTGATCGCTTGCGACGGCAGCCATTGTCACGGCAGTAAATTGCTCAAAGAGGTCAGGGAACAACTTGGCAAACAAGCAAGAGATGTGAAGTGTTCAACCGTTTCCTGCCTGGGACAGTGCAAAGAAGGCCCCGTGTTAATCGTTTACCCCGATGGCGTCTGGTATCGCTGCACAGAAAAATCCGCTTTGAAGCGTATCGTCGAAAAACATCTGATCGGCGGAAAAATCGCAAAGAAATACGCGATGTTCACCATGCAGCACGCGAAATCCTAGAAAATAGTCCCATTTTAAACTTCTGAAATGCGGTTATTGCGTAGGGGCGCTATATATTGCTGCACTACAGACAGCCAGAGCGAATATTTTACTCGCTTGTTGGCGTTTCTGTTGCTTCTATTGATTCGGGGTCGCGGGTAATCACCACGTCGATTTCAGCAGGTAATACCGACAGGTTGGTATCTGCGGTTTGCCCCTGGCTGATCGAAACTTCTGGCGGAATCTGATAATTGCCTTCGCTTAACCCTGTCAGATCAACTATCACGCGCAGATTATTAGATTCAAGATCTTGCACCAGTAACTGCGGCCCCGTAATCAGGATCGTCACTTCGTTTGGCGCAAGCGCTGCTGTAAGACCCTCACTGACACCGAAAATCTGAATCGGAATACGATCCAACTGGCGGCTGGCGATGAGTGGCGTGATGCCAATTGAGACGCGGATGTTCTGCGCACCGACGGCAAAAAGATTTTCGTCAGGAATCTGGACGGTGACATCCTGTTCAAAGCTGCTGGTATGGCCGACCAGATCAATCGGATCGGTGAAGAACGTTCCAGGCGCATTTTCGAGCCTCTCCGGTGAGCCGCTGACGAGAATCACCTGGGGATCATAACTGATTTCAGTGAGTGCGTAGCCATCTGGCAGCGTTTCCGCCAGAATGTTGGGTGTAACGCGCACCTCGCGAATGTCAGGTCGTGGGTCAATTTGTACCGTGATATGAACGGTAGCAGGGTCCAGAACGACATCCGTAACCGGATCACCATCAATATCTACTGGAACTAAGCGATAATCACCCTGGAATGAGCTTCGCTCCTCTTGTAAATCGAGCGCGACACGCACCGCAGAAACCTGATCGACTTTACTGAGTGGCCCGCTGACCAGCACCTGACTAACATCGAGAATAGGACTATCCGCGCTTGTCTCATAGCCTGCTGGCGGCGCGTTTGTGGTCACTACCGTAATCGGTTTGAATTGTTCGCTGGCTTCCTCCAGCGTAACGCTGATTTGACGCGGCGAGGTATCGACTGAGGCACGGCGGGAGACGCGCGGCTCCAGATTGACGCGATGCAGACCCGTTCCCAGTGTGCTGAGGTCAGCAAGAACCTGGATGTCGTCGGTATCCAACTGGTCAAGAGTTGACTGCGGCCCGCGTACCGTGACCGTGACGGTATCGCGTGATTGGTCGGTAATGACCAGCCCAGCGCTGAACTCAACCTGAACCGGGATGTTGCGGAAAAGCCGTTCCTGAACAGGATCAGATTGCAGACTCGCGATAACCCATACGAAGAATGCCAGCGCCATCGTTCCGGCGAACCACATCACGTTATCCCAGATCAGGCGATTTGTGCTGCTTCTTGTCTGCATCAGGTCTGTTTCCGACCATTTTCCAGGTATCCCCGCACAGAAGTGACCTGTTCGCGGATCCAGTTAAGCGGAATACTGCCTGTGGGACTGTCTGCACCATAAAGCGCGTTCAAAATAGTTTTCAGGCGTTTGGCATCAAGACGGGGGATCATACGCCCACCGTCCGTCACCGAGATGCGTCCAGTTTCTTCTGAAACAACGACACAAATCGCATCGCTGACTTCGCTCATGCCCAACGCGGCGCGGTGTCGGGTTCCCAGTTTGCGATTCGGCAGGTTGCGCGTGGCAGAGAGTGGCAAAACACAGGCTGCTGAAGCGATACGCCCGTTGGTATCCACGATAGCTGCGCCGTCATGCAGTTCAGTCTTCGGCCAGAAAATGGTGAGTAAAAGCTGAGGGCTGACCTCACTATCGAGTGTGATGCCTGTGCGAACATATTCCTGAAGGCTGCTATTGCGCTCCAATACGATTAACGCGCCATGTCGTCGTTCAGATAATCGTTCTGCCGCCTGACAAATATCGTCGATCATTTTTGTGCGGCGGCTTTCGGCAGGTTGGCGATTGCTTAGTAACGCACCTGCCCGCCCCAAACGTTCGAGTCCTCGACGGAGTTCTGGCTGGAAAATAACAGGAATGGCGACCAGCAGCACATACAATGAATTATTGAGGAGCCAACTGAGGGCGGTGAGCTGAAACATGCTGGAGACAATAATCATGCCGACTAGCACAAAGACGACACCGCGCAGCAGTGCTACGCCTTGTGTCCCGCGAATGAAAAAACTCAGGCCAAAAAACAACAACCCGACCAGTAAAATATCAATGATCGCGTTGGGAGTCAGGTTGTCGAGAACCCAGCCTAGTTCCACCGCGTAAATCCTTTAGCCACCTAATTGCGAGAGCAGGCGCTTATAATCGTCAAGTCCAGGCGGATTGAGCGATATGATCTGGCGAATAGTGTTGGCGGCTTCCTCATGTAAGCCAGCTTCGAGCTGTAATTCGCCAAGCGCATCAAGCTGCAAAATTGCGTCCTCTTTGCGCCCAAGCTGACGGTAAATCGCAGCCAACCGTGAGCGCAAACCCGTATCGTTGGGGTAGAGCGTGACCAGTTCTTCGAGAAGCTGTACGATACGATTGATCTGCTTTTTCTTGGCAAACAGGCTCAAAAGCTGGTCAAGCCGCTTGATGGCCTCGACCTGGTTGCCCTGACGATAATTCAGGTCGATCAACATGCGGCGTGCGCGTTCGTCTTCCGGGTCAATCTGCGTAATTTCCTCGTAAGTGCGCTGTGCTTTGCGGATGTCCAAACGCATCTGGTCGATGTCAGCGATACGATGCTTGATACGCACCTGTTTTTCAACCGAAGCCTGTACACGGTTGGCGACACGTTCTGCCAGACTGTAAGTGTTGCGCGACATCTCAAAATCGCCAAGCTGGTGATAGGTATCGGCAAGATCAACATACTGGTCAAGCGCTTCGTCCCATCGTTCTTCGGTTTCCAGAAGCTCGATCAGGCTGGTGCGAACCGAAATATCCAGCGGTGCCATCTCCAAAACTTCACCCAGGATCGAAGCTGCGCGGTCATTTTCGCCCCGCACGAGGTACGTTTTTGCAACCGTGTTGTATTTATTGATCGCCTGCCGCACGCGCCCTTCACGCATCATAATTTCGGCCATGCGGACGTGGACGGGCAGGTATGTCGGCGCAAATTCTACCGCGCGATGGCATTCGTCCATGGCGAGTGTCATCAAGCCCTGCCGGATGTAGCGATCAATCATGGATACCGAGCCGGTAAGCTCGTCGCTGTGGTTAGTGACCAGCATATCGACGACACCCTGTTCACCGCTGACCCGCATCGCTTCCTGCAATTGGCGGCGTGTTTCGGCGATACGCTGTTTCCAATCCTTGCCCTGCAAAAGATTAACAAAGCGTTTATTGATGGCGGACAGCGCCTCGTCGGTGCGGCCTTCCAGCGTCACCAGCAGTTGATCGTAGACTTCAGCGAGTTCCTGTACCTCGTCGACATTCACGGCTAAACCCGTATCGACTGTTTGCAGGCTTTGAATCAGGAAGCGCGAGGCTTGTTTATGCTTGCCCATTTTATAATAGGCCTGACCAAGACCGTGAAATGCGCCAGGACTGAGTTCAGGGTGCGTGGTCGCTTCGGAGAGGTGCTTGACCGCTTTATCGGGTGAATCTGTCAGAACGAGCAGACCGCCAAGATTCATTTTGAGCGCCGGATGCCGTAAATGTGGCTCGGCACGCTCATAAGCTTTTATCGCTTCTTCGTGCAAACCCTGGCGCTGTAATTCCAAACCCTGAAGGGCATCGCCGCCGCTTGGCCCCAGTTCGCCACTTTCGATCACAAACTCTGCCAGCAGACCGAGTGCTTCGGTCATTGACTCACCCATCGGCCCCAGCGGGTCGGCCTCGCCAACCTGCTGCCGGACTTCGGTGTTGTCGAAAATCTCGAAGCCCGATTGCGCATCTTTTCGCGCGTTACTAGTTTCATCCTGACCGGGAAGGACAATTTCACGTCCGGTTTCAATGGCTCGCAGCGTGTTTAAAGACTGTGAATTTTTAGGATCGAGTCGTAACGCACGCTGAACGGCTTTCATTGCCTTTTCATTATCTTTGCCGCGTTGGAAATTGAATGCCAGCAGATGATATTCGCGGATCGCTTTTGTCTTATCACCCGTTCGCTCATAACCCTGCGCCAGCTTCGCATGGACAGCGATCAAGCCCGGAGTCAGTTGGGTGGCTTTTTCCCAATTGCTGATCGCTTTGTCGAGGTCGCGCTGCCCCAGGTAGATTTCAGCGACGTTGACATATTGTTGGGCTGCTTCACGCAGGCGACCCATGCGTTCCAATACATCCGCGCTTTTTTCCAGCGGAATCGGGTCTTCCTGCGCGATCTGATGGGCGCGTGTATAAACTTTCAGCGCGTCATCCAACCGTCCGGCTTTCAGCAAAGCCAATCCCAGATGGATATGCGCATCGGCATCTTCGGGAAATTCTTGGATCGCGCGGCCATAAGCGCCGATAGCGGCAGGCCATTCCTGATCCCATGCCGCGTTATGTCCGGCATTCATAGACTGCTCGTAAGCTTGACGATTTCCAGGCATAGATGAATACCTAACTCATTAATCTGACAAGAATCGCTTTTTGGGCGTGCAGTCGATTTTCTGCCTGTTTAAAGATGACGGACTGCGGGCCATCGGCCACGTCGTCGGTGATCTCTTTGCCCCGATAGGCAGGCAGATCGTGCATGACAATGGCTTCTTTCCCGGCCTTCGTCAGCAATTTTTGATTAACCTGATATTGCTCGAAAGCTTTGATGCGTTCGCCGGACTCTTCTTCCTGTCCCATACTGATCCAGGTATCGGTATAGACAATATCCGCGTCGTGAACGGCTTCCGCAGGGTCACGCAGAAGTTCAATCGACATATTCCGGTTGCGCTCGTGCGCGATGTCCAGCACGGACTCGGATAGTTCATAGCCTGCGGGTGACGCGATGGTGAAATCCAGGCCGAAGCTGGCGCAGGCAACGACCAGCGATGCGGCGACATTATTCCCATCGCCAATATAAGCCAGTTTTAAACCTTCGGTGCGGCCAAAATGCTCATAAATCGTCAGCAGGTCAGCCATTGCCTGACAGGGATGGCTGGCATCGCTCAGGCCGTTAATCACCGGCACGCTTGCCCAGTCCGCAAGCTGTTCGACGTGGTCATGTTCAAAAACACGCGCCATAATGCCCTGAACATAGCCGGAAAGCACCCGCGCGATGTCGGCGATACTTTCACGCTTGCCGAGGCCAATCTCGTTGGGGCCGATCATGATGGCGTGACCGCCGAGGTGCTGCATCCCCACTTCGAACGAGACGCGCGTGCGGAGCGACGGCTTCTGAAAGACCATCGCCAGAATTTTATTAGCTAAAACAGGCTTGTTGCCACCGGACCGCCATTCGGATTTGAGGTCAACTGCTAATTGGATGAGATGTTGGAGGTCTTCGCTCGACCAATCCGACAGATTAAGAAAATGCCGCATATTTATCTTCTGTTTGGGATTTGAGAGAATCATCAAAGTACAACCTTATGCTGTGTTCCGAGTATAGCATAGTTGCGGAATGGGCGAAATATTGGTAATTAAGAAAGCCGTACCAAGAGGTATGACTTTTAATGATAAAACAGCCGCGTTTAAGTTGTGATTTGTTCCATATCACGCCAATTTGTGCCGACCTGGGCGTTGGCACGCAGCGGGGCTTTCAACGGATAGACGTTTTCCATCACCTGCACCGTGAGCGCTGCCGCCTCCGCGAGTTCGTCCTCCGGCACTTCCAGCACCAATTCGTCATGCACCTGCAAAATCATATGCGCCTTCAATTTGTGCTGCGCCAGTTCGCGGTAGAGGTCGATCATCGCCTTTTTCATGATGTCGGCGGCAGAGCCTTGAATCGGCATGTTGATGGCGACGCGCTCCTCGCCCTGAACCATGCTCATATTATAGCGCTCAGGACGCTGCAAAATCGGAAATTCGCGCCGTCTGCCGAACAGGGTCGTAATTACGCCTTCACGCGCCAGTTGTTTAGTGTCGTCCAGATAGCGCTTGACCTGGGGCATCTGGTTAAAATAGGTTTCGATAAAATCACGTGCTTCGCCCACCGAAAGATCGCTGTCACGTGAGAGGCGATACGCCCCCATGCCGTAGATGAGGCCGAAATTGACGCGCTTGGCGAAACTGCGCTGGTCATAGGTGACTTGTTCCAGCGGAATGCTGTAGACTGCCGCCGCCGTCGCCGCATGAATGTCCTGGTTCTGGCGAAACGCTTCCAGCAGAGTCGGGTCTTCGCTGTAATGCGCCAGCACGCGCAGTTCGATCTGGCTGTAATCGACGGAAAGAAGCTTAGTCTCCGGCGGTGTGATAAATGCCCGCCGAACTTCTCGTCCGACTTCGGTGCGGATCGGGATATTTTGCAGATTGGGGTTGTTGCTGCTCATGCGTCCTGTCGCCGCACCAGTCTGATTATAATTGGTATGCAAACGTCCGGTTTTCGCATTAACCAGTGCGGGCAGGGCATCGACGTATGTCCCCTTGAGCTTGGTTAGTTCGCGATAGGTGAGGATATGCTCGATAATCGGGTGGTCGCCGCGTAAATTTTCGAGCGTGGCGGCATCGGTGGTGTAGCCGTGCTGAGTCTTGCGCAGCCCTTTTTGCGAAAGATTGAGTTTGCCGAACAGCACGTCATTCAACTGCTTGGGGCTGTTGATATTAAACTTGCCGTAGCCGCCAGTGAGTTCATAAATCCTGTCCTCCAGCACCTTCAATTCCAGATCGAGCTTTTGGCTCAACTGTGATAAATAGGGTGTGTCGAGCACCACGCCAGCCGATTCAATCGCCGCGATGATGGGTACTAACGGCATTTCGATGTTATTAAATAGACTTAGCAGACCGGGTTCGGCCTCAAGATAGGGGCGCAAAAATTCGACAGCGCGGAAGGTCATGGCGGCATCGGCGGCAGCGTAGGGAGCGGCGCGATCAACGGGGACTTGATCCATCGTGATCTGCTTTTTGCCCGTGCCGATCAATTCCTCGATATTTTGCATATGCGCTTTGAGATATTGGCTGACAAAATTTTTCAGCCCCAGAAATTTGCTCATCGGGTCGCGCACAAATTCGGCGATCATCGTATCAAAGGTGATGGGCGTTACATCAATGCCGTGACGCTGCATGACGACCAGATCAAAACCTGCGTTATGGGCGTATTTCGGAATATTCGGGTTGGTCATAGGCGCATGTAAGGCATTGATGACCGTTTCGAGGGGTAGCTGCTCCTCTTTTTCGAACATATCGAATAACCCGCCACCCTTGCCATGACCAACGGGGACGTAATAACCCGTGTCGCCGCTTACCGCCAGCGCGATACCGACCAGATCACAGGCCATGTGGTCGAGGCCAGTCGTCTCGACATCCCAGACAATCCCTTTGGCCGCGTTGAGCGCTGCAATCATGCTGTCGAGAGTCGGCTGATCGCGCACGATAATCGTCTCGTAAATGGCATCTTCCGGCGCTTCAAATTCCTCAGTTTCGGTTTTTTGCTCGTCCTGAAGCTCGAACAGCCGTTTAGCAAGCTGGCGAAACTCCAGTTCGCGGAACAATTCGGCGACCTTATCATGATCGAAATCGTGCGCCACACATGCGCTCAAAACCAGTTGAATCGGCACGTTGCGCCGGATCGTCGCCAAATCCTGGCTGAGATAGGCCATTTCTTTGCCTTCAGTCAGATTTTTCTGCACAGCGCCTTTAAGCTCGTGGAGATGCGCGTAAATATTGTCGAGGCTCTCGTACTGTGCCAGCAGCGAAATCGCCGTCTTGTCGCCAATACCCTTCACGCCGGGGATGTTATCGGACGCATCGCCGACCAGCGCTTTGAAATCGACAAGCTGCCAGGGATGTTCCAGTTGATATTTTTCGCGGTACATTGCCTCGTTGTAAACCACATCGGCACCGCCGCCCGTTTTGCTTCGATCTGGAAGCTGCACAGTGATGTGCGGTGTCAGCAGTTGCAGCAAGTCTCTATCGCCTGTGATGATGCGCACATCAACGCCCTCCGCCTCGGCTTGCCCCACGATTGTGCCGATCACATCATCGGCTTCGTAAGTCTCGACAGCCAGAATGGGGATATTGAACGCGGCTACGATCTGATTGATGCGTTCAATCTGCGTGCGCAGTTCGTCGGGCATTTTTTCGCGTGTGCCTTTATATTCGGTATAGAGGGTTTCGCGCCCGCTTAGACCCATGTCAAAGCTGACCGCCAGATATTGAGGCCGGTCTTTTTGCAGAATATCCAGCAGCGTTCGGGTAAAGCCATAGGTTGCGTTGGTCAATTCACCGCTGTGGGTGGTAAACCCCTGGGGTTTTAACGCGAAAAACTGCCGATAGGCCAGTGCGTGACCGTCGATCACGTAGAACATGGGTCGTGAGGTTGTCATATTATCAAATCCATTGAGTCGAAGCGAACATACGGTCTATTATAGCGCAAATTATGATGCCATGCTTGGCTCTATTTTCGTCCCAACAGCCGCGCAATCAATCCGCCCAGCCAGCCAATCACCGATTCGGATTTTTCGCTTTCCGCCTCAGTTTGCTGCTCGGCTTCCTGGGATTTACGTGCCATCTGCCGGGGAGTGAGCATGGCATCTTCGCCCGTATCGTAGCGCTTCAAGGCATCGTCGTGCGGCTTCTTTGGCTCGGCGCGTGTTTCGCGGAGTGGACGCATGGGAGCAGGCGCATCCGGCGGTGGTAAGTCAGGTAGGTCGGGCTTGATAGGTTTGGCGGGTTTTGGGCGGCTTTTGGGAGCGCTGCTGACATAGCCCGTCAATTCGCTGGTGATTTCGTTCGTGGTACGGCTGCGCAGGCTGGGCAGATTGGTATTAAAGTAGCTGACGATATCAATGTCAATCTCGGCTTTATTCAATCGCGCTACAACGTCTGAGTTCGTGCCAAAGGCAAAATAAAGCGAAGGAAAACGCGGGTCGGAAAGCGCGGCGATGAGCATCAGCCGTCCGTCAGGATTAAACGGAATAAATAGTCGATCTTCCGTCAGCCGTGCTACAAATTCATTCACCAGCGAGTCGTCCGCTGCACCTTCGATTGCTTCTCCCGCTTGCACATCCGGCCAGGGAAGATCAGGCGATTTTTGAACGGTTTGCGTTTCGATGTCCGGCACGTTGCGGACAACCGCCAATAAATCAGCCTGATGTGCCAAAAAATGGGGTAGTGCCGCCGCGAAATGTCGTGCGCGTGTCCGTTTGACGGCGATGCCTTCCAGCAGTGGGATGTTGCGTCCGGCGTGTGTGCGCCCGCTGTCATAATGCCGCAGCAGCAAAATGTACTCGCCAATAGGAAAGCAGTAGAGTGCAGGCCATTCAGGTGACAATTCGGATACATCGTTGACGTTGCCCACTGCGCTGGCAATCGTGCTGATTTCTTTGTTGGTCAGTTCTTTGGGGCGCATAAACGCCGTAAAGTCGCGCTGCTGGTTGCGCGTGAACAGAAACGTCTCATAATTCACAGGCTGCTCCTCTGGCTCTCTGGCTAAGAGGGAATCAACGAGCGCATCTTCTTGTTGGCGACGGACGTAACCGCCCGGATTTTCGGCTCCAGCGTTTTGAGTGTTTCGGCAACATCCATGCGCTCCTGATGAAGCTGCTTGATCGTCCTGCCGCGCAGAATCTTGTTCAAAACATTGCGATTCATGCGGCTGAGGCGCTCTTCAAGTTCGCCAACTTCTTCTTCCAGCGTCAGCGCGTTGCGATCCAGCTCATTGCCAATCGCGTACAGGAACGGAAAATGCACATTGACGGGCTGCGGCGCATTCGTCAGCGAAACGGTTGCCAATTCATAGCCCTGACCGGGATCGACGACAGTGGCATTGCCTTCGCCAACAATCGACACCGGAATCATGCCTGCCGGATAGAGCCAGGGGCGCAGGCTGCTGGTTTGTGAGCGCTGCTCCTCGACAAAATCGACCACACCCCGGAAGACTTCGCGGGAGCGCTCGAACAGCCCTTGATAATTATTAGCCTTAAATTCATCCGGTAGGATGTCGGCTTTAGTCAACACGAGCGCGATGGTGATGCCATTATTGATGCCTTCACCGCGAACCGCCTCTTTGAATTTATAGGTATTGAGCAGATTGAAAATGTAGGTCGAGGAGGTCAGCATTTCGGCTTCGATGATCGGGCGCGTGGCGATAGTGTGAGCATCGGCCACGATGATGACGGCGTTGCTTTCCTGTATATCCGCGTGAAGCTGCGCGGACTCGTCGGATTCGTCAGTGGGAATATTGATCGCGCCGCCCTGATAATCGACCCAGCGGAAATCGGTCACAAACTCGTTCTGAAACACCAGGTTGAACTGATCTTCACGGCGTCCCATTGTTGGCGCAGGCCATTTTTTGGCGATGACGAAATCGCGCCAGGGGTTCAGATATTTAGTAGAGGTGTTGGCATCTTCGGCCTCGATGCGGAATCCTTCAATTCCAGCAGCCATGAGATAGAGCAGCGCGAGGGTATATGTGGTTTTACCCTGTCCCGTTCCTCCGAAAAGCGTAACTTTCAGTGACATCGTTTCACCTTATCGTCATATCGTTATTGAATTGGGGTAAGGGTAACGTCTATACCGTAAGGCTGTCAATACTGGTCAATTTATATCAGAGTTCTTTACCCGTCACTTTTTGAGCATAAGCCATCACGGTACCATAGGCCTTTTCGTCAAATTGTTTCTGGACGACAAAGGCTTTGCCATTGATGAAAACGGTTACGGAACCGACTGTCTGAACGGCGAATCCAGTCGCTTGTTCGAGATCAAGAATCGCGGATTGGTACAATACATAATTCGCGCCGATTTCGACATTGGGCTTGATAATCTTGAGCCATGCGGGCATGAAATATTTCCTCGATTTATTTAGGACTCTCTAATCAATCTCTATTATGCCTGCAAATCTGATTCTGAGAGATTAAGACCAAAATGATCGAAAAGGTGAGACTCCATGAAAAATCTGCAAAGCAAACTTTATACCGAATTTGACGACGACCCCGCGCCAATTGTCGATTTTATGCAATGGCTGCGCGAGTCTTATGGAATTGCGAATTTGCCTCACATTCTCGACGTAGGCTCTGGGCCAGGTCGATTACTTGATGAATACGCGCGACTCGGTTGGCGCGTCACAGGCTTAGAACCGGATACGGATTTCGTGGAGGAAGCGGAAAAGGTCGCCAAAAATTTTGAGAATGTCACGCTTCGGCAGGGGGGCTTTGCCGATATTGACGAAGTTGATACCTACGACATCATCGCTGCCGTCAATGACCCATTTATGTATCTGCTCGAAGTTGAAGAACGAGTCGATGCCTTGCAGCGTATGTATAAGGCGCTCCGTCCGGGTGGCGTGATGTTCCTCGAAATGCGGAATTTTCTCTGGAAGTTGTGGGACTACAAGGATAAGGTTGAAGAAACCTCAGTCGTGGATGGCAAAACTGTCCAGCATATTATGAAGCATCATCTCGACTTCCATAACGCGGTCTGGATATTGGAAGACGAATATCTTATTGACGGCAAAATCCAGGGCGAGAGCGAGGTATCCAAAACCCATCGGGTCGCCATGATAACGCCGCCGGAGCTATTCTATTTTGTTCGCCATGTGGGGTTCGAGAATTTGCGTACTTATAACAGTTATCAGGCACGCGCTCACGAGCTGCTGAATAGTTCGGCGATGCTGGTCTCGGCACAGAAGCCAGCGAAGTAGGGCAGAATCGAATTACAGCTTGAAAACTGCTTACTCTTTATTATCTTTAAGTGGTTCGCCAACGGGCTGTTTCGACATAAATCTGCGGAGTCTTTCAGCAATTTCCGGTTTAAATTCTGAACCTTCGTCAGAATCCCCTTTGCCGATTACCTCTTGCAATGTTTCCCGTACCGTTTGTCGGATTAACATACGAAATTCTTCGCGCATCATTGCTCGGAATTCATCAATTGTTAAATCGGCAACACGATTTTTAATCACGATTTTCTTCCCTTGTACATTCGCCCTTATTGTAATTCAACATTGGGCAATTTTGTCGGTTCGTGGGGCAGGAGCGCCAGTTTATCTAGTTTTGCCACCGCGCCAGGGAGTGTCATGCGATGATAAATCATGGCGGCGGTCTGCCGGACGTGACCGGGACGCAAGTTGACAGGATTGCGAATCAAGGCCTGTAATTCCTGCCACGTTTTGCGCGAACGATAATCTTTATGCACAACGGTGTGTAGCTGGCGATAAAATTCCGTCGCGAATGGCCCTTTGTAGAGCATCGCCATATCCGCGCTGTCCAGCCAGTTGACACGTTCGCCCAACTCGTGCTGCACACGCTCGTAAAACGGCGTACCGGGAAGAGGATAGCTCACGCTGATACCAATATCGTCCGGCATCAGGTCGCGCACCATCTTGAGTGTGAGTTCAATATCCTCGCGCGTTTCGCCGGGGTAGCCAAATTGCAGGAAAAACGCGACCTGGACACCATGTGCGTGAAGCTGACGAGTCGCCTCATAAATCTGCTCGACTCGCGTACCTTTATCCATCGCGTCGAGAATTTTCTGCGAACCACTCTCCGCGCCGACCCATACAATTTTCGCGCCTGCCCGCGCTAGCGCCGGGATCGTTTTGCCGCGCAGCAGCAAATCGACGCGATTCAGGCTCTTAAACGGGATGTGTAAATTTGCGGCATCCAACAAATCGGCGAATTCTTCAATCCACTGGTCGCGGATGCCCATGATGTCGTCCATAAACCAGATTTGATCGAGGTTGAAATTCTGCTTCATCCAGATCATCTCATCGACGACGTTCTTCGGGCTGCGGACGTTATATTTTTGCCCCCAGATTGGCTTGGCGCACCAGTTACAATGAAACGGACAGCCGCGCGTCGTCACCAGATTCATGCTGGTGTAGCCGTGATGTTCGAGCCAGACGGCGTGATATTTTTCGTGTTCCACCAAATCCCACGCCGGGAAAGGCAGCGCGTTCAAATCCTTAATCACCGGACGTGTCGGAGTTTTGATGACCTTGCCATCGTGCAGGTAGGCGAGACTCTGGATTTTGTAGAGATCGTCGTCACCCCACCCCAACCCTCCCCTTGCAAGGGGAGGGCGAAGGGTGGGGTTAGTTTGCAAATAATCGACTAACTCGCCCAGCGTCTCCTCACCTTCGCCCATCAGGACATAATGTGCGCCGTGTTCGAGATATTGCTCGGTGTGATCGGTCATATCCGCGCCGCAAGCGATGACGATGCAGCCTTGCGCTCTGGCAGCGCCGATCATCTTGAAAGCCGCTTCACGCATCCGCAGCAGCGACATTTTGCTCAGATAATTGAAATTGTCCTCAAATAAAATCGCGTAACGCGGCTGATATTTTTGGAGCGCCGCCGTCCATTCATCCGTTGATTCAGCCAGCATCGCGTCAAATAGCGCGACGGAATAGCCCTTTTCGCGCATATACGACGCGGCGTAGAGCGTCCCCAGCGGTGGGTAAGGCTGCATCGCGTCCCAAAGTTTGGTATCGAAACGCAAGTAATAGGATTGACCGAACAGGATGTCTGTCATGACAGCATTTCCTTTTAGATTTCAATCAGAATGTAGCGCAAAGACACTGAGAATCAAAGGCACGAAGATGAATTTCAGAATAGGAAAAATCGTTTCTCCGGTATCTCATCAAGTTCTAGCCCCCGTTCTTTGAGCCTGCATTGATGAATACGCCGGGCAATGTCAATGTGGATTGCTTTGGGTACGCCGTCAAGTGTAGCGGGAGTAGTCTGGATGTGCGGAAATTTCGCCATCATGTCAGGATCGCCGATACGCGGAATACCATCGCGAACGACCAGGGCAAGTTCGGCGCGACGAGCGTTGCACAACGCGGTTGCATCATCCTCGGTAGATCGGATAGCGATGAAATCAGCACTAAAATCGTTTCGAAGCTCTCCCATATCCTCACAGTTGAGCAGCTTTGCAGCCGATGACATCACCATCGCCAGAATTTGATGCGCCGCATCCTGAAACATGCCGACGGCAACAATAACATTCTGATCCATGATGTTGTGAAGCGCGAACCGCATTTCATCCAATAAATCGCCATCTGCGGTAAGCCGGGAATCACTTCCTAGCGCGATGCCACCATATTTCCATGACCAATCATAGAAGCTGCTATCCGTCTGATAGGTAACTTTATCCAGCAAGTACTGGTTGGTGGATGGGCAGATCACTAAGCCTCGTCCAGATGTGTTTTCATTCGGACTTATGCCCACTCCATGCACCATAACCGTGTTTTTTCCGACACAACCCAACACCTTGAGCCGCTGATATTCTTTGGCCGCGATTTCATCCCTTCCCTCCGCCAGATGGATGAACCAGGGCCAATCTTTCGGCGTTTTACGATACGACTCGACTATTTCAGCGGTGGTATTGAAATGGAGCGAGTGTGACCAGCCATATTTTTGCAGCACCCGCACCGGGAAATCTTTACGAAAAAGCGCTCTATGCGGCGGATTGTGATGTGCAACCGTTGTCACACCACACAGTAAATTTTTCAACCCGCCGATGAACAACCGATCATCCAGCGCATATGCCCGCAGCGATTTGTACGGCTCGGTTTCCAGCCGTCCGTTCATGTCCTCGCCCCATTGGTGAGCGTTGTCGTAAACGTCGCGGAATTTTGAGCGCGGGAAGTGATTCAGTTCCAGGTGGTCGTGGGCATTCACAAGGCCAGGGAAAATCGTGTAGCCTTCAAGATCGACTGTGAGCGCACCGGCTGCCGGACGATTCGCTATACGCTCGTTAGCCACATAAAGATCGTGCCGCACAGCGCCATTTGAGTAGCTGCTAAATACATCATCCCAGATTTGAGCGTTTTTGATGTGGAGTGGTTGTGTCATGAAATACCTTGACGTAAAGGCACTAAGAACGCTAAGAACCGCAAAGTTTCAAAATTATTTTCTTTGCGATTCTTTGCGCTCTCTGCGCCTTTGCGTTGAATCTTTTATTTCTCTGTGTTTTCTCTGCCTCTGTGGTTCAATTTATTCCGACCCCATGTTCAGCGATGGGATGCTGTTAACGGCTTTCTCGCCGAGTTTATCGACCAGTTTCTTGCGCAGCTTGGGTGTTTCTTCTGCCCATTTATCCTGAAGCTGTTCTTTTGTCGCGTTGCGTCCATCGCCGGGGTGCGCCAAAACGCCCAGGGCAAAAGTCGGCGCGGTCAGGATCAGGCGCTGGACTTCAACATGGCCGCACACGGGGCAGGGCGGCGCAGACTCGCCGAAGCTGTGACGGGCTTCAAATTGGTTTTCGCAGTTGGGGCATTTGTAATCATAGAGTGGCATGACAGCCTCTTTCACTCGATTTGATTGACTTCTCTATTCTAAACCGTTTTATTTCTCGCAAAGATAAATATACTCATTTTTTGTCAATCGATATTTTTGAATCACATCGTCACCTAATTCTCGCACATATTCATCAATTCTGACCGAAAATCCGGCAGCTTCGAGTCGGTCTTTATAATCCTGACCATATATCCGGCGGTGATCGTCATGACCATAATGGGCTTTTCGCGCTTGTGGCGAGACAATCGCAGCATCCTCAACCGTGTGCGCGCGCTTCGTGTCGAGCGGGGACTGCACAATTGCCCAGCCACCCGGTTTAAGAACGCGGCAAAGCTCAGACATCGCTTTACGATCATCATCAATATGTTCCAGCACATGATTACAAATGATGACATCGAACGTATTGTCGTTATAGGGAATGTCAGTGATGTCCACGCTGACGGCTGCCAGCGGCGAGTCGAGATCGGCAGGGAGATAATCCAGTTTAGGCAGCTTACGAAAAGCATGATAGAAACATAATTCGGGCGCGATATGCAGCATTTTAAGCGATTGTGTGAAAAGATTCGTGCGTTCCTGCAAGTACAGCCACAGCAAACGATGTCTTTCCAGCGAGAGGCAGCGTGGGCATACGACATTTGGCCGTTGATTCACCGACGAGGGCAAAAATTGGCGGAAGTGACCGTTACAGCACGGGCAAACCACCTGATCGCCACGATAGAGCCGTGACACCAGGCCGAAATAATTCCAGGCAATGGCAGGGCGATAACGGGTCGGCACAAGCGTTTTCGCCAAAGACTTAAGCAGTTTAACCTGATTGATATTCATAGAGTGAGAGGTCGCTATTTTTAGGGACATTATAGCAGATCGGTGCGCGGTTATGGTTCGTGGAAATCAAAGTGGCGCGGTTATCGTCTGTAGAAAATCAGAGTGGCATTTGATATAGTTGTTGCTAACGCTGGTCTCTGAGGCACATGATCCTAATGGCGGCAGTTTTGCGAATCGCGGTGGACATTACGCACCCCGCCCATTTTCATTTTTCAAATATGCCATTGCCGATTGGCAAAAACGTGGTCATGATGTGCTCATTTTGTCCCGCGATAAAGACCTGACGCTGAAATTGCTGGACGAAGCCGGACTCACGCATCACTGTCTGACGAAAGTCCGCAAGGGTATGCTCGGCCTGGGAATTGAGCTTGTCCAGCATAGCACAGCGGTGTGGCGTGCGCTAGGTAAGCATCGTTCGCAGGTGGTCGCGGCGATTGGCGGGACTTTTATAGTTCATCCGGCGCGTTTACGGGGAATTCCCTCGCTGGTGTTTTATGATACCGAAAACGCAACCCTTTCGAATCGCATCACCTATCCGGCGGCTACACGCATTTTTACACCACGCGCCTATCGCGACGATTTGGGCGAAAAACATGAGCGCTACAACGGCTATCAGGAATTGGCTTATCTGCATCCCCACCGCTTTACGCCTGATCCATCAAAATTAGCAATTGAAGGTTTGAATCCCGGCGACCCCTTCACATTTGTGCGGCTGGTCGCCTGGGGCAGCCATCACGATGTGCATGATTTTGGCGTGAAAAATATTCATGAAGTCGTGCGGCGATTGGAGCGCTATGGACGTGTTCTCATCAGTTCGGAGTCATCTTTGCCGGATGATTTGAAGCAATATGAGCGCAAAGGGCGCAGCAGTGATGTGCATCACATTATGGCCTATGCGCGGCTGCTTTTTGGCGAGAGTGCGACGATGGCGAGTGAGAGTGCGCAGTTGGGCGTTCCGGCGATTTTCCTCTCGACATCCAGCCGGGGCTATACCGATGAGGAAGAGCGCTGCTACCAGATGGTTTTTAATTTCAATGGTGAACGCGCTATCGAGGGACAGGCTTTAGACTGCGCCGAGTCTATTTTGTCCGATCCGGCCTATGAGACGACATTTCGTGAAAGACATCAGCGGATGATGGATGAGCAGATTGACGTTTCGGCTTTTATTGTCGATCAAGTTGAGCGTTATGCAGTGACGCAAGGAAAATAAAATGGTTGATCTGGTTGCTCAACATCAGGAAGAACGCATACCCACCCTCGCACAGCGCGTTTCAATCGTGATTCCTGCTCATAATGAAGAAGTCGTGATTGGTGATGTGCTGGACGAATTAAGCGCAGGCAATTATTACGAAATGATCGTCGTTGATGACGGCTCAACCGACAAGACGATTGAAATTGCCGAAAAACATGGGGCGCGTGTGGTTCGCCATCCTTATAACATCGGCAATGGCGCGGCGGTCAAAACAGGCATACGCGCTGCCACTGGCGATATTATTGTGCTGATGGATGCTGACCGCCAGCATCCGCCCTCGGATGTCCCGCGACTGCTGGCGAAAATAGGGGATTACGACATGGTGGTTGGGGCGCGTACTGCCGCCTCGGACGCAGCCATGCAGCGAAGAATCGCGAATAAAGTTTTTAACACTTATGCTTCGTATATTGTTGGCTACCCGATTCCTGATCTCACCTCTGGCTTTCGCGTGGTCAAGGCATCCCTGCTGAAAAAATTCGTCTATCTGCTGCCGAATGCTTATTCCTATCCTTCGACGATTACCATCGCCATGTTTCGCTCCGGCTTCCGTGTGTGCTATGTTCCGATTAACTCCCCGGCGAGTAAAAGCGGGAGCAGCATCCGTCCGCTGAAAGACGGCTTTCGTTTCCTGATGACGATCACCCGACTGGGAACGATGTTTGTGCCACTCAAAATTTTCTTGCCTGTCAGCCTGCTATTTTTCTCGGTAGGGGCTGGCTATGGTGCATGGCTACTCATTTACCGGGCGCGTTTCAGCAACATGGCCGCGATGCTCATCACGATTGGCATTGTCATTTTTCTGATGGGTCTGATCGCCGAGCAGATCGCGCTGTTCAGGATGGCGAATACATCGAGTGATTAGCGGGATTTTGATACCACGTTGACCTCTTACGTGAGGCGGATACGTGGATTCAAAACCGCGTACAGCACATCCGCGATCAGATTTGCCAGCGCATAAAAGAAAATCGTTATCATGACGACGGCTTGCAGAAGGGGAATATTCTTCTGCTTGACGGATTCGACCAGCAGCGCCCCCAGACCGGAATAATTGAACACATTCTCGATGACGACCAGCCCGCCGATCAGCCAGCCAACGCTGAGGGCGATCACGGTGATGGTTGGCAGCAAAGCGTTACGAAGAACATGCTTAAAAATGACCTGACGGCGCGGCAGACCTTTTAAGACAGCGGTGCGGACGTAGGGTTTTTTGAGTTCGTCAATTACTCCGGCGCGTGTCATTCGCGAGACGTAGCCGAGTAACACCAGTGTCGCGGTGACAGCGGGCAAAAACAGGATGCGCAGCCAATCCCCCAATTGATGATCGCTGGAAACCAGAGCCGTCGCCGGAAACCAGCCCAATTGCAGCGCAAACACATTAATCAGCACCAGACCAGTCACGAATTCCGGCAGGCCGACGACAGACAGTGAGATGAGCGAAATAGCGCTATCCACCCAGGTGTTTTCGCGCAGCGCCGCGATGATGCCCAACACAATCGACAGTGGAATGCTGATGATAAGCGTCATCAGTGTCAGCCGGAGCGAATTGCCAAGCCGTTCCAAAACCAGCGGGCGCACCGCTGGATTGCCGCTGCTGAAGGATGTTCCCCAATCGCCTGTGACGAATCCGGTGAGCCAATTGATATACTGCTGCGGCAGCGGGTCGTTGAGGCCAAACTGATCGCGGAAATTTTCGAGCGCCTGCTCGGAGGCTTCACGCCCTAAAAGCAGCCGCGCAATATCACCAGGGATAAATTGAGTCAGCGCGAACACGATGATCGACGTGAGCAGCATCGTCACAAACAGGAGCAGAATTCGCCTCACGATATATTGCAGCATGGATTCTGTTCCCTACTCTTGTGCTGAAAGCGGGTTGTTGAACGGCTGAGTCGTTTGCAGCGCGATTAATTCGTCAATCGGGATGTGACAGCGAATCGAGTGACCATCACCCGCGTCGCGCCAGGGAGGGGCTTGCTCCTCGCAAATTTTACCGATTTTTCGTGGGCAGCGCGTGTGAAAACGGCAGCCAGACGGGATATGCCGTGCGCTCGGAATTTCGCCTTCCAGCCGGATATGACCCTGCTTCTGCGAGGGGTCTGGTACCGGAATCGCCGAGATCAGCGCTTCTGTATAGGGATGCGACGGGGCGTTATAAACGTCCTGTGTATCGCCTTCCTCGACAATCTCGCCCAGGTACATCACGGCGATCCAATCCGCAAGATAGCTCACCACGTCCAGATCATGCGAAATCAGCAAATACGAAGCACCTTTTTCCGCACGTAAGTCCTTCAGTAAATTGAGAATCACGGCCTGAACGGAAACATCCAGCGAGGAAGTTGGCTCATCCGCGACCACCAGCGCCGGGTCAGCCGCGAAAGCGCGGGCAATGGCGATACGCTGTTTTTCGCCGCCGCTGAGTTCGGACGGATAGCGATTCGAATATTCAGGTGTGAGCCGCACAGCCTGCAAAAGTTCGGCGACGCGCTGCCGAATTTGCTCCCGGCTCATTGGTTCACCGCTTAAGGTGCGCAAGGGGCGTTCCAGCGCTTGCCCGACGGTCTGATAGGGATTGAGTGTGTCGTTGGGATTCTGGAAAACCATCGGTAGATTTTTGAGCGTGTCTTTGGTGCGTTCTTCGAGTTTGTTGCTGATCTGAATCCCGCCTAGCTCGATCTCGCCGCTGTCAGCAGCATCCAGCGCGACAATGCAGCGTGCCAATGTGGTTTTGCCGCTGCCACTTTCGCCGACCAGTCCTAATGTTGAGCGTTCGCGAATCCGAATCGAGATGTTATCAACGGCGTGGACATAATCGCCCTCGCGTCCGGTGATGCGCTGCAAAATCGAGCGTTCGCCAAAACGCTTATTGATGTCGCGGGCGTTCAGAACATAGCCCTCACGCGGCGCAGCATTGATGGTTGTTTCCTGCGACTCGGCTTGCACGCTGAGTTTTCCGGCGGCAATATCGCGCCAGTAATGACATTTCACTGTGCGGCCTGTGCCTGTGTTTTCCAACGCGGGTTTTTCGTCAAAGCATTTTTGAGTCGCTAATGGGCAGCGCGGCGCAAAAACACAGCCTTTGGGTCGTTCAGTCAGCGACGGTGCGACACCTTTGATGGCGTACAGGCGCGTTTCGACATTCTGTGTCGGGCGCGGTAGGCTTGCCAGTAGTCCCGCCGTATACGGATGAAGCGGCTGCGCGAATAGATCGTCAACAGGCGCGCTTTCCATGACTTCACCCGCGTAAAGTACGGTGACATGATCGCATAACTGCGCGACAGTCCCCAGATCATGCGAAACATAGATTGCCGCTGCGTGGTTGTCGCGAATTAACTCGCGAAATAAATCGAGAATCACGGCTTGTGTGGTCACATCCAGCGCCGTTGTCGGTTCGTCCAGCACCAGCAAACGTGGCTGTGTGCTGAGTGCCATCGCGATGGTGACGCGCTGCTGCATCCCGCCGCTGAGTTGATGCGGATAGCGCCGCGCGACGGCTTCAGGGTCGGCAATTTTGACACTGGCAAGCATTTCAACAGCGCGTTTCCAGGCTTCCGCGCGGGATAAACCTTCATGTAACTGCGTAATTTCGGCGATCTGGTCGCCAATCGTGTACGACGGATTCAGCGATGCCAGTGGGTCTTGAGGCACGAGATTCAAATGCCGCCCCCAGATTTTACGCATCTCGACTTCAGTTTTGCGCACCAGATCGTCGCCGTCCAGCAGAATTTCGCCAGAAGCGATACGCGCATTACCCGCCATATAACGCATCAGCGACAGTGCCAGGGTCGTTTTACCGCTGCCGCTTTCGCCAACCAGCCCGTGAATCTCAAGCGGGTTGATCGTCAGCGACACCTCATTGATGGCGTTGACCCACACTTTATTCAGCCGGTATTCGACGTTGAGGTTGTTCGCCTGGATAACAGCGCTCATCAGATTTGGCCTTCATAGCGGAAGATGCGTCGCAGACCATCAGCCATGAGATTCACACCGACGACCAGCACAGCAATCGCCGCCGCCGGGAACCACAGCTCCCAGGGTGTGCGGGCAAAATTCGGGCGGGCTTCGGCGACCATGCGTCCCCAATCCGGCGAGGGCGGCTGTACACCCAATCCGAGAAAACCGAGCGATGCGGTGAGGAAAATCGCGTATGAGAACCGCAGCGCTCCCTCAACAGCCAGCGCAGGGAGGACTCCGGGCAGAATTTCGCGGAATAAAATATAGGATGTCGATTCGCCGCGTAGTTTGGCAGCCTCGATATAGCCGCTGGCACGAATATTGAGCGTTGCACTGCGGATCACGCGGGTGACAATCGGCATGTAGAGCAGCACAATCACGATGATGATGCCGATATTTGAAGGCCCAATTGTCCCTAGCATCACTAACGCCAGCACTAAAGCCGGAATCGCCAATAAGCTATCGAGCGCGCGGGATACGATTTCATCCAGCCATCCGCCGTAATATCCAAGAGTCAGCCCCAATATTGTGCCTAAAATAATCGCAGCTACCGTCGCGACGCCGGGGATGATGATAATTTCACGCGCTCCCCACAGCACACGGCTGAAAACATCGCGCCCCAGTCGATCTGTGCCGAAGGGGAATTCTGCTGAGGGTGCTTGACGCTGTGCGCCGCGTATCAATTCGTCAAATTGGTGAGGGGCAATTGTTGGGCCGAAAATCGCCAGGAAAATAAAGCCGACGAAAATCAGCATCCCCATAAGTGAGAGGGGGCGACGCGCGATCTGCCCTAAAAAGCGACCTATCGCGCGTCCTGAAAAGAGGCGTGGAGTCGCTGCCGACTCCACGCTGTTTTGATTCGCTGACATTAGCCTGCAACCGAGACGTTTCGGTAATCGGTGAGGCCAGGGAATGGATCGACCACCAGATCGGCCACATTTGCGCTGGAAGCACTCACCAACGGCGCGAAGTAGGGGATGATGATCGGGCCAGTTTCTTTGAAAACTTCGCTGACCTGCGCATAAATGGCCTTCAATTCCTCGACATCAGTGGTTTCATTGGCCTGTTTGACCAGTTCTTCCAGGCGAGGATCGACATAGCGGCTCTCGTTCCAGCCGGATTCGATGCCGGATTCGACATAAGCCAGCCGCAGCAGAATTTGCGGCGAGGGGCGATGACCCCAGCCTGTGATGCCCAGGTCAACCTCGAAATAATTATTCGGGTTGCTGAAATCGTAGTAAAGGCCTTCTTCAACCGTCTCAATTTCAACGGTGATGCAGCCTGTCTCGCCCCACATCTGCTGCAAAGTCGCAGCCAGATCAGCATATTCGAACGCGATTGGCGCGTACAGCTTACCTTCGAGCATCTCAATCCCGGCTTCACTCAGCAGTTGGCAAGCCATATCGGGATCATACTCGGTATCTTCAAACTCTGGATCATAGAAAATGCCATAGGACGGTGCAATCGGGTCGTTATGTCCAACTGTCCCCAGACCATCCAGAAGCAGTTCGTTCAGGAACTCGCGGTCAGTGGCATATTTGAGCGCCTGACGCACGCTTACATTTTCGCCGAGGTGTCCCGTGTCTGTGCGCAGACGGATAACCGCGTGCTGGGCAGTTTGGGTCAGGATAACGTTCACATTTTCATTTTGACCTAGCGTACCAACCTGAGCCAGCGGCAGCTTAAAGATGAAATCGACTTCGCCGCTGAGGAGGGCATTGATTTGCGCATCCACATCCGCGAAATAGATGTGTTCGATGCCAGCCAGTTTCGGTTGGCCTTCTTTCCAGTAATTTTCGTTGCGTGTGAAAACGGCTTTGCCGCCCACACCGGGGGTGTATTCGGTCAGAACAAAGGGGCCAGTGCCGTTGAAATTGGCAAGCGCGGCATCACCTTCACCTAAAACGTTCGCTTCTGCCGTGCCATCTTTCAGAATCACGGCTTGCGGGGAAGCCAGCCCATAGAGGAAAACGCTGTTGCGTTCCGGGATGGTGAACGTGACTGTCGCGGCATCCGGCGCGGAAACTTCATATTCCCCCAGGAGGCTTAACGCGCGCGAACTCACGTCTTTGAGATGTTGAAAAGAAAAAGCGACATCTGCCGAAGTTAAGGCAGAACCATCCTGAAAGGTGACACCTTCAGCCAGTGTAAATGTGTAGGTGAGGCCGTCATCACTGATCGTCCAGCTTGTACCAATACTGGGAACGATTGATGAGTCAACGGGATTGACCTCAATCAGATAATCATAGATTGCGCGATTTAAGGCTAGTTCGGGGTCATTTGAGATTTGAGCAGGGTCGAGAACGGCGGGGGGATTCATACCGACACGTAAAGTTCCACCATCCTGTGCCTGGGCGCTGATCGCACCGATGAGCATCAGAAGCATACTTACAACGATTACGATATGTCGGATACGCCGTCTTGGTTTACGATAATGCAACATTTTTCCTCCTGAGAAAAATAAAAAGCCTCAACAGATTAGTCTAACGATGTCTACAATCCGTTACACAATCCGGTTCAATTATAACTCAGTTATGGTTTTCGCTCAAATGTTCTGGGTCAGAACAATTTGGCTTGTTTTACGCTGTGGACTCCAAATCGCTATCTTCCTGGCGGTGAATGGGGAGGAGTAGATAAAAAGTTGTCCCTTCACCCAGGCGGCTTTCCAGCCCGATTTGTCCGTTATGCGCTTCGACCAGACTCTTGACGATGGCTAACCCCAGCCCTGTGCCTTCAATACTGTCTGTTTCTGGGCGGCGCACACGGTAGAACCGATCAAAAATGTGAATCTGATCTTCCGGGCTGATCCCCATACCGTTGTCCTGTACGGTAATCCGCAGCATGGTATCGCGTTCTTCCGCGTTAACTTTCACCCAGCCGTCGGGTTGTGTGTATTTTACAGCGTTGCCGATCAGATTGGTCAGAATTTGCTGTAATCGTGCGCGATCCGCGTGGACTGGCGGGAGATCAACCGGGATTTCAGCGGTAAGCGCCATATTTTTCGTGAGGACTGTGGGGCGAAGCGATTCGATACAGTCGGTGATGAGCGATTGGATCGGTGTTGCCTGATAATCGAGCTTGATTCCAGACTCTATTTTCCCCAGGTCAAGCAAATCATCAATGAGTTGGCGCATATTATGGATAGATTTGCGCACCATCTCGATGAAATTCATACCTGTAGGGTCGAATTTTTTGTGCATCATCAGCAGTTCGGTGTAACCGTTCATCACCGCTAACGGCTGCTTCAGATCGTGGGAGACGGTGGCGATCAGATCACTTTTGAGTCGATCCATCTCTTTGAAGGGCGTGATGTCGTGCATGACGATGATGCAGCCTACGTTTTCCTGAAGGGTGATGTTCACATGATAAATGCGATCATTCGGGAGGATCGTCTCGCTGATAGTAGGTTCACCACTTAAGCGCGATTTGCGATATACATCGGTGAGCGTCGTATGTGAAAAGACCTCAAAAAATGGTCGTCCCAGGTAATTTTCGCTCGCGTAGAGCCGCAAAGCCAAAAGTGCTGCCTGGTTAATCAGAACGAGTCGGTCATCCATACTGCAAACGATGACAATATCGGCGGTATTGCTGAGAATGTGGGAGAGTTTTTCGCGCTCACGTTTGGTTTCAGCAAACAGGCGCGCGTTATCAATGGCGACAGCCGCGCGGGAGGCTAATTTTTCGACAAAATCCAGATGAGGGTCGGTAAAGCCATTGAGTTTTCGACTCTCGATGGTAATCACAGCGAGTACCCGGTCTTCGCGAATCACGGGAACGGACATTTGTGAACGAGTGCCTGTAGAGACACGTACAAAATCCGCATCCATCGAAACATCCGGGATCACTTCGGCGCGGCCTGAGCGAGCGACTCGGGACGCGATTCCGCCAAGCATCAAGCGCATTGCCAACTCAGAATCTATGCCTACATCGTGTCCATACTGCGCCATCATACGAAGCTCGTCCGTTTGCTCGTCATAAAGCTCGACAGAGGCGGCCTGCGCATTGGTAAAACGCAGCGCCCAATCCAATGTCATGCTAAACACGTGATTGAGATCAATATTGTCGTTCAGTTCGCGATCAATTTGCCGTAGGATGTAAAGTTCGTGCATCCCGGCTGTCGATTTCTCGACGGTTTCGGTGTGGATGCGGGCATTCTGAAGCACGATTGAGGATGCTTCGGCAACGATGCTGAGATTGCTGTCCGAAGCGTTGCCGAGGTTATCGCAAAGCACCAGCCCGATGAGCTGTCCCTGAAAAATAAGTGGAATACTGTAGAGTGCATCCAGAGTGGAGGTATCCGCCAGCCATTTGAGCGCGGGGATGGCAGCCATGCTTTCGGAATCCAGCAAAACTGTCTCCCCTGCCAGCCATGAACGAATAAGCGGATCATTCTCGGCATTGAAAATGGTAATGGACAGGTTTCTTAAGGATTGTTTCGCAGTGGGATCGCTGTTGATCGCGCCAAACTTGAGCGTGGCATCTTCATCATCGACCATAAATATCAAGACGCGCTTACAGGCCATCATATCAGCAATGCAGATCGTCAGTTCGGTGAGCAGAGCAGACAGATCGAGAATCGTGGCTGTAGCAAGGATTAAGTTTTTGAACGCACTGAAATGTTGAACCTGTTCGCGTAAAGCGATATTTTCAACTCGCAGTTTATCCAGATCATTTTCAGTCATATTTTTTCTTCTGATTGACTGGCTCACCAGTGGTCGGGTTAACATCATCAAATAGGATGTTACTATTTTCTATAGGATGTTACTATTTTCTATTATACTCCCGTGCTTGGTTTGTGAGAAACAGCCGAGCCAGTATGAAAAATTGAGATTTATAGCGCAAATAAATTGTAAATCAAAACAATTGAGATGAATAAAAGAGTCTTGAGTTGCCCTTCGCACATCATCATTCTATAATGAGGGTGTGGACTTGGAGGCTATATGTCAGATTTTAAAGATATTTCATCTCGGTTAAAAGGCGCGAACAAAAGCTCTGAGCCAGCGCAGCCCAAACCAATGGATTTTGCGGAATCCTATCGTATTCGCGCCAAGATGGTCGGCGTACTCCTGCGCGATGCCCGGCTCAAAACAGCACGAACGATTGAGGACTGTGCGCGGCTGCTGCGCGTAGCACCAGAAGAAGCCGAAGCCTGGGAATTGGGCGATGCAGTCCCCAGCCTCCCGCAGCTCGAAATCCTGGCTTACTACCTGGATGTGCCGGTCAGCCATTTTTGGGGCGCGAGTACCGTTGGTGAACGTGAAGCGGGGCGGAGGGATGCGCAGACCGAATATATGGCGCTGCGTGACCGTATGATTGGCGCACTGCTGCGGCAGGCACGCGAAGAAATCAATATGAGCGCGGAAGAATTGAGTCAGGCGACAGCGATACCAGCGGAACATATTAACCAATATGAACTGGGCGAATTATCGCTGCCGATGCACGAACTGAGCGTGTTGGCAAGCAGCCTCAAGAAGAACGTGAGTTACTTCCTGGAAAGCAGCAGCCATATCGGTCAACTGCTTATGATTAAAGAAGAATGGAAGCATTTCACAGATTTGCCTGAAGAAGTGCGCAAATTTGCTGCCAATCCGCTGAATATCGGCTTTATTCATATCGCCATCACCCTGAGCCAGATGCCAACCGATACCCTGCGACAGGTCGGCACCAGTATGCTCGATATTACGATGTAAGAAATAGTTACGGGGGTATTTTCTCGTGAGTCAAGCACAACAACTACAAGCTGAAGGTGTCAAGCTGTTTCAGCAGAAGGACTATGAAGCTGCTGCACGCGTATTCCAACAGGCGCTGGAAGCCTATGAAGCCGATGGCGATGTGATGATGGTCGCTGAAATGCAGACCAATATCGGGCTGGTTCATCGTTCATTGGGCGAAAATCAACAGGCGTTGGATGCGATGCAAAATGCGCTGCGCAGTTTCCAGGATCGTGGTGATGCGCGTCGTTCAGCGATGGTTCTCGGCAATATGGGTGGCGTTTATGCAGCGCTTGGAGATCGCGAACAGGCTTATAACTGTTACCGACAGGCGGCTGACATTTTTCAGGAAATCGGCGAAAAGAAGCTCTACGGCGAAACGCTGATCGCGATGGGCGATTTGCAGGTGCGTGACGGCAAAGTCATGGCTGGGGCTGCGACCTATGAGGTTGGGCTGGAACAAATGGAAGATTTATCGGCCAGTCAGAAGATTATCAAAGGTCTTTTGGGCGTTCGTAATAAGTTGATCGGTGGCGGTAAGCCGGATTAATGCTATAGTCATCCACGTTTATGCGGGCGACCTGCCAGGACGCTTTGCTGAGTTTATGCAGGCGAGCTACTAAGCCGCCTTGCCGATAACGTAAAGAATTGAGTGGATGACCGATCAATCAACCGTTTTTAGCTGGCAACGATTTAAGCTGTTTATTGCCATCGTCGTCTTTTTAAGCAGCATCTATATGTTGACCTACAGCGCGCGTATCGACAGCACCGACACGCTTTTTTTGTTAGATGGGGTCGGCAGTTTTTTGCATTATGGCGATTTCGTGCTGGATATTTCTGCTGGCACGCGCCCACCGCTGGCACAAAGCCTTGTCGCGGGTAGTTCTTACCCGCTTCCGGCTCTCAGCAGCGAGACATTGCAGGTGATGCTGGCATCCCCGCTTTATGCGCTGGCAGAAAAAATACCGGGCATCGGTCTGGCACATGCCGTTTATCTGTTTAACGTGCTGGTGTGTGCGTTGGCGGGTGGCGTGATTTTTTTCTACGCGCTCGTACTGGGTTATGCGGAGCGAACAGCAGTCGTCAGTGCGCTGGTGTTCGGCCTGGGGACGACCATCTGGCCTTATAGCAAGACATTTTTCCAGGAACCGCTGACACTTCTCATGCTATTATTGACTGCCATTTTTATCGAACGCTGGCGCACGCTGCATTATCGTTCTATTTTGCTCCCCACTTTTGTTATTCTTGCCCTATACGGTGCGATTCTCAGCAAAGGCGCGGCGGTGCTGGCTGTCCCGGCGCTGATGATTCTGGCGCTGCCTGACGTATTTTCGAACCGAAATCCCCGCCAAATCATCCGGTTGCTGGCGATCATCGTGCTGGTGGGAATTGTGATGGTGATTTTGGGGAGGATATTAGGCCTTACGGATCGTTTTGACCGCCTGTTCACGGCGCTGGGAGAGCCGCAGCCCTATCTTGGGGTGGCGTTGCAAGGCTATCTTCTGAGCATTGGCGGTAGTATCTGGGGGACATCGCCCGTACTTCTGCTTGCGCTTCCCGGTGTGTGGCTGCTGCACCGCCGCCGTAGCTATCGTCATCTTATAGCGGCACTGATCGCAATCCTCATTTTTTCATTCGTTTATGCGATACGCCAGGGGCCGGATTGGTTCGGCGGATTATCATGGCCGCCACGCTTTTTGTTGCCCGTGCTGCCATTCGCCTTCATCTGCGCTTTCTCAGCCATTGACCGCGTAATGCGCCAGCCAATCTCTCGAATGCTGATGGCGGGATTTGCCGTGATCTGCGCCTACAGCCTATGGGTACAGTTCAGCGGTGTCTCGTTGTGGTGGGGGGAATTTTACAAAGCGCTCCCGCCGGAGTCGGGCAGCGTTGGCGGTTGGTGGGAGGGTTTGAATGACCTTCGCTATCTGCGCTGGGTTATCATTCCCGGTCTGTGGTCAAAAATTGGCCTGGATTTCGCCTGGGTGCGGATGAACGTACCCGTATGGGCATTGATGTTTATCGCTTTGGCAGGCGTGAGTGGATTTGCGCTCTGGCGTTTGTTAAGCGATTTCAAGCGCTCGTCTCCGCAAAAATTGGGTCAAACAATTTTAATGCCCGTTTCGCTTATCGTCATTTTCTTCGCCTTCACGGGGTTGGGTTTGCGAGCGATTTACAATGACGCATTCTACCAATCCTATAACACACGCCTGTTTGACATGCTGCCGATTATCCAGGCGCAAAGCGAACCAGGTGATGTGCTGCTGCTCGGTGATCTGACCTATCGCGATTTTTTTCTCAATTACGGCAAGCTGGATGAGCCGCGCATTGTGAGTCTGCCATTTCAGCCGGGAGAACAGCCCAGCCCGGAACAACCGCCGGAAATTCGTTCGGACAACCCGAATTTATTGCTGGATCATTCTACTGGGCCGCATATTCAAGCTCTGGCGCAGACGCGGGAACATTTGTGGTTGCTGGCGAACAGCGGGCCATTTATGCCCTGGACGGTGCGCCCCGTTGAGCGCTTTATGGCGGCGCATTATTACCCCATTCGCGAATATGAAACTGGTCCCGATGTCCGATTGATTGAATACAGCACTATTGCTGCCCCAGACCCCTATGCTTTCAAAAGCTCTGATTATCTGACCGATCTGGTTTACGGCGAATCGATTCGGCTTGTGGGCTATGACTTGCCACAGGGGATAGATTATAAGCCGGGTGATATTCTGCCCATTTCGCTCTATTGGCAGACCGATTCAGCGTTAGTGCAGGATTTTACGGTGGCGTGGTTTTTGCGCGATGCTGCGGGTGCGCCAATCGCACAAGGTATGGACTCCGAACCTGGTGGCGGATTCGCTCATACCAGCACATGGCAGGTTGGCGCTCCGGTCTGGGATAACCGGGCGCTGCATCTGCCGGATGAGCTGCTACCAGGGGATTATCGCCTGTGGGTGGTGCTGTATCAGAACGAGATGGGCGTGATCGAAAATCTGCCTGTTACAGGCGCGGAAACTGTCGAAAATTACATCGGTGTTCTTCCAACTGTTATACAGGGCGCATCATGAACATGCGCCGCACCCTTCCGATTATTGGTGGATTATCGCTGCTGCTGGCGCTGGCGCTACTCTTTGATAGGATTCCGTTTTTGCGCGGCGGGTTTGGCTGGCAGTGGTCGTATGAACTCGCACCACTGCTGCGCGTTTTGCCGTTAGCCCTCATTTCAGCGATCTATCTTTCCGGCGCATGGCTTTTATGGGGTCGTGAACGAAATCATTGGCTGATTCTGTGGGCGTTAATGGGCGCTGTCGTGATACCACTCGCCGTTATTGCTGTTCGTAACGATGATGTGCTGTACACATTGTTCGTTCGCACCGTATCTGGCATTACGACAGGGCCACATTTGGCAGCCGCAACAATCGACTGGTCAAATTGGCTCGATTGGCCGACGGTGATGCAGAGTTTTGTGGGACGCAGCGTTCATGTCGCGCTTGCGCCGCCCGGTCTGCCGCTGATTTATCACGCTGCAAATGATGTTTTGGGTGCGCTTCCTGGTGCAGCGGATTCGTTGCAACGAACGCTTTTGCCCTACCAATGTGCCAATTACAGCTTGCTGGCTTATTCATCCGCTGAATGGGCATCGGCATGGTTGGGTATTTTGATGCCTGTTTGGGGCGCACTGGCAGTGTGGCCGCTTTTTTTTATCACGCGCCGTCTGTCGGATTCGCAAGCTGCCCGGATCGCGGTGACATGGTGGCCGCTTGGTCCGGCGCTGGTGATGTTCGCGCCGACCTGGAATACGTTTTATCCCTTTGTCGCGCTCGTTGCCTTCTGGTGCTTGCTCCGAGGGTTGGAAGGGCGATTTTTCTGGATTCTCGTGTCCGGCTTGTTATGTGGCTTGCTGACTTTCGCGAATTTTTCGCTCGTGCCGCTGCTGGGACTGTTCGGATTTTATGCGGTTTTTCATTTGTGGCAGAGCAGGGCGCACGATCCCACAGGGATTTCCGTTGGTCACCTTGCGCCCCTACAAAGATTGGTGTTGATTGGCGTGTGGTTCGGGCTGGGGCTGATTTTGCCCTGGCTCGTGTATGGGCTGGCAAGCGGATTCGCGCCGCTTGATCTGCTCCATGTGGCGATGTCGGAACATCTCGCTCTGGATCGGCCTTATTTACCCTGGCTGTGGCTGCATTTCTGGGAATGGGCGCTGTTTACAGGTGTTCCCCTGATCGCGCTGTGGCTGCTGAACGTGGTCAAAGGCAAGCGCGATATTTTAGGCTTGTCGCTGCTGCTGACCATGATCGTCCTGCTTTTAAGTGGCACCGCGCGTGGCGAAACCGGGCGGGTGTGGCTCTTTTTCTCGCCTTTTGTTTTAATTGCAGCCGCCTATGCTCTGCAAAATCGGCGATCAAATTGGCTGATCGTCAGCGGTGCACAGGTGATTCTGATGATTGTCCTCGCCAGCATTTTGCCCGTGATTGACGCGCCGGATATGACTCCACCGCCAAATCCGCCGACTTTTGTGTCAGCCAGCCGCGCATCCGGCGTGACTTTTGATCAAAATTTTCGCCTTGAAAATTGGGATGCTGATTTGGACGGGGATGCGATCACGATCCGTTTGAACTGGCAGCCGCTGCGACAGATGACCACCCCCTATTGGTTTTCGGCGCTTTTGATTTCGCCGGATGGTGCGCCTGCGGGTGAAACGCTGGTCTGGCAGCCACTTGAAACCCGTTACCCGACAACCTGCTGGCAAACCAACGCCATCGTGAGTGACAGCATAAGTCTGCCGCTGCCCGCTGATGCACCTGCTGGAGAGTGGTGGATTAGCCTGTCTGCATTTGGCGATGTCGATCATCCTGAGCAAAGAGTCACGATCACGCTGCCGGATGGCTCAACCGACACGCAAATCGGCCTGGGGCCTGTGCGGTAAACTGTCGCTAGAGAATCGTAAACTGGTCGATGAGCAGGCTGTCATTTTCGATACGCGCGTTTTCGGCTTGAATCGGCAGACGTTGAATCTCCGGTAAACGATACAGGCCTACCCATACTGTGTAATCCCCATCTGCCAACGGCTGTTCGAATTGAATCACGCGATGGTCTGCAATGATCGCGAATGGATTCCACTGACTGGTCGGGTAGCGCCCATCGTATGGTGCGGAATCGCTTTGCGCGACGACATTACCGTCGGACCCGATGACATGGACAAAAATCTGATAATTTTCGGCGGGTGGCGTGGTCGCTTCCCAATACAATGTCAGATCGAGTGTGTTTTCGTCTCGTGCGACCTGAAAATTCTTGAGCAGAATGTGATCTCCAAAAGTTGCGTTTGCAGTTTCGGCATCCGGCGGAATGGTCGCGCTTTCAGGTCGATTCAGGACAATATCCTGTGAGATTGCCCCAAAGGTCACGGTGTTGCTGTAAATCGGCTCGATAAACACCCGCGCTGGAGTCAGTTCCGGCAAATCTGGTGGCAAATCGAGTTGGATAAATGCTTGTGTCGGCAGACCATCTATGAACTCAGCAGGAGCATCCAGAGAAGCATATTGAATGCTGGCATCGGGGCTGGTAACTTGAACCCGCCAGATTTTCACCGGATAAGTGCCACCCTGTGGATTGCCGAATATGGCAGTGACGTTCAGCCTGTTGGCTTCATCATCCAGATAAATTTCCGGCTGCATAACATATAATGCTTGATAATCGGCTATGACCATTGGCGAAGCAGGAACAGGCAGATTATAGAATGCTGCATGTTCTCGATTGGACATCAACCGAAGTATTTCACCTGCCCGTTCTGCGCCTGCTTCTATTGCCCGCTGATATTCTGCTTCCGCGTCGTTCATCCGTTGATCACGGGCGGCTCGTTCGGCTAAGAGTAAGAAGTACATTTGCGCGGCGGTGTTATTGCTCCAGCGATCCGGGTGATATTGGCGATTTGCGGCAACCCAATCGTCGTCGGTGGTCGGCGCGAGGATCGCTAATGCCTGATCGACATCGCCATTTGCCAGCGCGACAGATGCCTGAATAACGAAATCCTGTGGGCTGCGTTCGATTTCATCCAGATCATTGACCCAATCAGCCGCAGTATCCGACAACCCAGCGCTTAAGAGCAGCACGATTCGCTCCCGTACCTGCGCGGGCTGGTCAAAAGTCGCTAGTTGATCCCACACGATTGAATCGGAATCGTGAAGGGTGACAGCTTGCTCGATCTGCTCATCGGTCAGCAGATAGAAAAATGTCTCGCTCAAAAGCTCACGCGCTGCCAGAACGCGGATCGCAGCATCATCATTTTCCAGTGCATCGAGCAGGGGTTGGATCGCGTTGGCTGAAGGAGCAAGGGCGAATTGGGTGTGTGTTAGCGCGTTTGTGAACAGGAATAAATCTGGATGATCGTCATGAAGCTGCTCCCAGATTGGCAGCGCTCGTTCATCAGCGCCCATCAGCGTAGAGGTGATCGCTAAACCGTAGCGGGCGAGATCGTCATCTTGTTTTTCCCACATTGTGGCGAGATTTTCCCAGAGCAGAGGGTCTGCTGGACGTGCCAGTTCAAAGCCCGAAACATCCCATCGTGGCGATTCGATTTTCGCATAGACATCATTCATTTGCGCGAAAATGTTGTCGTTTTCGGAGGCTTTGAGGTCAGAATTGACTGAAAATATGACAAATCCGGCAGAGGATGCCAGATAGGTGAATCGTTCAGGTTGAAATATCAACTGTGGCAAACGAGTGTCGTTGGCTTGCATCACGAGATGGGTGACACCGTATTGCCGCAAAAATTCGAGATCGACAGTATCCAGCCAGGGCGCACGAATACCTCTACGGTTAGTGCCACCAAAAAAGCGCTCGTTGCCCTGATAAGCTAGATTGGAGCTTGCCCGCCCGCTGGTGATGAAGGTGCGCGGGATTGATTCGATGATGTAATTGGCGACATGATTCGGCGTTGCGATGATGCTGCGGCGATCCTGCGGCAGAATCGTTGCCAGTGTCGTGAGCAGTTCTTCGTCAAATGGGCGAATGTCACGGACGGCCTGGGCGAGATTCGAGGCGCGAATCTGGTCGCGGGCGCTGGCGGGGATGGGGATCGACTCGAACAGAAGCACAAGCATCACCGCTGCCAGCAAGACCGCCACAAGTGTTTGCTTATAAGGGAAACGCTTGAGCCTGTTCACGACAAAATCCAGCGCCAATCCCAAACTGAGCGCGACTGGCAGGATAAAGACCAGCGTTGAGATGAAGGACACCGTAATAATTTTGACGACTAAAGCTGTCAACCCCGGCACAAAAAGTATGAGAAGTGCTGCCAGCGTGGACGCGAAAACATATTGCGCGTCCAGACTTTTGCGCCAGCCGAACCCCGCCAATAAGCCGCAAATAGCCGCTAGCAGGATAATCGGGTGATAAAAAATAACGCTCGGCTGGAGGATGTAGGTTCGGATGCCGCCGGGTAAATTGAGCATCCAGAGTTCGTCTACGCCTCTGCCTGTCGCTGTCTCGTTCGTAGAAACGGCTGATTCGAACTGCTCGTTAATCTGGTCAAACGAGGGTCGATTAATGCGCTGGATGAGGGGCAGGAATAACAGGCTGACGAGAATCAAAATTAGCCAGAGGCCCGTCCAGAAACGCTGCCGGGTGCGCTGTGCCAGCCACCAAACTATCGTGGTCGCGCCGATGCTGATCTGGAAAATCATGATCTGGCGTGGGTGCATGCTCGCAATCGCCAGCCCTACCAGAAATATCAGAATCAGATCGCGTTTTCGGGGGTGGCGCAGATAAGCCAGCGCCGCCATGAACGCCATCGGCAGCAGCAAGGCTGTGGAGGCGGTTCGCAGGGTGCTGAGTTGGAACAGCGCGAACTGCCCGAAAGCCAGCGTGGTAGTGCGATATACCAGACTATCGAGCGTCATCAATCCGGCGAGTGTAAGCGCCGCCGCGCAAAAAGCCGCTGCCTGTTCGCGCCGTGTGAGTTCATAGGCCAGCGCAAACACTGCCAGCGGTACAGCCCAGACAAACAGAGGTGTCAAATCGTACCAGATTAAATCAGATGCCGACACGCCGCTTACCCAGACCCAGGCGGCGTGGGTATATGTCCAGCCATCTGTTTCCCAACGGCGATCCAGGCGCTCCGGTGGCACACCAATGCGCCGTTCATAGAGCGCAGGGTCGTCGGGATCGTGCGCCAGCCAATCCGCCGCCGCGATAAACACCGTCTGGTCTTCGTAGCCGTTAAAGCGAAAATTGCCACGTTCGATGCTGACTCCCAGCACGATCAGACAGCAGAGTGCCAACAGGAAATAGAGAGGAACATTTTGGCGCGAAAATTGCCATGACTCGCTAATGGTTTCTTGTTTGGGTTGAATCAGCGCCAACGCCAGCATCACACCATGCAGAATCAACGTGTAGGCCAGCATGGATACCTGCAAATAACGCGCGACTCCACCCAGGCAGATAGTCAGGCTTAACCCGGCGACCAATATCCATGCCAAGCGCGAAATTGGATGTGCGCCGCGCAGTTTCCCCAGCGCTCGTGCTAATAAATATCCTGGCAGATAAACCTGAAAGACAATCGTCAGGATCAGCGCGATTTTTGTCCCGTTGAGAGGCCCGGCATGGAGCAGGGCGAAAATAAACGAAATCGCGATCAGCCCCAGGTCAAGTAAGCGTTTATTCTTCAGCAGCGAGAACAATTTCATGTTTAGCCTGATTACTCATCAGCGGGTCGCGCAAAATTTCGTCTTTGAATTCGATACTGTTCCATACGGCTAATACTGTCACAACCAGCACCAGAATGGACAGTGGGATCAGCGCATATTTTTGTCGCTGAGTCGATAGCGTCGCATAGAAGCTTGTCACCCATATGCCCGCCATCACGCACAGGATAGGCATAAACAACAGTAAAAATCGAGGATCATAGCTGACAAACAGCCACCACGCCGCGAAGAATGGCACTGTCCATAACAGCAGCAAAATATTCGCGGGTGAATCGAATCGGCGGCGCAGGAGATCAACGAGCGTGAGCAGCACGGCGACGAGCATGAGCAGGCCAGCCACCCCATAAAGCTGCGGCAGAATGAGCAGGCTGTCGAGTGAGCGTTTCGCCTGATCTGTCCATGCGGTATCCGGGATAATCAAACCAGCTTGCAGCCAGTTGCGAATATACCAGGGCGCGGCAACAACCGCCGAGCCAAAGAGCGAGAGAATCGCCAAACGCCAGCTAATTTTCTGGCGCAACCATGCCCATAGCAGCCACGCGCTCAAAAACAGGATGCCGAGCAAGGCAGCATTTTTCGTCCATGCTGCCAACCCCATCATCAATCCTGCCAGGAGCGCGTCTGACCAATGTCGCGTTTGCCACAAGCGCCATGCGAAAATCGCCGACAGGATGTAAAAGAAGGCCATCGGTAGATCGACATAACCCGAAGATGCCCAACGCCCGAATGTCGGCGTGATCGCTACCAGAATTGCGCTTGCCCAACCTGCTGCCTGCCCCTTTAGAATCGAGCCGAAAACGTAAGCGGCAGGGATGCAGCCAACCGCCATCAGCGCCGGGAAAAGCCGCGCCAGATACTCATTTGTCCAACCGGACGCGAGATAAGCAAACATGTAAGTCAGCGGAATGTGGATAGGATAGGCTTCGTAGAGGGTGTCATTGCCGGGTAGTGGGAGAATGCCGCGCAAATCTGCCATTCGTTCAGCGATGGGCGCGTAAATACCAAGCGTGTCATCGCGCGAGAACGGCCAGTAGACCGCGTTGAATAGAATGGCCGCACCGATGAGGATAAGCGGTATGGTCGCGAGGAGCGTCACCAAAGATGGAGTTCGCCAAGCGGAAACACCTTGCTTTTTCGCGGCAATTCGGGCCTCGCGGAGTTGTCGGCCTCCCACCAACCATCCCAAACCCATCAACAGTCCGTAAGGGCGGATGATATTCCAGGTTTCTAATGGGACACCCAAAAGCGACATCCAGAACATAATTAACGTGAGTGTGCCTGTGCTGATCGCTAACGTAAGCAACACGGTCAGCCACGCACTGTCCCGGCGCGGACTCTGCGCGAGCAGCCATGCCGACCAGGGATAAGCAATGATTAGAAGTAAACCTGTCAGAATCCAGGGGTAAAAGGTTTGCACCTTGCACTCGTTTCCATCGAAAAACAGGCGGCATTATAGCATACCCCGCGCAGGTGCGTTAACATGGAGGAAAAAGAAGTTAAGGAGACTGACATGGAAAAACGTCGTCTAGGCCGTACCAATCATATGAGCACCGTTGTCATTTTTGGCGGCGCGGCGCTCGGAAATCGGACACAGGAAGAGGCCAACGAAGCCTTAGATTTCGCACTCAAGGCAGGGATCAACCATATCGACACGGCGGCATCCTATGGCAAGGCCGAAACGCTTATCGGCCCCTGGCTGGAATCGCGCCGCGATCAATTTTTCCTCGGCTCAAAAACCGAGAAGCGTGACCGTGAGGGCGGATGGAGAGAGCTTCAGCGTTCACTCGAACTGCTGCACACCGATCACCTGGATGTCGAGCAGATTCATGCTGTCACCGAATATGAAGAAATGGAAAAAGCGCTTGGCCCCGGCGGAGTGATCGAAGCACTTCAGGATGCGCGTGAGAAGGGGATGATTCGGCACATCGGCATCACTGGGCATGGACTCAAAGCGCCGGGAATTTTTCTGAAGGCCTTGGAGCGCTTCGATTTTGACACGGTGCTATTTCCAATCAACGCCAAGCTGTATGGCGACCCCGATTACCGCCGTGATGCCGAAAATTTGCTGGCGATGGTCCAGGCAAAAAATGTCGGCTTGAAGGCGATCAAATCTGTCGCCAAAGGCCCCTGGCTGGAGCAGGAACGTCGCTACGACACCTGGTATGAGCCATTTGATATTCAGGAGAAGGTCGATCAAGGCGTGCGTTTCACCCTCTCGCAGCCCGGTGTGACGGGAATCCCGGCGGCAGGTGATGTCAATATTCTGAAACTGGTGATCGCGGCTGGCGAACGCTACACACCGATGAGCGCCGATGAGCAGGCCAAATTGATCGAACAGGCCAGACAGGAAGAGCCGCTGTTTGTAGCGGAAGGCCCGCGCGGGCTGTAATTCGATAGCTGCTCAAACGGCTTGCGCGATTATTTTATAGCCGCCATAATTTGTCCTGTCACCACTTCCACAGGATGAATTTATGGCGCGTATTTTTATCAGCTATGCCCGAAAACATGAAGCATTTGCTCGTAATTTAGCTGCATCACTTTCTAATGTCGGAGCAAATATCTGGCTGGATGTTGAGGATATTCCAGCAGGCATGAATTGGAGTTCGGCCATTCAGGAAGGGCTGGATTTCTGCGAAGTGATGCTGGTCATCATCACGCCGGAATCGATGGCTTCGAAGAATGTCGAGAACGAGTGGCAGTATTATCTGGATGAGGGCAAAGTCGTGATCCCGGTTTTGTTGGAACGGGCGAAAGTCCATTTTCAACTGCGGCGTATTCAATATGTCGATTTTCTAGGGCAGGATTATGGGATCGCCTTCGCCCAGTTGCATTCGGAACTGCAGCGGAAGGGCGTTGATTTAAAGCCGATTTCGACGGATGATCGCAATATCACGCTTCCAGTGAAGCCGCTGCTGCCAGAGCGTGAAGACTCTGTTCCGGAAGAGGCTGTTCCGGTAATATCGCCTGCTCCACAAACTTCACCGCCTGTCAGCCGCCGGGCAACACGCGCGATTCCAATTCTGGCGGTAGCTGCTGTCTTACTGGTCATTGGGATAGTCGTTCTGCCGACATTCTTCAACAATCCCGCTGTAATGGATAATCTAACGCCCGACCTCAATGCGACAGTTGCAGCGCGTCAAACCGCGAACGCCGAAGCGACATCCGCCGCTGCGTCGCCAATGCCGAGCCACACGCCCAGGCCAACCGAAGATACCGACGCGACGATCAACGCCATGATAATTGCGACCGATCAACATTTTGTTGGATTGACGGCAACTGCCACGCATCTCACCCCGCCGCCCACAGCCACGCCTACGCCTGATCCACTGCAAGCTGCACTAGATCGTGCCAGTAATTTCAGCGGCGGTAACACGGACTGGCAGCCGTTCGCGGCGGTTTTCCCGGATGACCCGACAGGCGCGGAAATGATGCTTGTGCCGGTAGGCGAGTTTATGATGGGCAGCGAGGATGGCGAAGATGATGAAAAGCCAGTTGATAAGCAGACTTTCTATGCCCCTTTCTGGATTGATCGCACGGAAGTGACGCGCGCAATGTACGCTCAGTGTGTGGCAGCAGAGAAATGCACCACAACACCTGAAAGTGAATTTTCAACACGTGATACGCAGCCGATCAACCGTGTGACATGGTTTCAAGCGCGCGATTACTGCGAATGGCGTAGGGCACGGCTGCCCACCGAGCCTGAGTGGGAGTACGTGGCACGCGGACCGAATGGTTGGATTTATCCTTGGGGTAATGAATTTGTAGCGGAAAACGTGGTCTATGGAGCTAATTCGGGTAATATGACAGCGGATGTTGGTAGCAAGGCAGGAGGCGCTTCCTGGGTAGGCGCGCTGGACATGAGTGGAAATGTATGGGAATGGGTGAGTACGATTTACGATCAAAAGAATTTTGCTTATCCCTATAAATCAGATAGTCGTGAAAATAGCGAAGATGTCGATAGTACCCGTGCGCTACGAGGAGGATCATTTAATTACATCATTAATGATGTTCGCGCCTCCAATCGTGGCGGAAATCCTCCTTCTATCATAGTTAACTTCGGCGGGGGCTTTCGTTGTGCCCGATCTTGACCCCGCTGTAAGCTGTAAAAACCCTATATTTATCCTTGAAACGGCTCTGATTATAGACCAATTGTTCTGGCCCAGAACAATGTTGGGATAAATTTGGGATACATACCCGTATTTCCTGAATTTCCAATTTTGACCTACGCTATCTTTAACCAACGGCATTCGGCAGCGGTTCGCCGCGCACACCCGCGATTAAATTCGCCGCTGCCATACTTGCCATGCGATCACGTGTCTGGATCGTCGCGCTGCCGATGTGCGGCACAATCGTCACATTGGGCAGCCCCAGCAGAGGACTGTCGAGTGGCAGCGGTTCGGGGTCAGTCACGTCCAGCGCCGCGCCGCCGATCTCACCATTTTTGAGTGCCTCGTAGAGCGCCTTCTGATCAACCACGCCACCCCGCGCTGTATTAATCAAAAGAGCCGTTGGTTTCATCAGGGCGAGTCGTTCCTTGTTCATCAGATGGCGTGTTTTAGCATTCAGCGGCGTGTGGATCGAAACGAAATCTGACTCGCGTAAAAGTGTTTCCATATCAACGGCTTTCGCACCCGCTTGTTTCGCATCTTCGGCGGTCAGGCTTGGACTATACGCCAGAATGCGCATATCGAACCCGGCGGCACGTTTGGCGAAAGCTTTGCCGATGCGTCCAAAACCGATGATGCCGAGCGTCGCGCCTGTCACGTCCGCGCCGAGCAGCGTTTTTGGCTCCCAGGTTTCCCATTTGCCCTCACGAATATAATTTGAGCCTTCGACGATTCGCCTCGCCCCCGCCAACAGCAGCGTGAAAGCCAGATCAGCCGTTGCTTCCGTCAACACCCCCGGCGTATTGCCGACTGGAATCCCACGCTCTTTGGCAGCGGCAATGTCGATATTGTCATAGCCGACGGCCATTTGGCTGATGACTTTCAACTGCGGCCCGGCGGCATCCATTAGTTTTGCGTCGATGCGCTCAGTCAGCACGGATAAAATGCCTTCCACACCCTGTACGCGCTCAAGCAGAACATCGTAAGAAGATGGCAGTCGTTCCTGCCAGATGTCGGCGGCGCAGGCTTCTTTCACACGGTCAAGCCCGGCATCGGGAATAATCCGGCTGACAAAAACTTTTGGCTTGCTCATTGGCGATTTCCTTGTGCGATGTGGGCGCACAGCCGTGCGCCCCTACGGGAAAATGAACCTAATATACCCTAAATTTGCAGCTTTCCTCTATAATGGCGCTGATTTTTATCGAGGATTGACGATTGATGGCAAAAGCGGCGCGATGGGCGGGACTGGCTCTGATATATGCAATATTTGCATTTCTGATTGTCGGGATTCGCATCACTCATTTGCACCCCGATGAATATCTGGTCTATTTTTTCACCCGCCGCGACCTGAGTTTTTTGATGTATGTGCTGGCGGATACAGATGTTCACCCGCCGCTGTGGTTTTCATCCTTCTGGGTATGGTGGCATCTGGTGGGCGAGTCGGAATTTGCAGGGCGCGTTTATTCAATCCTCTTGAGCATGATTACGCTCTCAATCGTTTACCAATTAGGCCGCAAGTGGTTCGGATCGACGCGTTTTGGGTTATTCGCAATCATTCTGCTTGGCGTGAACGCTTATTTTTTTAGCTATGCGCTCGAAATTCGCCCCTATGCGCTGATTATGCTGCTCTCGGCGTGGTCAATGTGGGCGTTTCAACGCTGGCTTACCCGGCGGACGTGGCGAACCGCGATTTTTTATGCCGTCAGCGTCGCGGCGATGCTCTATGTTCATTATTTTCTATTTATCCTGATTCTGGCGCAGGCGATTTATTTTGCGCTGTCAAGGCCATCGCGTCGTTTGCTGGCGCAGGGTTTTGGCGCGGCTGGTGTCGCTTTTGTGCTGTGGCTACCCTGGCTTCCGGCGGTCATCTCGCAAATTAATCGTCTTCGGCAGACCGATGTTTCCGGCGGAAATGATCGCGGCTTGCTCGGCTCTGGCGTGACAACTGTGCCAACTTCGCTGGATTCGATAGTTGGGCTGCTCAATAATGTGACGAACGGGCAGATCGGCCTGTATGCGGTGATTCTGGTCATCGGGATCATTTTTCTGTGGCGGTTGGCAAATTATCGACTTGCGCTGGCGTGGGGATTAGGCGCTCCGGCGCTCTCGTTTGCCATCAACACCGTTTTCGCCATCTATACGCCGCGCTACGTCGTTTATCTCATTATCGGGTTGGCACTGGCGCTTGGGGCGGCGCTGGCGGCGATTCAAACGCGATTTCGCTGGTTAGCTTTAGTGGTAGTTGCGTCGATCAGTTTATGGGCGCTGCCAACACAGCTTCCGATTCGCATCCCTTATCGCGATCTTTATCAGCGTGTCTCGGCAGCAGCAGAGCCGGGTGACGCGATTTTTTTTGACGAAGATGACGCGGAAACACGCTTTCTGCGCTGGCAGATGGATCATTATCTCTCGCGTGATCTGCGGCAAAACCAAGTCGAAAATATCGACGAGGCGAGTCAGCAGCGCCGTGTGTGGTTTGCCACCAACGAAGCATGGCGCTATAACACGGATGTGCAAAATCGTTTTGCCGAGTTGCAACGAACGCACCCGCTGCAAATGGTCATCGGCAATTGCACGAGCGCATGGTGCTACCTCATCCAATTACTGGAAGCGCCGCCGCTGAGTACGCCGATTATTTTTGGCGAAAATTTGCCCTTCTGGGGAGCAGACGTTGACAACGTAACGCGCGAGGCGATTGGTGTGCGGCTGTGGTGGAAAGTTGACCAGCCACCGGAATTCGATTATTCCATCGGCCTGCACTTGCTGGATAGCAGCGGCACGTTGGTCGCGCAGGTCGATAGGCCGATCCGCGATCAATATCTGAATCAGGATATTCAGACCTCGCAGCTTGAGCCGGGGCGCATTTATATCGATTCGCGAACGCTGGAATTGCCGCTGGATTTGCCCGCCGGAAGCTATCAACTGGCGCTTGTCGTTTACCAATCCTGGGATTCGGTGCGCTTACTGCTGCCAGATGGTTCGGATAAATTGGTACTCGATGAAATGATGATTAGCCCTTCATAATTTGTAACAAAATGCTGATAATTGAATGCTGGAAGTTGTTCACTATACCAGATTGGTGTTATTTGGGCTTATCCAATTTAGGTTAACATAATGCTGTGGTATCCAAAATCGAAAAGTTCAGGACATATTTATGACATCTGAATTTGTTGCCCGGTCAACGTATAAGACCAATCATTCCGGCCCAGGGCGCTTTATCTGGTCACACATCGCGCGGCATCCGCTGGTTGCTGTCGGGTTGCTCATCGGCGCATTCAGCAATGCAGCGCTGGCAGTGCCGATCCCCTATTACGTCGGTCAGGCGTTTAATGCCATCATCGACGGCGGTGCGTGGGATATTGTGATCTGGGCGTGCGTCGGAATATTGATCTCTCAGGTGGTACGCGCTGTGCTGCAACTGATGCGCAATATCTGCTCAGAGATGTACGGTCAGCAGATTGAGCGTGATGTGCGCGATGAGCTTTATGCCAGCCTGCTCGGTAAAAGCATGTCCTATCATGATCTCCAGCCTGTCGGTGAGATGATGGCACGTGTGACCAACGATGTCCGCGAATTGAACCTGATGATGAATCCCGGCGTGAACATTCTGGTCGGCTCGACCATGTTTTTGATTATGCCTGTGCTTTCCGCGCCTTTTATTCACCCCTCGCTCATCATTACACCCTTGATCTTCATGTTGATGCAGTTGGTCATCCAATATCGTTTTATTCGTTCGCTGCACCCGATTGCCCAGCAAGTACGTGCCTCGTTTGGACGTATGAACGCGCGTCTGGCCGAGTCGCTGGACGGTTTACAGGTTATTAAAGGCGCGGCACAGGAAAATGCCGAAATGCAGCGCTTTAACGATCTGGCGCAAAGTGTGCGTAACCGCTTCATCCAGCAGGGTGAAATCGAGGCACGATACCTTTCCAATCTGACCTTTCCGCTGTGTGTTGTTGCCGGGTTTTTACATGCGGTCTATCTTTTCCAGCAGGGTACGATCAATACGGGCGATGTGGCTGCATTTATTTCGCTGTTGTATCTGTTTACATTCCCAGTGTTCTCGTCCATGTTTTCGCTGCCGCGTATCGCCCTCGGTTACGCCAGCGCCGGACGCATTTTGAGTATCATCACCGCCGAGAGTGACCTGGGGCAAAATGCTGCGGGTCACAGTGCGCCGATCAAAGGCAGCATCACGTTTGAGCATGTCAATTTTGGTTACTCGCCAGACAGCCAGGTTCTGCACGATATTTCATTTACTGTGAAGCCAGGGCAAACGCTGGCGATTGTCGGTCAAACGGGTGCGGGCAAAACCACGATTACCAAACTGATTAATCGCATTTATGAGACGACATCAGGCCGTGTTTTGATCGACGGTGTGGATGTGCGCGATTGGAATCTGGAATCGCTGCGCTCCCAGATCAATATCATCGAGCAGGATATTTTTCTGTTCAGCCGAACAATTGCCGAAAATGTAGCTTTTGGCGACCAAAGTGCGCTGCAACCACAGATCGAAGATGCCGCGCGAAAAGCTCAGGTACATGGATTTATTGAGTCGTTTTCAGAAAAGTACGATACCGTAATCGGGCAGCGTGGCGTTACTCTCAGCGGTGGTCAGCGGCAGCGGTTGGCGATTGCCCGCGCTTTTCTGACCGATCCCCCCATTCTCATTCTGGACGACAGCACCAGCGCGATTGACAGCGCGACGGAAGATTTGATTCAGCAGGCGATTTGGGCGGCCTCACGCGGGCGCACGACGATTTTGATTACGCATCGACTTTCCCAGATTCGGTGGGCAGATCACATTGTCGTTTTGCGCAATGGACATGTCGCCGCGCAGGGGACACACGAAGAACTGATGGAGTCGTCCGAAGCGTATCGCCGTATTTTCGCGCGTTACGAGGGCGTGCCAACGCCGGAAGTTAAATCCTGACCCCTGCGCGAAGAAATTTTGACACCCGCTAAGACATGAGAGGAAGAATCTGATGGGCGTTCCAATGATGAGAGGTTTGGAAGGGGATAAATATGATCGCCAGTACAGCGATAAATATTTATTCCAGCGTCTCGCCTCGTATTTTATCCCCTATCGTCGGCAGGTTATTATCATCATCGTGGCGTTTTTCGCGTTGGCGATTGTCGCGGGTTTGCGGCCTGTCCTGATCTCGATAGGTGTGGCGGCGCTGGCAGTACCCGATGGCAGCAATACGCTCACACTGCTCTTTGTGGTCTTGGTGGTCGCGTCATTCACAGAATATTTTCTGAACTGGCTGCGCCGTCGTGTGCTGACGCGCGTCACCGCTAATATCATCGCCCAAATGCGTGAAGATGCTTTCGCAGCGGCGATGAATCGCGATCTGGCGTTTTACGACGAGAATAAATCCGGCAAAATTGTCAGCCGCATCACGGGCGATACGCAGGAATTTGCCGAAATCATCCTCACCAGCAGCGATGTCATTAGCCAGATTATTCAGGTGGTTATCCTGGTCATCGTCATGTTGAATCAATCGCCAGAGATGACCCTGGTTCTTCTGGGTACGACACCGATGATCGTACTGGCGGCGATGGGCTTTCGCCATGTTGCCCGCCGTGTCACGCGACAGGGATTCCGCGCGATGGCGATGGTGAACGATACGATTCAGGAGACCGTAACTGGGATCAGCGTCGCCAAAAATTTCCGCAAAGAGGCGATGATCTACGAAGAATTTGTCGATGTGAATCGCCAGTCTTACGATATTAATCTACGTCGCGGCGTGGTGATGGCTTTCATTTTCCCGACGCTGAACGTGCTTTCGGGTATCGCTACAGCGGTGATCGTCTATGTTGGCGCACAGCTTGCTCAGGCCGGCACGCTTTCGATTGGCGCGTGGTTTCTATTCGTGCAGGGCGTTGATCGTTTCTGGTTTCCGTTTACCAATCTCGCCGCATTCTGGAGTCAATTTCAGGCGGGTTTGAGCGCGACGGAGCGCATTTTCGCGCTGATTGACGCGGAAAATACCATCCAGCAGAGTGACTCGCAGCCGATTGACAACCTCAAGGGCCATATCGAGTTCGATGACGTGACGTTTGAATATAAGCCCGGCCAGGCAGTTCTCAAGAATTTTGACCTGGATATTCACCCCGGCGAAAGTATTGCCTTTGTTGGGCATACGGGCGCGGGTAAAAGCACGATTGCCAAGTTGATTACGCGCTTTTATGAGTTTCAGAAGGGCCAGATTCGGATTGATGGTCGCGACATCCGCACCTTCGATTTACAGGTCTACCGCAGCAGGCTTGGCATTGTCCCACAAGCGCCGTTCCTGTTCAGCGGCACAGTCATCGAAAATATCCGTTACAGCAAGCCGGATGCCAGCGATGAAGAAATCAAGGAAATTGCTTACAGTATCGGCGGCGGCGAATGGCTGGAGACGCTGCCCGATGGTTTGTACAGTGATGTCGGTGAGCGCGGCGCACGGTTGAGCATGGGGCAGCGCCAATTGGTGAGTCTGGTGCGTGTATTGCTGCAACGACCCGCGATTTTCATTCTCGACGAGGCTACCGCCAGTATTGATCCGTTTACCGAGACGCAGATTCAAGAGGCGCTTGATCTAATTTTGGCGCAGTCGAGTTCGATTCTGATCGCACATCGTCTGAGTACGGTGCGTCGCGCCAATCGTATTATCGTCCTGCGCGAGGGGCAGATTATCGAGCAGGGCAGCCATGAATCGCTGATGGCGCAGGGCGGACACTACGCGGAACTGTATAACACCTATTTCCGCCATCAATCCCTGAGCTACATCGAGAACGCGCGGCAGCTATTTGACTCGCAAAAGCTGGTTTCGAGCTAAATTTAACTTCATTGAGTCGATTAAATGTCGTCTTGCGATCAGCGTGCGGTGAGTTCGAGGTAGCGCAGTACGCCGCGCCACCATAACGCCTGCGAAAGAAAAACCACACCATACGCGCTGAGGATAATCATGCGGCTGTAGGGCTTCCCCGGCATGAGTTTGATGAGCCACGCCACGCCCGCGCCCGCGAGTAGGCAGAGTGCAGGGAGAACAGGCAAAATTTCTTCAGGGTTAAAGCTTATCTTCAGGGCAAGTAATAATATTGGTATTCCTATCCATAAAATTACTACCAAAAAGATACGCCGGGATTTGAGCCACAGTGCTGGTAAGCCCAATAATGTTGCACTGCCTAATACTAATAACCAGACTGATTCAGGGCGTGGTACGTTTATTAGCAAAACTTGAGCCTGAGCTGGCTCAATTGCTCTCTCAACATTTAGTCCAGTTACGAAATCTATGGTGTAAGTAAATGGATTTGCTTTGGAAGTGGTATTGCCGCTACTGTAGGAAGGCAGGATGATCACCAAATAAAAATACATGAGCAATATAAATAGGGGTATACAAAGTATTCGCGCCAAACCTTTGGTTTCTGAAAAGATATAGATACTTGGAGCAAAAGGAATAAGCAATAAACTATAAAGTAATAGTAATGGGGGTTGGCTGTACCAAATAGCCCAGGGGCTGAAGGCGTACATTAATCCTGCGATCAGTGCTGCCGTAAAATTGAGATAACGATAGACAATCACCCACAGTAACCCGATAATGACAAGGTTAATTGCAATTGTAAGAGTGTCATCTACGCGACCAGCAAGATTCGTTCGCATGAATCCTGTGATTAATATCGTTAGAATTAGAACTCCTACACTGCGGCGCGTGAGGCGATTGATTTTGACGGCGGGTTGGTCGGGTTGCGCGGTGTCCATGATGTTGGGCGCACCAGCCGTGCGCCCCTACTCCGTTCTTATTCCAACTCGACGGCGAGGGCGACAGCTTCCGCACCGCCGAGGCACAATGTCGCGATGCCCCGCCGGAGGCCGCGATCTCGCAGCGCGTTAATCAGCGTAATCAGCACCCGTGCGCCGCTTGCGCCCAACGGATGACCGAGCGCAATCGCCCCGCCGTGTACATTCACTTTTTCCAGCGGGATCGGGTAGCCATCACGCTCCAGACCGCGTAAATTGGCTAACACCTGCGCTGCAAAAGCCTCGTTAATCTCAAATAAATCGACATCTTTGATCGACCATCCGGCACGCTGCAAGGCAATCGGGACGGCTTTGATGGGCGCGTAAAACAGCCATGTGGGTTCAACCGCTGCCTGACCGTAGCCGACAACCCGCGCAATCGGCTGATGACCTTGCTTTGCGGCATATTCGCGGCTGCTGACAACAATTGCCGATGCGCCGTCGTTCATGCTGGGGGCGTTGCCTGCGGTGACTTTGCCGTTTTCTTCAAATGCGGCTGGCAGCGCGGCCAGAATTTCGAGCGATGTATCGCGCCGGATGCCTTCATCCTGGGTGATAACGGTTTCGCCTTTGCGCGTTTTGATTTTCACAGGTGCGATTTCGGCCTGAAATTTGCCGCTGTCCGTCGTGGCGGCTGCAAGTTGATGGCTGCGCAGGGCGAAAGCATCCATTTCCGCGCGTGTGATTTCGAAGTGTCGCCCGATAAATTCGGCAGCATTGCCCATACCCCAATCACACAGACTGCACCAGAGGCCGTCACTTTGCAGCGAATCGCGCAGTTGAACATGACCGTATTTATGCCCCTGCCGCACTGAGTCGTTCAAATACGGCGCATTGCTCATGCTTTCGGTGCCGCCCGCGATAAATAAATCACCGTCTCCGGCTTTGATCACGCTGGCCGCCATCATGACGCTTTTGAGGCTGCTGCCGCAGACTTTGTTGATCGCCACACCGCCGATGTGTTCCGGCAGCCCCGCGCCGATGCTGATCTGTCGGGGGAGCGCTTGCCCGACTCCGGCGCTGATGACGTTGCCTAAAATGACCTCGTTGATGTCATCGACATTGATTTTGGCGCGTTCGACGGCTGCGCTGACGGCGGTTTGTCCAAGCTCGACAGCGCTGAGCGAGGACAGTGCGCCCAAAAATTTGCCTTGCGGCGTTCGGGCGCTTCCAAGAATGACGACATCGCGTTGACCAGCCATAAATTATTGACTTTCGTTTCCAAATAATTCTTGCCATGCGGATTTGAGTGCGCGGTAGCTGTTGTCGATGGTATCGGGGATGACGCGCGTTTCGCCCACCACGCTCATGAAATTGGCATCACCCGGCCAGCGTGGGACAATGTGAAAATGAAAATGTTCGGCGATCCCTGCACCTGCTGCCTGTCCGAGATTCGCGCCAAGATTAAAGGCAGGCGGATTATAGACCTTGCGCAGTGCCGCCAGCGCCTGGTTGATCGTCAGCATCATATCCGTCAGCGCTTCGACAGGCAGGTCTTCCTGGGTCGCGGCGTGTTGATAAGGTACAACCATGAGATGCCCGCTGTTATACGGATAGAGATTCAGAGTGACGTAAACATATTTTGATCGGTAGACGACCTGCTCCGCGTCGTCATCTTCGTTGACCTTGTTACAGAATAAGCAGCCCGCAATGGGCTTTTTTTCGCCTTTAATGTATGCCATGCGCCAGGGTGTCCACAGATGATTCATAGGGATCGGATGGGGAGCTTTTTTGATGAATGAAATTTAAAGGTTGATTATAGAAATGGGTAGGCATGAATACAAGTGCAGATAGAAATCGGCGGGAGCGAATACAAGCGTAGATAGAAATGGGCACGAGCGAATACAAGTGTAGATAGAAATGGGCACGAGCGAATACAAGTGTAGATTGATTTGTCGCGAACCATGATAAAATCGTGGTTCGTAGACGAAGGATAGTTGCCGATGAGATTAACAGCCGAGCATATCTGTTTAGCGCTTTCCCCACGCGCTGCCCGTTTCTACCAGCAAGCCGACAGTACCAATGAGATCGCGCTGGAATGGCTGCGGGAAGACGCGCTCACTGGCTCGGTGGTGGTTGCCGATGAACAGTTAAAGGGGCGCGGGCGTAAAGGACGAACGTGGCATACGCCGCCGGGTGTGGCTCTGGCTGTCTCGGTGATTTTGCACCCTTTGCCTGAGACCTTGAACCGCGTGAGCATGTTGGGCGCGTTAGCGATCTGTGAACTGGTCGAAAATCTGGGCATTTCGAATGTTGGTATCAAATGGCCGAACGATGTGCAAATTAATGGGCGTAAAGTCTCCGGTGTGCTGCCCGAAAATGAGTGGGACGGCGACAAACTGGTCGGTGTGGTGCTGGGCATGGGACTCAACGTGCGCGTCGATTTTGCCGGGAGTGAACTGGAAAATACAGCGATCAACGTTGAATCGGCGCTTGGTAAGCCTGTGGATCGGCTGGAACTGCTGGTCAAGCTGCTGGCGGGTGTTGATAAATGGAACGCGCTGCTGGATTCGGTGGCGCTGTATGATGCGTGGAAAAACCGATTGACAACGATTGGGCAAACCGTTACCGTGAACAGCGCCGATGCAATCGTTCAAGGTGTTGCTGAGGGCGTAGACGAACAGGGTGCGCTGCTGGTGCGCGATAAAGAAGGTGTGCTTCACCGCGTCATTGCTGGCGACATCGCCCTGGGTTAAGCGGAGCAAACTATGGGTATTCATCTCGATTGGGAAATTGAGGCCGAGCAGGAACAAGTGCGGCAGGCCGGGGAAGACCCGCAGTCGGCACGTAAACGTCGTCGCGCCCGGCTGCGAGTGCTTTTGATTATTCTGGTGGTGCTGGGTGTTTTCGCCGGGTTAGCCGCTGGGGTGTATTGGCGGCTGCGAACGGTTGATGAGCAGGTTGAGCAGGCGCTGCGCAACACGGTTGAAGCCGAAGTCGCTGCGTTACGCATCGGCGACCAGGGTGCATTTTTGGGTGTTCAGCGCAGCGCGACGGATGACTGGCAAACCACCCAGCAGGCACTTTTTGATGCCTATCAATCACTTAAAGTGGAGCGCGATGTTCGTCTGACTGGGCGTGTGGTTGATGCAACCGTAAACGGATCGCGCGGACGTGTGCAGGTCGAAGAAATTATTGACAGTGTGCCGTATTCTCGCGTCTGGTTCTATTGGCGTTATGATGATGGCTGGCGGCACGTCCCACCGGATTATACGTTTTGGGGGGATGTCAGCACGGTCAGCGGGCAGGGCGTTTCGGTGCGCTATAACAGCGTCGATAGCGTTCTGGCTCAGGATGTCAAAAATAAAATTGAAAACTGGCTAAAAATAGGTTGCGAGGCTATCACTTGCGGTACGTTGCCGGATGTGACGGTTGAAATTGTGCCTGATGATTCGCTCCCGCTGGCGTGGTCGGATAGTAATCCCTGGCAGATGCAGTTTCCATCCCCTTATACCCGGCAGGCACGTCTGGATATGCCTTTTGATCTCAATTTGCAGCTACAGGTCGCCGGATTGCTGGGGGAACGCCTGGTCGCCATGTCATCCAATGATATGCAGCCTACTTATCCCGCCGATGCTTACTATTTGCGTTCGGCGGTTGGCTCGTGGTTGGTGGGTCGCTTCGCGCAGATTGATACCAACTCTTTCCTGGTTGCCAGCCTTGCCCAGAATTATGCTGATCAGGCCGTCGGGCGACTGCTCCAAGCGATGACACCAGATGCGAACGCCAGTATCCTGAATGGCGTTACAGGCACAGCCTCGCTGGAACAGGCGAATCTCGACTGGCGCGATTTTTTCACGTGGCGTTTGGCGTTGGAGAGCGAACTCATCACGCGCCGTGACGAGACGAATTTCCTCGCGCTTTACGACACCCGTGATGAGGCAGTTCGGACTGCCGCTTATACACGCTATAATGGCGGGGCTTCCGCCGAGCAGCAGATCGTCGTCTCGATTGTGCCGGAAACCGCGCCAGACGGCGGTTTGATTCTGCGCGCGATTGTGCAGGTTGGCGGGGCTGGTGGACGACAGGAAGCCGTACTGTTCCGCGTAGTGGATGGTGGTTGGCGGCGTGCAAATTGACAGTACGCCGCTTGTGAACTATGCTAATTTAAGCGTTTCAGCCAGTCAGCTTGTCAGGTTGCTAGTCAGTCAGTTTTTACAGACAAGCGAATAAATAAAAGGAGCGAAAGCAATGCTTGATGATCTCCGTCGCCCTAATGATATGGACGATTTTGAAGACCAGGAAGAAGACGATAGTTTTAATTTTGTTGAAGACGATGAAGAAGTTTCTAAGCGCTTATTTCTCGGCATGACCGCTGTTGAGCGTATGTTCCTGTCGCTTTTTCTGTTTATGAATGTTGTCGTGCTTGGGCTGGCTTTCCTGGTCGTGACCGGGCGAATGGCATTTTAATCGCCCGGCCTCAGCGACTCTAGCTTTTTGACGCTAAAATCTTATCGACTTCATCAAAATCTGATTTTGTGAACTTCCAGTTCGCGGCGGCGGCATTCGCATTGACCTGCTGAATGGATGTTGCCCCGGCGATCACCGATGTGATGACAGGCTGCGATGTCAGCCACGAGAAGGCCAGGTCTAACAAGCTGTGGCCACGCGATTCCGCGAATTGAATGAGCGCCTCAACGATTTTGAGATTTTCCTCCGTGAGTAGTTCCGCGCCTCGTGGTGATTGAAGGCGTGTTCCCTCTGGAAAAGGCTGCCCCAGGCGATACTTTCCCGTGAGAAGGCCGTTAGCCAGCGGAAAATAGGGCAGATAACCCATTCCTTTTGCCGTGCATTCCGGCAGGACATCCTGTTCATCCTCTCGATGAAACAGGCTATAGTGATTTTGCAGACTCATAAACCGCGCCGCGCCGGGATGTACAGCGGCCTCAGCCTCCCGGAGTTGCTCGACTGTGAAGTTCGAGCAGCCAATTTCACGCACTTTACCCGCCTGCACAAGCTCGTTGAGTGCGCCAAGCGTGTCCTCAATCGGTACTTCGGGGACGGGGACATGAAGCTGATAAAGGTCGATATAATCCGTTTGTAAACGCCGCAGGCTATCTTCAGCCGCTTGTCGCACATAGGCGGGACTCGCGCCATGCCGCTGATCGTCAATTTTCGCGCCAAATTTGGTCGCTAAAATAACTTCGCTACGCCGCACACCAAGCGCCTCGCCGATAAACTGCTCACTTTTGGTTTCACCATAGACATCAGCAGTATCGAAGAAATTGATGCCCGCATCCAGCGCCGCGTGAACAACCTCAGCGGTAGCCTTTGCGTCCAGCCGCCGCCCAAAATTGTTACATCCCAGTCCGACGATTGAGACTTTCAATGAGCCGATATTGCGTGTTTCCATGATCTTTTGCTCCTCTATCTATAGCGTTTCAGTAGCTTAATCCTCTGGTTTCAGGTTTAAATGATTTACTGCCGCTGCCTCGACCTGTTCGCGCGTCCAAAGCATCGGATGATACTCGATATTGCGCCAGAGGTCGATCATATCGCTGTAATGTGGACTGAGCGGGTTTCCACTTTGCCCGGTGGTGTGAATCGTGCGGCTGCTATCCAGGTTGCTCAGATCAACGATCATCCGCATGGATGGCACACTGTTGACTTCGAAATTGCCGGAGTCTGTACTCCAACCCGTAGCGTTGACGATTTCCGAGCCGCCACTGGTCGCTATGGGGCCACGATTGACCAGTTTTTCAACCAGTTCGATTCCCGATTGGCCGAGGGGATCGCTTACGAAGGTCGCGGTGTGGAGATCACCCCAGCGCCAGGATTCGCGATTTTCGCCTAATTTTTCAACCGTCGCCGCGTATGCTTCCGCGAATGAACGCTTCAGAATATCGTCACGCATTTCGACGATTTCTGGCGTAGTCACATCGTCCCACCAGGCATTTTCGGGGTCTTGCGCTAATTGGTAGGCCGCCCAGAGGTAATTGTCATTACCCCCGGCACGCAAAACGGGCGCTAACTGGTCATTAAACAGGTTGTCCATGAGGCGCGTCCAGAAATAGGCATAGAGCGCGGCTTGCTGACTTTCCATATGCATCTCAAAATCCCACTCGGTCAGCCAATCGCGTGCATCGTTGAGCATCGGGTCGCCAAATTCCAGTTCGGCAATGTAGGGCATCATATCCTGAGCGCTCAGGTTTTTGTTGTCGCCCTGAATCGTGGCAAAAGTTTCCGGCGTGTGCGGCGCGAGTTTTTCTATCAGATCGTTGATTCGCTGCCCACGATAGCCAAAGGCAAAATAATAGCCGATGTGATAATTCGCATCTGCGCCAAACTGATCGCCAAGCTGTTCCGCAAGCTGGTCGTAGTAATCTAATGGGACGATAGCCTGATTCGCTGTCACGATATAGCCACGTTCGGGGTTCAGGATACGCGGCAGGCTGTCATAGGGGAGGTAGCCGCGCCATTCATAATCATCCGTCCAGCCGGGTACAGGCAGCAGGCCGGTGTGATCGCCCGCGCGGATCGGCGAATTACCCGGCATTTGATAGCCGATGTTGCCCTGCTTATCGGCATAAACGATATTTTGCGAAGGGGCGTCCCAATAGCGCAGCGCCTCGCGAAATTCCTCCCAGTTGTGCGCCTGATTCATTTTCAGCACAGATCGAAACAATGTGCCAGGTTCGAGCGCTGTCCAGCGCAAGGCCAGCGGATTCTCATTGTTGAAGCCGGAAATCTCGCCATTTTCCAGCGCATTATCGTTGATGATTGGTCCAAGATGCGTCACGCGCACCTGGATCGTAACCGGAGCAGCGCCACCAGCTTCGAATATTTCATTGCGAACGGTCATGTCGCGCCATTCGCCGTTCCATTCGTATTGCAGCGGATCGTCCGGGTTGACGTGAATCTGGTACAAGTCCTGCACATCGGCAATGGTGTTGGTCATGCCCCAGGCGATGTCCTCGTTATGGCCGATGACCACGCCCGGCGCGGGCGAAAATGTGAATCCGGTCACATTAAAGGGGCATTCGTCGCTGACGGGTTGGCAATGCAGGCCAATTTCGTACCAGATTGACGGCATCTGAATGCTCAAGTGAGGATCGTTTGCCAATAAAGGGAGGCCGCTTTCCGTCAACGCACCGCTGACGACCCAATTATTGCTGCCAATGCCCAGCCCACGTCCCAATCCTAAATCAATATCTGGTGAGACACTTCCGGCCAGCGTCGTTTGAATGCCCTTAACTCCTGTTGTGTCGTTTGCAATTGAGGCTGTAGAGCCTTGCACCCCTACAGTTAACGATTCATCGGTGATCGGCAAATCTTCGTTGGCGAGGATGGTCGGGTGATAGTCGTAAGGAAAGGGTGGCGCGAATTGGTCGATCATCTCTTGGGGAAGCTGTGTATAAAGCTCTGAAAGCAGCATCTCGATTCCCATATTGCCGCCCAGATTGAAGGCCATTACTTTTGCCCAGATGAGCGTATCGGCGGGTGTCCAGGGTTCGACTTGTGCCTGGATGCCGGCTAATCCGAGCGCGGTGTACTGCATCGCCAGCTCACCGGGTTGCCGATTGCCGATATAAGCATTCACACCGTCGGCAAACGCTTGCAGGTATGGCTCGACTTCAGCGTCGTAACCTTCCGCCAATTCACGCTCGACGACGCTGTGACCACCAAGTGTACGGATAAAAATATCTGTGCCGAGGAGCGAATCGCCTGCCAATTCGCTCAACCTGCCATTGCCGAGATGCCGCCACCATTCCATCTGCCACCAACGATCCTGCGCCTGCGTATAACCCTGAGCGAAAAATAGATCGTGGCTGTTATCGGCGTAAATATGGGGAATGCCCCATTCGTCGCGTAAAATCTCGACGCTGCTGTTCAGTCCGGGGATCGCAATTGCATCATCCTGCGCGGCTGTAAAACTGAACGTAAACAGGGTAAGCAAAAAGATGATGAGGGTTAATCGAATTGGCTTCAATGTTGAACTCTCCGATTCAATAGGTTTCAATGCTTAACTCCCCGGTTTCAAAATGAGCGTAGTAACTGCCGCTGCTTCGACCTGTTCGCGCGTCCAGAGCATCGGTTTGTACTCGATATTGCGCCAGGGGTCAATCATGTCGCTGTAATGGTCGCTAAAAGGATGCCCGCTTTGCCCGGTGGTGTGCATCGAGAGGCTTCGCGTCCAGTCGCTCAGATCATAGATGACACGCTCGGAAGGTAGGCCTCTTGTCTCAAAATTACCGGAAGATGCTAACCAGCCGGTGGCGTTTACGGTATCCGTGCTGCCGCTGGTGGCTGTCGGGCCACGATTAACGATGCTCTCGATCAGGTCAATGCCGCTGAGACCGAGGGGGTTGCTGACAAAGGTCGAGGTATGCAGTGAACCCCATTTCCATTTGCTGCGGTCACTGCCGAGCGCTTTGACCGTTTCGTCATAACCCTCACGGAAGGAGCGAATCAGAATATCGTCGCGCGTTTCGGTTATATCCGGTGTGTTCACATCGTCCCACCAGGCATCGTCCGGCTTTTGCGCCAGCAAATAGGTCGCCCACATCTGCCGCCCATCGCCACCTGCCTCATGGATGCCCTCAATCTGGTCGTTAAACAAATTGTCGATGAGCCTCACCCAGAATTCGGCATAGAGCGCGGCCTGTGGACTATCCATGTGCATCTGATAATCCCACGCCGCAAGCCAATCGCGTACTTCGGTCAGGTTTGCGTCATCCAACTGAAGTGCTTTCAGGTAAGGCATAAGCTCCTCGGCGCTGATATTCTTGTTATCACCCTGAATCGTGCGGAATGTTTCAGCGTTATGCGGTGCAAGCTGTTCGATGAGTTCGGCGATGCGCTGTCCGCGATAGCCGTATGCCCAATCCTGCGAATACATATAATTGGAGTCTTCGCCAAATTGATCGCTCAGTTTGGCTCGTAGCTGGTCGAAATATTCCAGCGGCACATTGGCCTGATTCGCGGTTTCGACATAGCCGCGCTCAGGGTTATAGACACGTGGGAGGTCATCAAATGGGATATAGCCTTTCCATTCGAACTCGTCTGTCCAGCCTGGGATGGGCAGCGTTCCGCTATGACCGTTGGCGCGAATCGGGATATTGCCGGGGTTTTGCATCCCGATATTGCCTTCAATGTCAGCACAAACGACATTTTGCGATGGCACATTCCAGAAACGCAGCGCGTCACGGAATTCGTTCCAGTTTTGCGCCTTTGTTAGTTGGACGACACCCTGAAACAGCGTACCGGGTTCGAGCGCTGTCCAACGCATGGCGCGTGGATCGACATTATTGAAGCCCATCGGCTGGCCGTTTTCGTCCAACTCATTGTCGTTGATGATCGGCCCCAGATGAGTCTCACGCACCTGAATCGTTGTCGTTTCGCTGCTGTCGCCAAGATGAATCACCTCATCGTGGACGATCATGTCGCGCCATTCGCCGTTCCACTCATATTGCAGCGGATTATCGGGATTCACTTTAATCAGGTAGTAGTCCACCACATCGTCGGTGTGATCGGTAAATCCCCAGGCGATGTTATCGTTATGGCCGGCGGTAATCAGCGGGGCAGGCGAAAGCTGAAATCCAGTCACATTGTAGGGGCATTCGTCGCTGACAGGTTGGCAGTGTAAGCCAATTTCGTACCAGATGGAGGGCATCTGGATGCCCAGGTGCATGTCATTGGCGAGTAAGGGCTTACCGCTTTCCGTCAGTTGGCCGCTGACCGTCCAGTTGTTGCTGCCGATGCCATCGCCGCGTACCATCCCGAAGCTCGGCGCGAATGCAGCTTGCAGGCCAGCGATGCCTGCTGTGTCATTGGACGATACATGTGTCGCCCCTACAGATTCGTCATCTAGAGGCAAGTCTTCGGGAAGGATCATCGTCGGTTTTTCGCCATAAGGCCAGGGCGCGAAATATTCGGCGGTCATTGCTTCACCTAGTTTTTCGACCATCGCCGAACGCAGCATTTCTTCACCGTCGTCAGCCAGATTCCAGGCGAGTGCTTTGCCCCACACGACAGAATCGGCAGGAGTCCAGGGTTCGATCTCGATATTCACGCCTGTGACACCGAGTAAGTTGTATTCGAATGCCAAATCGCCGGGGGCGCGATTGAGGATATAGGCGTTCACGCCGTCCGCAAAGGCCTGCAAAATAGCAATTGTGTCGGCATCGTAGATTTCGGCGACTTCGCGTTCCGCCACGCGCCGCCAGCCCATTTGCCGCAGGCCGATGTCATTTGCCATCACCTCATCATTTTTGCCGGTAAGCTCCTGGATTCTGCCGCTGCCAAGATGCCGGGAGAACTCCATCTGCCACCAGCGGTCCTGGGCCTGGGTATAGCCTTGCGCGAAAAACAGATCATAGCTGCTGCTGGCATAAATGTGCGGCACGCCCCATTTGTCTCGGAAAATCTCAACAGTGTCTTTCAAGCCGCCACCTGTGCTTTGCGCACCAACAGGCAGCGTGATTTCGCCTGAAATTTGTGGCAGAGGGCCGCGTGTCCAGTCATTAAAAACGAGAAACCCGCCCAGCAGGACGAGTAAAACCAGCGCAAACAGCACCAGCAAAATGATCTGAATGATTTTCATTTCGATCTCCAATAAAATTTAATCAAATAATGATTCGATTATTGAGGTCTGTTATACCCTGTTTAATAAAAACCGACAATTGAGTCGGTCTGATGCGTATCCAGACACATGCGTATTGCGTATGCAGCCACATGCGTATTGGGTAGACACATGCGTATAATGTACGCATAAATCCAAAAATCAGATTGAATCGTATTCAAATAGAGTATTTCAGATCGAACAACCGGAACATCTGGAACATCGCATAAGGGGGATCAAATCGTGAGTGGCGTTTATACGGATCAGCTTGCTCAACTTGAATTTTACCCGGCGTGGTCGTCGCTTCCTCACTTAAGAGATGCTATAGACCCTTTTGATTACAGCCATCGGCTCGCGGCCTATAAGATGCTGATCGAGGCCATCAATCAGCGGGGGATTTTCGGTAAGGACAACGAATATAACCTGTTCTGGGGATATGTGTTCCAGTTGGATTGGCAGCGGCGTTCCGGGCGGCTGAATCTGGCTGATACGCCACCGGAGCGAATCGACCCGAACAGCATGTGGGGTTACGCGAATTACTCGCTCAGTATTATTCCGCTGATTGCCGCGATGCAGGTGAGGCTGATGCCAGAACTGGAAATTTTGCCACCCTATACCAAAAGCGCCGTCGAATATGCCAGTGGCGGCAAAGGCGGCGCATTTCATATCCCAAGTGTTTTTCAGGAGGTCGTTCGCGGTTGGCAGGAATTTTATCGACAAATGGATCATATCAAGCCGGGTGGCGACCTTGAGCCGCTGCGCTTCGAACAATGGAAAGCGCATGGCTACAGCCTCACGAGCATCGAACATGCGGTAGATACGGTTGGGATAAATTACCACGCCAAAGGGGAACTGGATTTTCTGGTCGGCTGGATTCGTATGGTCGATTTTTTAGGTGCGGCGGCATGGCGAACTGATCTGGTCTATATGCTCAAAAATGGTGTGGGTGTACTGCCGGGTCGGATCATCACCGAACAGGACGTGCCGGGGAAGATCGCCGATATGGATGAACTGGTCAACGGGAATGTTCGCAATGTCATCGGCCTGACGCGACAGTCCAAACTGCAATTCGGCTTTAATTTGTGGCTTTGGAAACGAGCGATGCGATCCCGTCAGGCGCGTGACGAAGTATTGCCGATGCTGGACGCGACATTTAACCCCTCGCCGAAGAATGCGAACGAACGGCGCAAACTGCTGCGCTACATGATGAAATTGTGATTTATTCGTTCAGCACGTCTAGTTCACGCTGAATATTTTCGACATATTCGGCGGCTTGGGCGGCAAATTCTCCCTCCGGCGCGAGTTCGAGATAGTGCTGGAAATCGGTCAGCGCGTCGTCGCGGGTGGTTAAACCTGTTTGGAGTATTGAGTAATACAACACGCCGCGATGGAAATAGGCAGGGGCATCATTCGGCGAAACTTCGATAGCATGATCGAAATCCGCGCCAGCGTTGTCCCATTCGTAGATCGCGAGGTACATCTGGCCGCGCAGAAGATAAAGGTCAGGATTTTGGGGGTCGAGTGCAATGGCGGTATTCAAGTCAGCAATTGCAGCTTCGTAATCTGAACTGCTGGCATTCATTTGAGCATGGTTAAACATTATCCATGAGGCTGATTCGTTTATTCTTGTACATCCAGTTATCACGCTCACTGTCACAACGATGATAGACATCATTTGAGAGAAAATGTTTGCCCCCATTGGTATCTGTTTTATTCGAGATTATCGTTTAGCAAGTCAATAAATTCTTGCGTGGTTAGCCCCGCATCTTTGAGAATCCGTTTTAGCATTCCAGGCTTTAGCTCTTTATGATTCGGGACTGTGACACGTCCTGGTGGATTGTCACGGTGTAAAGTGATATGACTACCTTTTTGGCGGTTGACATAGAAACCGATTTTCTCAAGCGCATCAATACATTTGCGGGCAGATACTACAGGCAGCTTCGGCATTAAACAGCCTTAAGCAGAATTGGTGCGGGAACATCATCAGGTATTTCTTCACCAGATGCGATCATATCTTCGATGTGGAGTTCAATGGCTTCGCGAATGTTTTCAAGTGCTTCATCGACGGTTTCACCCTGGCTATAACAACCGGGTAAACTCGGTACTTCAACCACATATCCCCCCGTTTCATCGGGAATCAGAATCACTTGGCGCATTTTTGTTTTTCCTTTTTGATAAGTATAGCTAAAAAGATATATGCCTAACACCGAATGTTGGTTATCCCAATAAATTTGGGATAACTCTATTAGTATTTGGGATACAAAAACCCGCATATGGTCTTTTGAGCCGATTTGGAGTATAATAAGGGTAGTAAAAGAGTAAAAAATTGACGAATCGGCGCTGACCTCAATTTCTTCTCAACGCGCCTTGATGAACCCGCGTCGATCATTCTACCAGGGATATGGTGCGCTGGATTCCTAATAAAACACCCGAAATAGTGTATGGAGATTGCGCTGTTGGCTGAATGATGCCGCAGTGCAAAAACTGCTTATGGATTTTGGGACGATTCGCCCCATCAATATCAATGAGGAGATGCGCGGGAGCTATCTCGATTACGCCATGAGCGTGATTGTCGCCCGTGCGCTGCCGGACGCGCGAGATGGACTGAAGCCTGTACATCGGCGTATCCTGTACGCGATGCACGATATGGGGATGCACTATAACACGCAGTATAAAAAGAGTGCGCGTGTGGTCGGTGATGTATTAGGTAAATATCACCCTCATGGCGATTCCTCTGTCTATGACGCGATGGCGCGTATGGCGCAGGATTTCTCGCTGCGTTATCCGCTGGTCGATGGTCAGGGCAATTTCGGCAGTGTGGATGGTGACAGCCCGGCGGCGATGCGTTATACCGAAGCGCGGTTGGCACGTATCGCTGAGGAACTGCTTGTCGATATCGACATGGACACGGTGAATTTTGTCGATAATTATGATGGTACGCAGCAAGAGCCGGAAGTTTTACCGGCGCGGCTGCCGAATCTGCTGCTTAACGGCACAAGTGGTATTGCCGTCGGTATGGCGACCAATATCCCGCCCCATAATCTGCGCGAACTGGCAGCAGCGATCACGTTCCTGATTGATAACTATGAGCGTATGGAAGACATCACCGTTGACGAACTCATGCAGTTTGTCAAAGGGCCGGATTTCCCGACAGGCGCGACGATTGTAGCCGACGACGAATTAAAAGAAGCCTATGCTACAGGGCGAGGCCGTGCGGTGGTACGGGCCAGCGCCGACATCGAAGAAACAAAAAATGGCGAGCGCTATCGCATCGTCTTTACGGCGATTCCCTATCAGGTGAGCAAGACGGCCATTATCGAGCGCATCGTGATGCTGGCGCGTGAAGGTCGCCTCGATCAAATCTCTGACCTGCGCGATGAATCAGACCGGAAGGGTATGCGGCTTACCGTCGAACTCAAACGCGGTGCGCAGCCTAAAAAAGTCCTCAACCAACTCTATAAATACACACAGTTGCAAAGTACCTTCAGCATTCAGATGCTGGCGCTGGTCAATGGTGAGCCGCGCAATCTGGCGCTCAAGCGTTCGCTACAAATTTACATCGAACATCGTTATGATGTGATCGTTCGCCGTTCGAATTTTGAATTGAATAAACTGCGGGCGCGGGCGCATATCCTCGAAGGTTTGCTCAAAGCGCTCAATAGCCTGGATCGCATTATTCAGACGATTCGCTCGTCGCCAGATGCCGATACTGCCCGTGCGCAGTTGATGAATCGTTTCGACCTGACCGAAATCCAGTCCAACGCGATCCTCGAAATGCAGCTTCGCCGTCTGGCCGCGCTGGAACAGCAAAAGCTCAAGGACGAATTTGACGAAGTGATGGCGCGAATCGGCTATCTGGAAGATTTGCTCTCGGTGCCCGCGAAGATTCTGGCGCTTATCCGCAGCGATATCAATGATCTGTCTGAGAAGTTTGGCGACGAACGCCGCACCAATATCATTTATGGTGTCAACACGGAATTCAATGATGCTGATCTGGTACGCGAGGAAGAAGTGGTTATTTCGCTGACCAGTCATGGCTATATCAAGCGTGTGCCTTCCAACGCTTATCGTGCGCAGCGGCGTGGCGGTAAAGGCGTGATCGGCATGACGACCAAAGAAGAGGATGTGCTGACCGATCTTTTCGCGTGCAGCAGCCTCGATTATCTCCTGTTTTTCAGCGATAAGGGCAAAGTTTACGCGGATCGTGCATTTAATATCCCCGAAACTTCGCGCAACGGCAAAGGCACGATCATTCATACCGTGCTGAATATGGACTCCGATGAATATATTACGGCTGTTGTCCCGGTTGAGAAATTTGACGGCATAGAAGGTTATTTCGTCATGGTCACGCGCTGGGGACGGATCAAGCGCGTCCATCTCGACCAGTTTGCCGAGGTTCGCCCAAGCGGGTTGATCGCGATTGGCCTGGACGAAGGCGATACCTTGAATTGGGTCAAATATACCGCTGGCAATCAGGATGTGATTATCGTCACGGAGTCCGGGCAATGTGTCCGTTTCCATGAGGACGAAGTGCGCGTCATGGGTCGTCCGGCGGGGGGCGTGAACGCTATCCGCCTGCAAGTTGACGATGTTGTCGCCGGGATGGATGTGGTTGAGACCGAAGATACTCATCTGCTCGTCGTGACCAGCAAGGGTCATGGCAAGAAAACACCCCTCAATGAATATGCCACCAAAGGGCGTTTTGGAATTGGCGTGCGCACTCTGGCACGTAACGAAAAGACCGGCCCGATTGTCGATATGCGCTGTGTGAACGATAGCGATGGGGTAATGCTGATTACGCGGGATGGCGTTGTTTTGCGGACGCAGCTTAATGAGTTCCGTGAAACCGGACGCAGCACCCAGGGTGTCACGCTGATGAACCTCACAGACGAGGATGCTGTCGTTGGCATCGCGATTATGGATACCAGTGAAGATAATGCCGTTGCCAGCAATGGTAATGTGCCGGACGAGGCCGTCGAACTGGCATAAAAAAACAGAGGGATACCAAACGGTGTCCCTCTGCTGATATTCGGTATTTTGAAGGGGACGACTAGTCCTCTTCTTCGTCTTTCTTGCCTCTGCCGATAACCTCGGGTTCTGCGGCTGTAGCTGCGTCGGCAGCTTCTTCTTCTTCAGAACGTGCCGCCGAGGTCTGGCTGATGCGGACGATCAATTCCTCTGGGTCATTGATGATCGTGATGTCATCGCCCAGATTCAGATCGCGGGCATGAATAGCGTCGCCAATTTCGGCCAGGCCGGAAATATCTACGCTGATTTGCTGGCGCAGATTGCTTGGCAGGGTTTCAATCGTCAGGTTGGTTGCACCCTGAACGAGGATACCCTTGCTGGCAGCGACTGCCGGGCTTTCGCCAGTGAGGTGAATGAACACATCAATGCGAATCTTGGCGCTCATATCGACTGCGAAGAAATCGACATGAAGGATTTTGCCGCGCAGCACGTCACGCTGAACTTCACGCGCCAAAACAGTGTGTGTCTTGCCATCGCTGGTGATGTCAATCAAGCTCGTACCGCCTGCCTTCATCAGCGCGACTTCCAGAGGGCGGTAGGGAACTTGCAAATTCACAGGTTCAACGCGAGGGCCGTAAACGACAATCGGGACGATTCCCTGTGTGCGAAGTTGGCCTACCTTTTTGCCGACCACAGCACGCGGCTGCGCTTCAATAACATAATCAGCCACAGAACTAACTCCTTGACCAGAATCAGAAAAATGCCCGAAATCAGGCCCTAATCTGTTTGCTTATCTAAAAAAATGTGAGTTGGAGACGCAGATGCGTACTTCAAAACCTCATTGAGCATTCTAGCCACAGGTGAGATGTTCGTCAATCCTTAAAAATGACGCGCGAGTGTTCTGATTCCCCATGTCGGTGTTCTGATAGCGAACAGGAGTGTTCTGATCTCCCACAGAACTGTGCGAACACAGCATAGGAACATTTGCCTATATCATCTATCGGCTCAACTTGTTACATTTCACGTGACTTTATGAACCTTAACGAGTCGGACTATGGATATGATTCTACAATTCAGGTAGGTCTTCAATATCATAGCTGACCTCGTTGTTACACTGCTTAATCTGGAATTGCCAGCCTATTCCAGTCCTTTCGAGCACGGTCATAAGCCCTGATTTGCGGTTTGTGATGGCTCAAAACTCCAATTTATCGTTAGCCAGAGAGAATATTGTTGATGCGATGGTTATCTAAGCACCTGATTGTACTTCTATTGTTTGTAACGTTTTCGGGAAACTACTCGAATTTGAATGCGCAGGCCAGTATCCAGTTTGAACTAGGTGGGCAGATTCTCAACTTTTCATTCCCCGATAAAATGCAATCCGCGAGAATGACGTGGATGAAAATGCAGATCACCTACACCCAGGGAGGTTCAACCGCCGACGCGCAAAATATCATCACCCACGCGCGGAATCACGGATTCAAAGTTTTGTTAAGTATCAAAGGGGTCAAAAGCCAACTTGCAGCCAACCCCACGCAATATTATCAGAATTACGCCAATTTTGTCGCATCGGTAGCCAGATTGAACCCGGATGCGATTGAAATCTGGAACGAGCCGAATATTGATGTAGAGTGGCCCGCAGGGATGATTAGCGGGACAAACTACACAAATATGTTGAAGAAGGCTTATCCTGCTATCAAAGCCGCGAACGCCAATGTGATGGTCATCAGTGGAGCGCCATCGCCAACGGGCTACTTTGGCGGTGGATGTGCCGCGAACGGCTGTGACGACAAAAAATTTATCGAACAGATGGCGGCAGCGGGTGCGGCATCCTATTTTGACTGCACCGGCTTACACTATAATGAGGGTGTGCTTCCGCCGACAGCCTCCAGTGGCGACCCCCGCGGTAACAGCAGTCATTACACCCGCTACTACCCAACGATGGTCAGCACCTATCGGACTGTTTTTCCCAACAAGCCGCTGTGTTTTACTGAACTAGGCTATCTGTCGCCGGATGGTTTGGGTACGCTGCCGCCGGGAATGGAGTGGGCGCAAAATACGTCTGCACAGGAGCAGGCAGAATGGCAGGGAATGGCCGCGACATTATCCCGCAATGGTGGCGTTGTCCGTTTGATGATCGTTTGGAATGTCAACGCGACTTTTACCAGCAGCAATCCGCTGGCAGGCTTTGCGATTATCCGCACCAATAATCAATGCCTGCCATGTGCGACGTTGAGCGCGGCAATGTCTCCCGGCCCACGAAGCGCTCCTACGTTGGTTTCACCCGCAAATGACAGCTTTCTCAACGACACGACACCACAATTTCAGTGGAATAGTGTGGCTGATGCTGAAACCTATCGAATCGAGATTGATAACAACTCGAATTTTTCCAGCCCGGAGCGCACTTCTGACCAGGCGGGAACAACTTACACACCTGCTGCACTTGGAGATGCTAAGTATTATTGGCGTGTACGTGGAGTCAACAGCGAAGGCAACGGCTCCTGGAGCGCGGTACGTAACGTTACGATTGATACGCAGTCACCGCCTGTACCTGTTCTGGTGTCGCCAGGAGATACAACCTCAATAACCGTTACACAGCCAACATTTACCTGGCAGGCCTCAACAGGCGCTACACGCTACGAAGTCACGATCACAGGCACAAATCCGCCAAGCACGGTTAGCGGATCGGTGAGTCAGGCGAGTTTTAAGCCATCGGTGCAGTTGTTTATCGGCGCATATAGCTGGATAGTACGGGCTGTGGATGAAGCGGGAAATTACTCGGCATGGAGCGCACCTTTCAGCTTCACGGTTGAATCGGCTGCCGATGCTGCTCCTGTCCCTGGTTACTACGGCACAACGGACACGGTTGTGTTAAGTTGGGGACGTATCAGCGGCGCAACACAGTATGAAGTCCAGGTGGACAACACGATCAGTTTTGCAGCCCCGCGAGAATATGAGACAACGGTTGGCGCGGGAACGCTGAGCGTGACCACGCTAGGTCTTGCAAATCGAATCCACTACTGGCGAGTCCGCGCTAAATTGGGTGACGGCACATGGACACCCTGGAGCGAAATCGTGCGCTTCCAGGTTCGTGCGCCGTAGCTACAGTCTTGGATCGACAGGCTCACTTTCCAGCGCGAGTACGCCAAAAACGCACTCGTGGACGCGGCGGAGTGGTTCGTGACGAGCGAATCGCTCCAATCCCTCGATGCCCAACGCGAACTCCCGCAGCGCCAGGGATCGCTTGGCACGGAGCCCGCGTGAGCGTAGTTGGGCGATCTGATCCGGCGCAGAATATTCCGGGCCATAGATGATGCGCAGATATTCGCGTCCACGTACCTTGATAGCAGGTTGGAGTACGCCACGCCGTCCACTGGCGATAAAATCCAGTGGCTTGACGACCATGCCTTCGCCGCCGCTTTCAGTGAGTTCCGCCCACCAATGGATACCTGCGGCCTGGCTTTCCATATCGGTCACATCGACCATTTTGTAATTTGTCGCGAATAGGCGGTTGTCGCCGGGAGTCACGAGCTTTGCCAGCGTTTCCATGTGCCAGAGATGCGTTTTATCGACGTGCGTCTTGCCCTCGGTAGCCAGGAGGTGAAAAGGGGCGAGGCGAAGATCATCCAGCGAATGAACTTCCCAGCAGTAGCGGCGATAGGCTTCAATATATTGTTGCAGTAACCCCGCGCGCGATTGATAGCGTTCACGCAGCGCGTGTATTTCGCTGTTATGAGTCGTGGTTTGTTCCAGCACCGCCAACGCTTCGTGCATCGCGCCGCTGCCTGCCGCGCCGACAGCCGCATACTGCGTTTGCAGAAGTTCCTGCGCTTTGGCTGACCAGGGCATCAGCTCGCAATCCAGCGCCAGCCAATCGGTTTCAAATTCGCCCCACAAATCAGCGCGGGTCACGGAATCGCGGATGTGCAAGAGGAAGGCCGCTTCGAGCGCTTTGTCGTTGAAAAATGGCCGTCCGGTACGCGTATAGACTGTGCCGATTCCCTCGCCGATAACGCCAAAACGCGCCCGCACTGCATCCTCGTCGCGACAGACGATCACAATCGCACGCGACCCCATGTGCTTTTCCTCGCAGATCACGTTTGGCACACCGTTTTCACGATAGTACGCGAATGCCTCTGCCGGATGTTCGAGCAGATCGGGCAGCTTGCTGGTTTCGGCAGGCGACATGGTAGGCGGGAGATAGATGAGCCACTTTGGATTGACCGCGAAACGGCTCATGACCTCCAATGCGGCAATGGCATTTTCTTCGCGCACGATGATATTTTTCATCAGGCGCGTATCGACCAGCCGCTTGCCGATAACATCGGCAATATCGAGTACATCGTCATGCTGCTGCTGGCTGGTCAGCCCTGGCGCACGATCTTCCGGCGGCAAAAATTGGCGCATCGGCTCGGCGTAAGTGTGCAGCGCAGGGACGGAAACCAGTTCTTTTTCCGGGTAACGCAGCGCCGTTAACGCACCGCCAAATACACAGCCTGTATCAATATTGATGGTTCGATTCAGCCATTCAGGTTCGGGAATCGGCGTATGCCCATAAACCACTGTCGCTGTGCCGCGATACTCCGCCGCCCAGTTATAACGAATAGGCAGGCCGAACTCGTCGGTTTCGCCCGTCGTCTCGCCATAGAGCGCGAATTCGCGGACTGCACCAGACGCGCGTCCAGCCATGCTTTCCTTCATTCCGGCGTGGGCGACGACTAATTTCCCATCATCCAGCACATAATGGCTGACCAGCGAGTCGATGAAATCCGCGACCTGCGTTTTGAACCCTGGCAGCTCGGCCTCCAACTGCGCCAGCGATTCAGCCAGCCCATGTGTGACCTGCACTTTGCGCCCGCGCAGTGCCCGCATCAGTTTGTTGTCATGATTGCCGGGGATGCACAACGCCGTTCCTGCCTCGACCATGCTCATGACCAGCTTCAAAACCTGGGGCGTTTTTGGCCCACGATCCACCAGATCGCCCAGAAAAAGTGCTTTGCGTCCTGACGGTGGCGTGACCTGATCGTTCTCAATCTGATAACCGAGTTCACTCAAAAGTGAGATCAATTCGTCGTAGCAGCCATGCACATCGCCGATGATGTCGAATGGGCCGTGATCGGTTTTGCGGTTATTCCACAGCGGCTCACGTTCTAATTGGACAGCCGCGACTTCTTCTTCGCCTTTCAGGATAAACACGTGGCGAAAGCCTTCACGCTCCAGCGAACGCAGCGAATTTTTCAGATCACGCCGCTGGCGCTGGATAACGTGCATCCCAAAATTGCGATCTGGTCGCTGCTGGTTGCGCTCGAAGCAAACACGATCCGGGATGTCGAGCACAATCGTGACGGGCAGGGCATGATATTCCCGCGCCAGTTTGATGAGATGCTTGCGCGCTTCCTGCTGCACGTTGGTCGCGTCAATGACGGTTAATTTCATGCGATTCAGGCGCTTGGCGGTGATTGTGTGCAGGACATCGAAGGCATCCTGTGTTGCCGCCTGGTCATTTTCATCGTCGGAAACCAGCCCACGACAAAAATCCGAAGAAATGACTTCGGTTGGCAGGAAGTGTGTCCGCGCAAAAGTAGATTTTCCGCTGCCGGACGCGCCGACGAGGACGACCAGCGCGAAATCGGGAATGGTGATTTGGGTCATGTTTCACCATTCTCCTTATTCTGTTCTAAGTTCTTGTTTAGTACACGAACCTCGTAGAACATCATAAATTGACAGATTGTGTCTAACAACAGGAATAGCTTGATAGAGTTTTCTTCAGTGTATAAATCAGGAATATATTTCCCATGTGCTAAAGCGTGCCTAGCTGGAAAATTCGGATCAACCTTGTCGAGCCAATTTTTAAATTCTTGAAATGGTTTTGCACCCTGTTCCCCCTCACGTAAGAACTCAACAGTTGACTCTAAGGCCTCCCTGTAAGCGTATTCGAATTGATGGATATCCTTTAAGGCATCTCGAAATTGCTCAATTTTTGATTTTGTTTTCCATTTTACATCTGAGGGAGGCATTATTTCGTGTAACCAATCAGTAATGACACCTTCAATCTGCCCAATTAGCATAGATATGCTTCCATGATATCTTTGGCTCTTGTGCAGAAATAATGCATCGTCAAAGATTTGAAAGCGCTCTTTGAAGGCTTTAATGGGCTTCCATGTTTGTACAAGATTTTTAGATATGAAATCACCATTACAGTGAGTAACCAATACTTTTCTTGCTTCGTCGAGTTTGCCCGCATCAACACGCTCGACTATTTTGGACAATGGGTAGAGTAGTAATGGTGTAGCAGTCCACAAACCTACCTCATGCAACTTCGGCTGATGGATTTTTGCCCACTTTACCACTCTTTCGATAAGTTTATTTTGTAAATGGTGTGCTATTACCCTATCGTCAAATTTAAAGCGTTCATCGTCAGGGTCAAAATCCGGCTGGTTAGGGATAAAATCTATAAATAGCTGAGACTCAAACCCATCCCAATATAAGAACATAAAGGCAACACGGGTGCCGTTAACTTTAGGTGGTAGAACATTACCAATTCTTAAAATATCATATATCTGGATAAAACCTTCGATCCCTATGTCAATAAGTGTCTTTCCTGCCGCAAGCTCTATACTTTCCAGATGCCAACCAACCTCATCATTGAATTGTATTATATGGGGTTGGCCTTTTGGGAGCAGAATAAGACACTCGTAAATCCTAAAATTTGTTGGTACGCCAGTTTCGCCGAATCTTCTATCTAATTCGGGTTGTATCCACTGATTATACCAATTCTGAAAGAATACCTGTCTTTGCTCATCTGTCATTTCAACCATTTATGCCTCCCAACACAAATACGCCCATCTGACTCGGCGCTCCCACGACTGCATCTTCCTCGCCAATGGGCAAGAAGCGCACGTTGTAGCCGAATCGTTCCGCGATGCCCTGTGCCCAGGTCTGAAATTCTGCGCGAGTCCACTCGAAACGATGATCCTTGTGGCGGAATTTTCCGGCGGGCAGTGATTCCCATTTCACGTTGTATTCCGCGTTCGGCGTGGTCATGATGACCGTGTGCGGACGGGCGAACTCAAAGACGACACGTTCGAAAGCTGCTAAACGCGGTGGGTCGAGATGCTCAACTACTTCGACTATCGCCGCCGCGTCATACCCACTCAGGCGCGAGTCACGGTACATCAGTGAGCCGTGAATCAAATTAATGCGTTCGCGCTGCTTGGGTGGCAGTTGATTCAGACGCAGCTTGTCCGTCGCCATTTCCAGCGCACGATGCGAAACATCCATGCCCAATATTTCGGCGAACTGCGGCTCTTTGAGCAGGAGCGATAACAGTCGACCTTCACCGCAACCCAGGTCGATTACCCGACGCGCACCGATATTTTTGAGGGTAGCCAACACCGCGCCCAATCGCTGCTGATGCAAGCTGATTTTGTCCTCGATAGCGATCTCTTCCGCGTCATGCTTCGCGACTGTTTCTTCTGCGTCAGGCGTTTCGACATCGACGAGCTGCGCCAGCGCTTCCCGCTTCAGACTGTGCTGATATTTGAGATAACGCGCCGTAATCAGTTCGATTTCAGGATGTTCTTTGAGCCAACCTTCGCCATGACGCAGCAATTTTTCGACCTCATCGCTGCCGACATAGTAGTGCTTGTCGTTATCCAGCACCGGAATGAGGACGTAGAGATGCGAAAGCAAGTCTTGTAAACGCTTGGTAGCCGTTAACGTGACCGTAAAGTAAGCGCTCTCGCCCCAAGCCGGAAAAGCGGAATCCAGTGGATAGCGCTCGGCAGTCAGCGTATAGCCCAGCGGCTCAAACAGACGATGCAAAAGTATCTCACCACCGCGCGAGGGCAGGGCAGTAATTTTCGCTTCCAACGGGATCGGCGTGTCCGCCAATTCGGGACGGTCTTTGCAGATGCCGGACATCGCCGAACGGAAAACCTGCGACAGCGCGACACTCAGAAATGATGAAGCCGTGTAGGGGCGATCATTGACATATTCGTTCAGCGTGATCCCACCACCGCGCACCAACCCAACAGGACTGATTTCCAGCAGCAGGGCAGTGGTACAGCGTTCGTCATTGGCTTCCGGGTAAAAAACGTGCGCTTGTCCAAAGGCCAACGTGAACACCTGCACACGCGCCGGGTGCTTGTGGAGCAGATAGCCGAGATCGGTTGCCGGTTGATGAGTCGTCGTAATGGTGAGAAGCACGGAATACTTGCCTTTTAACTTTTTTATAGGTTCATTATGGTTCACAAAAGGCAAATGTCAAGCGCTACGTTTGAAATTAAACTATTTGCGCAGTTACGATGAAACGATTTTGACGATCTACCCTTGAAATCCAACTTGGATATGCCAAACGAGTCGCTTGGACTTATCACATAAGATATAACTAACCACAGAACCAAAGAATCACAAAATAGATTTCGCCTATAAATGTCTTTATCCGCCCAAATTTATGTTGCGAATTTTCAACAAGGAGCAAGTTAGATGACCAAGATAACCTTTATCGGCGCGGGCAGCGTGGGGTTTACACGTGGCCTGACGCGCGATATTTTGACTTTCCCCCTGCTCACCGATGCGACCCTGGCTCTGGTTGATACCGATCCTGAGCGTCTGGAATATGCCCGGAAATCCGTGCAAACTATTGTGGATCGCGGCAATTACCCAGCGAAAGTCGAGGCCACACAGAATCGTGCTGAAGCGTTGAATGGCGCTGATATTGTCATCATCACGATTAACGCCTATGGGGTCGATATTTTCCGTCATGACGTTGAAATCCCGAAGCAGTACGGCATTGATACCAACATCGGCGACAGTCGCGGGCCGTCGGGAATTTTCCGTTTCCTACGTACACTGCCGATTATGCTGGATATCGTGCATGATATTGAACGCTATTGCCCGGATGCTACGCTGCTGAATTACACCAATCCAATGGCAATGCTGTGCCGGGGAATAACCCACGAAAGCAAGATCAAGATGACGGGCTTGTGCCACAGCGTCCAGGGAACAGCCGAAATGCTGGCACGCTGGATTGGCGCTGAGATGTCCGATATAACTTATACCTGCGCCGGGATCAATCACATGGCGTGGTATCTGAAATATGAATGGAAGGGTGAGGATGCCTACCCGCTGCTTCGGAAAGCAATGGAAAGAGAAGAAGTCTATAACGAAGAAATCGTCCGTAACGAGATGTTCCTCAATCTCGATTACTATATTACCGAATCCAGCGGTCACAACTCCGAATATAACTGGTGGTTCCGCAAGCGCCCCGATCTGATCGAAAAATATTGCACGCACGGCACAGGCTGGAATCCGGGTGAGTACGCCTATATTGTGAAGCGCTATCAGGAGCGCGAATCAACCTGGCGCGAGGATATGAACAAGTGGATGGCCGAAGAATTTTCGCTGGAACGCGGTCATGAATATGCCTCCTATATCATCAATGGCCTGCTGGGTGGCGAACCTTTCGAATTCTACGGCAATGTACCCAATAATGGCTTGATTGATAACCTCCCGGCAAACGCCTGCGTCGAAGTGCCTGTCTGGGCCAGCAAAAAGGGATTTAGCCCTGTTCGTGTCGGTTCGCTGCCGCCCCAGGTCGCGATTCTCACCAATCTGAGTTCGCAGGTCGAGGAACTGGCGGTTGAAGGCTCTCTAACGGGCAACCCGCGCCTCATTTTCCAGGCTATCGCGCATGACCCGTTGACAGCGGCGATGCTTTCGCTCGCGGAGACTCGGCAGATGGTGAACCAGCTATTTGAGCAAAATCGTCAATATCTCCCGCAGTTCAAGAACTTTAGCGTTTAGGGGCAAATCATGACCGCAAATATGTTGGCGGCTGTACTTCATGATTTCAACGACCTGAGAGTCGAAGAAGTGCCGCGCCCTGTGCCAGGTGAATTCGGGCAGGTGTTGGTGCAGATCAAATCCTGCGGATTTTGCGCGACGGATTACAAAGCGATCCGGGGCATTCGTCGCAATGTGAATTTCCCGTTCATCCCCGGTCATGAGCCCAGTGGAATCGTCGCTGCTATTGGCCCAGGCGTGACCAATTTCAAAGAGGGTGATGAAGTCATTGTTCAGCCATCGGGTTTTTGCGGTCATTGTAAATACTGCCGCAGCGGGAGGCATCAATACTGCACGACGGCTTTTACGACAGGCGGCGACGGCCCGGTTGATGTTCGCCCCGGTGCATTCGCCGAATACATGGTGACGCTGGATAGCTGCCTCTACCACAAGCCTAAAAATCTGTCGTTCAATGCGGCTTGCCTCACCGAGCCACTTTCCGGCGCGTGGAAAGGCGTTATCCAATACAGCGAGATGATGCTGGCTGAAGATGTGGTCGTGATCGGCGTAGGCAGCATCGGCCTGCTGTGTATGATGGTCGCGAAGGCGGCGGGTGCGGCTCGGCTCATCGCCATCGACACCAGCGAATATGCAGGTCGGCAGGCATTGGCGCTAGGAGCGACTCATGTCGTGAATCCGGTAAAAGAAGATGCCGTAAAACGTGTCTACGAGATTATCCCTGATGGGCCGGATGTGATCGTTGAGGCTGCCGGGCCAATCGAAGCTGTAAAGCTGATGGTCGCGCTGCGGCGGCGCGGAACTCGCTGGAATCTTTTTGGCATCACCACGCCGGAAACATTCGAATTGGAAGGTGGGCTGACTCACTTTTTAGAAGGGCGCATGGATGCCAGCTTTGGCACGAATCCGCTGGCAATGACGCAATCGATTCGGCTGATGGAATCCGGGCTGGTCAACACCGAGCGCATTATTTCGCACTGCTTCCCGTTAGAAAAGATCGCCGAGGCCGTCGAGGTGATGGGACAGCCGGATCGTAACAAAATCATCATCAATCCGGCGTAAGGAGAAACGATGACATTTAGAGTCAAAATCAGGCGAGGGACATATGGCTTTTAATGTCAAGAAACGCGGCAAGCTGACCTATTACTATGAAGGCGATGATCCGGTACTTTCCAATATGGTGGTCGAAACGCAGCCGGACGGAGATTTGAAAATTTACCTCTCCGGCTTAACAGGCGGTTATTCGGCTAAGGGCATCCTGAAACTTGATGAACTGGCGTTTATGGACCCGGATGTCGAGATTCCGCTGGTTTTTAAGTGCTGGGAAACATGGATGCAGGAAGCCGGGATATGCAAGACAATCGCCGATGTCGATTTTATCGAGATTCATGCGTTTGGCTGCCAGCCGAAATCGCCAAACCCGCTGGTTGATCCGGTGGGCTATGCCAAAGAGCAGGAGCGTCTGCGGCAGGCTTATGCTCGCGCTTATCGTAATTACTTCAAGGAACACTGTCCCGGTAACGGCCTTCCAGCCCGATTCACGGTTCACGTCGTTGATGTACCCGATCAAGCAGCGTCTTATGAATTTTACGGGACGGCGTTGTATCAGAAATCGCTGCACGAATGAAAAAGTAGCTTCAATCAGAAATGGCTGAACAAATGAAAGAGTATCCTCATGTCGCAACAATATGATTATCTCATCAAGGGTGGTCACGTCATTGACCCCGCCAACAATATCGACCAAAAAATGGATGTGGCTGTCACCGCCAAAAAAATCGCCCAGGTTGCGCCCGATATTCCAGCCGACTCCGCAGCGCGCGTGATTGATGCTTCCGGCAATTATGTCACACCAGGGCTGATCGACATCCATATGCACGCTTATCACACCCGCGAGCCGGAAGGCTTGAGCGTCGTCGCCGATCATCACTCGTTCCGTTCCGGTGTGACCACTGTCGTGGATACAGGCACGGCTGGCGCGAAGCACTTTTTGCATTTCAAACGCACAGTGATTGATACCGCGAAAACGCGAATTTTCGCTTTCATCAACATCGTGAAAACCGGGATGCTCGGCGACTTTGAGCAGGATATGGACGAGATGGATCCCGAACTCGCGGCCTCAATTGTGCTGGCCTATCCCGAAATTTGTGTGGGCATCAAAACCGCGCACTATTGGACACATACACCGTGGGATGATGCGCATCCACCCTGGGGCGCGGTTGACCGGGCGCTTGAGGCATCCGCCATCTGCAAGAAGCCGCTGATGGTCGATTTCTGGCCGCGTCCCGAACGCACGTACCCCGAACTGCTGAAGAAAATGCAACCAGGTGATATTCACACACACGTCTATGCGCAGCAGTTCCCGATTTTGGACGAGAATAACAAGCCGCAAAAATTCATGTTTGAGGCGCGTGATCGGGGCATCATTTTCGATGTGGGACATGGCGCAGGGAGTTTCTGGTTTCGTCAGGCGCTGCCGATGATGGAAAATGGCTTTGGCCCGGATTCGATCAGCACCGATTTGCATATCAGCAACGTCAATGGCCCGGTGATTGACATGATTACCACCATGTCGAAATTTTTGAGCATGGGGATGCCGCTGGCAGAGCTTATCTATCGCTCGACGGTGACACCAGCGAGGGAAATTGGGCATCCAGAACTTGGGACGCTCAGTGTCGGCGCGGAAGCCGACATTGCCGTGCTGGAACTGCACGAAGGCTCATTCGGTTACGTCGATTGCGGCAGAGCGAAATATATGGGCGACAAAAAGCTGACATGTGCATTGACGGTTCGCGCTGGCGCAGTTGTTTATGATCGTGAAGGGTTGAGCAAACCCATGTGGACAGATGCGCCGCCGGAATATTGGATCGTTCCCTAGAGTCAGTGAAATAGAGGAGTCAGAGTATGTCTATTTATGAATCGCTGGGCGTTAAACCCCTGATTAATGCCTCCGCGACGCTTACAAAGCTGGGTGGGTCGATCATGCCACCGGAAGTTGTGGAAGCGATGGTTGAGGCATCGCAGCACTTTGTCGATTTGCAGGAGTTGCAGTGCAGGGTAGGGGAGCGAATTGCGGCCTTGACGCATAACGAGGCCGCATACGTGACTTCCGGCGCGGCGGCGGGGTTGGTGCTGGCGACAGCCGTGTGCATTGCCGGGAATAACCCAGAGCTGGTCAATCGTTTTCCCAATCTCGATGGCCTGAAAAATGAGGTCATCATCCACAAGACCCAGCGCAACGGTTATGATTATGCAGTGCGGCAGGTGGGCGTGATGGTGGTTGAAATCGGCGATGCAAACGGGACAACTCGCGATGATCTGCTGAAGGCGATTTCGGATCGCACGGCGGCGATTTTCTGGTTCCAGGGCGCGATGACCACCCCTGGCGATGTGCCGCTGCCCGAAGTGATCGAAATCGCCAAAAGTCATGGCATCCCTGTAGTTGTCGATGCCGCCGCGCAGCTTCCACCCGTCAGCAATTTGTGGAAATTTACAGAAATGGGTGTGGATTTAGCCGTTTTCAGTGGGGGCAAAGATTTACGCGGTCCGCAGTCCAGCGGTCTGATTTTAGGACGAAAAGATTTGATTGAAGCTTGCCGAAGCAATGCGAATCCGAACCCGGCGATTGGCCGCCCGATGAAGGTTGGCAAGGAAGAAATGGTAGGCTTGCTGACGGCTGTCGAGCGCTATCTGACACTCGACCATGAAGCGCGTGAACGCTATTGTGAGTCGGCTGTAGTCTGCTGGAACGAAGCTTTGAACGACATTGACGGATTATCGACACAGCGTGATTTTCCCAATGAAGCCGGACAACCGCTGGCTCGCTGCCTCGTCACTGTCGATGCCGATGTGCTGGGGATGACACGCGACGACATTGTGCGCGATCTGGAGAACGGTAATCCAGCCATCAGAGTTTTGACAGGTGGGGAGACGGAGATTTATCTGAACCCTATGACGCTCGAACCCGGTCAGGAAGAAATTGTACTGCGGCGATTGCTGGAGGTCGTCCGATCAAGGTAATTCAATATGAGCGGAAGGTGCGCAGCAGTGAACAATGATGTCCTTAAGGGCATCATTTTATTTCCGATGAAAGCAGCTAAAGCCGATGCTCAGTGTTGAAAATGCACAAAACAATTACATTTTTATTTAATTATCCAAAACCTGAGTTAGTTGATTGGTAAATCTTGAACAATTTGTCACCTTCAAACATGTAACAATCAACCCAATTCCATACGCGCTGAACACATTATAATTTTTCGAATGTCGGATATGCACCAAGATCAATTTTGTCAATTAGTGATATTGACCTGCGATCTGGAATAATCTGCGGTATATTCAACGTCGTCATGAATTTTAGGGAGTTTCTGCGTGAAGACATTTATCATTCGCAGGTTGATTTTGCTGATCCCTATCGTTTTCGGGGTCATGACTCTCACTTTCATATTGATCCACGCCATTCCTGGCGATCCTATATCGGTGATCGCAGGTGAGCAGTCCCGACAGCTTACGCCGGAAGAAAGAGATCGTATCGCAGAATCGCTGGGGCTAAATGATCCTTTGATTGTGCAGTATGTGCGCTACATTGGCAATCTGTTCAGGGGTGATATGGGCATGTCAATCGCAACACGCGCCCCGGTCAGTTACGAAATCGCGGAAAGACTCCCCGATACCTTGATGCTCACCGCAAGTTCCATGTTCATCGTCATCCTGCTTTCACTACCAATCGGCATTATTTCGGCTTTGAAACGCGGTACATGGATTGATACAGTAGCGATGACCACTGCGTTGATTGGCGTGTCGATGCCAGCTTTCTGGTTTGGCATTATGCTGATGCTGCTGTTCAGCCTGACACTGGGATGGCTGCCGACAGTGGGGCAGGGAAAAACGACCATTGATTACATCAAATCGCTGATACTCCCTTCTGTAACCCTCAGTATGGTTCTGCTGGGATTGGTGACGCGGATGGTGCGTTCCAGCATGTTAGAAGTGTTGAACAAGGATTATGTACGCACTGCCCACGCGAAAGGCTTAAGAAACCAATTTGTGATCTTAAGACATGAACTGCCAAATGCCTTAATCCCGATTTTGACGGTCATCACAGGCCAATTTGCGAACCTGTTGGGTGGTGTCGTCGTCATTGAAACTGTCTTTGGTTGGCCGGGTATTGGTCGATTAACCGTAAATTCTGTCTTTCGACGGGATTATCAAGTCGTGACGGGTGCGGTACTGATATTTTCAGCAATTGTGATCATTATCAGCCTCATAACGGACATTTTATATTCGATCATCGACCCGCGTATCCGGCTTCAATAAGAGGACATCTATGGCCGAAAAAGTCATCAAACTGAATGTTGGCAAAGAAAAAGTTGCAAAGAGCAATTCTACATCGTTGACCAGCATTACCTGGCGGCAGATCAAGAAGAACAGACTGGCTATCCTGGGGGCTATTACCCTGCTACTGCTGACGCTGATTGCCATTTTCGCGCCGATAATCTCGCCCTACAACCCCTATGAGACGAATTATTCGAGCGTGAAAAAACCACCCTCAGCCGAACATTTGTTGGGGGAGGATGAGCTGGGCCGGGATGTGCTCAGCCGCATGATCTATGGAACGCAGATTTCCCTGCTGATTGGCGTGGGCGTGGTCGCCATCGCTATGACGATTGGCGTACCTTTGGGTGCGATTGCAGGTTTCTATGGTGGGATCAGCGATCAGATCATTATGCGGATCGTCGATATTCTGATGGCCTTTCCGTTTATTGTTCTGGCAATTGCGATGGTGTCGGTTGTTGGTCCTGGTTTGTTAAATATGATGCTTATCTTAGGCGGCGTTACCTGGATATGGTACACCCGTCTGGTGCGCGGCATGGTGCTGTCGTTACGTGAAGCGGATTTTGTGGTTGCTGCACGTGCGCTTGGCGCATCGAACAGATCAATCATTTTTCGCCATCTCATCCCCAATGTTCTCGGTGTCGTCGTCGTGCAGGCTTCATTTAGCGTTGCCGAGGCAATTCTGGCTTCCGCTGCTCTCAGCTATCTGGGGCTGGGCGCTCAACCTCCCACTGCCGAGTGGGGCGCTATGTTGAGCAGCGCGAAGGAATTTATGCGTACTTTACCTGTCATGTCAATTGCTCCTGGGATCGCAATCATGATCACGGTGCTCGCCATCAATTTTATTGGTGATGCGTTACGTGATGCTCTTGATCCCACGCTGCGCCAATAAGTGGGTAGCGAAACCTCAAGTGTGTTGGACCAAGTAATCGCTGTCAACCACCTCAAACACGTTTCTTGTAACACCGATATAAAGGAAAGGGATTGCCTATAAAGACACACACAGGATGAGGGTGCGAAAACCATAGTTTATAAACGCCTTAATCAGCATCATGAGAGTATAAAGGGGTAAAGCATGAAGCGTGTGCATGTGTTGTTGTTTTCTGTGTTGATTTTGCTGTTAGGTATTACGGTTGCCCCGTTGGCGGCGCAGGATGAAGGGCCATGCCCCCAGATGGGCGGCACATTCACCTTTGGCGTGGACAGCATGATCCCATTCGACCCGCTAACTTCCAATAGCGACTGGTCGTACTACGTCATCACCAATGTTTTCAGTATGTTGTTCCGCATCGAATCCGGCCAGCCTGTACCTGATCTGGCGGAATCCTGGGATATTTCTGAGGATGGCACAGTCTATACCTGGTATCTGCGACCTGGCATGATGTGGCACGACGGCAATGAGATTTTTGCAGAGGGCGAAAGCCGTGAAGTCGTTGCCAGCGATGTTGTTTACTCACTGATGCGCAGTGTCGAGGATACGGGTTCGATGCTTCCGGCAGACATGCGACAGGTTTTCGAGTCGATTGAGGCTGTCGATGATTACACCGTCGTGCTGACATTGAATGCGCCTGACGCGATCATCTATGACAAAGCGCGCGGTCTGACGATGACCCCCATCATCCCCAAGGAAGCGGTTGATTTCTACGGTGATGAGTTTGGTCTGCACCCGATTGGCTCTGGCCCGTTTGAATTTGTCTCCTACAGCCCTGATGAAGAAGTCGTCCTGACGAAAAACGAAGACTATTTCATCGAGCCATGCCTGGACAGCGTTGTCGTCAAGGTCATGCCGGATGTCTCCTCAGCGATGATCGCTCTGGAAGCTGGTGATATTGACTGGTGGGGTTCGGTTCTCCCAGGCGACGATTATGATCGTTTCAATGGCGATGACCGTTTCCAGATTATCAATTTCGGCTGCCCGGTTGAAACACGCATTACCTTCTCAGTGAATCAAGCGCCATTTGATGATGTGAGATTCCGTCAGGTAATGGCTGTTATGAAGGACGGTCAGGCCATTAATGCAGCGCTGCGCGGCAGTACACACGTTCATGGTGGCGGTACAGCCGGGCCGGGTGTCGCAGGTTATGTGGAAGATCTTTATGACACCTACTATACCTACAACCCCGACCTCGCGAAGCAGCTTTTGGATGAAATCGGCATTGTCGATACCGATGGTGATGGCCTCCGTGAATGGGAAGGCGAAAACATGGTAATCCCAATGTATAGCGGCAACTCTGCGCCGTTCCCGGATTATGTGGCAGCGATGGTCGATGCGGCAGCCAACGTCGGCCTGACTATAGAGCCAGTTATCACGGATTTCGGCACATTCAGCGCGACCCGTAACAACGGCGAATGGGGCATTTACCAGGAAGCGGGTTGGTGCGGTGAAGGCGGCACGAACTCTCTGTGGGGTGAAGGCGGATTCGCATCTCCGCTAGGCTATGCCGACGACCAGATTTTTGAGTGGCTGGCGCAAGCGGCAGTTGAGATGGACGAAGCGGCCCGTGAAGAACAGTTGCAAAACGCGACCAAGCGGATTGCGGAATTGTACTGGGATCCTTCCTACGGCTTCTTTAACATCTTCACCGTGAAACGCAGCTATGTGAAAGACTTCTTCGGCGGTGAATGGACATTGAATTTGGTCACTGAAGACCACAATGTCTGGATTGCCGAAGACGAACGATAAAAGGTAAGCGAGAGGCTTTTTAGCTCTCAACACAAAATTGCATCATCGCCAGGTTCGCGAGAGCCTGGCGTGATGCTGTTTCATGCTATGTCGGATAGAATTTGAGATTTTAGAATAATCAGGATCAACATGGATCTTCAACAAATTGCGGCAGATATTCCAGATTACCAGGCATTCCTCTCGATTGACGAAATGACGGCTTCGAGCCACCGCCTTGTCGAGCAATACCCCGACATTGCCAGCCTCAAAGTGGTTGGCGAGACACGGCGTGGTGATCCTATCGAACTTTTGACGATAGCCGGTGGACCTGTAAATGCCTTCATATTTGGCGGCCCACACCCTAATGAGCCGATTGGCTGCATGACCATCGAATACCTGACTCAACGCCTTTGCAGTGACGACAACCTGCGTCAGGAACTCGGTTATACCTGGCACTTTATCAAATCCATCGACGCGGATGGGATGCGGCTGAATGAGGGATGGTTCAAAGGCCCCTTCACGCCTACCAATTATGCGACAAATTTCTACCGTCCAGCCGGCAATGAACAGGTTGAATGGACATTTCCGATTGACTATAAAACGCTCCATTCTAATGACCCGCTGCCTGAAACCAGGACACTGATGAAGGTCATAGATGAAATCAAACCCCGCTTTATGTACTCGCTGCATAACGCCGGGTTTGGGGGTGTCTACTATTATGTTTCACAGGCATGTGAGCCACTTTACGATATTTTCCATACCATACCGGAGTGGTTTGGCCTTGCTCTGGACATGGGTGAACCGGAAATGACAGTTGCTGCACCTTTTGCGGCAGCGATCTATCGGATGTTGGCGAGTACCGACATGTACGATCATCTGGAACGCTTTGGCGTACCTGACCCGGCAAAAGTCATGGGGTTCAGCGCATCCAGCGCCCAATATGCCGAGAAGTATGGCTCATTCTTCCTCGTGGTCGAGATGCCATACTTTGACGAGCCGCGTGTCAACGATCAAACCTTGACCACCACGCCGCGCCGCGATGCCATCCTACAGGGCATGGACATCCAAAAGCAGCACGATATCTGGATTAAGAATCAGCTCTCTGTTGTTGCCAATGACCTCACTCTGGATACGCCATTCAGACGCGCACTCACCGATTTCCTCAAGATGTCGGACACCTATGGTGAGGCGGATCGCCAATGGGTGATGAGCGCGGAAGAAACCAAACGCCCTGCTTCACAAGCAGAGTTGTTTAGCAGTCTGTATGTAACGCGATTTTACAAACTCCTTAACCTGGGGTTATTCGTCCGCATGTTGGAAGCCGAAATCGCAGGTGGGAATACCAACCAGACGATCCAGCAGGCTCATGAAGCCGTTGCTGCTCGGCTGAAGGAAGAAGGAAGCACGCTGGAGGCAGAACTCAACTACCGGGCGCTGCCTATCCGCAGTCTGGTGGGTGTACAAACTTGTGCGGGTCTGGCGACAGCGGCCTATTTGAACAAGACCTGAGCAGGCTGGCTCATTTGAATGCGGAATACTGCTCATTTGAGCACAGAATTAAGCTAGGGCACGGAACTCAGTAAGCGTATGAAGTCATCACGGAGATGTTTGATGAAAAGGCTGAATGGTCAATCGTTTTTACTCATTGTTCTGGTTGCTTTTTCCCTGTTCCTCACGAGCTGCGGGCCATCCTCAACTGGCGAGAGCCAAACCAGCGGTGGTGGCACATCGGGCAATAAAGTCGCGTTTGTCTATAAAGAAAAAGCGGCAGATTATAATGCAAGCCATCTCCACGAACTGGGTCGGCAATATGTTGCAGCCCAACTGCCGGATGTTGAAACGAGCTTTGTCGAAGAAGTAACCGTCGAGCAAGCTGAACAGAAACTCCGCGATCTTGCCACCGCTGGCAACAAGCTCATTTTCGCCGCCGATCCTGAATTCAGCGATGCTGTGCTGAAAGTCGCACCAGATTTCCCGGATACGTTCTTTGAAGTAGCGCAGGGCAGCGAAACTGCCACCAATGTCGCGACTTATGACGGGCGTATGTACCAGATGTTTTATGTTGCGGGCGGGTATACCGGTGAGCTAACCACCAGCGGTATCGTCGGTATTATCGCGCCTGAACCAACCGTTGAAGTCATCCGCAACATCAATGCCATTGCGCTTTCGACCTTGCTTGTTCGAACCAATGAAAATGTCTCCATACATGTCAAATGGACTGGCTCATGGAATGATCCAGAGGCCGAACGTCAGGCCGCGCTAGATTTAATCGACGAAGGCGCTGATGTCCTCGTTCAGCATGTCTACAGCCCGGAAGTGCAGAAGGTGGCAGAGGAAAAAGGCGTGGCTGCGTTCGGCTACGGATTTGATATGCGCGAGTTTGCACCGACACAGAACATGACCAGTATCGTCTGGAATTGGGGTTGGTACTATCTTCAGCGCGTGAATGCCATGTTGGATGGCTCATGGAAAGGTGAAGCCTATCTGGGCGAAGCGGCTCTGGTCAACTTTGGCGAAGGCATTATCGACCTCGCCCCCTACACCTACGATCAGATTCCGCAAATTATCGAAGCGCCTCCGATGAAGTGGCGTTCGCGCTTTGTCGAAACGGATCGAGATGTTTTTGAGGGGCCATTTAATGCCCAGAATGGCGAAGAGGTACTCAAACGGCGTGTAGCATTTGACGATGAATATATCTACAACCAGATGAATTGGTTTGTAGAGGGTGTTGTCGGTGATGCGCCGGGTGAGCCTCCGCCGCCTGCGAGTTAAGTTCCATATCGAAAAGTTTTAGCAAAATTTTGGCTTGTTTTTCCGTAGGGGCAGGTCTCAGACCTGCCCCTACAAAACCAATTCTT
>JALHNB010000009.1:76741-86454 GCA_022843745.1 Anaerolineae bacterium | reverse complement strand
GACAGCCCCATACAAACACATTTATTCTCTATATGACCCCTGAATTGCGCGATACAAGCAATCATTTTACGGGATTTTTTACCCCTCCAGAGGAAAAAATGTCAGAAACGACTCAAAAACGACCCTTCGAACCCCTCGATGAGCTTCGCTATGCATTTATAGGAAGCGCCCGGATTTCGCCGGATGGCAAGTGGGCAGTCTATGACTTAACCCAGAATGATATTGAAAAAGAGAAAATCTCGACCTCTCTGTGGCGTGTGAATCTGGAAAGTGGCGAAACCCGTCGTTTGACCTATGGCTACAAAACGGATTCTTCACCAGAATGGTCGCCGGACGGAAAGCAAATCGCCTTTCTTTCGGATCGGGACGGCAAACGACAAATCTATCTCATGCCACTTGATGGCGGTGAGCCTCGCAAACTGACGGCGCTCAAGCAAGGGGTAGGACATAGGCCCGTATGGTCGCCGGATGGGCAAACTATTGCATTTACCGCTGGCCCGGAGGGTGAAAAGCCAGACCCTAAAAATCCATATCGGGTTACACGTTTTATCTATCGCTTCGATGGCATCGGGAATCTGGATGCAGCCGTTCAGAATATCTATATCCAGCCCGTCAGCGGGGGCGAACCCCTGCAACTCACGAATGATGAGCAGATCAACCATAGTATGCGCTGGTCGCCGGATGGTCGTGAGATTCTTTACCTTGCTGGTAATGACCCTGACCGCCCGGAACTTTTCTCAGCGAAATTACGTGTCGTGAATCTGGACGGTCAGATTGATGAAATCGTGGGACTCGACTCTGGATTTTTCATATGGAACATCCGGGTTCTCTCATGGAATGCGAATGCCAATTGGTCTCCCGATGGAAAGAAGATTTTTTTCACAGCTACGACGGGATCAAAACCGATGGGTAGCAAGGTCGATCTGTGGGTGGTTGACCGCAAAAATGGCACTCCTGAGAACCGTACCAAAGACTTGAAGTGGGGCATTAACTTCAGTGTCGGAAAGATTCTGAATGGGGAAACTGCGCTGGTGAATGTCCAGCACGATGGCAAAATTGATGTTTATTCGGTGGCTTTGACAGGTGAACCTCATTGGCAATTGCTCGTGGACGGGGAAAGATCGACAGCCTTTCAGGACAGCGATGGTAAACGGATGTTGTTTACATCAAATACCCTTGAAAACCCCAGCGAACTCTATATCGCCAACCTGGATGGCAGTGACGAACGCCCGATCACGCAGATCAACCGCCAGCATGTCGAGGGAATTGCCTTCCCGAAAGTGGAGCACCTGCTCTATAAAACCGAAGGCGATGCTCAGGTCGAAGGGTGGCTCCTGCTGCCCACGATAGGGCAAGCTCCTTACCCGACCATTCTTTATATTCATGGCGGCCCACATGGAGCTTATGGGTATCAATATACCAGCGACCTCCAGATGCTTGCCGGGGCAGGATACGCGGTGCTGTTTACCAATCCGCGCGGTTCGCGGGGTTATGGAGATGAATTCTCCACAGCGCTATCGGGTCACTGGGGCGTGATGGATTATAAAGACCTGATGGCGGGTGTGGATTATGTGATCGAAAAAGGTTTCTCCGATCCTGATCGTTTAGGGGTATGCGGCCTGTCCTATGGCGGATTTATGACATGCTTCACGGTTGGGCAGACACGGCGATTCAAAGCCGCTGTTGCCGAAAATCCGATCACCGATCTTGTCAGCCGATATGGGACGGCGGATATGGGGCCTTGGGGATCATTGAGCGAATTGGGTGGCAAACCGCATGAAATTCCTGATGTATACCGGGTTAGCTCTCCCATCACCTACGCGCACACCTGCACAACGCCGACTCTATTGGTTCAGGGTGAAGCGGATTACCGATGCCCAGCAGGTCAATCGGAGCAATTTTACGCCCATCTGAAATCCAACGGCTGTATCACCGAGATGGTACGCTTGCCGGACATGGCTCATGTAGCCTCGATCAACGGCCCACTCATTATGCAGAAAACGCAAAATAATGAACTGTTGGGCTGGATGAACAAATACGTTCTCGGCCAATAAACAAACCTATCGATAGATCAGATAAATTCCGGCAACAAAAAACGCTCTCAACTATGAGGGCGTTTTTGATTTCCGGGGACAGCCAAATTCGATATTTTCACAAAACCTGAATGGTGACGCGATGCCACGCATTGTTAAGGTAGCCTTTAAAATTCCAGATAGAAGCCACATTTTCCGGCTGTTGAAGCCCGCTTGTATCATGAGCGCGGACGACAAGTTCGTGCCTTCCACGCGGCAAATTGACCTCGGCCTGCCAGAAACGCCACGCCCACTGATGATTTTCACTTGTAAGCTCGGTGTCCTGCCAGGTAATGCCCCCATCGGCGGAGAGTTCAACCCGTTTAATCGAGTTTCCGGCGCTGGGTATCGCGAATCCGCTGACCTGGATTGCGCCACCTGCCCGAAGTTCATGATTGGAAGGACAAGAGATCATCGAGTTCAGCGGTAAATCGCCGAGCATCACCCCTTCCTCCCAATTGGCGGTTTCAGGGCGTACATGACCGGGGAATAGTTTATAAGCATTGGCCTGATAAAAATTCTCTGATGGTTTGTCCTGAACGGTGATGTTCGCCAGCCATTTCACACTCCGCGCACCAATCGCGCCGGGGACGATAACCCGCAGCGGATAACCATGCGCCAACGGCAGCGTTTCGCCATTCATCTCGTAGGCCAATAATACATCTTTCGATTGTGCTTTTTCCAGCGGAATCGACCCGCCAAAGCCAAAGGTGTGGCCATTTTTTTGAACTTCATCCAATCCTGTAAAGGCGATGTGCGCCGCAGATGCTTGTAACCTGGCGGCTTCCAGTACGTCAATCAGGGAGACACCGCGCCAAACGGCTGTGCTGACCGCATCTGATCCCCAAAGAATTTCACCCGCTATAGGCGCGACTGATTCGAGTTCTTTTCGTCGATTGCCCGCGCAATTCAACGTTGCCGTAACGGTATGGCTGGAAAATTTCTCTCGCAAATCCTGCAAAGATAAATAGAGGGGCGTTTTGACCATTCCGTCTATCGTCAGAGCGTAGCTATCTGCGCTGATGTGCGGGATATTGCCATGTGTGCGGACAAAAAACAGCTCGTTAGGCGTGATGAATTGTTCGCGTAGCCGTCGCGGTATTGAACCTACATTAAAGGGCTGGGACGAATAGAACTTCATTTCCGGGTGTTTGTCATACATGGTCAACGCTCCATCGCAATTGTTATCTTCAGAAAGGCAGTCTATTGTTGCCTTCAGAAAGGTAGTCTAGCGAGTTGGAGTTACGCGATCCGTTATAGAGTGGTCACAAAGCAGTCTCAGCGAGGCCGGATCGCTAAAAATGACCATTTTGTAACCGTGTCATGACTTGCCCTGTGACCTCTCCCCGGTAAACTGCTGACCAATAAACAAAACGGAAGGAGCGGAAAACACTTATGTCTGATATTGTCACGATTGCCGGAAGCCCATCGCGAACCTCGCGGTCTTCGGCTGTTCTCGGCCATGCACGCGAATTTTTTCGGCGCTACGGCCTTCACTCAGAAGCGATTGAGATTCGGGACTTCAACGCGGAAGATTTGCTTTACGCGCAAACCAGCAACCTCGGTATCCAGGCTGGTTTGGTGAAAGTGGATCGCGCGAAGGTGGTCATCATCGCCACGCCCGTCTACAAGGCAGCTTATTCTGGGGCGCTGAAGACTTTTCTCGATGTGCTGCCTCAGCAGGCGCTCAAGGACAAAATTGTGCTGCCGATTGCCACTGGCGGGACACTGGCGCATCTGCTGTCGATTGATTACGCGCTGAAGCCGGTACTTTCGGCGTTGGGTGCGCAGCATATTCTCTCTGGCTTGTACGTGGTGGATTCTCAATGCCGTTTTGCGGATGGGGGCGCATTTCATTTGGATGCCGAAGTCGAAAATCGGCTTCAAGGCGCGTTCCAGACGATTGTAAACCATCTGATTAAAACGGATTTTATCCCATCAGCCGTCGGAGGAGATTTCTAAAATGACCTCTTCACACCTCACCTTCAAATTCCCCGTTCATTCGCTGATCTGTTGTTGTCGTTAAATAAAATTCGACAATTCACGGTTTCCGATTAACTGCCAACAACTCGAATTTTAGCAATCAGCTCGATTAAACCGCGCCGGAAATGTTCCCGCGAAAGATTTCGCACGATTGCTGCATACCTAAAGCGAATGTACTCACTCTGAAAGGTGAAAAAATCATGCAATTTAAATCCGTCTATCGTGTACTGCTTCTCAGTTTTGTGTTTATTGCTGTGCTGGCCGGGTCGGTTAGCGCCCAGGATAGTGACCCGCTGAATGTCCGCGTCGGCGTGCAGCGCGGTACCTTGTTCAATGTGCCGGTACTATATGACAATTTAGTCGCTGCTTTAAATGAGGGCCTGAACCGGGAAGTTACCGTCGAGCTATTGTTGTTTACCTCTGGACCGCCGCTTCTGGAAGCTCTGAATGCTGGAAGTATTGATATCGGAGGGACAGGCGATACACCTCCGATTTTCGCACAGGCAGCAGGTGTGCCATTGGTTTATGTCGCTAGCCAGCTTTCGAATAATGGTTCGGCTTTACTGGTGCCAGAGAACTCGCCCATCGAGTCTGTGGCTGATCTGGCAGGTAAACAGATTGCCTTCTCGCCTGGTTCCAGTGCACATTTATTTATCGTTCGTGCATTGGAGCAAGCCGGGCTGACTTATGAAGACATCCAACCAGTTCTGCTGCAACCAGGCGACGCCCGCGCAGCGTTTGATAGCAACAGTGTCGATGCCTGGACAATCTGGGATCCTTTCTTCACGATTGCGGTGAACACAGTTAATGCGCGTGTGCTGCTTGAGAGCAAAGACCTGCCAGCAGTACGCGGATACCAACTTGCTTCCCGCCAGTTTGCTGAAGAACAGCCGGAAGCGCTTAAGATCCTATTGGAACAGACCCAGGCAACGACGCAGTGGTCTATCGACAATGCAGAAGAATACGCAGCGTTCCTGGAAGAAACCAGTGGAGTTCCGGCAGATGTGTGGTTAGCGATTCGTGAAGAGCGCGGGATCAACCCATTTGAATATCTCAACGAAGATATCATCACGGAGCAGCAGGCCATTGCAGACAAGTTCTATGAATTGGGCTTGATCCCAGAGCAGATCACTGTCAGTGAAGCGGTTTGGGTTCCAGAGAATATCGATATTGCAGAAGGCGGGATCATTGAAATAGAGGAGACAGCTGAATGAACGTATTATGGTTTATTCCCACTGGCGGCGATGGTCGCTATCTGGCAAGTGAGGATCAGGGACGCTCGACACGCTTCGGTTATCTCAAGCAGATCGCACAGGCAGCAGATGAACTCGGATTCGTAGGTGCGCTTCTGCCCACTGGGCGCTTCTGTGAAGATGCGTGGGTTTATGCCGCCTCGTTGATCCCACTGACGCAGCGTTTGAAATTTCTGGTCGCTGTTCGTCCTGGTTTGACCTCACCAGCAATCGCGTCACGCATGGCGATCACGTTTGACCGCATCTCGAATGGGCGGCTGCTGATTAATGTGGTCACGGGCGGCAGTTCGGCTGATCTGGCCGCCGATGGATTTCATCTGGAACATGACGCACGTTATGACCTGACCGACGAATTTTTGAGTGTCTGGCGCGATCTGACACAAGGCGAAAAGGTCAATTTCGAGGGCGAATATCTCAAGTTCGTCAACGGACGGCGCGGTTTTGAGGGGATTCAAACGCCTTATCCGCCGCTGTGGTTTGGTGGGTCTTCGGAAATTGCGCATAAGGTTGCCGCCAAACACGCCGATGTTTATCTGATGTGGGGCGAACCGCCGAATCAGATTGCCGAGCAGGTGGCGAATGTGCGCCGTCTGGCTGAAGAACAGGGGCGTGAAGTGCGCTTCGGCATCCGTCTGCATGTGATTGTACGCGAGACGGAAAGCGAAGCATGGGCCGCTGCGAATGACCTGATCCGTTATGTGGATGATGACGCCATTAACGCTGTCCAGGCGCTTCAAAGTAATTCTGAATCGGTTGGGCAGGCACGGATGCGCGCACTGCATGGTGGTCGTCGTGACGCGCTGGAAGTTAGTCCGAATCTGTGGGCAGGCGTTGGTCTGGTACGCGGCGGTGCGGGGACAGCGCTGGTTGGTGACCCGGATACAGTCGCGGCACGGATGCAGGAATACGCCGATTTGGGCGTAGATACCTTCATCATGTCCGGCTATCCGCATCTGGAAGAAGCCTACCGCGTCGCGGAACTGCTTTTCCCGCGACTACCACTTTCGGCGCAGCATCAGGTGTCGCAAAGCAGTGTGTATACGCCGGGTCATGAATTGATCCGCCAGGCGGTTAAGGACCTGATTCCTAGTGGAAATGGCAAGGTTAAAACAGCCTAGTACAAATTATAGGGGCGTAGCAAACTGCGCCCCTTATTTGATGAGAGAAACAAGAGAAAACATATGTTGAAGAATTTTAAAACCTGGTTTAGCGACTATGCTGTTGTCTGGTTGCTGCCTATTGTGATCCTGTTCGGCTGGCAATTTCTCGTTCAATTTGAGGTCATTCCCAGGCGAATGCTGCCTATGCCAACAGAGGTTCTGGAGACAGCCTGGAAACTGCTTCAATCCGGTGAACTGTTTAAACATATTACGGTAAGCGCACAACGCGCCCTGACTGGATTATTGATCGGCGGTGGCATCGCGTTCATCGTGGGGCTGGTCAATGGTATGTTTAGTCCCAGTGAAAAGCTAATCGACAGTACACTTCAGATGGTGCGAACTGTTCCCAATCTTGCGCTCACGCCGTTGGTCATTCTCTGGTTTGGGATTGGAGATACCGCTCGCATATTTCTGATTTCGCTTGGCGTGTTTTTTCCCATTTATCTGAACACATTTCACGGAGTTCGTTATGTCGATAAGGGCTTGATCGAGATGGGACGCACCTATGGCTTATCGCGTTGGGGGCTGTTCACGCAAATCATTCTGCCCGGTGCGCTACCCTCAATTCTGGTTGGGCTGCGCTACTCTCTGGGGATTATGTGGTTGACGCTGATCGTGGCCGAAACGATTGCGGCGACGGCGGGTATTGGTTTCATGACACAGAGTGCGCGAGAGTTTATGCAAATCGACGTGATGTTTTTCGCCGTAATTTTATACGCCATGCTGGGCAAGTTAGCCGATGCAACCGCGAAAACGTTGGAACGGCGGCTGCTGGCGTGGCACCCTAATTATCAAAAAGCGTAGATTTACGGAGAGACAGAATGGATTTTATCGTTCAGGGAACACACCTTATCGCCCAGGGAATCAAAAAGTCGTTCGCGACAAAGACTGTGCTGCGGGGCGTTGATCTGGAAGCGGAACGCGGCGAATTTATCGCTATCGTAGGTAAAAGTGGTTGCGGTAAAAGCACACTACTGCGCCTGTTAGCTGGACTGGATACGCCGGATACGGGGATGGTCTGGATTGATGGCAATGCCTTACAAGGCCAGAATAAGGTCGCCCGCGTCATGTTCCAGGACGCGCGTCTGCTGCCCTGGAAAAAAGTGCTGTATAACGTTGGCCTGGGGGTGAAGGACGATTGGAAACCGCGCGCCCGCGAAGCGCTCGAACACGTCGGGCTGCTGGATCGTGAAAATGAATGGCCGGCGGTGCTTTCCGGCGGGGAACGCCAGCGAGTCGCACTCGCGCGGGCATTAATTACCCGTCCTCCGCTGCTCCTTCTGGACGAGCCGCTGGGTGCTCTGGATGCTCTGACGCGCATCGAAATGCAGCAGTTGCTTGAAAACCTGTGGCTGGAACATGGCTTTACGGCGCTGCTTATCACCCATGATGTGGACGAAGCTGTCGCGCTGGCTGATCGCGTTATCTTGATCGAGGAGGGGCAAATCGCACTCGATGTGCCGATCACACTCTCTCGTCCTCGCCATCGGGGTAGTGCCGAATTTGCCGCATTAAAAGGCCGTATCCTCAATCGGGTGATGGGGGTTAACGATGATCGACAGCCTTCACTCAGGGTGTTGCAGTCTGTGGTTTAATTTCGCTCATTTGAGAATAAAAAACGTCCCGTTCTGAGGGCGTTTTTCATTTTAGCAGGTAACGAGACGCGAACTCGTGATGCTTTGCTTGTGATAAAAGCGTCAAGCCCACCCTAACGGTATTTTCGCACAACCGGAGTGCGTACTATTTAAGAACCTGTTGAATCAGGGATGCTAGTTCTGAGGCAGTGAATGGTTTGCCAAGATACCCGGCAGGGGATGTCTTTTGCGCACGCTTAACGGTGATTTCGTCCAATTGCCCTGTGAGGTAGATAATTGGAATGCTAAACTGCTGCTGGATGGTCTGAGTTGTTTCAATACCATCAATGTCACCTTTCAACCGAATATCCATCAGGATGAGATCGGGTTGTTGGGTATAGACCACATGGATTGCATCACGACCTGAATCAACTGTGGCAATGACATGATGCCCCATGCGTCTCAAGGCCATTTTGATGTCAAGGGCAACAATTCCTTCGTCTTCAACCACCAGAATGTTAGCCGTTTTGTCCTTTAATAATGGTTGTTGAGGCAGCGAAACAGGCTGTGTCGCTTCTTTGTCCTCATCTTCGGCTTGTGTCCCGGAACTGCTCAAAAACGCCGCCGTCAAGCATGACAAAAAGCGTGTGTTGGGAAACTCCTGGGTTATGAACGCTAATAATTGCTCACCTAACCCCTCTGAATAGAACGTAGGCGAGGCCTTGTTGTCCGTTAGAATACCTTGAGCAAACATATTATCTGTCAACCTTAGCAAGAAATTACGTCTTTAAAGCGTCTGAAACCCGTATTCCCTCTGGCGATACAACACTCAGGCTTATTTCTCTGCAAGTGGGCCGGTTCCGGTACGCACGATTTTGCGAATCTCATTTTTGCTTTCTTCAGGTGCGGCAAAACGGATTTCAAAAATTGTGCCTCCCGCTTGCTGCAAACCAATCGTCGCGTTTAGCTGCGCGGTGAGACTCGTCACCAGTTGCAACCCTAGTGACTCGGTTTTGTAGACATTCAGCCCATCCGGGAAACCAACACCGTTGTCACGCACAATGAGCGAGAGAGTCTGGTCTACGCTCGAATGAAACTCAAGCGTAATGATGCCTTCTCGGCCATTTGGGAAAGCATGTTTGAGCGCATTGGAAACCAATTCATTGATAATCAGCCCACAAGGGATCGCAGTGTCGATATCCAGATAAATAGGGTCTGAATGTACCTGAAGCCGGATACGACCTATGGTCTTTTGGTAGGAATGCATCAGGTTGGAAGTCAGCTCGTCTATGTACCTCGAAAAATCGATACGAGCGAGGTCATGGGAGCGATAAAGCTGCTCATGGATCAAGGCCATAGACCGAATACGACTCTGGCTTTCGCGGAACATCTGATGTACTTGTTCATCATTCGTGTAACCAGCCTGGAGCGCAATCAGGCTTGAGATAATCTGTAGATTATTTTTAACACGGTGATGAATTTCCTGAAGCAGCACTTCTTTTTCACGCAGCGATGATTTTATTTGTTCCTCGACCTGCACTTGTTCGGTGATGTCACGGATAATGCACACCATGCCGGTGACTTCATTGTCCTCAAAAACCGAGGCCAGGGCGACCCCGCCATCAAATGTCGATCCGTCCGAACGCCGCGCCATAATGTCAAAACTGCGCG
>JALHNB010000009.1:0-76731 GCA_022843745.1 Anaerolineae bacterium | reverse complement strand
GACCGTTTTGAGTACACTCAGCCAACAGTTTGCCCACTGTCTCATCATCATCTTCGACGATCAAGTCACTCAGCGATACAAAGGGTATTGTATTTGCTTCATAACCGAATATCTCGTAAGCGACAGGATTGGCAAGCTCGATGGTCAGATCGGTATTCAACAGGAGAATAGCATCAGGGCTGTTGTTGAGAATTGCTTCGACTCGCTCAGTAGTTTTTTCCAGCTCAAGCGTCCGCAGTTCAACAGCCTGTGCCAGATTCTGATTGTGGACTTGTAGTTCATAGTAAAGACGCGCGTTTTCAATAGCGTTCGCTAACTGGTCAGCTATCGTTTGCAAACGTGTGACATCATCATCATAAAAGGCGGACGAATGGGTACTTTGAATGGAGATTACACCAATAATGCGGCGGCGTGAAATGAGTGGCAGCAGCATCACCGACATGGTGTCTGCAAGTAACGTTTTATCGCCGCGCAGGGTTTCTGTTTGTGTATTGGTGATCGTTCTCGCTTCTCCGCGAGCGGCACACCTGCCAACTAAAGTTCGTTCATCGACGCGTACCTTCTGGCCCTGACGTGCAATCTGCTGACCATCGCGTCCACTGCTGGCACGTAAAACGGCATATTTTTGTGAGGTATCCAGCAAATAGAGGGCGACATGATTATGATCGAAATGGCTGCGGATCAGGTTGACTGCTTCAGTAATGAGTTCGCGTAAATCGAGTGTGCTGGTTACTGCTTTAGAAACCTCTGCGGCGGTTTGCAGCCACACATAGTAACGATTAAACGAACCTTGCAAGGCCGAGCGAATATGTTCCTGCTCAGCCAGGATTACCGTTTCGCGTGCTTCAATATAGGCTTCAAGATAAATATCGCTGTATGCTCCCAGAGCAGATGATACCTCGATGATCTGTCTGTCTTTGAGATTCTCCTGGCAATAATCCGTAATCGAGCGCAGGATGGTGAGTACCACCGAAGTTCCGAGACCTTCCCTGGCTTGCTTGGTGCCAAAGGCTTCCACAGCACTGCGATCCTGTGTGGTAACAAAGTTCAAAATTGAATTGATCTCGATAGCCGCGAGTTGCTTGACATGAGAGGGTCGCATGGTTGCGCTACTAGAGTAAATCATCTCACTCATGGCCTTGTGAATAACGGCCTGAATTTGTTCACGCTGGTTATGGAACCACTTAACAAGTGACCATTCCACAACATCATACGATTCATGCACTGAATCACGATTAGTGATGTTCAGTTCCAAGCCTGTATTTTCCTGATTTAGCTTGTGGGACATGATGCTGCGTCTCTCATTCACATACTTAAGCACTCATATAAACAAGTGGTCGGACAAATTGCTGCCGACCACTTATATGCTGAAATTCCAATGCTGTGCTTACGAGTTCGTGGTCGTGCGCACGAATGCTTCGTGTGTACGCTGTTGTTCGCGGCGCTGCTCTTCTTCGTAAGCGGTCATGTATCCATTGAGCAAAGCGTTGGTGTAATCTTCAACCAGATTCATAGTCGGCAAGAAGTCTGGCTGCTGATTGATAATCTTCCAAACACCCAGGCGAAAGGCGGACGCCATGGCGACTATCGACTTCTGGCCCAGGCCTTCACGCGCCAATGTCATTCCATGCTCATTGATAATTTGACTCTCACCTTTGTCCAGAAAGTCAACTATCAAGGCAATCTCATTCTCTGCCAGTTCTTTGATGCGACGGGGCGGTACCTGCATACGGTTACTATACATGTGTTCTCTCATCGCTTGCAAAAGCTTGCCTGCCAAAACAGCCTGATCCTCTGAGGAGAGACTTACCGTTTCCACGGCCTGATCATGTTGGGCTAGCATAGTTTTTTACTTCCCTTTAACCAGATAAACTCCCCATCCAACTGTACCGTCCGGGAACCAAACCATGTCTTCAGCAGTCAGCGGTGATTCGACCCCGTGCCATTCTTCCATCGTCCGATAGCCCAAGTCATCGGCAACCCAGGGTTTGAAGAGTTCTTTGAATTGCGGTAAGGTGCGGAAGTGAAGCTCATCGCCCATTTTCTTGTACAACTCACGGACCTGAACGCCATTCTCGGTATTCTGATTATAGGGCTGGAGATAGAACGCCATCGTGCTCGAATCATCCGAATAGTCATGGAGATCCTGGGCAATCTTGTGAATTTCTTCGTCGGTGAGGTACATACTGATGCCCCAATAGATATAGGCGACGCGGCGTTTGTCTTTCAAAAGCGCCTGAACTTCAGGGCGATTCAGATAGTCAATGGGTTGGCGACAGTCCGCTTGGAAGTAATGCACATTGGGGGTGTTTTCCAGGATTTCAAGACCGTACTCGACGCATACTGGGTCACGATCCGAATAGATCACGGTGGTGCCGGGTGCAACTGCGCTGTGAAGATGATCGGCGGTAGGTAGGCCAGAAGCAAAATCGACAATGGCATCATAACCACGTACATAGGTCAGCTCATAAGCCAGGTCTTGTAAACACCAGCGGAAAAGTCGCATCAGTTTAGGTAGAAATGGAGTCGCCAGCCGAACTTGCTCGGCAGCACGACGATCAATTTCAAAGTTGTGATGACCACCCAGCAGATAATCATACACACGTCCGGCGTTGGGGATACTGGCATCGACGATTGTTTTTGTAGGCATAGTTTCATTCACTCTCAACTCTAGTCTATATACTTAATCTGCATTATGAAACTATCTGTAATTTTACAGGATTAAGGTTTTTTATCTAAATGCATTATTTACTAAATTCACAATTGAATCGTTTTTTATAAAATCTTTGCTGCCTTCATGCTGGATATTGAATTTGGTTTATTTTTCACAAAGCCTTTGTAGTCTTATCTTTTGCTTTGACAAAGCAGCTTTATAATCGATATAGAATTACAACATATTTCAGTGTTTAGACTGAATCAATATGATTCCTTATCTAAATAAACCATAAAGCTGGAAGCGCTGCTGTTATATGATTTTGTAAATCTGCGATTCGTGAGAGCAAAAGGTTACATTGATCCAAGTGCTGGAATTTGTTTGACCTACATGGAAATTACCCCGAAAGGGTAAATGTTCGGTAGAGGCACAGCCAAACAAATTCGAGTGCGGTTCAGTGTTCCTAATACAGGAGGGTGACAATGTCGCTCGCGAAAATTATGATCATTGAAGACGAGAGCGTTGTGGCTCTCGACTTGCAATCCCGGCTTAATCGCCTTGGACATGACGTTGTTGGAATTGGCCGATCCTATAAGGATGCTATCAGGTTAGCGGAGAACTGGTATCCTGACCTGGCGTTTATGGACATTCATTTGCGAGACTCTATAGATGGTATAGAGATCGCCCAGGAACTGCGATCAACCTATAATATCCCGGTGATCTATCTTACAGCCTATGCGGATGATATTACGTTGCAACGGGCAAAGGTCACGGAGCCAGTGGGCTATCTTATCAAGCCTTTTGAAGAGCGTGAACTACACACGATGATTGAGATGGCGCTCTACAAGATTCAGGCCGAAAAGAAGCTGCAAGAACAGGCTGCCCGGCTGCAACAGATTGTTTCGACAGTTCCAGAAGGCGTTGCATTACTGGATGCCCATCGCCGTGTTGTACTTGCCAATGTGCAGGCGAAGGATTTTCTTGATCTTCTGGCTGGTGTTGGGGTTGGTCGCATTATTGAGCGGCTCGGCGAGCAGCCAATTGAGACGCTGTTGGATAATGATTCGTGGCATGACATCCTGTTCAATGATTCAAAGCAGCGAGTGTTCGAAGCAATCGCCAGACCTACCAAGCAGCTTTCAGATATAGATAGGGATAACGGGCTTACGTCTGACTGGGTATTGGTTATCCGAGAAGTTACGGCTGAACGCGAGATGCAGCATCGTGCGCAGGCGCAAGACCGTTTGGCCGCAGTCGGGCAGCTAGCGGCAGGCATCGCTCACGATTTCAACAATATTCTGTTGAGCGTGACACTGAGTGCCGATTTGATTCAGATGATGGAACCTAATTTGTCGCTTAAGGCGCAGGAGCGATTGGAAATCATTTCCCGGCAATCGCAACGAGCAAGCGACCTCATCAAGCAAATCCTGGATTTCAGCCGGACATCGGCGATGGAGATGCAGCCATTTGATGTAGCACCACTGCTGAAAGAATTGGCAGACATGCTTGAGCGAATGATGCCGGAATCGATTCAACTTGAGATTGACTATCCGACTACCAGCCACGTCATCAGCGGCGATACGACCCGTATCATGCAGCTATTCCTGAATCTGTCCCTCAATGCCCGCGATGCGATGCCTAATGGCGGCATCCTGCATGTCGAATTGGCACAAGTCCCCGGCGACGAGGCCTATCTGAACAAAAATCAAGCCGACGAATGGGTGCGAATCCAGGTGATGGATAGCGGGGAAGGTATTCATCCTGATGTATTACCACATATATTTGAGCCGTTCTTTTCCACAAAAGAACCTGGCAAAGGCACTGGCTTAGGGCTGGCACAGGTTTATGGCATCGTCCAGCAGCATAAGGGACATATTCGTGTTGACAGCGAATTGGGGCGCGGCACAATCATCTCCATTTATTTTCCGGCCCTACAGCCCAAATCTCATACCAAAGTTGAGTCGGGACATAAATACGGCGCACCGACACACGGCGATCAACAAACTATCCTGATTGTGGAGGACAATTTTGCTGTCCAGCAATCTTTGTTCGAGATATTAAACTACCTGAATTATCGGGTACTCACTGCCTCCAATGGACGAGAAGCATTGATGATACTCAATGAGCCAAGTATATATGTTGATCTGGTCTTAAGTGATCTGGTGATGCCTGAGATGGGTGGATTGGAGCTGTGCCAGATATTGAGGCACAACCAGAATGACGTGAAAATCGTCATTATGACGGGTTATCTCTCTGATGAGGTGCTGCGAGAACTCAAGTCGTTGACGGTCACTGCTTGTCTTAACAAACCTGTGGAACTCGAAAACCTCTCGCGAGCCGTCAAGGACGCTTTGGCAGGGCGGGGTGTCAGGCACGTTACCGATGGCCTCTCCGCTCACTCTTAAAATGGTAGCATCTTCGCGGTGCTGTCGGATGCGGAGCAGAAGAAGCCCAAAGATGAGTCCGACGGCGACTAAATTTTTGGCAACAAAAAACGTCCTCAAAATGGGGACGTTTTTTATTTTAGCGGGTAACGAGACTCGAACTCGTGACATTTTGCTTGGGAAGCAAACGCTCTACCAACTGAGCTACACCCGCAGAATATTGATGATTATAGGATGGTGAATCGAGGCTGTCAAGCCTTCGAGATTTGTAATGGGCGTGTTAATTTTTCCTGACAGACTCTAAAAGTTTTTTTCTCCTTCATATATAATGTCGCCTCGATGAATACAAAGGCGGCAGAATTGGCACGACTCAAAAATTGGCGTATCGGATTGCTCGGCCTGATCGTCAGTCTGGTGGCAATCTATTTTATTGTGTCGCAAGTCGATATGAGTTTGCTCGTTGAATCACTGCGGACAGCACGCTACATCTATGTGCTGCCAACGATAATTTTGCTGATTGTGGCGCTTTTTCCACGTGCGCAGCGTTGGCGGGTGCTGCTCAACGGCGCTTTGCCATTCAATCGCGCCTTCAGCATCATGAATGTGGCCTATCTCGTCAATGGAATTCTCCCACTGCGCATTGGCGAAGTAGCGCGAGTCTTTTTAGCGACGCGAGTCGATCCTCCCGTACCGATATTTAAAACCGCCAGCACGGTTCTCGTGGAGCGCCTGCTGGATTTACTCGCTGTCGTCGTCATGCTGGGTGTAGCGCTGGCAGCCGCGCCGCTGCCGGGTGAATATCGAACCACAGCCTTGTTGATGCTGCCTGTCGTCATCGCTGGATTTTTGATATTGGTCATTCTGGCGAGTCAGCGCCAATTGGCACAGCGTGTTTTAACTCGCTTGATGATCTGGTTTCCGGCGCTCCAGAAATTTAATCTATCAGACTGGCTCGATCACTTTTTAGAGGGATTGCAGCCTTTAACCCGCCCCCAATTACTGATTCAGGTTTTATTCTGGACAGCCCTGAGTTGGGGAATTTCGATTGCTGCCGGGTATATAATCATGTTTGCGTTTTTCGATCAGGCAGATTTGGCGACAACCTGTTTATATATTGCCGCCGCTGCGTTGGCTATCGCCGTACCTGCTGTGCCGGGTAATATGGGAACGTATGAGTTGTCGATTGTCCTGGCGCTACAAGCCGTCAATATCAATGCGACTGCCAGTTCGATTGTGTCATTTGCAGTCGTTGTTCACTGGACAAATCTTATTGTTCACGCGCTGACGGGTGTCATTGGATTTATGCAAGAGGGGATTTCCTTGAGCCAACTTTCGAAAGGTGTTCAGGAAATAGCCCGCTAGGAGACAGATGTCTATTAACGGAAATAAGCCTCACAGCCTCAAAATTCTGATTTGTGTGCTGTATTATTTGCCGCACCGCACGGGAATGCAGTTGTATATCCAGCGGATCGCGGAAGAGTTGGTGCGTCGTGGGCATCAGGTGACGATTCTCGCTGCTCGTCATCAGCCCGATTTACTGCGTGATGAAACGATCAACGGTGTTCGTGTTGTCCGGCTGACCGCGCCACCGATTCCCATCAGCCGGGGAATGATTATGCCTGCCTATCCCTGGGCAGCGATGGGCTTAATCATGCAGCATGATGTAGTGAGCATCCATACGCCGATGCTCGAAACGGCATTGATTAGTATATTGGCATCGCTGGCCGGACGAAAAGTGGTCGCGACTCATCACGGCGATCTAATTCTGCCAGAGGGTTTGGCGAATCGTGTCATTACCAACGTCATGTTTATGATGTATCGATTTATGGCGAGCCGTGCTGCCCGTCTGATCGCCTACAGCCAGGATTATGCCGATCATTCCTATTATTTGCGACCATTTCGCGATAAAGTTACCCCGATCTATCCGCCCATCCAGATGCCGCCGCCCAATCCGCAGCGAGCTGAAGAACTGCGCGAACAATGGTCACATAACGGTGGGCCAGTGATCGGCTATGCTGGACGCTTTGTCGAGGAAAAACGACCTGATCTGCTTATTAAATCGCTGGAAGTCATCAACCAAAAGTATCCGAATGCGCGTATCGTTTTTGCGGGTGAATATAAGATCAAATATGAGGACACCTGGGAAAAATATCAGCCGATTGTGGAGCAGTACAAAGATCAGCTTATTTTCCTGGGCTTGACGAGCGACATGCAGTTTATGTCCGATTTTTTCGCGGCTTGTGACGTTTTGGCGCTTGCCAGTGATTCTGAATGCTTCGCGCTAGTACAGGTCGAGGCGATGTTAAGTGGCACGCCTGTCGTCATGACCGATACGCCGGGAGGTCGCGTTCCGGTGATGGTAACGGGTATGGGCAAGCTGGCGAAAGCGGGCGATTGGCAGTCGATTGGCGAGGCGCTGGTCGAGGTGCTCGATCACCCGGATCATTATCGCAAACCGCGTGCTGTGATCGAAGAGACATTCTCATTTAAGGAGACGGTTGATGGCTATGAGCAAATCTTCCGTGAACACGCGCGGCGTTGATGCGCAAACGCTCGAAATCCTGACGCGCAATGAGGCGGACATGGCCTTCAAAAAGCGTGTGCGGACGATTTTTGAGTGGATTGACCCGCAGGATGACGACCTGATTCTGGATATGCCCTGTGGACGCGGCTTTTATCTGAATATGTTCCGCTACGTGAGTGGCTGTAAACTCATCGGTGCGGAACTGGATTGGCCTGTGCTTTTAAAGGCGCAGCGCAATGTCGGTCATCTGCCGGATATTGCGCTCAATAATGCTAATATTTACGCACTGCCTTATCCGTCGAACACGTTTGATGGCGTGATCCTGTCTGAAATTCTGGAACATATCGAACACGATGTCGAGGGTTTACGCGAAATTTACCGCGTCCTCAAGCCGGGTGGCGTGGTCGCCATTACCGTGCCGAATGCGAATTATCCATTCTGGTGGGACCCGATCAACAAGACGCTGGAAACGCTGTTCAAAACGCACATCGGCAGCGGCCCTTTAGCGGGAATCTGGGCGAATCATGTGCGGCTGTATACACGCGACCAACTCCGCGAAAGTGTGCTGGCGGCTGGCTTCGTAGTTGAGGAAGAACGCGCTTTCACGCATCACAGCTTTCCATTTATCCACAATCTAGTCTATGGTCTGGGGATGCCGCTGCTGGAATCCGGCTTGCTGCCAAGCGCGATGGCGAACGCGGCTGACCGGACGACATTTGACAAAAATGACGGCAGCCTGTTCAATCCAATTAATCTCGGATTAAAAGTATTCAATTTTTTTGACCGCAAGAATGTGATGAGCGAACCAGCGGGGCGCTCGACGGTCAACCTGTGCATCAAGGGGCGCAAATCTTTATGAACACTCTCCCGCCTGAATTTGAAGAACAACCGGATGCACTACATGATTCAGGTGGTTACTCGCCCGAAGCCGACCCAAATGTGACCGAACAATCACAGGACGATCTTCCAACTGCCGATGTTGGTGAAGAATCGCAAGATGAACTGCCAATTGTTAATGAGGTCGAAGAATCGCAAGACGAATTACCAGATGCAGCGATTTTTGCATTTCAAGCGAATGAAGAAGGGCTGGGAAAGGGCTTCACCAACCGCAATATAGATGCGCTCGAAAACCTTGACGACAGCGCGGAATTTGACCGACATGTCGAGGAACTTGAGCAGGCGATTCAGGAAACAGAGTACGCGCCGCAGGCTAGTTTTGAAGATTTAACAGTGTCAGAAGCGATAGGGCAGTTTTTCCGCGCACCCCAGGCGACGATGCAGGCATTCCGGCAGGTCGTGCAGCAGCCCCTTCGCACACGAAGGATGGCGAGTGATACCTTATCTGGCGCATCAGTCGCGCTGCCTGTTGTCCCTGTTCCCACTATTGGTCAAGTGGCGATAGAAAGACCCGCTTTCAATCAACGTGAAGCCGTGAAATTAGGTTTACAGATTTTTGCCTTTGTGACCGGACTGTGGGGCAGCAATATTCTGGCGAATGCACCGCTGCGAACCGAATCGCTGGCGCTGGATGCGGGCGCACCATTTCTGATCGTGGCGTTCTTGATATGGATCGGTGCTGAAATTTATGGCGATTGGCCTGCGAGAGGGATACAGGCTGAAGCAGCACAACCTCGGATAGCTTCGCAAAAATCCAAACAAGGCTGGGAAGGCATTCATCCCGCGCGTGTTTTCATGGCGTTGGGCGGTCTTTTAACAACTCTGCTGACATTTCGATTTACAACGAATAACCTGATGACACTTCCGGGTTTTCTGGCGTGGATGGCGAGTATTATTTTGTGGGTAGCTGCTGTTGCACCTTCTGGATGGGGTGTGCTGCCTGCGATTCATTGGATTCGAGAGCGGCTTCGCTGGCGGCGAGACTGGACGTTCTGGGCGCTGCTGCTGATTATGTTGCTGGGTGCGATATTTCGACTCTCAAATCTCGCGGATACCCCGCCGGAGATGACCAGCGATCATGTCGAAAAAATTCTTGATTCACAGCGCGTCGTGGATGGACAGACTCAGGTATTTTTCCCCAACAACGGCGGGCGTGAAGGCTTCCAGATGTATGCGATGGACTTTATCACGCAGACTTTTGACCTCGATATGAACTTCACCACGCTCAAGCTGCTCTCGGCTGTCGAGGGGTTGATCGCGATTCTGGCGATGTTCTGGATGGGGCGCGAAATCATCGGCGCGGAAGACCGGAAATTGGGAACGCTGGTTGGGTTGATGCTGGCGGCACTCGTCGCGGCAAGCTACTGGCATACCGCGCTCAGTCGTCTTGGACTGCGCATCGTGCTGACGACGCTGGTCACGTCGCTGCTGCTGATTTTTCTGGCACGCGCCATGCGCAGCAATCGACGCGGCGATTTTATCAAAGCCGGGTTAGTACTGGGATTTGGATTATACACCTATCAGGCCGTGCGTATGCTGCCTGTCGTGGTTATTCTCGGTATAGCGGCGGCATTTATATTTAATGCGCGTAAGGCTGGCAGTCGCGGGCGTTATATTATTAATTTCGCGACGTTAATCCTGGTGTCGTTTGTGGTGTTCGTGCCATTGTTCGGTTTCTCGCTGCAATATCCCGAAGATTTCTGGCGGCGCACATCCGGGCGGTTGCTGGGCGACGACATCATCCAGACGACAGACGAAAATGGGCAGATTACCCAGCGCAACGCGACCATTGAAGAACGACTGCAAGCATTTAACCAGAATTTCCCGATTCTGGCGAACAATATTCGTAACGCCCTGCTGATGTTCAATTGGAAGGGCGACGTGGCCTGGATCAACGCCGCGCCCAACCGTCCAGCGATGGATATGTTTACCGGGACATTTTTTGTCCTCGGTCTGGCAGCGTGGCTGGCACGTGCAGTTCGGCGGCGTGATCTGTTCTCGTGGCTGCTCCCCGTCATACTGTTTATTATGCTGCTGCCATCGGCGCTCTCGATTGCCTATCCGGTTGAAAACCCCAGCCATACCCGCACCAGCGGCGCACTCCCGGAAGCCTATCTGATCGCGGCGCTGCCGTTGGCGCTGATCGTGACCTCTATGACTCGATTGATGAGGGGAAACATCGGCAAAATGGTCGCGGGTGCATTCTTCGTGCTGGTTGTCCTGGGTGCGTACAGCATCAACAGCAGCCTGTATTTTGGCCCGTATCGCGACTCCTATCTCGATTCGTCGCTGCCCTACACCGAAGCGGGGCGCATTTTACGCGGATTTGCCGAAAGCGACGGCAGCTACGGTAACGCCTATATGATCGGTTATCCCTACTGGTGGGATCACCGCGCGATTGGCATTGAAGCGGGGCGCACAGATTGGCCGAACGGTATTATTTCGTCGCGGGATATTCCCGGCTTTTTGATGCTCGCCTCGCAGAAAACAGATCGCTACGTTTTTGACCCGAATCTCGATATTTTGTTTTTCTACGCTTCGCAGGATAACGAGACTCAGACCCGTCTGGAAGAATTATTCCCGCAAGGCCATTGGCAGCTTCGCATGAGCTACCAGGGCGACGACGACTACAAACTCTATCGTGTTCCGGCGCTTGGCGAAACCCGCTTTAACCAGTGGGTGACACAGAACACGCAGTAAACTGGTAAACAACACGCAGTAAATTGGTGAGGAAAATTTCGCGCGTGTGTGTATCATACACGGCGTAAGGCATGACAGGATATTTATGCTTGATGTGACTGCAAACACGCGCCCGGTAGATCGCCGGGTATCTTTTTCGCGCAGCGATTGGTTGATCGCCGCGCTGCTCGTGATCGTCATGATTTTCGGCGGATATTTTCGATTCGTCGGTTTGAATTGGGATGATTTCACCCATCTGCATCCAGACGAGCGTTTCCTGACAGGTGTCGCGTCGGCATTGGGCGGCGGTTTGCGTTCCAGCGAGAGTGGCCCGGTAGAACAGCAGGCGCAAATTGATGAGTGTATGGCGCGGTATCCCCAGACAGGCGGACAAGGCGGCTTTTTTGATGCCCGCTGCTCAACCTGGAATCCCCATAACACGGGCAACGGCATGTACGTCTACGGTACGCTGCCGCTTTTTATGGCTCGCTGGACAGGCGATCTGGTTAATCAGCTAACCGTTGACCCCTCGAATGCGCTCTTTAACTGGTCAGGTTATAACGGTGTCCATCTGGTCTGGCGGACGCTTTCGGCGCTGTCGGAGATGGGCACGATTCTCATTGTGTTTTTCATCGGTGTCACGCTCCATGATAAATGGATTGGCATTTTAGCGGCAGCGCTGTACGCGGCGGTTGTGCTTTCGATTCAACTGTCACATTTTGCCACTGTTGATGCGATGGCGGGTTTTTTCACCGCGTTGGCGATTTTATTTGCCGCGCGGGTGCAGGTTGGCGGTGGATTGGGCAGTTATGCCGCCTTTGGGTTGGCTCTGGCTGCTGCGCTTGCCACGCGCATCAACCTCGCGCCGTTGGTTGGCCTCGTTATTCTGGCGGCGATGATCCGTGCGCTGCCTGCGTTAGATTCCAAAATATCCTGGCGTGAGCGCGAGAGCCTGATTTTTAACGCGCTCCTGGGGCTGGTCGTCGCGGGTATCATCAGCATTGTCTGCTTCCGGCTGTTCAACCCCTACACGTTTATGGGGCCGGGATTTTTTGGCTTATCGATCAATGAGCGCTGGGCAAAAGATTTATCGCAGGCCAGCTATCTGGTCAGCGGCGCGGCGGAGATGCCTCCAAACTGGCAGTGGGCAGGGCGCACACCCTATCTGTTCCCACTCAGTAATATCGTGCTGTGGGGAACGGGGATCGCTCTGGGCTTAACCGCTATTTTCGGCTGGTTCTGGTCGGGCTACCGTCTGGTTTTCGGCAAATTAGGCGCGATACGCAATATCCTGCTTTTTGTCTGGATTCTGGTCTATTTCGGCTGGCTGGGCAGGAATTGGGTTTCGACGATGCGCTATTTCCTGCCGATGTACCCGGTCATGGCGCTGCTGGCGGCTTGGGTACTGGTGGAACTGGTACGCCGCGCACGAAACGCGCCGATTCGCCGGACGTTGGCTGTCGCTTTCATGTCGGGTGTGGTGCTGTTTACCTATCTGTGGGCGATGATGTTCACCAATATCTTCCGCCACCAGCTTACCCGTGTCCAGGCCAGCCATTGGGTATGGGAAAATGTTTCCGGCGATTTTTCGATGCAACTCGACGGAACAGACGCACCGCTGATAAATATCGCTGTCTCGAACGGTTATGCCAGCGACCCGAACAGCACGCTCGTATCCCAGGCATCGGGGTATTTTGATGGGCAAACAGTCACCTCGTCTTTCATCCCGTCTGCCAGCGGCACGATCACATCGGTCTATGCGCCGCATCTGGGCGACCCCGCCGACGATACCCAACCTGAATCGATTCGCGTGTCGGTCAAAAGTAACACCAGCGGGGAAATTCTCGGACAGGGTACGCTGACGGCGGATTTCAAGCGTGATAATCATATTTTGGGCGATGCCTACACGATTCCGCTGGACGCGCCTGTGAACGTGGCGGAAGGCGAAACCTACATTTTCACGCTTGAAGCGCTTTCCGGCGGGCCAATCATCAGCGGTGGCTCGGTTGTTTCGCATGAGGGCGCGTGGGATGATGCGATTCCCTACAGTGTGTGTACACTGCCTCCCGGTGTGACGCTGGCGGATGACCCGCCACCCGGCCTTCAGGATGCCTCAAATTGTAATGGTCGCAACGCCTGGTCAGGGCTTATCAGCGGCTATGAGATGCAGTTGGCGTATGAGGATGAACAATATAAGCGCGATCTGATGCTGAAAGCGCTGGACGACAGCGATTATCTGACGATCAGCAGCAACCGTTTCTACGACTCGGAAGCGCGTATCCCGATTCGCTGGCCGATGACTCTCCATTATTATGATGCGCTTTTTAAGGGCGAACTCGGCTATGAACTGGTCGAGACGTTTCAGGAAACCTTTGAATTGGGGCCGCTGCGGGTTTCCGATCAGCATTTGCCCACGTATAACAGTCCCAAATGGCTCAACGAATTTGAAGCCGAAGAAGCCTTTCACGTCTATGATCACCCTGTTGTTTTCATTTTCCGCAAATCGGCTGATTACGACTCGGAAAAAGTACACGCAATTTTGAACAGCGTACCGATGAACCGGGCGGATGTCGCAGGAACGGGCTTTGTCGATACCTGCCCGTCCGTGTTTTTGCGCCCCGGTGGGGGAGGCTGCGACACGGCAGTCATCGACACCGCGCCTATCTCCGCGCTCCAGTCTGCCGCGATGCCGACTCAGTTGATGCTGTCGCCAGATCGTCAGGAAATTCAGTACAGCAATGGCACATGGTCGGATCGTTTTGATAGCGATAGTCTGATTAACACCAATGCGGTTGTGACTGTCGCGGGCTGGTGGCTAACGATCATGATTTTTGGGTGGGTCGCGTGGCCGCTGCTGTTTACACTGTTTCCATCGTTTGCGGATCGCGGCTACGGGTTTGCAAAACTCGTCGGCGTTCTACTGAGTGGTTGGTTGGCGTGGTATGCCTCCAGTATTGGGATTGCCGCATGGTCGCGCAATGGGATTATCGTGACAACGCTGCTGCTTTTGCTGGTAAGTATTGCCATGATCGCGCGGCGACCCCGTGAATTTTTCGCCTATTTGCGGCTGCATTGGCAGCGGCTGATCGCGATTGAGTTGATTGCGCTGGCCGCATTTTTAGGCTTTTTAGCGGTGCGGCTGACCAATCCAGATCTGTGGCATCCGGCGTTTGGTGGCGAAAAGCCGATGGATTTTGCCTATTTCAACGGTGTCCTGCGCAGTACGATTTTCCCGGCGATTGACCCCTGGTACGCGGGCGGCTACATCAATTACTACTATTTTGGCTATATCATCGTCGGCACGCCTGTCTTGCTGCTGGGCGTTATGCCGTCGATTGCCTACAACCTGATTTTGCCGACATTGTTCGCGCTGACCGGGATCGGCGCATTTTCGGTGGCTTTCAATCTTGTAAGTCATTGGCATGAGCGCCGCAAGAATTTTGAAGATGAAGAACCACAATCGCAGCGTTTGGGTAATCCCTGGGTGGCCGGAATCGCGGCGCTCATGCTGGCGGTGGTGTTGGGCAATCTCGATACGCCACGCGTGTTTGGAACAGGGGTCGCGCAGCTTGGCGGTTATCAGCAGCCCGAAGGTCTTGACAAATATCTCATCGCGCAGTATCAGGCGCAGTATGGTACGCCGCCCAATGAAGCCGCGATGTTCGATATTATGTCGCGCGTCAACACGAATAATCTGGCTGACCGCATTGCCTATGAAGTGAATAATTCAACTACGCTTGTCAGCAGCCTTTTGAATGGCTTTGGCAGGGTTCTAGCGGGTGAACAACTGCCGATTGCGGCGAACCGCTGGTATTGGGCACCAACCCGCGTGATTAGTGAAATTCCCGGCGATGGCAGCAACGCCATTAACGAAATGCCCTTTTTCACATTTTTATATGGCGATCTCCACGCGCACATGATCTCGATGCCGATGATGCTCCTCGTCATGGGCTTCTTATTGAATGAACTGCTGCTGGCGCGGCGCGATCATCGCAGCAGCATCGCCCGTTGGCTGGCATTGGCTTTGGGTGCGCTCACTGTTGGCCTGCTAAGAGGCATCAATACCTGGGATTGGCCGACGTTTATGCTGCTGGGCGTGATCGGACTGGCATTCTCATGGTGGCTAAACTGGCAAACAATCAGCCGACTCGCGCTGGTAAATTTCGTTGCCCGCATCGGTGGATTTGTCGTCCTCAGCATTGTGCTGTCGCTGCCCTATATCACATGGTACGCGGCGACCTATGGGCGCGTGCTGCCCTGGCAGGGTAACAGAACCCCGCTGTGGGCTTATTTCGATATACACGGCCTGTTCCTGTTCCTGATTTTCTCGCTGCTGGTGTGGGAGACGGCGCGTTGGCTGCGAAGCGTCTATGTACGTTCGCTGCGCGGGTTGTGGCCGCTGTTCGTATCAATTTTCGTGGCGGGAATAGCCGTCATAATCGGCCTCTTTTTCCTGGCGACGGCCAGTTATCAGGTGGCGGTGGTCGCGATACCGCTGCTCATCTGGATAGCTGTTCTGTTTTTCCGCCCTGGCCAATCGCGCGAAATGCAGTTTGTGTTCGCGCTGGCGGGTCTGGCATTGGCGCTGACGCTCGGCGTTGAGTTTGTGGTGCTGGACGGCGATATTGGTCGCCAGAACACGGTGTTCAAATTTTACATTCAGGCGTGGATGTTGTTCAGCGTGGTCGGGGGCGTAGCCTTCGCGTGGCTGTTCCATAACTCGATTTTCTGGTCGGGTCGGCTGCGCAATACGTGGTATGTGATCGCGGCTGTGTTGTTCGCTGCTGCCGCTTTGTACCCGATCATGGCAAGCCGGGGCAAAGCTGTTGACCGTATGGCTCCCGAAACGCCGTTCACGCTGGACGGCATGGAGTACATGAAATATTCGATTCAATTCGAAAATGATGCCAGTATTCCACTGATTGATGACTATAATATGATCCGCTGGCTGCAAGAAAACATCCAGGGAACGCCGGTCATTATCGAGGCGCAAAGCTGGCGCGAATATCTGTGGAGTGGGCGCGTGGCGATCTATACCGGGATGCCGGGTATTCTGGGCTGGCGTTTCCACCAGACTCAGCAGCGCACTTTTGAGCCGCTTTCGCTGATGGTCAATCAGCGCCGCGCCAATATCAACGCCTTTTTCACGACACCCGATATTCCAGCGACACAGCGCATGATCGACAGTTTTGGCATTAACCTCATCATCGTGGCTGGCCTGGAAAAAGCTTATTATCCGCCAGCGGGGTTGGAGAAATTCGATCTGATGGTCGAGCAAGGCTTGCTGGAAAAAATCTATGAAGGTGGCGATGCGGAAGTTTATCGGGTTATTACTCCTCAGCCTGTATCACTTGCGATGCAGAGCATCAGTCAGGGCGGTTAACGAGTGATTTTTGAGTGGTTCGCCCGCGAGGGCTGGATTGTTTTAAGCTGGTGGGCGCTGGTAACAGTGGCGGGGGCTGCGGTTTTCCCGATGGTCACACGCCTGCTGGGTGGCCTGCCGGATCGCGGCTATACGCTGTCACGGGCAATCGGCTTGCTGGTAGTTGGCTTCGTCTTTTGGCTGCTTGCCAGCCTGGGATTACTGCGCAATTCACCCGGCAGCATCATCCTGTCATGGCTGATCGTGCTGATCGTTTCGCTGATGATCTACGCTCGTCAGCCGTTGGATTGGCGTGCCTGGTGGCGCGAAAATCGCTCGGTTGTGATCGTCGGCGAGATTTTATTTATCGTTCTCCTGCTGGGATGGGCGTTGTTCCGTGCGCATTTGCCGAACCTGACCGGCACGGAAAAGCCGATGGAACTGATGTTTATGAGCAGCGTCCAGCGCAGCGAACTGTTCCCGCCCAACGATGGTTGGATGTCCGGCTACGCCATCAGCTACTATTATTTTGGCTATGTGATGTCAGCGATGCTCTCGATGATGACTGGAATCGCCAGCACCACCGGCTTTAATATGACGATTGCGCTGCTGGTTGCGCTGACCGGGCTGACGACATTCGGTGTGGTCTACAATCTGGTGCGTTCCCGCGCCGTCGTTACCGAATATCAATCGCCGCGTTTGCCCGCGTTGGTGATCGGCTTGCTGGGCATGGTTTTCGTGACGTTGATGGGCAATTTTCAGGCGGCGTTCATCGAATTGCCATACCAGACACGTACAGCCTCCAATGATTATATGAATTTCTGGAGTGTTGATAATCGGAATGAAGCCAAGCCGCCGCTTGCCCCAGGCGACTCGGTTGCGCCTGAAAACTGGGATTTCTGGTGGTGGTTCCGCGCCAGCCGTGTAATCACGGACACTGATCTGAACGGGCAGCACATACCGATCCAGCCGATTGACGAATTTCCACAGTTCAGCTTTTTGCTGGCTGATGTTCATCCTCATGTTCTGGCGCTGCCGTTCGCGATGCTGGCGCTTGGATTGGCTCTCAATCTGCTGCTGACAGGGCGTTCGCCCGTGCGCGGCGAAGTTATTTTTTATGGTCTTTGTTTAGGCGGATTAGTCTTTTTAAACACCTGGGATGGCCCGATCTATATGGTCGTGCTGATCGGCGCGGATGCGCTGCGCCGCCTGATGCGCAATGGCACAGGGCGCTTGTTATGGTCGGATTGGCGTGGGTTGGTCGGCCTGGGACTCTCGCTTTTACTGCTGACACTGGTTTTCTATTTCCCGTTTTTCATCAGCTTCCGTTCGCAGGCTTCCGGCGTACTGCCGAATTTGCTGCATCCAACACTGTTTCGCCAATATTTCATCATGTTTGGGCCGTTCGTCCTTATTTTAGGCGCGTTCCTACTGATCGAAGTCTGGCGGGCAGGCAAGAGCATGAATTGGCGGCTTGGCCTGGGGATAGCAGGCGCACTTCTGGGAGCGCTGCTTGTATTAGTCATGTTCTTCGTCATCCTCGGCTCTCTCGTGCCGGAACTCCGCAATGTCGTTCTCAGTTTTGTTGACCAGAATGGCGGCTGGAACGCGGTACTGCCCATGCTTTTGTCGCGGCGCGTGAGTTATGCGCTTACGTCCGTTGTCTTACTAGGCGTGATTGTCGTTGTCATTGGGCGTTTGTTCCCGCGCATCCCAACACTTGAAGAACTGCGCGAGGCAACCAAAGAGGAACGTCAGATCATCGTTTATCCTCCGGCGACAGGTTTCGCGCTGCTGCTGGCGGGTGTCGGTGCGGTGCTGACGCTGATCCCGGAGTTCATCTACCTGCGCGATAACTTTGGTGTGCGAATCAACACGATTTTTAAGTTTTATTATCAGGCGTGGTTGACATTCAGCGTCGCCGGGGCATATGCCATCTATACGATGCTGGCAGACGTACATTTAAAACAGCCGCGTTTCCGAGGGGCGCTCACCGCACTGGTCACGGTTGCGATTTTGCTCGGCATGATTTATCCATTCCTGGGTATTCACAACCGCATGTTTGTCGAATCGGCGCGTTTGTCGTTTAACGCCGCCACACCGCTGACACTCGACGGCGGCCTGACAACCATGACCCTGAATGACTATGATTCGATCATGTGTTTGAGTCAGCAGGTTCAAGGCAGCGATTCAGTAGTGTTGGAAGCGGCTGATCCCGGTTCTGCTTATAACATCACCGGGAAATGGGGACGGGTCGCCATGCTCTCTGGTATCCCGATTGTGCTGGGTTGGCAAAACCATGAAGGGCAGTGGCGTGGCTCAACCTTCAGCGAGATTCTTGGTTCACGCCCACAGGATGTTGACCGTATTTATTCCGATTTGCGCTGGGATGTGGTTCAACCTTTGATCGAGAAATATGGTATCGACTATATTTTTTACGGCGAAACGGAGCGCAATAAGTATGGCAGCGAAGGCGAAGAAAAATTTGTCGATAACCTGGAAGTGATGTGCGATACAGGTGGCAGTCGCTTCTTCCGGGTGACACCGAATACGCTTGTGGTCGCACAGGAATAATCATGAAAGCTAACGACGTGGAAGTGCAATTTCGAGCCAAAGACGCAAGCGTCAAATTTTAAAGGAAGACTATGCAAGCTGTAACTCAGGATAACATGGCGACAGATGTTCGCGGCTTACGCATCAATATGGAATTTGTCGCCTATCTGGCGATATTTGTTCTGGCGTTGGTGCTGCGGGTCGCCGAACTGGATACGGTACCTCTGAGCGCTCATGAGTCACGACAAGCGTTAGCCGTGTGGCGGGTGTTGAATCCGGAAGCACCCGGCAGCCCAATCACCCCTGAATCTCCGCTGCTGTTTTTGCTCCATGCGGTGACATTTACCGTGCTGGGCGGCTCGGAATTCAGCGTGCGGATTTTTACGGCGCTGGCAGGGATATTGCTGGCTTATTCACCGCTGCTGTTTCGTGATTTATTGGGTCGGACACGGACATTTTTGTTCTGCTTATTTCTCGCTTTTTCACCCGTTGCGTTGGTTTCCTCACGATTTGACAGCCCCGTCATCTGGTCGATGCTGTGCGCGATTTTGGTTTTATGGGCGCTCTGGCGCTACTGGGAACGGCAGCAAATCGTTTATACGTTAGTCGCGGCGGCTTCGTTTGCAGGGCTGGTTTTGCTGACCGATCCGGCTGGTTTTGTCCTGGCGCTGATTTTGATTGCATCTGGATTCGTTGCCCTGACATGGGGGCGTGCCGATGACCCGGATAGCGACCCTGCGAACACGATTCGCGAATCGTTAAGCGGGTGGTCATGGCAAGCGGCGTTGGGCGCTGCGGCGCTCACGGTCATTCTGGTCAGCACGGGGTTTGCACTCTATCTGCCGGGGTTATCGAATGTCAGCGAATTGGTGCTGATAGGGGTGCGCGGTGTTGTAACGCTACAGTCGGGTGCGACGCTGGCATTTCCGTTGTTAACGACGCTGTTCTATGAGCCGATTCTACTTGTTTTTGGCATCGCAACGATTATTATACTGTTGCGCAGAGGCACGACGCTGCTGGATCGGTTTTTGATCGCGTGGCTCGTCTTCGCCATCACTGCCAGCTTTGTCTATCGTGGGGGTGGGGCAGACCATGCCTTGTGGCTCATTGTACCGTTGGCAGGTCTGGTTTCCTCGCTCGCAGTAGCTCTATTGGCGGAAGATCGCCATCCATTTTTTGACATCCCCTGGTGGAGCAAGCCGATTGTGTTGGTGGCAATGATCGCGCTGTTGGCCATGTTCACCGTCAATTTTCAGGGGATCGCGCGGAATATTCTGACAGCGCAGCCGGGAGCGCTCGATCAGGTGCGGGTTGATCCCATCAATGCGGTGTGGGCAACAATTTCTGTTTTGTTTATCGGCCTCGGTTTTTTTCTGGTGTCGAGTCTGTGGGGTATGACAGCGGCCTTGCGCAGTGCCGGATTAGGCCTGCTGGTTTTCGGGTTAGTCACGTCGCTGGGCAGTGGTTGGGGCGCGGCGGTTACGAAGGCCGAGAGCGCAGTGGAACTATGGCATACCGAGGCGACAGGGCGCGAAGTCTTTGTTTTGCGCGATACACTGGATGAATTATCGCGTCGTGAAACGAGGGGAGTGCCGCGAATCCCGCTTTTTGTCCTCGCGCCAGAAGATGGTGTTATCGCCTGGACGTTGCGCGACTACACCGAAATCCAATTTATCACGGATGCCAGCGAAGCCCGTACCCAGGAATTCGCGCTTTTGCCGATGTTGGCCGAGTCACCTGCGCTCGGTGGGGCTTACGTGGGACAGGATTTTATCGTCAGTCGGAGCTGGAATCTTCAGACTTTGCAGGGGCTTGATATACTTGCGTGGTGGATGCAGCGCCGGACACGCTTCCCGGATTTGCCTTCACAGACGATGGTGCTGTGGCTGCGACAGGATATTTATGACGGTACACCGTTCGATGCCGCAAATTGAGGACTTGGTCATCATCTTGTGTATAACGCAAGGATGCACAGAACAAGTTAGCGTATAACGTAGGGACGCACAAGACAAAATGTTTATGTGGGCGTAAAGGGTTATTTTGCGAGTAGAACCAGCAGGCCAGGCCGAAACAATTGAAAAAATGATCGCTCGCTGTTTGAAGGGCGACCAGAAGGGTTTTGAGTCTCTCTACAGCCAGTTCGCATCGGGCATCTATCGGTTATGCTACAGCTTGCTGCTCCATCGCCAGGACGCTGAGGATGTGACTCAGGAAACATTTGTTTACGCCTTCAAAAATATGCAGCGCTATGATGCGAAGCGAGCGTCGTTCAAAACATGGCTGTATACCATCGCTATCAGCCGCTGCCGCAACCAGTATCGCCGCAAACGCCCACTGCTGATGGACATCGCCAATCTTTTACACTTTGATGTCCCTGGCCCAAAGTCGGAAACGCCGGAAGGGTCGTTGGCGGAGCAAAACGCGAAGGATGCTGTCGAGGCTGCCTTAGCCTCGCTTTCACCCCGGCTGCGAGAGGCGATTGTGCTGCGTTATGGGCATGGGCTGACGTATCGTGAGGTTGCTGAGGTGATGGATTGCCCGCAAAAAACGGCTGAGAGTCGCGTCCGATTGGCGCATGAAGCGCTGCGCAGCCTGTTACAGCCAGTCGGCATTGGTTTGCTGGATGAATTGTTGAGTGGTTAAATCTGATGTGGAATTTCAACTGTCATTATTGTAAAGCACATCTTCAGTCTTATATGGATGGTGAATTATCGCCAAAAGCGCGTCGTCGCATCGCTCTGCATCTGGATCGCTGCCCGGCCTGTTACAACGCTTATATGCAGCGGCGCGATTTTTCACACGAATTGCAGCACGTGATTCCGCTTGTTGGGCAGCGGGGTGCGCCAGATTTTAAACAAATGTGGGGCGCAATCCAGGCTGAACTGCCACGCCAGGAATCGCAGCCTCGATTTTATCAGGCACGTTATGGGATGGCGCTGTTGGCATTTACATTGATGCTCATCATGCCATTTACGATGGGGCATCGCGATATATCACGGATGCCGCCCTCGCCTCCCGCGCCGGAGCTATTGGCGAAACGTGAAACGCCGGATGTCACTGAACCTGTCGTGGTTGCTACCATCGCAGCATCAATTACTGTCGAGAGCGAACTTAAACCTGCAACGCTGCTTCCTACCGTACCGGAGCCGCACAATCAAGAATCATTAAGAGGGATGGATGGCAATACGAACTAGACCTACAAATACGCCGGAAACGAATCCCGTCAGCAGAATGCTGTCGTGGTCGGCGGTGCTGAATTGGGAAGTGCTGATTTATATCGTCATTTTCATGCTGGCAATTTTCACCCGCTTTTATCACCTGGGTGATCGGGTGATGAGCCATGACGAAAGCCTTCATACCCGCTATTCGTACAATCTCTATAACGCGGGCGACTTTCAGCACACACCGCTGATGCACGGCCCGATTATGTTCCATGTTGTCGCCTTCTTTTATTTTATGTTTGGTGACAACGATTTCACCGCCCGCATCTACCCGGCGCTGCTGGGAATCATGCTGGTGATGTCGCCGTTTCTATTTCGAAAATGGTTAGGACGAACAGGCGCGATTCTGGCATCGCTGATGCTGCTGATTTCGCCTCTGTTTCTCTATTACAACCGCTATATCCGTGAAGATACGCCATCCATTTTTTATACGGTCATCATGGTGTACTGCACATTTATGTACCTCGATGGGCCGGAACGACAGCTGCGCAGAAGCCACTGGCTGTTTATTTTTGCTGCCGCGATGCTTGGCAGTCTGGGTTCAAAAGAGTCCGGCTTTATTTACATCGCCATTTTCGGCAGCTTCATGACGCTCTACTGGCTGGTGCGTCTGGCGCAGTATCTATGGCGCATCCCCGGCAAAACCTGGTTCTACACCTTGTCGCTGGGTATTTTGGTGGCTGGCGTGGCGGCCTTTGGCTTTTATATCGTATTGTCGATCATCCCCTGGGAGAAAGCCTCGGAATCGGCGCGTGTCGCGGGTGGGTGGTTCAATAATATCGAATCCGCCAATTTTGTGATCTGGTCGCTGCTGGTGATCCTCAGCATTGTGGCGTTTATCATCGGGACATTGTTCTGGGCCTATCGCGAGTCTCGTACAAGGGTTAAGTGGGCAGATGTCCTCATTTTGCTTGCGGTAGTTGTTTTCTTTTGTCTGGCTTTCATCGCCATTGAGGAATTGTCGCACGTCTCCGAGCAAAATGCTGCCCAGCACGCCGCGCCTGTTATACCCGGTGAGGACGGGGTTGCATCTGCCGTCGGGCTGAACAATCTACCCGTCATTCTGATATGGGTCGTTTGCGCTGGCGTTATCATTATTGTGATATTTTCAAAGCGGCTTGGCTGGTGGCGCATTCTGCACCGTTTGCCGGAACTGGATATTCTAATTGTCATGGGAACGCTCATCCTGCCCTGGCTGACACCGATTGTCACCAAAGCGATGGGCGCGAACCCGACGGATTATTCGCAAGAGGGTATTATTCGGGCGCTGTGGTCGCTTGTCCCGGCGATAGCCGTTTCGGTTGTCGTTGGCGCAGTGTGGAATTGGCGGCGCTGGCTGGTCTGTGCGATCATTTTCCATGCGATCTTTGCCTTTTTCTTTACCACCATGTTTACCAATATCAACGGCCTCGCGACAGGGATGATCGGCAGCCTCGGCTACTGGCTGGAGCAGCAAGGCGTTCGGCGCGGCAGCCAGCCCCAGTATTATTACCTGCTGCTCATTATGCCGTTTTACGAGTTTTTGCCGGTGATCGGCAGCGCGTTAGCGATGGTCAGCGGCTTGACGATGTTCTGGAAATTCCGCCGCACACAGCAGGAAAAATTGGCACTTGCCTCCGAATATGATCCGCTGCCTGACGACGAAGAACAGCCTATCACGCTGCAAACCACAGATGACACGTTCAGTGAGGAAAATCAACCTTCGCAATCCCTTGGCGAATTGATCGACGAAGCAGAACTTGATGATGACTATCCTGGAGGCGAAAAACCCAAACGCGGTGACGACTGGATTTCCAGAATGCCGTTTTTGCTGTTTGTGTCCTGGTGGGCCATTTTCAATACGATTGGCTACACACTGGCAGGCGAAAAAATGCCCTGGCTGGGGACACATCTGACGTTCCCGATGATTTTCATAGCAGGCTGGTATTTTGGTCGTGTGTTCGAGAAGATCGACATGGAGAAATTCAAGCGCGGTGGTTGGGTCATTCTGCTTATGTTCCCGGTGCTGTTCATCACGCTATTTCAGGTGATTTCACCCTTCCTGATGGGACAACCACCGTTCGGAGGTTTGCAGCAGTTACAGCTTGCACAGTCGGGACAATGGCTGGCGGTGGTCGCGGCGAGCGGTCTGGTCATTCTCGTGATTTACCAGTTTGTCGAGCGTACAGGCTGGCGGCATCTGCGCCATATGTTTGCTGTCGCTGTTTTTGGCATGTTGAGCCTCATGACCGCGCGTTCGGCGCTTATGGCATCTTTCGTCAACTATGATCTGGCGACGGAATATCTGGTGTATGCGCACGGCGCTCCTGCTATCAAGACGGTGCTAAATCAGCTTGAAGAAATCAGCATACAGACTACCGACGGTATGGATTTGGATTTTTCGTATGATAACGAGACATCCTGGCCATATAGCTGGTATTTCCGCAATTTTCCGAATGCTGTTTTCTTTGGCAGCAGCCCCAGCAGACCGATTATTGATAAGTCGGTGGCTGTCGTCGTCGGTGAGGCTAACCGCGCCGCCGTCGAGCCGCTGCTGGAAGATCGCTACTATCATTTTGAATATATCCGCCTGTGGTGGCCGATGCAGGATTATTTCAACCTGACAGCGGAACGCCTTTCGCGCGTGTTTGATTTCTCGCCGGAAAATGTTAAGTCTGCGCAGCTTCGGAAAGGGCTGTGGGACATCTGGTGGTCGCGCGATTATCAGACGTATGGCGAGGCAATCGGGCGGAATTTCGATATTACGCAATGGCCTGTGGCAGACCGAATGCACCTCTATGTGCGCAAGGATGTTGCTTCACAAATCTGGTCGCTCGGTGTGGGCGAAGGCACGGTTGAAAATCCCCTGGACGTGATCGAAGTCAATGTCTGCAACGCCAACTGGCAGCAGCTTGCAGCCGGATCGGTATTTGGTGCGCCAGGGACTGCACCTGGGCAGCTTAATCGCCCGTTGGCCTTGTCAGTTGGGCCGGAGAATAACCTGTATGTTGCCGAAGAATCGAATAACCGCGTTTCGATCTTCGATACGAATGGCAATTTCCAATCGAATCTTAGTGATGTTGTCATGCTGCGCCCGAATGGTGTGGCAGTTGGCCCCAGCGGGAATATTTACGTGGCGGATACCTGGAATTATCAGATCAAGGTGTTCTCGCCTGAAGGGGAGCTTATTACTTCGTGGGGGCAGCGCGGCGAGTATGGCAGCGGCGCACAAAGCGAACCTGTTGATGGCTTCTGGGGGCCACGCGCTGTCGCTGTCGATAATGATGAGCGCGTCTATGTCGCGGATACGGGTAACAAGCGCATTCGTGTCTATACCTCGATGGGGCAATTCGTGCAGGATATTGGCACGGGTGGCAGCGGGCCGGGTCAACTCGATGAACCAACAGGTCTGGCAATCCACCCGGATGGTCGCCTGTTTGTGGCGGATACCTGGAATCGGCGTGTTTCAGTCTTTAACACCAGTGATGGCACCTATATGTACAGCTTTAACGTGCGTGGTTGGTACGAAGAACTGGGTAATCGTCCGTATGTAGCGCTCGATCCTGCGCGTGACAGGGTCTATGTGACCGATCCTGATGCCGGACGTGTGATTGTATATGACACTGCGGGCAACTGTGTCGGCTCGTTCGGTCAATCCAGCCGCGAAAACCCCAATTCTACTCAGTTTACAACCGTTGGCGGCCTCGCAGTTGACAGCGCTGGAAATGTTTTTGTGGCGGACGCTGGCTCTGGTCGTATTCTGAAATTCGCACCATTTCCCGCGCCTGCCGTTGTCCCGAATGCCGAATTGACGGAAGAGACAACGCCGGAAGTCGAAGTGACGAATGAGACGACACCGGAAGTTGAATCGACGCAAGAGGCGGTAGGATAGGTTTATTTGTAGGGGCGACTCGCCGATTCGCCCCTACTGGGGTTGTATAAACTATCTATCTTGTCAGGCTATCAAGTTTGTGCTACTATAGTGTCAGGCGAAAGTGGGTATACCCCACTTTTCTTTATATTATTTAATTTCGTTAAAGTTATACTTTCGTTCGTCACCCGAAAGCACCCCCCGAAAAATTCCAGACGATCTATGGGAGTCGTAGATAAGTAACATGAGAAGCGAGTTTGAAGTCGCCTTCAATGAGATTACCGAATTGCGGTCATTGCCGCGTGAAATAGTGCTAGAGGCTTTGCAGACAGCTCTAGTATCCGCTTACCGGCGTGATGCCGCCGCCAGCGCTGCCCAGCGTGTTGAGGCAAATATTGACCCAGGCACAGGGCGTGCGCGTATTTTTGTCGAAAAAGAAGTCGTTGAATCCGTTGAAAACCCCAATACCGAGGTCACGCTCGAAAAGGCTCGTTATTACGAACCTGACGCGCAGCTTGGCGATATGGTGATGGTGCAGGTTGAGGGAACGACGAAGAAATTTGGGCGAATCGCGGCGCAGACGGCCAAACAGGTCATTCTACAAAAGATTCGTGAGGCCGAGCGGAGTTCACTCTACGACGAGTATGCGGATCGCGAAGGCGATTTAATCACTGGCACGGTACAAAGTGTCAATGCCGCGATGGTGACGTTGAGCCTGGGACGTGCCGAGGCAATTCTGCCCCGTGCACAGCAAATCCCCGGTGAACGCTACAAAGCGCATGACAAGGTGCGGACGTATGTCCTTGAGGTCAAGCGAAGCAATCGCGGGCCGCAAATCATCGTCAGCCGCAGTCATCGCAATATGCTCCGCCGCCTGCTTGAATACGAAGTCCCCGAAATCTACAACGGCCAGGTCGAAATCAAGAATATCGCCCGTGAAGCCGGTTATCGTTCAAAGGTCGCCGTCGCCGCGCTGCAAGAGGGCATTGACCCTGTAGGCGCGTGCGTTGGAATGCGCGGGATGCGTATCCAGAACATCGTTAAAGAGCTTCATGAAGAAAAAATCGATGTTATTGAGTGGAATCCCGATCAGCAGGCCTTTATTGCCAAAGCGCTGAGTCCCGCCAGAGTCAATGGCGTTTACCTCGAAGATGATCTGGCGACGGGGCGCACAGCCGTCGTGATTGTGCCTGACGATCAACTTTCATTGGCGATTGGACGCGAGGGTCAAAACGCGCGTCTAGCAGCTAAGCTAACGGGTTGGCGCATTGATATCAAGAGCGTGACTGAAGCTATTCAGGACGCACTGAGTAAAATCGGTTTCCCGCCGCTTTCAGAACTTCCTGCACAACACCCCGAACTGGTGGCCGAAGTCTCCCGCATTATGGAGAAGAAGGCTGCTAACCGTACTGTCATGCCGGAAGAATATCAGACATTAGGCAAATTCGCGGATGTTGTCGAACGGCGTTTGGTCGCTGAACGCGATGCCGAACGACAGGCGCGTATGTCTGAAATCAATATGGTCAAATCCACGCTGCCGCAACGCGCGTTCGAACTGCCTGTTGAAACGCTCGACCTGCCGGACGAGGTGGTCGAAGCGCTGCAACCGCTGCGTAATGTGGGTGAGATTATGTGGCGCTTCCTGATTGATGAGAATTACCTGCGCCAGATGCTGACCGGCTTCAATAATGATGCGTTCGCAAAGCTGCAAGCGGCTTTGGATAAAGTCGTCATACCGGAAGATATTGAGCCAATCGTTGAAACACCAGAAGTTTCAGCATCCATCGAAGACCTTGTAGCTGTACCAGAAGTAGCCGCTGAAGAATCCGAAATTGTGCCGGACGCTTTTGCGGATGAACCCGTTCCCCAGGCCGCTGCCCCCAAAGAACGTGTTGGCGTGGTCAAGGCTGTGGAGCGCGTGGACGAAGAAGAAGACGAAGATGTCGATGCGTTGTTAGTGGACGGCGAAGGCAAGGGTGAGGCGACGAAGAAGAAAGAACGTCAGAAGCGCCGCACGCTTGTGTTCGACGAGGAAATCGGAAAAGTGGTTTCGAAGCGTCACCGTAAAGGCCGCCGGAACCGCGATGATTGGGATGACTTTCTGGACTAAGTTGGCATCATGAATGGGAAACGTCCAAAGCACATTCCGGTGCGTACCTGCGTAGTCTGCCGGGAAAAGGCGGAAAAACGCACGCTCATACGTGTGGTGCGTACCGAAAGTGGTTTACAGATTGACCCTGGCAGCAAGCTTGATGGAAGGGGCGCTTATTTGTGCGACCAACAATCGTGTTGGGAACGTGCAGCGTCTGGAGATGTACTAAATCATGCGTTACGGATGACGTTGACCGATGAAGATCGAAGTCGCCTGCGACAGGCTATACCGTAATATGGCTATACCATGACGGCGCGTAAAGCCTTTACTTTTAATGTAGGTTATTGGCGGTGGGTTAGAGACTAAGCGGTATATTCGCGCTTTTTCCGAACCCATCGCTTCACATGCGGAGGATAAGATGGCTCAGGAAAAACAGATTATACTGGTACCCGATTACTTGACGGTTCGTGAACTGGCTGACTTGATACACACCAGCCCGATTGCCGTGATGAAGCAGTTGATCGCGAACGGCATCATGGCATCGATCAATCAGCAGATTGATTACGATACCGCTGCAATTGTTATCGAAGAGATGGGTTATGAGGCTCAGTCGCAAAGCGCGATTGCGGCCCAGGCCCAAAAAGAAGAAGCTGCCAAATCTCAGGAATGGCGGCAGATTTATATCAGCGAAAAGCCGGAAAACCTGAAACGGCGTGCGCCTATTGTGACCATCCTCGGACACGTCGATCACGGCAAAACCACCCTTCTGGATACGATCCGCAAAACACGAGTTGCCGAGGGCGAGGCTGGTGGTATCACGCAGCATATTGGTGCTTATCGCGCGATCCACAATGGTCGTCAGATCACCTTTCTCGATACCCCTGGTCATGAGGCCTTTACAGCCATGCGGGCGCGTGGGGCGCAGGGCGCGGATATTGCGGTTTTGGTGGTCGCGGCGGACGATGGTGTGATGCCGACGACTCGCGAAGCCATTAACCATGCACGTGCCGCCAATGTTCCGATCATTGTGGCGATCACCAAAGTGGATAAGCGTAACGCCAACGTAGAACGAGTCAAAACGCAGTTGGCAGAACTCGAACTGGTGCCGGACGATTGGGATGGTAACACGATGGTCGTGCCAGTCGCCGCCGTTGAAGGCAAGGGCATTGATGACCTGCTGGAAGCCATTTTACTGGTGGCTGACGACAGCGATATTATCGCTAATCCATCCGCTGAACCCGCTGGAGTCGTGCTGGAAGCACAAGTAAAACCCGCGCGTGGTGTGATCGCAACGCTGCTCGTTTTAAACGGTACACTCAAGCCCGGTGATGTCATCCTTGCTGGTGAAACCTATGGTCGTATCAAAGCGATGTATGACGAATACGGTAAGCCCATTAAGGAAGCAGGGCCATCGACTCCTGTTGCGGTTATGGGCTTAAGTGATCTCCCTGAACCGGGCGATAATTTCGAAGCGGTTAAGAACGAGAAAATCGCGCGTGGCATCGTCGATGAGCGCAAAACAGCAGCCCAGGATGGTGAATCTGAACTAGCAAAGCCAGCCATGACCTTGCAGGATGTTTTTGCACAATTTGCCGCTGGCAAGACCAAAGAATTGACGCTGATCATCAAAGCAGATGTACAGGGTACGCTGCAACCGATTGTGGACTCGCTGCATCAGGTCGCCGATAGCAATCCAGAGGGCATTGGCCTGCGTATTCTATCCGCGGAAATTGGCAACATCGGCGAAAATGACGTGATGCTGGGGGCAGCCTCCAACGCCATTATCATCGGTTTCAACGTGGAAATCGACAGTGCTGCTCGTCGCTCCGCCGAAACACAGCGTGTAGACATTCGCCAATACAATATCATCTACAAACTGCTGGAAGATATTGAACTGGCGTTGAAGGGTATGTTAGAGCCAGTCTACGCCGATAAAACCATTGCCTCCGCCGAAGTGCGTCAGGTATTCAAAATTTCGAAAGTTGGCGCGATTGCTGGCAGCTTTATCCGCGATGGTGAAGCGCGTCGTAATGCCCGTACCCGCGTCAAGCGTGGTAATAAAGTGCTGGCGGAGAATCTCACGGTCAGTTCGTTGAAGCGTTTCAACGAAGACGTGCGTGACGTGCGTGCTGGCTTTGAGTGCGGCATCGGCCTTGATGGATTTAATGATTTCCGTGTGGGTGACTTGATCGAATTTTATGTCACCGAGCGCGTGAGTTAGCGCGCTGCACGGCAAAAGCGAAGGCGCATGTCTATAAAGGCTGCAAAATACGAATACAGGGGCGTATACCGATATGCCCCTGCAAGACGATAAGATGGCAAGACCTTTATAGATGAGCCAACGCGAAAGGAATTTTTATGACGATCAAACGTGACCGCATGGCCGAACGTATCCAGGCCATTTTAAGTGAAATACTGCTCCGTGAAATTGCTGATCCTCGGCTGCACCATGTCACCATCACCGAAGTGAAGCTTGACCCTGAACTGATGTACGCCGATGTATTTGTCAACGCACTGGCCGACGAGAGCCGCCAGGAAGTTGTGATCGCCAGCCTCGAACGCGCAAAGGGATTTCTACGTCGTGAAATTGGCAAACGAATCCGTGTTCGCGTCACGCCCGAACTGCATTTTCATTGGGACGAAACGCTGGAACGCGGCGAGCATATGCACCAACTCATTTCAAAGCTGGCAATTCCGCCTGCTCCTGCTGAACCTGTAACAATTCCACCTGCTCCCCCTGAACCTGAAGAATAAACAGAAGCCAGAGCGAATGACGACACCGAACACCACAAACTGGACTGAAGCCGCCTACGCGATTGAACAAGCCAAGTCGATCCTGGTTGTCACGCACCTCAACCCGGATGGTGACGCGATTGGATCGCTGCTGGGTTTAGTCAATGCCCTGCGAGATAGCGGGAAAAAAGTGGATGCTGCCGTTGACGGTGGTGTGCCGGATTTTCTCGAATTTTTACATGGCTCAAAGACTGTAAGAGACGTACTCGCCAGCGGTGAGTGGGATGTGATGGTTTCCGTCGATTCCAGTGACGAAGCCCGCAGCGGGTTGGTCGGCGTATATGGTCGCGCGCACAGCAAAGTGGTAATTAACCTCGACCATCATGCCACGAACACGTTGTTCGGCAATATTTTTCTGGTCAAGGTCGATGCGGTTTCCGCGACGGAAGTTGTTTTCGATTGGCTATCGCACATGAATCTGCCGCTTACCCGTGACATCGCGATGCCGCTGCTGACCGGGCTGGTGACGGATACGATTGGTCTGCGTACCAGCAATGTCCGGCCCCGGACGCTGCAAATCGCCATGCAGTTGATGGATACAGGCGCTTCACTGACCGAAGTCACGGCGCGTACTCTGGATACGAAATCCTACAACACCATCGAACTGTGGAAACATGCAATGACCTCCGTTTCCCTGAAACATGGCATCATCGAGGCGACGGTCACGCAGAGCGACCTCAAAAATGCGCGAATCTCCGAAATGACCGATGGCGGGCTGGTGCAGTTGTTGATTACGGTCAACGAAGCAATGGTCGCTGTCGTCTATAAAGAACTGCACGATGGCAATGTGGAACTCAGTTTCCGCAGCAAACTTGGCTATGATGTGGCGAAAGTCGCTTTTAACCTGGGCGGCGGCGGTCATAAGCAGGCTTCCGGCGCGACCATACCCGGCCCATTAGACGCTGCCAAAGCCAGGGTGACGCTGCTATTACAGGCTGCCGTCAAAGAGGGTAAGCTGGTCATTGCCTGAAAATACGCCTGTATTCGGTTTCCTCAATATCAACAAACCTCTGGGTGTGACGAGCCACGATGTCGTCGCCAAAATCCGTCGCGGCCTGCGAATCAAAAAAGTCGGTCACGCCGGGACTCTCGATCCGTTGGCGACAGGCGTTCTGGTCATGTGCCTCGGCCCGGCAACACGCCTCAGCGAATATGTCATGGATTCGACCAAGCGCTATCGGGCGCGGGTGCATCTCGGCGTTACAACCGACACCTACGATGCCGAGGGCGAAATTGGCCTCCAGCGTGAAAGCGCACATATTACTCAGGCGAATGTCGAGCAAGCTCTAACCGCATTTATGGGTGAAATCGGTCAGATTCCGCCGATGTACAGCGCGATCAAACAGGGTGGGCGCAAACTTTATGAATTGGCGCGGGCGGGTGAAACGGTTGAGCGTGAGGCTCGGCATGTTCGAATCGACGCGCTGACGGTGAGTGAGTGGTCGCCTCCGTATTTCACGCTGGATGTGACATGCAGCGCCGGGACGTATATTCGCAGCCTTGCTTATGATGTGGGCGAAGCATTAGGCGTGGGCGCACATCTGGCAGGCTTGATTCGCGTTGCCAGCGGCAGCTTTACGCTGGAAAATGCCATCACTTTAGATGACCTCCTGGTGACTGATGATTGGCAGCGCTACCTGATTCCACCTCGAACCGCCTTCGCAGATTGGCCGGTTGTGAACCTCGATGCCGATTCGCTTGAACACATCACGCATGGTCGCGCCGTGCCGGGAACGCAGGCGCAGGATGGTATTCTCGCACTGGCCTATGCCCCGGATGGCGAATTTATCGCTATACTTAAAGGCGATGCTGGCGTGTGGAAGCCGCACAAAGTTTTTATTTAGACTTTATAATCAAGCGCGGATAAACTATGAATCACGTCTATAACCTGGTAGATGCGTGTCTGGAAAAACCTTCGCTCGTGACCATTGGCGTTTTTGATGGTGTTCACATCGGCCATCAGCATTTGATTAAACAGCTTGTCGATGAAGCACATCGCACCGAACGATTAGCGGTGGTGTTGTCATTTTTTCCGCATCCCGATGTGGTGCTGCGCGGCTGGCAGGGGCGTTATTACCTGACCACGCCGGAACAAAAAGCCGAACAGCTCACAAAACTGGGTGTCGATAATGTGATTACGCATCCCTTTGATGACACCATTCGCCATGTCCGCGCCGCTGATTTTGTCGATCAGCTTCTCGATCACCTCAAAATGCAGGATTTATGGGTCGGTGCAGATTTCGCTCTCGGCTACCAGCGTGAAGGCAATGTCGATTTTTTGCGTTCGCAGGGTAATGAGAAGGGCTTTACGCTGCGTACCATCAATCTCGTCGCCAATGGCAGCGGCACGATCAACAGTACCGCGATCCGAAAAGCACTTCAGGAGGGCGATGTTGAGCAAGCACGCACCTGGCTGGGACGTAGTTACGCGGTTGCTGGTGAAGTTGTTCATGGGGAGCAGCGCGGACGCAAAATCGGTTTTCCGACAGCCAATGTCGCGGTATGGAGCGAACAGGTCATCCCCGGCAACGGCGTTTATGCATGTTGGGCGCAGTTTGGCGATGAGCGCTTCATGGCGGTGACGAATGTGGGCGTTCGGCCAACTTTTGATGGCGAGGGCGTGACCGTCGAGGCACATTTGCTGGATTTTAACCGCGATATTTACGGTAAGCAGTTGACAGTGACTTTTGAAACCCGGCTTCGTGCCGAGAAAAAATTCAATGGTATTCAGGAATTGATTGCCCAGATCGGCGCGGATGCCCAGGCCGGACGGGAGTATCTCTCGAAATGAGCGATACCATCATCGGTAATATTAAAAAATGAGCGACATCACCATTCGTCATGCTGAAGCGACAGATTATTCCCCGATTATTTCCGTCATCAACGATTGGTGGGGCGGGCGCACCGTCAGCGAGATGCTCCCCAAATTATTCTTTGTCCATTTTCGCGACACCAGTTTTATCGCGGAATCAGAGGGTGAGCGCGTGGGCTTTCTGATCGGCTTTCGATCCCAGACTTTCGCCAACGAAGCCTACATTCATTTTGTCGGTGTACATCCCGATTTTCGTAAAAATGGGGTCGGAAAGCGGCTCTACGAACACTTCTTTGACGTGGTGCGCGATCAAGGCTGCGAGATTGTCCGTTCCGTCACGTCCCCACTCAACAAAACCTCAATCGCGTTTCATACTCGCATGGGCTTTCAGGCTGAATTACACGGCGCGGAACTCGATGGTGTGCCATTTTACAAGGATTATGATGGGCAGGGCGGTGATCGCGTGCTGTTCTATAAGACGTTGATCTGATTACTCGTCTTTAATGATCCGGTAGCCCAGCCGATTCATCAGATTCTCGTCATTTCGCCAGTTCTTTAAGACTTTGACGCGCAGATCAATATAAATCTGCGTTTCGAACATCGCCGCGAGTTCTTCACGCGCCTCGCTGCCGATTTGCTTTATCATACTGCCGCCCTTGCCGATGATGATGCCTTTTTGTGACTCGCGCTCGATGTAGATGATCGCGCTGATGTAGCTCATGTTGTCCGAGCGCTCTTGAAAGCTCTCGATCTCGACAGCGACAGAGTGCGGAATCTCCTGCTCGGTGTGCAGCATAATTTTTTCGCGAATCACTTCCGCCGCGATAAAGCGCATGTTGACTTCGCTGACCTGATCAGCAGGGTAATAGCGCGGGCCAAGTGGTATTCGCGTCAAAATTTCATTGACCAGTTCGTTGACTCCGCTGCCATCCATTGCGCTCACAAGCTGGGCATGATTGTGTGGCACAAGCGCTTTGTGTGCGGCGATATTCGCTTCCCGGTTGACCGCTTGCAGCAAGTCAGCTTTGTTCAACGCCAAAACTGTCGGTTTTTCACCACCCAGATGGCTGATGGTCTGCGCGATATGCTCGTCTGCGGGCTGTGGGGGAACGGCGACATCCAGCACCCACAGAATTAAATCGGCATCCTTAAGCGCGTCTTCAGCAGAAGCGACCATAAATTCGCCGAGTTTATGCTTGGGCGCGTGCAGGCCGGGCGTATCCTTGAACAGGATTTGCCCATGCTCGACGGTGTAAATGCCAAGCTGCTGGCGCTGGGTCGTTTGCGGCTTCGGCGTGACAATCGCGATTTTTTGACCCAGAATCCGGTTAATGAGCGTCGATTTGCCGACATTGGGCCGTCCGACAACAGCAACGATTCCTGAGCGATGATCTTCCGGCCATGAGTCGTTGAATACGGTATCGAGGTCAGACATCAGTGCGCTTTGTGTTCCACGACGGCGTGTTCGTCGTGGGGTTCGATAGCAACGTGGTGGTGGTCGTCCTCAGCGGGCAGATTAATGTCATCAAAATTCTGGAAAGGCCGCGCGACACCCAGCCAGCCGCCGATTCCGCCGATCAGCATGACCAACCCGGCGGCGAAAAATACGCCAAGACCGTTGACATTGGTTTCAGCGTCGCTGATAACGCCGAGTCCCAACGCGACGATCATGAGCGTTAAGCCTAAACCGGCGCAGAATGCCAGGCCGATAGCGAGAGGACTTTGTGGTTGAGTCGTTGGGTTCACTAAAAAATTGCTCCCCTGTTATGATAAACTGAAACATGGTTTAATTTTGCCTTCATAACAAGGGCGAGTCAAGTCTCACACCTTACTATTTTCAGGAGTGCGTATGACGCTGGAGCGCGTTTTGTTGATCCGACATGGCGAAACCGATTGGAACACTCAACGCCGCTGGCAAGGTTATGAACCGACAGCGCTGAACGAAAAAGGCTTTAAACAGGCGCAGGCATTGGCGAAATATTTGTCCTCGCGCTCGATTCGCGCTATCTACAGCAGCGATCTACCCCGTGCGCTCCAAACCGCCGAAGCGATTGGATCGGTATTCAAGATCACCCCTGAAATTGACATCCGCTGGCGGGAAATACACGTCGGTATTTTTCAAGGTCATACGACAGATGAGCTTGAAAAGCTGTTTCCTGATGAACTGGCGACATGGCTTTCGACGGATTTGAGTTATGTTGTCCCAAAAGGCGAATCACGGGAAGGCTTACAAGCCCGTGCTTATCAAGCATGGCAAGCCGTTACCTCACGTCCGATTGATTCCGAGATTGCGATTGTTTCACATGGCGGCACGATCAGAGCATTGATGCGGCAGTTGATTGGCAACCATGACCCACGTCTTTCCACCCATGTGACCAATACCTCGATTACAACATTTGAACGCAGCAAAAGAGGTTGGGAGCTGATCAGTGTGGCTGAAACGCCGCATCTTTAAGCAATCAGGGTGGCTGAAACATCGCATCTTTAAGCCTAATGATCTCTCGTGACAAATGTCCATCTTACTTGTGAAATTTATCGCTTTTCGACACTCTGGTTTGATATAGAATGAAATGTGTGGCTGTATTCCCTTGCCACAGGGGCAAATTAGAGGAGCAATGAAGCTATGGATATGGATGCTGAAGGCTATGTGCGAGTTTTGCCCAATTTGGACGCGGATGTGGACAAATTGCTGCGAACGAAATCCGGTCAGGTTCATTGGAATTTGACCCCTGCCGAACTCTATGAACATACCATAAAAAATGGCGAAGGTGTGATGACGGACTCTGGTGCGCTGCGTGTCCTCACAGGACAATATACAGGTCGCAGCCCCAAAGACAAGTTCTTTGTCGAAGAATCCAGTTCGAAAAATCTCATCTGGTGGGGAAGTGTCAACCAGCCTATTTCGGAAGCTGTGTTCGACCATCTGCATGATAAAGTGATTGACCATCTTGACCATCAGCCGCATCTTTATGTGTTGGATGCCTTTGGTGGCACGGATCCACGCTACCGGCTGCCCGTTCGTGTAATTAGCGAAGTCGCTTACCATGCCTTGTTTTCCTGGAATATGTTCGTGCGGGCAACGCCAGAAGAACTGGCGATTCACCAGCCTGAATTTACCGTTCTGGCTGCACCGAGCCTGATCGCCAAGCCTGATGAAGACGGTACACGAACAGGCACTTTCATTATCGCCAACCTTGCCAAACGTATGATTTTGATTGGCGGGACGATGTACTCCGGCGAAGTCAAGAAGGGCATTTTCTCAGTCCTGAATTATCTGCTGCCTTTGCAAGGTGTGATGGCAATGCACTGCTCGGCGAACATCGGCCCAAAAGGGGATACTGCCGTATTTTTCGGACTCAGCGGCACAGGCAAGACGACTTTGAGCGCTGATCCCTCGCGTACCCTCATCGGTGACGATGAACATGGCTGGAGCAACGACGGCGTTTTCAATTTTGAAGGTGGATGCTACGCCAAGACGATTAACCTGAGCGCTGAGGGTGAACCGCTCATTTATGCGACGACCAAAATGTTCGGGACGATCCTTGAAAATGTACCGCTGCGCGAAGATCGTTCGCCGGATTTCGACGATACGCGCTACACGCAAAACACGCGCTGCTCATATCCAATTCACTTTATCCCCAATGCCAGTGAAACCGGGCGTGGTGGACATCCAAAGAATGTCATTTTCCTGACGGCAGATGCTTTTGGTGTATTGCCGCCGATCAGCAAATTGACGCCGGAACAGGCCATGTATCATTTCATCAGCGGTTATACCGCCAAAGTTGCCGGAACGGAACGCGGCGTTACCGAACCGGAAGCGACATTCAGCGCCTGTTTTGGCGCGCCATTTATGCCGCTGCACCCGACGGTCTACGCCAAACTGCTGGCGAAAAAGATCAAAGATCATGGCGCGAATGTCTGGTTAATCAATACAGGCTGGACAGGTGGGCCATATGGCGTTGGTGAGCGCATGAAGCTCAAATACACGCGCCGCATGATTAACGCCGCGCTGAATGGCGAACTGGACGATGTGGAATACACTGAAGAACCCTTCTTTGGCCTCTATATCCCGGAATATGTCCCGGATGTGCCGCACGAAATTCTGAATCCGCGCAACACGTGGCCGGATGCTGGTGCATATGATGCAAAAGCGGCTGACCTTGCACAGCGTTTCAAAACCAACTTCCAAAAATTCAGCGATCAAGCCAGCCCTGAAATTCTGTCGGCTGGGCCAAAAGTCTAAATGTGCTGCCGGGATTGTGCTATAATTCCCGGCACTCTGTTTTTACTCATATTTGAGAAAGCGCTCACAAAATGGCCCGGAATAAAGTAACAATTGTTGGTTCTGGTAATGTCGGTGCGACCTGCGCTCACTGGATCGCCAGCAAAGAGTTGGCGGATGTTGTGCTGGTGGATATTGTCGAAGGTGCAGCTAAGGGCAAGGCGCTCGATTTGGCCGAATCTGCTCCCGTTATGAACTTTGACCTGAATATCATTGGCTCAGGCAATTATGAATTAACGGCTGATTCAGATGTCGTCGTGATTACGGCAGGTGTCCCGCGTAAGAAAGACCCGGTTACAGGGCAGTTCCCTAGCCGCGATGAACTGGTTAAAACCAACCAGGGCATTGTGGGCGAAGTGACGCGCCAGGTTGCCAAATATTCCCCCAACTCGATTTTGATCGTCGTCTCGAATCCTTTGGACGCGATGTGCCATGTGGCACTGAACGAAAGCGGATTCCCCAGCCAGCGTGTTATCGGTCAGGCCGGAGCGCTGGATACTGCTCGATACAAAACATTTCTCGCGATGGAACTGGGACTCAGCGTGCGCGATATTCACGCGATGGTGTTAGGTGGACATGGTGACGAGATGGTGCCGCTGCCACGTCATACGTCTGTCGCTGGCATTCCCATTCGCGAACTTATCCCCGAAGACCGCCTGCAAGCAATTATCGAACGCACACGCAAGGGCGGCGGTGAAATTGTGAGCTTGCTGGGTTACAGCGGCTATTATGCTCCGGCGGCTGGCACAGTCGAAATGGTCGAGGCGATTCTGAAAGACCAGAAGCGCGTGATTCCATCAGCGGTGCTGCTGAATGGGCAATATGGTTACACTGGATTGTACATCGGCGTCCCGGCAGTATTGGGCGCGAATGGTATTGAGAGCGTGATCGAGATGCAGCTCAACGACGAAGAAAAAGCGATGCTCGAAGTCAGCGCGAAAGCCGTTCGCTCAGTCGTCGGCGTTCTGGGGTATTGATAACGGGCGAATCGCTTTAATTCGATATTGGCTAAACTTCAAGTTCCCCTTTTCAAGGGGTTCTTGCGTTTAAACCGGAATTGTTGAAATTCTTATACTTTTGACCGATGAGCAGCCTATTTATATCCAACCCTCATCTCGATATAATTACTTGTGTCAGGTCTGGTGATATAATAACTGTTGTAATCGGACGTTTTTGTTCAAATTTTAAGTTGATAGTATAGTTGAACATTTTCTATGACGTTCGATCTAGTCATCATTAATGGGAGTCTTTATGCCCCGCCGTGTTATTGATATTGAAGATGGCATTGCAATGGTGGTCACGGATCTGCATGGTGCGTGGGATGTTTATTGCCGTCTGCGGGATCGTTTTTTAGACGAGAATGCTAAGGGTCGTATTGATCGTCTGATCATCTGCGGGGATTTAATCCACGCAGAAGGAACAGAGGATTATGATGCCAGCATGGATATGCTGATGGATGTGATGTCGTTACAGGCCGAACTCGGCTCGGATCGGATTATCATGCTGCTGGGGAATCACGAGCTTCCCCATATCTATGGCTTATCACTCGCAAAAGGTGCTATACAATACACCCCGCGTTTTGAATCGGCATTAACGCGGCTCGACCAATGGTATCGCTCTCTCTACCGCCGCAAGAACGTCATCCAATTTTTATCCACGCTGCCTTTTTTTGTATGTACACGTGCTGGGGTCATGTTGACTCATGCAGGCGCGTCTACGGATGTCGCATCGGTCAGCTTGTTTGAGCGTTTGTGCAAAATCGACCACTACGAACTGATTGATTCCGCAGATCGTGAACTCAAAAAGTACGATGTCGAAAGTTTGCGGCGCGGTTACACACACTTTACCGGTCTTTCCTATGATGAGCAGGTAAGGCGTTTTCTGGCGGTCACCGGGCCGGAAGACCCACGTTATAACGATTTGCTGCGTGTACTGTTTCTCAGTGGTCAAAACACGGAGTTTGATCTGATGTGGAATACGTTATTTTCGCAAAACGAACTTGACGGTAACACCACTTATCAAGCGACTCTGCGCAATTTCCTGCAATTTGTCTCGAAAGTTGTGCCTCATGAACAGCATGTGCTGGTCGCGGGACACATTGGTGTGAAAAATGGCTACGATCAGGTCGGGCCACAGCAGCTTCGGCTTGCCAGCTATACACACGCTTTCCCGCGTACTTCCGCCCGCTACTTGCTCCTGGATTGCGCTGCGCCGATCAAGACTGTTGCAGATTTGGTGCCGTCCATTCACCCCGTTTTCCCAGGTGAGGCAATGGAAGCATCCTATGCTAAACCAGTTGTGAGTTCAGAAAGTCCGCGCGCCCTTTAACAAAATCCTGAATTGTAAGCGTGTTTTTCCCGGCAAGTTGTACCTGATGCGGGTAAAACACGCCGTCGCCTGTGCCGATAGCGACTCGACCCTGATGCTCGATGACTCGCCCCGGCGCAACCTGCCCCGTGCCAATTGTGCCTGAGTGAATTTTAAGCTGCTGCCCATTCCAGGTCGTCGATGTCCCCGGCCAGGGTGTGAAGGCGCGTACCAATCGTTCAATCGCCAGCGCGGGCTGATTCCAGTCAATGAATCCCTCTTCTTTTTTGATCGTCGGCGCATAAGTGGTCAGTGAGTCATCCTGTGGTTGTGGGCTGATCGTGCCATTCAGATAACCCGGCAGCGTTTCGATCAGTAATTCACCGCCGACAGCCGAGAGCTTATCGTGCAGCGATTGCCCAGTTTCATCCGGCGCGAGTGGGATCGCCCGCTGCGTGAGGATCGGCCCTGTGTCCAATCCAGCATCCATTTTCATAATCGTGATGCCACTTTCGGCATCGCCCGCGCGGATAACCGCTTGAATCGGTGCCGCGCCGCGCCAACGGGGGAGCAGGGAGGCATGAATATTGATGGAACCGTGTGTCGGAATATCCAGCACGGACTGGGGCAAAATCTGACCAAATGCAGCCACTACACAAACATCCGGCGACCACTGTTTAAGCTCGGCAATCGCTTCCGCACGGCGAATTTTTTCCGGCTGAAAAACTGGGATTTGATGCGCTAAAGCGACCTGTTTTATGGGAGATTGCTGAATCTGCCGGTTGCGGCCTGCTGGACGATCCGGCTGAGTGACGACACCGATGACCGTATGGTGTTCGATCAGAAGTTTGAGGGCGGGTACGGCAAATTCCGGCGTACCCATAAAAACGATTTGAGCCATTTTGCTGCTCCTGAATGAAACGCTTGTGCGCATGATTGTCGCGTGATAGTATCAATGAAAACCCGTTTATTCTAGATTGTTGCCTGGTTTATGTCCACGTCATCTAAACATTGGGTTGTCGCCCCAGCCGCAGCATCAGCGCTCCTTCGCCAATATCGTGGGATGACTCCTGTGCTGGCGCAGGTACTCTACAATCGCGGCTTTGTTGAACCCGAAGCGGCTACCCGTTTTTTGTATGCCCGCGATGTTTCCGTCAATCCCCTCGACAACAAAACAAAAATGAAAGGCATCGACTCTGCGGTAGCGCGGTTACGGGGAGCGATCAAAAAACGTGAGCCGATTGTCGTCTACGGCGATTTTGATGCCGATGGTGTGACTTCCAGCGTACTTATGGTGCAGACATTGGAAGCGTTGGGCGCGGTGGTCAAGCCTTATATTCCGCATCGCGTGGACGAGGGTTACGGCCTGAACAGCCAAGCGCTACTCAAGCTGGCGCGGCATGGTGTCAAGCTGGTCATCACCGTCGATTGTGGCATCCGTTCCGTGAAAGAAGTTGAGGATGGCCTCGCTTACGGCGTGGATTTAATTATCACCGATCATCATTCGATTGGCCCAGAACTGCCGCAAATACCGCCTGCTCGCGGGGCAGTGATTAACCCTAAACAAGAAGACAGCAAATATCCCGAAGATATGCTGGCAGGGGTGGGCGTTGCCTATAAAGTCGCTGAGGCGCTTTTAACCGTCGAAAATGCCAACAGCGGGCGTAACGGTCAAGGCTCGCAGTTTGACCTCAACAGTGTGCTTGATCTGGTCGCGATTGGCACGGTAGCCGATCTCGCGCCTTTGGATCGCCCCGAAAATCGAGCGCTTGTCCGGCGCGGGCTGGATGTGATTAATCAGGCACACAGGCCGGGTATCCGCGCATTATTGGACGTAGCGGGAATCGAGCCGGGTCGTGCCAGCGCGATGAGTATTGGCTTTGGTCTTGGACCGCGTATCAACGCCGCAGGCCGCCTGGAAAGCGCCATGATCGCCTATGCGCTGCTAGCGACTTCCGATTCCCATGAAGCCGAAAAATTAGCGCTCGAATTACAGGGGTTAAACATCAAACGCCAGGACTTGACCCGCGCGGCTCAGGATTTGATTCGTGAACGGGTGGCACAGTCTGGTGATACACCGCTGATTTTCGCTTCAGATCGCCATTTTCAACCGGGAATCGTCGGTCTGGTTGCCGGACGATTGGCTGAAGAATATTATCGCCCCGCGATTGTCATGGAAGAGGGCGAAACGGAGAGTCGCGCTTCCTGCCGCAGTATCCCGCAATTTGACATTACCCGTGCGCTTGACCAATGCGCCGATTTGCTGGTGCGGCATGGTGGTCATGCCCAGGCTGCCGGATTCACTGTGCTAAATCAGAATATCCCCGCGCTGCTGGATCGCCTGACAGGGATTGCCCGCGATATGCTGGAGGGGCAAGACCTCAAGCCAATACTGGAAATCGACGCTGAGGCCGAAGTTAATCAGCTATCTGAAGATTTGCTGGAAGAATTGAGCTTGCTTGAGCCAACCGGACATATGAATGCTGCACCGACGCTGATGTCTCGCAAGGTCTACGTGCTGGAGAGCCGTCTGGTGGGCAAAGAAGGCCAGCATCTCAAGCTCAAAATCGCGCGGGCGGGGCGACCTCCGTTGGATGCGATTGGCTTTAACCTGGGCGAATGGGCGCAAAAACTACCCAGCCATGTGGATATTGCCTATCAACTGGAAATGAACGAGTGGAACGGCAGAAAATCTCTGCAACTCAACGTCCAGGACATTCGCCTTGTGAGTGAGTCATGAGCTTTCAGCCTATTGTCGTAGGGGCGCAAGGCCTTGCGCCCTTACAAAATATCACAAATTTTAGCTATAAACCTTTATTTTTATTCTCTGTGTTCTCCGTGTCTCTGTGGTTCATTTTTTCGTTTTCTCTTACTCCCGTCTCCGCACAGGACGAAAATATTTTCGGCGTGGTTGAGGGATTCTGGTTTCCCGACATGACATGCGATCTCGGCGCGGGCTGGGAGCGCATCATTTTCGATTGGTCACAGCACCAGCCGGAAGATTCTGACGATTGGTATACGCTGAATGTCGATGATCGCTGGCTGAAAACAGCCAATCAATGCAATCGTGAGGTCGTGGCGCTGCTCAAGCACACTCCCGCCTGGGCGACGGATGGCATCGCAGGGGCAGGCGTACCGCGCGGTTTGTATCTGCCTGTGGATGACCCTAATAATTTGTGGGCGAATTTTGTCCGGCGCAGCGCTGAATATTATGCCACTCGCGGCGTTCATCGTTTCATTATCTGGAATGAGCCGGATATTTCGCGCGAAACCTATGGCTTCGAATTTGAAGGCTCTCTCGACGATTATTTTCAACTGCTTAAAGTGGCCTATTTTGCTGCTAAAGAGGGCAATCCGGCGGCGGTCATCCATCTCGCGGGGACGACCTACTGGCATGATGTGAACGAGGGTGAACGGCTGTATATGGATCGCCTGCTGGAGCGCATCCAGCAAGACCCGGATGCTGCCGCCAATCACGATTATTTTGATGTGTTTAGCTTACACATTTATTTCCGAACCGATACAATTTATGACATCGTGAGCGAGACTCGTGTGCTGCTAGACCGTTATGGGATGGGTGACAAGCACATCTGGATTAACGAAACGAACGCCGCGCCAACCGATGATCCCTTGTGGCCGGTTGTGCGTCCTGTTTACCAGACCAATCTCCAGCAGCAGGCATCATTTTTAGTTCAGGCAGCAGCGCTTGGACTGGCGGCGGGTGCGGATCATATCGCTGTTTACAAACTCTACGATCAGCAGCTTCCACCCGGCGGCGAGTCATTCGGAATTTTAAGCCCAGCTGACCAATCACCGCGTCCGGCGTTTGATGCCTGGAAAATGGTGATCCGCTATTTTAACGGCGCTGAACAGGCACAGCGGGCGCAATCTGAGCGTGTGGATGTCGTAAAATTGACGCATAGTGATGGGCAGCAAACGCTGGCGATGTGGGCGCGTACAGGCGAATCGGCGCAAATTGAGATAAGTGCTACCGGAGAAAAGGCGCACTTCGTCGATCAGTATGGTAATATTACGCTGGTGCGGCCTGTCGATGGCTTATACAGGTTGGCACTCCCCGGCGCAGTTTGTAATTCCGTTGATGGCTGCGCGGTGGGCGGGCTGGTATCGCTGTTGATTCAACCCGCAGGCGATGTTTTGGTGCATGAAATCATGTCGGCAAGTCAAGTCGATTTAACATTTGAGTAGGAGTCGTTGGGAATGGAAGAACAACAAGCAGCCCCGCGTCCGATGAAATTTTCGTATGGCGGTCAGGCAGTTATCGAGGGTGTGATGATGCGTGGTGCGCATACGGCGGCTGTGGCCGTGCGCGATCCCAATGGACAGATCGTTGTCCATGAGACGGAACTCAATCGCAGGCTCTATCGTGGCCGGATTATCAAGACCCCGTTTGTGCGCGGCGTTGTCGGGCTGTATGATGCGCTTGGTCTGGGAACACGTGCGCTCATGTGGGCGGCGGATGTCGCGCTGGGTGAAGAAGAAGAGGAAATCAACTTCAATGGCCCGATTGGTTGGGCGACCATCGCTTTTTCGCTTCTGCTCGGTATTGGCTTGTTTTTCCTGCTGCCGACGACTGCTGCAACAGGTATCGGCCATCTTTTGGGCTTAAGCACTTCCTATACGGTGGAAGGCGCTTCTGGTTCGCAGTTTGATGCTGGCCCGTTGATTATCAATCTCATCGAAGGCGTCATCCAACTGGCAATTCTGATCGGCTATATCTGGCTGATCGGGCGCATCCCTGATGTCAAGCGCTTGTTTGGCTATCACGGCGCGGAGCATAAAACGATCAACGCTTACGAAGCGGGCGCGGAACTGACACCCGAAATCGTCGCGAAGTATCCGATTGAGCATCCCCGCTGCGGAACAGCCTTCTTACTGACCGTCGCTTTCGTCAGTATTTTCGTTTTTTCCCTGTTTGGTCGTCCGCCGTTTTTACTGCTGATTCTTTCGCGCATCATTTTAATTCCAGTGATCGCCGGGATCGCTTACGAACTGATCCAGTTCACGGCGCGTAATATGCACAACCCGATTATCCGACTGATCGTCAAGCCTAATCTGGCGTTGCAACATCTGACGACCCGCCAGCCGGAACTGCACATGATCGAGGTCGCGATTGTGGCCTTTAAGCGCGTACTGGTTTCGGAGAAGCTTATCGGCGAGGAAGAAGCCGTTATCCCCGCGCCGAGGCCGGAAGCCGTCTCGCCAACATTAGCGCCAAGCGGCGATTAGCAACGGGCATATTTTGAATTGAATCTTTTCAGGGCGACTCACGAGTCGCCCTGTTTTTTTGTTAAGCTGAATTGGGAACACTGCTCAACGCAATCAGGCGATATTTCCACATCGGCACTTTTTCCGTCGCGGCGCAGCTTGTAAACGTTTCGATTTCGGTCATGAGCTTTTGTACGTGAACGCTGTAGGTGGTTTTCTCGGCGGGCGATTCGAACTGTACCAGCCAGCTATCTTTTTCCATCACCTGCGTGTTGACCAGTTTTAAGCCGTCAATTTCTCCCACTTCGATTTCGGCTCGTAGAAAGTAGTCGGCTGCCTGCGCCGCGCTGTCATAGCAAACCCGTCCACGCAGATAATCGAGCTGGATGATGCCTTGCTCGTAGTCACTCATGATCTGCCCGATGTCGTCGGCCTGGAAGCGTCCATAATTGACCCCATCCGGCAAAAACAGGGCGGTTGGCGCGAAACGATGCCCGCCCAGGTGTGAACACTGCCATACCCGACTTCCCGCCTTATTGACCATTGTTTTGTACGCAGGCAAACCTAAACGTGCGCAGCATTGGTCGCGCCGCGCGTTGGTGCAAATCAGAAAAAGTGGCTCGTTGGTGATGTGGTCATCGTAGGCCGCATCGCCGGATACAATCGCTGGAATATCGAGTGCCAGCAGGTCGTCGTAACTTTCGAGGTGAAACTCATACAACTGAGGGTCAGTTTCGCGCGTGAGTGCCACATAAAATGTGATCCCCTCAATGTGCCTGAACTGCTGCTTGATGAACAGAAGATTGGATTTCGGCGTTGCGCTGAGATAGCCGTTGAGCGCTAACTTGATCGAGTCCGGCAGGTCGCTTTCTGGCAGCACTTTCGCGCCCCAGGGACGGCTGTATTCCAGCAAAAACCAGACATCATTGGTGGATGCAGAGCCAAAAAGCTGTTCATGAGAGTCGAGCGAGAGTGTTGAGCAGAGAAAATCAGGTATCGTGTCTGTCATGGTGGTAAAATCATCTCGATATGTGGAGAAATATGATGAGCGATTTGTTAATCAAAAATTGCAAAATTCTACAAACAGGTGCTTCGCGAACCGCCATTTTACCGCAACATGATATTTTCGTGCGAGGCAATCGCATTGAGGCGATCCAGCCGACAGGGCAGGCTGATGAGTCGCATTTTCGCATGGTGATCGACGCGAAAGGGATGCTGGCGATGCCCGGCCTTATCAACACACATTCTCATGTGCCGATGGTCATTTTTCGCGGGCTGGCTGAGGATGTGTCGATTGAAAAATGGTTCAATGACTATATGTGGCCGCTGGAAAGTAATTTGCAGGCTGAGGATGTCTACTGGGGGATGCAGCTTGGCCTCGCGGAGATGATCGAAGCGGGTGTGACGACGGTAGCTGACCATTATTTTTATATGGACGAGGCGGCGCAAGCTGTCGAAAAAGCTGGAACACGTGCGCTGTTGGGCTGGGCAATGTTCAGCAGTAATGGCCTGGAAATGATCGAAAAAACGGGCGAGTTTGTGCAGCGTTGGCAAAACGCAGCGAACGGACGAATCCGCACGATCATGGCTCCCCACGCGCCGTACACTTGCGACGACGAATTTTTACGTGCCAGCGCTAAAAAAGCCGCCGAACTTGGCGTTGGCATCCATATTCACGCTTCGGAGGAGATGGGGCAGACCCGCGCCAGCCTGGAAAAACGCGGGCTAACGCCGATACAGGTCTTACAGCAAACGGGTATCCTCGATTTGCCTGTGATTCTCGCGCACGGCTGTGGTCTGTTGCCCGAAGATATTGAACTGCTTTCGCGTTATCCAACAGGTGTGGCCTGTGCGCCAAAAACCTATCTGAAGCTGGCGATGGGCATGACACCTGTGACGGAACTTCGACAAGCAGGTGTCGCAGTTGGTCTGGCGACGGATGGCGCGGTAAGCAACAACACGCTCGATATTTTCGAGTCGCTGCGTCTCATGGCAATGCTGCAAAAGGATCGACATGGATCGCCCGAAGTGATGACGATCCCTGAAGCTTTAAATATTGCCACGCGGGGCAGCGCCACAGTAATGGGCATGGCCGATCAGATCGGTGCGCTGGAGCCGGGTTATCTCGCGGATATTATCCTAGTTGATCTGAATGGGATGCACCATCAACCGCTGCACAGCATCACCGCCAGTCTGGTTTACAACACTCGCGCCAGCGATGTTCAAACGGTGATCGTTGACGGCAAAATCGTGATGAAAGATCGTGAACTGCTGACACTGGATAAAGCCGAAATTGTCGCGCAGGTTCAGCGCAGTATGGAGCGCCTCGCACAGCGCCAGCCCAACCGCCGTATTCAGGTCTATAACCCCTAGATTTTCCTTATTGGGTAGAGTAAGTGATGCTGATATTTACCTTAATGTCATTGAAAATATATTTTAGTGTAAACTTATTTTCATAATTTATTTCCTCTAATACAAGGAAAAGCGTATGACAATTGAAGCTCGTGATAGGTTTTTGGGCGAATGGCTGAATAGAATAAATACTCATCAAGTAGTTTTACCTCGTTTCCAACGATTCGAAGCTTGGGGGCCAAGAGAAGTTTCTGATTTACTTACTACAGTTTTTAAAGGTCTACCTGCGGGTTCAGTATTGGTACTTGAGGTTGGTGATACTATTCCTTTTGTTTCGCGACCACTTCAAGGTGCGCCAGAAAACGGTGAAAGGATTGCCGAGCTATTACTTGATGGGCAACAAAGGCTAACAGCTCTGTGGCGCAGTCTGAACGACAATTATCCAGATAAAGTATATTTGTTGGATATAGAAGGAGATGAAAGTCCTCAAATTATAGCGGAAAGTCGTTGGGAAAAAAATGGTAAACGTTATCCTATTTGGTTAGATAATCCTCAAGAACTTTGGAAGCAAGGACTAATCCCTGTTAGGTTATTACGTCCTGATGATGATGCTCGGGACGAATTATCTGATTGGGCTGATATTGCATCTGCTGGAGATGCAACGGTAGCACGCCAAATAGAGAAGCGAGCGCAACCCTTTAGAGATAGTGTTAAAACTTTTAATTTACCATTTTTATTTTTGTCTGTAGGTACGGATAAGCCTACTGTAATTAACGTTTTTGTTAAGATGAACACGCGCCTTGTACGTTTAAGCGCTTTCGACATAATTGTGGCTCAGGTTGAGCAATCAACTGGAGAGTCGTTGCATGAGCGATTAAGAGCATTAGAAAGTGCAGCCCCACAAATTAAATCTTATATCGAACCATCTGATTTGGTTCTTACTGCATCAGCCTTAATATTAGATCGCCCCCCAAACGAAAGCGGATATTCAGGTATAGATGATTATGCCAAAGTAATTGCAAATTGGGATGCACTGACTAATGGAGTTAAGGAAACAGTCAAATTTCTGATGGATGAGCGCATCTTAGATGGTGAGAGATTGCCGACAATCGCTGTTCTTGCGCCACTGGTTGCTCTTTTTGCAGCAATACCTGATGATCCTAATAGACGTGGAAGTATTTATACACTGCTCAGAAAATATATCTGGCGAGCGTTTTTCACTAATCGATATGAAAAGGCCGCTGCTAGTGCGGCATTACAAGATTATAGAGCCTTGAAGAAGGTGATTAATGGCACGGGTATATCAGAGGATGTGCCAATTTTTAATGATAACGTAAAATTACCTGAAGTTGAGGAACTCAAACAAGTTGGATGGCCCAAAAAGCGTGACAGATTGGCTCGCGCCATTCTTTGTATTTCACTCTATGGGGGAGCTAGGGATATTTATGAAGGTAGTATGACAAACAGTTTGTACGATACTGCGTATGAGTATCATCATCTCTACCCCGTAGATTTTCTAGCAGACAAGAACTATAGTAACGATCAAATCTATAGAGCACTAAATTGCGCACTCATTAAATGGCGTACAAACCGTAAGATTGGTGCTAAAGAACCAGTCAAATATCTACTTGAAGCATCGCAAGCAAGTACATTAGGGTTAGGGGAGTCAGAAATCAAAGATCGTCTCAAATCACATAACATTAACTACAGTGATTTGGCGAGTGGAGACTACGAGACATTTTTAATTAGACGAGCAGAAAGTGTGCTTGATGCTGCTAAACAGCTTTGCATGGGTAGAAAGTGGCACCCCTAGTGTAGGAGTAGAATAAGTATCAGTCAAATGAGCAGATAAATAAGAATTGTAAACTGCTATCGATAAGCGCTCTATTTGGCATCATCGTCCAGGTCATTTATTTGGGCTGTAAGGTAATCAGCATATTCGGATTCTAGAATTTCTCTGCTGCGCGTGGATATATCGGTTTCACCCGTGTTGATGTTGGCTTCCCGCGCAAGCTGTGCTAACAACGCGGGTGATCCTGGTAAGGGGCTATCGCTGTCAGTAGACGAATCCAATTGAGTTTGAAATTTTGTGCGTTTCTCCAGCAAAAACAGTACAAAATCGGTCACTTCGCCCTCTAATTCAGGCGGCAATTCCTTCACCAGTTGCTCTAATGATTTTCGTTGTGCGCTCATATCATTTCCTCTCTTATTCTCACAATTATACCCGTTTACTGCCCAGCCATGCGCTTCAACTCGTAGAGCTTGGTCAGTGCTTCCAGGGGGCTGAGATTGTCCACTTCCAGTCTACGCAGCGTCTCCACAGCCGGGTTGACTGTCTCCTGGAACAGGCGTATTTGCCCAGCGTCTTCTTTGGCTTTTTGCTTGGGTGAGGCAGGTGGAGGGGGCGCAGCGATTGGGAGTTTGAAATGGCTGCCCTGATCTTCGAGATGTTTGAGCAGTTCACGTGCGCGTTCGACCACCGGACGCGGCATTCCCGCCAACTGCGCGACGTGGACACCGTAGCTCCGGTCTGCACCGCCGGGAATAACACGATGCAAAAATACGACATCCTCGCCTTCTTCCGTCACCGCCACGTTGAAATTGCGGGTGCGGGGCAAGATATTGGGCATCTCAGTTAGTTCGTGATAATGCGTGGCGAACAGCGTCCGGCAGTTCAGGCGCGGGTTGTTGTGGATATATTCGATCACCGCGCGGGCAATTGCCAACCCATCATAGGTCGATGTGCCGCGCCCCACTTCGTCCAGAATGAGCAGGCTGCGCGGGGTGCTGCCGGAGAGGATACGCGCCGTTTCGACCATTTCGACCATAAACGTGCTTTGCCCGGCGTGAATCTCATCCTGAGCGCCGATACGGGCGAAGATGCGGTCAACCAGCCCGATTGTCGCCTCATCCGCCGGGACAAAACTGCCGATTTGCGCCATGAGAATAATGAGCGCAACCTGCCGGATATAGGTCGATTTGCCGGACATATTCGGCCCGGTGATGATGTGAACGCGCGACATGGTATCAAAATGTGTCTCATTGGGGACATAGCGTGTGCTGCCATCCAGCAGTTTTTCGACGACAGGGTGACGGCCTGCGCGGATAATCAGCAGGTCATTTTCGGTGAGCGTAGGCCGGATATAGCCTTCACGCACGGCAACTTCCGCCAGCGATAAAAAAGCGTCAAGATGGGCAATCGCCTTCGCCGTGTTAATGAGGCGTGAGGCCGATAAGCCTAAATCGCGGCATAACTCCTCGAACAGCCGCCGTTCGACATCAAGAATTTGCTCCTCGGCATTCAAAACGAGCGTTTCATATTCTTTGAGTTCCGGCGTGATAAAACGCTCGCCGTTGACCAGTGTTTGCTTGCGAATGTAATCGGATGGGACATTATTTTGCTGGGCGCGGCTGACCTCAATGTAATAACCAAACACTTTGTTAAAGCCGACCTTGAGGGTACTGATGCCACTGCGTTTGCGCTCAACGGCCTCTAAATTAGCGATCCATTCGCGGGCATCGCGGGTTGCCGCCATGATGCCATCTAATTCTTGCGAATATCCAGCGCGAATACTGCCGATATTATTGAGTGTAGCAGGTGGCTCATCGCTGATGGCACGCCCAACATGGTCGTTTACCTCTGCACAGGGGTCAAATTTGAGCGATTTCAGAATCGGAATCGAGGCGATCAGATTTTGAATTGCTGGCACAGAATCCAGACTTTCCCGCAGCGCCAGCAAGTCACGCGGGCCAGCCTTGCCGATGAGCAGCCGATTCGTCAGACGCTCGATGTCAGAGATTCGCCGCAGCGCCTCATGCAGTTCTTCTCGCAGGGCGGCATCGGCGGCGAGCGCTTCGACAGCATCCAGCCGTGCATTCAGGCGATTGACCTCCAGAAGCGGTTGATTTATCCAGGTTCGCAGCAGACGTGCGCCCATTGCTGTTACGGTGCGATCCAGCACGTCGAGCAGGCTGCCTTTCATTTGGCGGCTGCGCAGCGTTTCCGTCAATTCCAGGTTGCGGCGGGTAAATTGATCCAGCACCATGAAATTAGCCGTCGAGTAGGCGCGGATAACGGTCAACTGTGCCAGACTGTTGCGCTGGGTGTTGCGCAGGTAATGCAAAATCGCGCCTGCCGCGCACACTCCGGCTGCCATGTCTTTTAGCCCATAGCCGTCCAGTGTTCGCACCTTAAAATGCGTTGTCAGTAATTGCTGCGCGGTGTCATGTTCAAAATGCCAATCCGCGATTTGTGACAGATGGGTGTCACCGGGAAGCGATACGCCGCGCTCGACCCAACTCTCCGGCATAATCACTTCGCGCGGGGCGAGTCGCGCCATTTCTTCGAGGACAAGTACGCCTGTGTTCTCACCTTCAAGTTGGGTAGCGGCAAATTCCCCGGTGCTGATGTCTACATATGCGATGCCTGCTTTATTCCAGCGCCCCGTTTCGACATCGCCGATGGGCATCACCGCCATCAGATAATTGGCTTGATTCTCCGTCAGGAGTGCTGGCTCGATGATCGTGCCGGGGGTAATAATTCGTGTGACTGCGCGGTCAACTGGCCCTTTGCCGCCGACTTCTCCAACCTGATCGCAAACAGCAACGTGATAGCCTTTTTCGATCAAACGCGCGATATAATTCTCGACGGCATGATACGGCACACCCGCCATCGGAATCCGCGTACCTTTGCTGATCGGACGGCTCGTTAAGGTCAGGTCGAGTTCGCGGGCGGCGGTTTCGGCATCATTATCAAATGTCTCGTAAAAATCGCCGAGTCGAAAGAGCAGAATACAATCCGGGTATTCGCGTTTGATGTCCAGGTATTGCTGGCGTAGGGGGGTAACTTCTTGCGACATGGCGCTCTTTCCGTGAAAATTAGCTGCTTTAAGCGGTTGCTGATGTTTTAGTTGATTTGTTCTACACCTATTTTAACCAGCCCGCGCGAGGGCTTCAACCAATTCAAGGATCAAATAGTATGTCACAAGCAATTATTGGCGTAGATCTGGGCGGCAGCCGCATCCGGGTCGCGCGTCTTGACCAGGACTTAAATATTCTCGAACGCCAGGAAACCGCCACGCTTGCCGACGAAGGGCCGGACAAAGTGATTGGGCGTATCAGCGATTTGATTCGCGCGGTTTGGCCGAAAGATGGCACACCTGTGATGGGGATTGGCGTATCGTCACCGGGGCCGCTGAATCCGTTTACAGGCGTAGTCCTCGCGCCTCCCAATTTACCCGGTTGGCACAGCATTCCGCTGGCGCAAATATTGCAGGATACATTTGGCGTAACGACCTATGTAGGCAACGATGCCAATGTCGCAGTCTTAGCTGAAGTTGCGCGTGGCGCGGCAAAAGGGTGCAAACACGCCATTTATATCACACTCAGTACGGGTATTGGCGGCGGTGTGCTGATCGACGGGCGCTTGCTGCTGGGAAAAGAAGGATTTGGCGCGGAAATCGGTCATACTATTCTCGTTGTGGATGGTCGCCCCTCGTCGCTGGAAAAAGAGGCTGCTGGCCCCGCCATTGCCCGCCAGACCCGTGTCAGAATCGCGCGTGGCGAACAATCCATTATCAAGCAGATGGTCGGCGGCGAACTGGCTCGAATCGACAGCCGGATCGTCAGCGAGGCGGCACACCAGGGTGATGAATTGGCGCTCTCCATCGTGAGGCGCGTGGGCTGGGTGATCGGTCTGGGGATGGTCAGCCTGCTGCATCTCTTTAATCCTGAAATTATCGTGTTCGGTGGCAGTGTGAGCAATATGGGTGAAATCCTGTTTGAGCCGATTCGCCAGACGATTCGCGAAAATGTGCTGGATGAGGGCTATCTGAACGGTTTGCGCATTGAAATGGCCGCGTTGGGCGACAATGTTAGCGTGATTGGCGCGGCAGCATTGGTGACAACAATGGGCGGATTTAATCGCCTGTTAGAATAATCATAGAAATATTTTCACGCGCTACCACGCCTTCGGACATCGTGCTACAATTTTTCCATGCTACTACTACCGGATTACCGTGTTCGCCAGCGTGATTTGCTGCTCGAAATTTCGCGCGCGATGACCGCCCAATTGGATTTGAGCGAGGTTTTACGCCTCGTCCTCAAAGCCTCAGTTTTGATGTTGGCAGGCCACGTTGTCGGTTTGATCGCATTGCGCGATTCATCCACCGAACACTATCGTATCCGCGCGACCATCAATATTGACAGCTCAAAATTGCCTGAATTGGAAAAGCATGTCGCCGAGTTGGTCACAGGCGCGAGTAAAGGGCTTGAATTTCAGCACCTTGAGGAAAACCTGCGTGAGATGGCAGCCGTCATTGACCAGGGGTTGAAGCAATTATTTCCGATGCCGCTGGCGATTGCCGGAGAACCTGTTGGTTTGCTGCTGGTTTTTCGTGATTATGTCGGCAACACAACGCCCAATGACATCCAGATTTTGCAGAGCTTTGCGGATCAGGCCGCGATTGCTGTCCATAACGCCCTGCTTTACGAAAATATGGATCGTGAGCGCAAACGGCTGGATGCTTTCGTCAAATACAGCGCCGACGGGGTGATGATCCTGGACGCTGATTTGCGGATTTTGCGTTTTAACCGCGCGTTGGAACGCATGACAGGCTGGCGGGCAGAAGATGCCCAGGCACGTGACCAGGACGCGGTTATCGTGTGGAGTCGGCTGGAGCAGGGTGATTTGCGACAGGCGTTATCCGAGGGCTGGCCGTTCCGTCCAGCACAGGGTTCAACGCCGGAAACGCTGTATGTCGAGGGTGATATTCTGCGCCTTGATGGCATGACCTTGAGCATTGGCATCACCTATGGGCCATTGTTTACATCGGATGGTCGCATCGCCAATATCATCGCCAATGTGCGTGACATCACCAATTTCCGCCGCGCACAGGAGATGCAAAACGTTTTCATTTCCAGCGTTTCGCATGAACTCAAAACGCCGGTTGCCCTGATTAAAGGGTACGCCGGGACTTTGCGCCGCGAGGACGCACACTGGGATCATAATGTGATTCGTGATAGTCTGGCGGTCATCGAAGAAGAAGCGGATCGTTTGACCGAACTGATCGAAAATTTGCTGGCTGCCAGTAAGCTTCAGGCCGAGCGTATGCGCCTTAATATGAGCGATGTGATGCTCGATGAATTAGCGAATCGGGCTGTCGAACGTTTTAGCACCCAAACGCAGCGCCATCACTTCAAACTGTCATTTCCACCGCAGTTCCCGGTTATTCATGGTGATGAAGAACGACTCCGGCGTGTATTCGATAATCTTTTGAGCAACGCCATCAAATACTCGCCAGATGGCGGTACAATTGAAGTCGGTGGGCAGGCCGATGACCAAAGCGTAACCGTATTTATTCGCGATGAAGGTGTCGGCATTAGCGAGAGCGAACAGGAACATATTTTTGATCGCTTTTATCGCGTTGATGGGACATTAAGCCGCAAAACACAAGGGACGGGCCTGGGCCTGTACCTGGCAAAAGGCATTATTGAAGCTCATAATGGAACTCTCAATGTCAAGAGCAAGCCTGGTGAGGGTTCAACCTTCTTTTTCACCCTGCCGCAGTAATTTTTAGCCCAAATTTTAGATAGACCGCTTCCCGGAGAAAGCCATGCCAAAAGCGACCCGTACCACCATTCAGTGTCCGAACTGCGGCCAGCCCGTTAACGCTGTCGTTGAAAGCCTGATTAACGCCAATGATGACCCTGAAGCCAAAGCCCGACTCCTCACAGGACGCATGAACAGCGTTCAATGCTCGGCCTGCGGTGTTGTCAGCACCATTGCGGCGCCCATCCTCTATCATGATGGCAGCAAGGAACTATTGATTTCGTATATGCCGATGGAACTCAGTCTGCCGAAGCAGCAGCAGGAAAAAGTCATGGGCGATTTGATGCGTGAGTTGACCAGCAGCTTGCCCAAAGAAGCGATGAGGGGCTATCTGTTTCAACCGCGTCAGGCCTTGACCATGCAAGGGCTGGTCGATCAGATTTTGCAGGCCGATGGTGTCACACCGGAGATGATGGAAGCTCAACGCGCAACCATCAAGCTGGTCGAAACATTGCTTCAGGCGACTGATGAAGCGCTTCCAGCAGTGATTCAACAGCATGATTCCGAAATCAAGTCACAATTTTTTCAGGCGGTCATGGCGATGGCGCAGCGTGCGATGCAGGAAGGGCGCTCAGATTTAGCCGAACGGCTGCTGATGGTGCAAAATCGCGTCGCTGAACTCTCGACATTTGGCAAAGAGTTAATCGCCCAGAGCCAGTTGCAGGAAGAAATCGTGCAGGAGGTGGCTCAGGCCATTGAAGGCCTCGGACAGCAGGCACAGCGCACCGATATTTTGAATCTGGTGATTCAATATGCGGATGATGAGCAGCGTTTGCAGGCACTTGTCGGCCTGGCTCGTCCGGCACTGGATTACGGCTTCTTTCAGGAATTGACTCAGCGAATTGGGCAAGCACCCGCCGCTGAGCGTGATAAGTTGGAAGGTCTGCGCGAACGACTGGTCGAACTGACCGCAATTATTGACCAGCAGTCGCAAATGGTGCTGCAAAATGCCGTCAAATTCCTTCAGGCCATCGCCAACAGCCCCAATCCTGATGAGTTGATTCAGGCTAATCTGGATATGGTTGACGACACTTTTATGGCAGTGCTATCCGCCAATATCGAAGAAGCTGAAAAACGCGGTGACATCAACAGCGGCGCACGTCTGAAGCAAATTTACCAACGGGCTGTCCAGGCGTTGCAGGCCAATATGCAGCCGGAACTGTTGTTTGTGAACGAACTACTCTCCACCGAAACCGACGAAGAAGCTCGCAAAATTATCGCTGAGCGTGTCGATGAATATGGCGATGAGATTCTGGATGTGATGGATGCTGTTGGGCAGATTTTGGCGCAGCATGGCGACACAAATATGATTCAGAAATTAGCATTCCTGCGTCAGGCCGCGATGGCAGAACTGGCGAACTAAGCGGTTTGTGGTAAGAGATTGACTTTGTAGGGGCGCAATATATTGCGCCCCTACGGGGATATACGCTTTTGCTTTGCATATAACAAGTTGCCACAGGTTTGTGGAAGCCTTTGCAGAAAATAAGTGTCGAAATCCGGCACTTATTTTATTTTTCCCTAACGACGTTCATCAATTCATCTCGTCGTTACTTGACGTTTCGCCTACGCTGTCTAATCTATCTTGGAAAAATCACGCTTTTCGGGTAGGCTTATCCGCTGTTTACAGATTTCTAATTTTGTGTGCGCTTTTGTGAAGCATACATAGTTTTCTAATTTTGTGTAAACAGCAATGTCTATCAAGATGAGGTGTTTCCCTAATGCAAGACAACTTTCGTTCCACATGGCGAGTCGCCAGCATAGCGTGTGCCGGGCTGCTTTTCTTATTCGCAGCTTTCTCGTTGACTTTATCCACCCCGGCACTGGCGCAAAGCGTGCCTACGCCTACCCCGACTGATCCAATCTGGCGCGGTTTTTCCGCCGCCCGTGACGCGATTGAAGAGGAAAAATCCGTTGATTTGACTCTGATTCGCGATTACACATTTGAACAGGCGGAGTTTCAGCCAGGCGGCATTGATAGCTGCGTACCGCTGGACGATCCGAATTCAGGTCGTGAAGTTTATTTTGGCTGGATATTCAATATTACCGATCTGCGCGGCACCCTTTATCAGGCTCGCGTGAGCTTCGACCTCAAAGCCGTCGCGATTTGCGATCCGCCTGTAGCGGCAGGTGTCGCTCCTGCGCCTGTGGGGACAGTCGATCCCAATCTGCCAACGCCGATTCCGGGCAGTGCGGTTTCCGGCAGCTTTGAACTCGGTGGGCATGTCCTCGAACTCAACGGCAATACTGTCAGCCTGATGAACCGTGCAGGCATGAAATGGGTTAAAAAGCAGATTCGCTACAGCGTAGGACAAGACCCCAGCTCAGTAGCCGGTAACATTAACGCGGCTAAAGCAAGCGGATTCAAAATTCTGGTGGGCATCGTCGGTGAGCAATCGCAGATGGGCGATTTCGCTGGTTATATCAACAGCTACAGCAGTTTCGTGGGCGGGGTTGCGGCGTTAGGCGCAGACGCGATTGAAGTCTGGAACGAACCCAATATTGATCGTGAGTGGCCTGCCGCTTCGATCAATGGCGCGAATTATACACAACTGCTTGCTGGCGCTTACAATGCGATCAAAGCTGCGAATCCCAATACCATTGTTATCAGCGGTGCGCCCGCGCCGACTGGCTTCTTCGGAACGGCTGGTTGCGGCAGCGGTGGTTGCAACGACGACACGTTTATGGCTCAGATGGCAGCGGCTGGCGCGGCAAGTTATATGGACTGCGTGGGCCTGCATTACAACGAAGGCATCGTTTCGCCCTCGACCAACAGTGGCGATCCGCGTGGCGAATATCCAAGCTATTACTTTAGCTCAATGTTAGCGCGTGGTTATAACCCATTTGGTGGCAAACAGGTCTGCTTTACGGAGCTAGGCTATCTTTCCGGCCAGGGCTTTAGCACGGCGATCCCGGCCTCATTCGGTTGGGCGGCGAATACAACCGTTGCGCAGCACGCTGCATGGTTGGCTGAGGCTGCCACTGCCGCCGCGCAGAGTGGCAGGGTACGCCTGATGATCGTGTGGAATGTCGATTTCCCATTCTATACGGCTACAGACCCGATGGGTGGTTACGCCATGTTCCGGCCTGACGGCACATGCCCGGCGTGTGATACGCTCGGCGCGGTGATGAAGAAGTAGGAAAATCAGTTTCCACGAGGGGTGGGTCTTGTACCTGCCCCTCCTAATCCCCAGACGTAGAAAATTCCACTTCTTCCAGCCCATATTCGCGCAGGCGTTCGTGATACTGGCGCAGTACCGGATGTCCGTAATCCTTGAAATGGCCTTTAACACGCTTCTCGTCAAGCTGTGCTGCTGAATGCGGGGTTTTCATATCACCCGCGAAACGCCGCAACTTGCGCTGATATTCCCAATTTTCGAGCCTATCTCCGAGTTTGCCACCCAAAAGTGCTTCTAAAGTGCGCTTGATCGTTAGCCCAAATTTACCAGGGGGATGTTCCGGCTCATCGCGGAAAGTTTTATCAGCATTAGGCAAATGGTCAGCGACCCATGTGTTGACCGCGCGGAATGCCCAGTATAGTGGATGGCCGTAAATGGGGATCATCTGCGTAATTTCGTGGGCGATAAACAGGTCTTTTTTGTTTTGTTCCAGAGCGCTTTCCGAAAGCACATAATTGGGGCAAATAATCACGCCGCCCAACCGAGCGACTCGCACCAGCAGAATCGAAAATGCACGTGCCAGCCAGACTCGGCCCTCCGCAGTCACGAGCATATAATCCAGATCATCATGCACACTGGCTGCGTTGTGCATTGCCAGCGCACCTGTCACGGCGACCATCCGCACGAACGGCAGCCGCGCCAGCCATGTCCCATAGCGTAGCGCCTGCGGCCAGAGCGTTTGTGATGCCTTCTCACGCGCCATGCGCTGCTCAATCAGCGCTCGTCGTCCCACACGCACGAAATAGCCGCAGTCCATCTCGACATGTTCACGGATGAATAACGATGTGGCTAAAATATCCTCGATCTGTTTTAAGCTGGCAGGCGCATCATCAATCAGAAAATGATGAATTTCTTCCGATGTCATCGGAAAATTGAAAACGTCGGCATACAATAAGGTTCGTAAAACAGCGGCTTCAATGGGTTTCATCGCAATAATGTTCTTAACTGAGCTATCAACACAGGTACGCTAAAATGATACCCGTTGGATTTATTGCCACTGCCAGAGCCAAGTGTCGGTAAATTGGCAAGCCGTCGTGATCGGCTCGAAATTGACGACAGCATTGCCGATCTGTCCCTCTCGAACGGCATCTTCTACCACGCCTACATATTGCCCATCGACATAATAGTAAAGCTGATCTTCATTGGCGATGACCAACAGATGATGCGAGTTTCCGGTCATAGCTGGGTTTTCGGCAAATAAGCCCGTCGAAAATGTTTCTCCCTGGCGGCGGGAGAGGCCATAACCCCCGGTTTGATCGAGATAGGCCAACGTATAATCGCTATCACTGGCAGCGCGAAGCAGCAAGCCGCAGCCTGTTTGCCCCGGCGCTTGTGCCTCCCAGGAAACGGTTGTCCCGATGGCGAAGTTTTCAAACTGCTGGCTGCCACCGAGCAAAATTTCGTTCACACCCGGCTGATTGGAATTGACGAAACTTTCTGGTATCGTCATGCGCATCTCACCACTTGAAGGGATGAGGTGGCGGCGCTGTAATTCCTGCACCGTCGTTGCACTGTCGCCAATCAGGAGTGTCTGCGGCAGGATATTGCGACCATCAATTTGCAGGGGCGCAGTAACAACCAGATTATCGAACAGCGCACTGACACGGCTGTCGGCTGCCGTTCCGGTTTCGACCATCAGCCCGATATTACCCGGCTGGGTCAACGTATCATCGGTCACGCGGCCAATCAACAGATCATTGTAGAAGAAGTCAAAACCCGTATCATTCGCCATCAAGCCAAGTGTAAAATTGCTCTGACCCGCGACAATCGCCGGATGGGTAATCCAATCGCGCACATTACTCTCAACGCCTTCGTCCCGAAGTACGAAGCGCCATTCGCCACGCTGATTGATTTCCAGAGCATAATAATTATCGTTGTCCTGCTGGCGGGCGATCAATCCGACTGTCCATACAGGCTGGCCGCCGACCTGCAAAATTTCCGCACGTGCGTAAAAATCGGCGGGAATTTCTGCGCTGCTGACGGCGAATCCGCTTTCTTCGACTCCAGTTAACTCCAATGCGATGCGGCCATTACTGATGTTCATCACCAATGGGCTGCCACTGGATCGCCACTGACGCGCATTATCGAAGGTGTCATTCGCCACCTGATCGGCGAAACCCGACAATACCGTCAGGGAAAAGTCGCCGGAAGTCGTGCCAAATCCCGAGATGGTGATGGTATAGGTATCACGACGGGGGATGGTCACAGCTTCGAGCAGGGCATCCGGGCTGTCAGGATAGGCATAGTCGTCATTGGTGAGCAGTTGCACATTGCTGCCGTTGGTGATGGTCAGCATGGGATCGAGATCGCCGGAGGTGGGGCGCAGTACGAATGAAAGGACTTCACCCTCGGCAGCAGCAAAAGTCCAAATTTGCGATTTGCCACCTTCGATGTTGCCAGTCACCGGAACATAACGCTCCAGCACCGTATCATCTTGCGCTTGTGTGGCGAATCCCAATAGGCCGACGATGAGCAGGATTAGCAGGGTTCGCATCGGAGGACGGAAGGCATCCATTACAGGACGGAGGGCATCCATTGCGGGAACTGGATTTTTAACTGCTTGATGAAATTCTGGAAATCTTCGGCGCTCATCTCGGCTCCGTTCATCCAACGGGCGTTTTCGGCTGTGTGCAGGCGGCGCTGCTCACCTGCCAGACGCAAATCGGTCTGACCGATACCCGTTGATTTACTGGCCTCTTTCTGGCTCACCAGCGTTGTAAATTGGCTGTTATTTTTCAGCGCGTCAAACTGTTCGGGCGACATAAATGTATAAACAGGGAGGTAGGCATCTTCCTGTTCCAGTGCACAGGCGATCATGTACCAGCCCTTTGGCACTCGCGAACGGCGCTTGATGCTAAAACGCCAGAGATGCACATTCACCTGTTGATCGCCGTCAATCGTTTGCTCTTTGCCGTCTTTATCGACAATTTTGACACTGTGTTGGTCGATCTGCACAGTACGTCCACTCGGCCAACGCTTTTTCAGCCCCTTTTCGATTTGCTGAGTGAGAAGGGCAGTGACACCGAAACTGGCGATAATCGCGATCAGATTCAAACCTTCGTTGGGGATTGCGGCATTCAGGATGATATAGCTGATGAGCCAGCCGATGATAAAAATGATGACAATGACGAAGCGTAGCGCACCATGTTCGTTATCGACAGGTATTTTGACGGACGTATTCTGCGTATTCTGATTGAGAGCGTTGTCCATGCCTAGAAAATCTCACTCACTTAACGTTTTTCTGCTACAAAAATGACTCTGTCGGCGGGGTTCGTCCCCGGCTCAAAAGTGTCGAAATCCAGATTCATCGCCAGCGCTGTCTGGAAGCCGCAGCGTAAAAGAAGCTGCCCAACGGCCTGGGCCGGGAAAGCCCGCAAAATACGTGAAGCTTCATTCCGCAGCCACACATCGTCTTTACGATGAAAGATGATGAAATGCTGCTCATGAATCTGGCGTTCATAATCATACTGGTTGCTTGAAAAGACTGCCAGATTAGGTGTGTTAAAGACTATACTGTCACCTTTGCTGCCGATTTTGGTCAGACCTTGTATGGTGTGCATGTCAAAAATAAACAGCCGATTCTGATCCAGAAGGTTGAACACCTGCTTAAAAATGACTTCCAGGTCGCGCAGGCTGTTCAATTCGTTCATCACGTCCAGCGCCAAGACCATATCCATGACACCGATATCGCTTCCGAGTTCGCGTATGTCCCGTTCGCGCAGGGTGTAGTTCACGCCCGTTTTGGCTTCTGTCATATTTTTACGCGCGATTTCCAGAATTTGTGGCGAGTTATCAATACCTGTGACGATATAGCTGTGTTCAGCCAGCCACTTGAGGCTGACTGCTGTGCCGCAGCCCAAGTCTAGTATGCGCCGTCCCATCCACTCGTGCCGTTGGGCATAGTTGATGAGGCGCGGTGTCATCTCCTGAGCAAAATTCCCCATGCCAATTTGTTGATAGATCGGCGCTAAAACTGCGTAATCTGCGGGCATATCTTAAACACCTTCTTCAATTGGGAATCGGGGCGGTGCTGAACACGATGTTAAACGCGCGGCAAAAAATCACCACACTTTGATACAAGCTGAGATCAACGTCAGCAGGTATTTCGTAATTTTGATTACCCACATTGCCTTTTAAGCTGCCCAACTCGATGTCGAGATCATTCAACTCGACTTCTTCAAGTGTTAGGGGGTTGGCGCTGGCCGAAAGCACCACGCGCAGATCAGGCCCATTTGTGACACGGAAATTTTCGAAACGCAAAATTTTGCTGTTATCAGGCATCTGGTAAATGGTGGCTGTTCCCTGTGCGTTGTGGAGAACGTCGATTTGAGTGAAATCGCCTGTTGCAGCAATCACCGCTGCTTCCATGGTCGGCATCGCCTGTTCGGTTTCACTTAAAACTGCGTCAGGTTGCAAGACAGCACGTACCATCGCCAACGCCATCTCGCGATTCTCAGCAGCCATTGTCAGGTAGGCCGTTTGCTGGTCGGGCGGAAGCGTTTGAAAACCAGCCTCAAGTTCTGCCGGGAGGCCGGAAAAGCTTTCAACAACTACATCATTTATGAACAAGGGACGCCATAGTGGAAAAGTGAACGTTGCCACGACTGCTAATGCCCCTATCAGGATCAGAAAAAACCTGAAGCGCATATATTCGCACGCTGTTTATATCAATCAATGCCGTTTAGAGTAGCATAAACCAGCGCTCTCTGCGAGTCATGACGTTAGGGGCGGCCCGTTGGCATCCGGTAGCCTTCTCCTGGAACGGTGACGATATAGGCGGGGCGGCGTGGATTTTCTTCCAGCTTTTGGCGCAAACGTGAAATATTGACGCGCAGGACCGAATAATCGCCTGCGTATTTTTCGCCCCATACAGTTCGAAGCAGTTCATCATGGGTGACAAGCTGCCCTGCACTGCGCATGAGCGTAATGAGCAGGCCGTACTCTACGGGGGTCAAGTGGAGCTTTTTACCACGAATTGCTGCCTGCCGATGGGGGATATCGAGTTCAAGCTGACGCACAACCAATTTCGTTTCGGCCTGGGGTGTCCATTGCACACGACGCAGCAGCGCGGCAATACGGGCGACAAGTTCGTCGGGCGCGAAGGGCTTGCCAATGAAATCATCTGCCCCGGCTTCCAGGACGCGAACTTTATCGCGTTCCTGCGAAAAACCACTCAGAACGATCATCGGCAGGAACGAGGTGTCCCGTACTCGTCGCAGCACTTCCAGCCCGTTAATATCTGGCAGGCCAAGATCAAGCAAAACCAGATCAGGGGATTTCGCTGCGATCTCGGAAAGTGCGGTTTCGCCCGTATCCACAGAGACAGATTTGTAACCCGCTTCCGTCAGCAGCGAGCTAACCATTTCGGCAGTATCCTCATCATCTTCGACGATCAGTATTTGTCGGTTTCCGTCTTGGAGCATCACCATAGCGATTTTTCCTGATTGTAACGGTTATAAAACCGTGCTGAAACGATTATGCAACGAATTAATCATAGCCTATAATGCCATAAAAGTGCAACAAAGCTTGTAAAAGGTATATATTTCGCACTACAATGTTGAGAATTGGGAATAAAAATGAAAACGCTTACCAGTAAATTTGATCTGGTAAGCGTTGTGTTAATGGTTTGGTGGGCGGTACAGGACTCGAACCTGTAACCCTCTCCGTGTAAAGAAGATGCTCTGCCAATTGAGCTAACAGCCCGGATATTTCTAATTTACATCAACCACTCCGGTTTATCAATCCCTGAATATTCCTGAATTGCACCGAAGACATGCTGGACAAGCTGTGTATTATATATTCGAATATAACACATGCCGTATTTTAACTTACGGCCTCTCTGCTGACTACTTGGTCTCTGTTTTGTATTGATTATTGTTTTTTTCCAATACAGAGCGTGGTAAATCCAATAATTCTAGCCACCAGTTTTCGATTTCCTCTGATGTTAAATCATTTCCCAAATAACAGTTTACCCTTACGCGAATATCATTGTCAGCAACTTTTAGTGACTCACGCAGAAAATTGAGATAGAACTGTATTAAAACTGGATCGGAGTTTGCTAACTCTAGTTGAGTCCTACTTTTTGCGCCTTCACCCCAATACAACATACAGCCCGCGATGTGAAGCGGATCATTTTCGCGGGCTTTCTGACGGCCTTCCTCTTGATACTGGCGGCGAATTTCGCGATGTTTGAGGATATTAGCCTGTGCGCCGAGATGCTGACCCGCATACACGGGATTACGCTTTTTGAGTGCTGTTCGCTGCTCAGTTGTGAGTTCAATATCGCGAACCCAAACACTTACCGAGCCTTTTGAAACTCCAAGTTTTGTACAAATCTCTCTGACGGATAAACCTTCTTCAAGGCGTAAGCGACGGGCTTCTTCGCGCTGTTCTTTCTTCATGATATCCTCTCTTTTAGTGTGAATTGTAACCACACAAGCATTCGTAGAGGATAACAATACGGTTATAAACGCGGCGGCGTTACGCCAGTCTGCCCCTGATATTTGCCTTTCTTGTCGGCGTAGGAAACCTCGCATTCCTCATCAGCTTCGAAAAACAACACCTGTGCAATGCCTTCGTTAGCGTACACTTTGGCGGGAAGGGGAGTGGTGTTGCTGATTTCGAGTGTGACAAAACCTTCCCATTCCGGCTCGAAGGGCGTTACATTTACTATTAATCCACATCTTGCATAAGTGCTTTTACCTAGACATACTGTAAGTGCTTTGCGGGGGATTCTGAAATATTCCATTGATCGCGCTAACGCAAACGAGTTCGGCGGAATGATGCAGACATCACCCTTAAAATCGACAAAAGAACTCGGCGTGAAGTTTTTGGGGTCTACGATAGCAGAATTGATGTTGGTGAATATCTTAAATTCGTCGGCGACACGCATATCATAGCCATAGCTGCTGACACCATAGCTGATAACGCCTTCGCGCATCTGCTTCTCGACAAATGGTTCGATCATGCCGTGTTCGAGCGACATCTTGCGAATCCAATGGTCAGGTTTGAGTCCCATAATTTCCCTCTTTAGTTATGAGTGACGAGTCGAATGCGTTGTACTCATTGCTTATGATTTTCGACTCATCACTAAAAAATCACATCACTTCCGGCGCGGTCATGCCCATCAGATTGAGCACACGCTTAAAAACGACCTGTGCCGCGCGATAAAAGCGCAGCCGTGCTTTTGCCAAGTCCGGCGATACATCCGTGCTTAAGACGCGGACATTATCGTAAATCGGGTGAAATACGCTTGCCAATTCGTGGGCGTAGAAGGCGATTTTATGCGGTTCGAGATTGACTGCCGAAAATTCCAGCACGTCGCCTAATTCCAGCGCTTTGCGGATAAAAGTCATTTCCGCGTCACCGAGCAAGCTTAAATCTGCGCCATCATCGCTGATGTCGGATGTCTGCCGGAAGATGCCCGCGCAGCGTACATGGGCGTTTTGAATGTAGTAGACCGGATTTTCATTGGTCTGCGCGACGGCGGCATCCAGGTCAAAATCAAGATGCGAATCCGGGCTGCGTGCCAGCAGAATATATCGCACGGCATCGGCGCTGGTCTGGTCAATCAGGTCGTCCAGTGTTTCAATTGCTCCCGCGCGAGTGCTGATCTTCTGGACTTCCCCGTCTTTTATCATCCGCACAAGCTGAACGAGTATGACGTGAATCTTGCTGCTGTCCATATTAAGCGCCTGGATGCCATATTTGACGACCTGATGCTGCGTGAAATGGTCCGCGCCGAGAATGTTTACGAGCAGATCAAATCCGCGCTCGATTTTGTTGGCATGATAGGCGATGTCCGGCAGCGTATAGGTCGGATTGCCATCGCTTTTGACCACGACGCGATCTTCTTTGTCGCCAAAAGTCGTGCTGCGGAACCATTTTGCTGGCGCGTAATTTTTAGCTTTCTCGCGCTCCTCCTCATCCGCATTTTCACGGATGTTGGATTCGTAGACATAGCCACCTTTTTCAAGCGCTTCTAAAATTTTCCAGACTGCGCCGCTGTCGTAGAGGCTGTTTTCGTTGAAAAATACCTCATGGTGGATGTTGACTCGCTTCAGTGTCGTCCGAATGATCTCGAACATTTTTACTTCGGCGTACTCTTTAAAAGGCAACCAGTCCTCTTCGACCAGCGTATTGCGTTTTTCAGCGATCAATTGTTTCGCGAAATCACGCAGATAGTCGCCGTGATAAAACGTTTTGTCGTCCGCACCGGGAATTTCGACAGGCATCCCAAGCGCTTCGAGATACCGCAATCTTAGGCTGTTGCCCAGGTTGGTCATCTGTACGCCAGCGTTGTTGAAATAATATTCGCGCTCGACACTATACCCTGTCGCTTCGAGGATTCGCGCGATGCTGTCACCAACAATCGCACCCCGGCTGCGCCCGACATGCAGCGGCCCGGTGGGGTTGGCGCTCACAAATTCGACCTGCGCTCGTTTGCCCACGCCGAGATCAAGCTGAAACAGATTCTCACCCTCGGTGATGATCGAATCGACCTGCGCTTTGAGCCACTCTGGATTCAGCCGGAAATTGATGAACCCTGGGTGCAACACTTCTACCGCGCTCACAAAATCGGCGGCGGGCATGTGGTGCGCGATCTGAGTTGCGATATGGAAGGGATTAAGTTTGGCGGGTTTTGCCAACTGGAGCGCTACCGATGCTGCATAATCGCCCTGTTCGGGGCGTTTGGGCGGGCGCACCTCGATTTCGGGGATGTCAAAGGCGGGTAAATCCCCGGCGGCCTGCGCTGCGCGAATCGCCTGTTCGACCAGATTGGCGTGTTCTTTTGGGAGCAACTTCAAGATGGTGTTTCCTTACGATGTGGCTTGTTTATTGCGCGTGCATTTTAGCATGACTCTTGCAGCGGGAATAGCTCAATCACGCCATCGCGACCTATCGCCGCGCGACCCTTACATTTTTCGCAGACCCACGCGCCATCGCGTTCAACCATAAGCGTATCGCAGCAGGGGCAGCGCAAAATTTCGCCCAGTGGTCGTTTTCCGGTTGGCTGCGAGTCGCCGCTTTTGATCGCCCAGACTTTATGATAATCGACTTGCCACGCCTCCACATAAGCGTCATCCAGGTCGAAGGTTGATAAAAGTTCGTTAAGCTGCTCTTTCGACCACGTTTTGCCGGGCATGAGGCGCGTACCAATGCGGTTGGTCATCAATAGCAGGCCGCCGGGACGCAGCACACGGATCATTTCGGCGACGACTGCTTCTGGTCGCGACATAAATTCCAGCGATTCGAGGCTTGTGACCACGTCAAAAGTGCTGTCGGCAAAGGGCAAATTTTCCGCTGGATTCCAGATCAGCGGCACCTGGTCGCTATAGCCGTTGAGCTTCTCGGCGGCGTTATGCAGCATCCGGCGGCTGAGGTCGATCCCAATAATGCGCCCCTGAAAGCTGCTGTGATTCAACATCGCCAGTGGCAAGCGTCCTGTTCCTGTCGCCACATCCAGTATCAGCGGCGATTGGTGCGGCGCGACCTGATCCATGATAGGATCGGCCAGCAGCGCGTGTTCGTAAAGCGATTGATAATTTTTTACATCATCGTAGTGATTAGCGTACAGATCATACAGCCATACTACAACCCGCCGTCCCAGGTAAACGCCCTCGGTAGCGATGAACAACCACCAGCCCAGAACAATTAATCCAAACGCGATGAGTGCAATAATTAGAATAGCGATCAGATCGTTCAGGTTAGTAAGCCTTTTTCACGTAAATAGGGGATACAGGTTTCGATTCCCGTTTTGAGATCAATTTTGGGCTGCCAGCCCAGTTGTTCACGCGCTTTGGTCATGTCGATGGTGGTGTTTTTGCGCAGGATCGCCTGCAATGCTTCTGGTGCGGCTTTCACCCGCGAACTCGCTGGTGCAAGCGCGGCGATTAATGACGCAAAGCCGGAAACGACTCCGGCAGGAATTCCTATCCATTTCGGATTTTCGCCTTCGATCAGATTGGCGTAGGCCATCAAAAACTCGCGCCATGTGACCGGATCGGGATGGACACAGTTAAAAACTTCTCGGTTGGCGGAAGGATGCTGTACCAGCACAAGCATTAAATCCACGACATCATCAACATGAATGGGGAAAGTTGAGCCGCTGCCGTCGCCAATCCAGATGATCGGTTTTCGCTTCGCCAGCTTAAACATTTGCTCTGTCCACTGACCTGAGCCTGGGCCGTAGATCATGCCGGGGCGAATGATGTTGTATGAAAGACGAGTCTGTGCGCCGATTTCGCGGATAACCGTTTCCGCTTGAATTTTGCTGATGTTGTACTGCTCACCCTGAACAGGCATCAGCGCGTCCATTTCGGTGATTAACCCGGTGCGGCTGTACCCATAGGTGGCGATGGTGCTGACAAACAAAAAATGATCGGCTTTGGCTTCGGCGGCGGCCTGCATGACGTTGCGCGTACCTTCAAAATTGACGGCGTGCTGCTGCTCCCAATCGCCATAAGATACCGCGATATGAAACACATAATCGCAACCTTGCGCCAATTTGAGCATTCGTTCGGCATCGGTCACATCGCCCTTTGCGATTTTGACGTTGGCGGTATTGCGCAGAAACATTGCTTTTTCCGCTGTTCGCGCCATCGCCCGCACCTGTACGCCCTCTGCGGCCAATCGCAGCGTCAATGCGCTGCCAAGAAAGCCGCTTGCGCCCGTCACGAGTGCTGTTTTGCCTTCTAAAGCCATAGGAATTTCCTCAAATTTATTCTTAATACTTTAACGCAAAGACGCAAAGGACGCGAAGGAGCGCAAAGAAATTAAGAATTTTCGCTTGCAATTTGTGCGCTTTATAGATTAATTCGCGCCGCCAATCGTCAGCAAGTCCTCGCGAAATTGCAACTTATAGAGCTTGGCGTACAGGCCATCTTTGAGCATGAGTTCGTCGTGTGTGCCAAGTTCGATGATATTGCCCTTATCCAGCACGGCGATGCGGTGCGCGATTTTCGTCGTACTCAGGCGATGGGCGATGATGACTGTCGTGCGGTTTTGCATCAGCCTTCCCAGCGCTTCCTGCACCAGATTTTCGCTTTCGCTATCCAGGCTCGATGTGGCCTCGTCCAGCAGCAGAATGCGTGGGTCTTTCAAAATTGCGCGGGCAATAGCGACACGCTGGCGCTGCCCACCGCTGAGGCGAATTCCGCGTTCACCGACTATTGTTTCATACTTGTCCGGCAGCTCCATGATGAAATCGTGCGCGTTGGCGGCTTTGGCGGCGGCGATCAGTTCGTCCTCGCTGGCTTCCAATCGCCCGTAGCGGATATTCTCGCGAATCGTGCCGCCGAACAGCAGCGTTTCCTGTGGCACGATGCCAATTTGTGTGCGCAGGCTGGCCTGTGTCACGGTACGGGCATCGATCCTGTCGATAGAGATTACACCACTGGTAGAATCATAAAAGCGTGGGATCAGGTTGAAAATCGTGCTTTTGCCCGCACCGCTGGGGCCAACCAGCGCGACAATTTCACCGGGCGCGATTTCCAGATTGATATTGTGCAGCACTTCCTGACGCTGCTCATAGCTGAAACTCACGTCCGCGAATGTGATTCGGCCTTCGACTCTGCCGAGCTTTTTGGCATCCGGCGCGTCTTTCACGTCCGGCTGCATATCCAATAGCTGGAAAACGCGCTTGGTCGCGCCGAGCGTTTCCTGAAATTGCGAGTAAAGATTGACGAGTGAGCCAAAACTGCCAGCGACGGTCAGGCCATAGATCAGAAATCCGATCAGTTCGCCGCCTGTCAACCGCCCGTCCAGCACTTCGCGTCCGCCGAACCACAAAATCAGCGAAATACTGCCGAAGCCCAGAAAGCCGACTAACGGCCCAAAAATCGAGCGAATCCGCAGTAAACGCAGCGCCGCTTTGAACGAACGGGCAATCGCGCCCTCATAGCGCTGGATTTCGTAATCTTCGCGCACGAAACTTTTGACTTCGCGGATGCCCTGCAACACCTCGTCCACGATGACCGTTGCCCCGGCGAGTTCATCCTGAATTTGGGTGCTGGTGCGGCGCATGAAAATCCCAAAGCCCGCGCCGATGATGACGAGGACGGGCAGCAGCGCCAGGATAAAGAGGGTCATGCGCCAATTGAGAACAAGCATGACGACAATTGAGCCAATCATAATGACCGATTGTTGCAGCAGGACGTTGATATTGCTGGTGAGGGCGGTACGCATCACCGTGACATCGCTGGAAAGGCGCGAGACGAGTTCACCCACACGCCGCTGCGCAAAAAAGCCCAACGATAAAACCTGCAAATGACGATAAAGCTGTTGGCGAACATCCACGACGATTCTTTCGCCGATGTAGTTCAGGTTGTAGTTTTCGAGGAAGCTAGTGAGCGAACGTACCAGAAAAACGATGAGCAAGCCAATCGTGATCTGGTTGAGAAGCGCAAGATCGCCTTTGACCAGCACGGAATCGACAACATTGCTGATGACCGCTGGGAAAACCAGACTTAGTGCTGCGCTGCCAATGAGCGCGACAATCGCCAGCGCCAGCCGTGCGCGATACGGCCACAGGTAGCTGAAAAGCCGTCGCCATTGGACAGGGCCTTCGGGAATTTCTGGCTTGGGGCCGGGGATTTCATCGCGACGTGATCGACGACCAAACATGAGGAATGCTTCTTTCTGACTGAAAGATTGTGACGGATTGCACTATTATGCTCCGTTTGCATGAGAATTCAATGAGCTACTTGGAAAATGATAAGACTAGGCTGACTGTACGACGCTAATCACCACGCCTTGCGTATCAATCGGCAGCACCCACGAACGCGCTTTAACGCCCACATTTTGAAAGGCGGCGACCATTGCCTCAGCGATGGGTGTGTGATTGGTTTCGGTGAAGGCGACTAAAGCCGGGCCGTCACCGCTTAACGTGACCGCCAAAGCTCCGGCGCGGTGGGCAATGTCGGCGGCTTGCTTGTAGCCGAAAATGCGCGGTGTCAAAAATGGGGTACTCAATTTGTCGTCCAACACTTTGCCGATCAGCTTAATATCGCCTGTGCGCAGGGCTTCGATCAAGAGGGGAATACGGTTGAGGTTGTAAAGCGCATCGGTCAGCGGCACACGGTCTGGCGCGAGTGAACGCGGATTCGAAGGGTAATCGTCCAATTCCGGCAGCGCGACGACCACCCGCAGCGATGTGACGGCCAGCGTTTTATAAATCAACTTGTCGCCATCGAGAATGCCAGTCGTCAGGCCACCAAGTAGAGAAGCGATTACGTTATCCGGCTTCTGGCTGATCTGCGCCGCGAATTCGAGAAGCTGTTCGCGGGTAAACGCGCCGCCCAGCAGGTTGTTCGCGCCGATAACGCCCGCCACTGTAAAAGCCGCTTCTGCGCCCAGGCCGCTGTTGAGTGGAATCTGATTATTGATTTTGATATGAATGCCAACCGGGGCGCGTTCCAATTTCTGGAAGATGCGAATCAGCGCCAGCGTTACCGGATGCCGCAAACCTGTGCTGTAGCGGCCTGCGCCTTCACCCTCGGTGTCCACGATAAGCTGATTATCGGCGCGTTCGCTGATCTCTACCGTTGTACGTAAGCCAAGCGCCAGACCCAGTGTGCCGATTCCCGGCCCCAGGTTGGTGAGCGAAGCGGGGAGGGTGATTCGGACTTTGCGCATTGTTCGGGCTTTCTATTTGCTGTTGGCAACGGTTGGCAGCATAAAGGTGAAGGTGCTGCCTTCGTTTAGATTACTCGAAGCCCAGATGTCTCCACCATGACGCTTGATAATGGCCTTCGTGATGGTCAGCCCCAAACCGCCGCCGGGGATTTCGCGCACACGCTCATCGCGTGAACGGTAAAGACGGTCAAAAATGGCTGATAATTCGTCATCAGATATGCCAATTCCACGATCCGCGACGCTGCAATACGCTTCATGATCGTCACCCCAGGCGTGGATGGCGACGGTCTGCTCGGAAAAGGAGTAAATGAGCGCGTTCTCCAAAATCTGATAAATGGCGGTCTGAATGCGCTCCGGGTCGCCCATGACAATCGGCATCGGCGACTGCACCGAGACGGCAATGGTGATGTGGCGACCATAGGCCAGCGTCGTAAGCTGCCCGACCACGCGATCAATAATCTGCGCGATCTGAATCGGCACATGCGGCATGGGCATTCCGGCTTGTATCCAGGCCAGATCGACCAACTCCCCGGCGACATCATACAGCTTGGTCGTGGTTTGGCGCAGGCGGTTGACGAAATGCTGCTGCTGGTCATTAAGCGGGCCAAATTTGCCGATCAATTCCGCAAAGCCGTCGAGCGCCGAGATTGGGTTTCGCAAATCGTGCGCCACGCTGGAAATGAGTGCTTCACGGCGAGATTCCAGGTCGCGCTGCTCGGTGACATCTTGCAGAACGACGAGCCGCGTCCCATCCTTAAACGATGTGGCGATGCCGACAGCCAACCGCCGTTTCGGCAGCCGCACATCAAGCACCTGATCGCCGCTGCGCGTGAACAGATTCATCATCGCCATATTCTGGCCGAAACAATGCTGTGGCGATTTACCCAGCACATCTTCAACCGTTACGGCAAGCATCGCCGCCGCCGCCGGGTTGATCTGCTGGATCATGTTATTGCTATTGGTTGTCAGAATCCCGTCAGCCGTCGTGCGGAAAATAAACTCGTAAAATTGTGTCGCCGTTTCGTCTGACATTTTGACCTCGGACAGTGTGCAGCAGTGTCTCTTTAAGATTCATTATCTGCTTTTTTCGACGATTTGGCTTTAGGTTTTTTAGGGGATTTCATTTCAAAGGATTTTAGTGGCGGCAGGAGAACGGGTTTCGGATCGACAATTTCCTGCCATTCCGCATCCGCAGCCAGATTCACCTGATAACCGGAGGGAAAAGCAATCGTTGTGCCTTTAGCGCTCCGCCGGACAGCGACACCGTGCTGTGTGACGGTGATTGGCTGACCCCATGCGAACGTGCCACCTGTCCAGACTTTGCCGCCGGAAATGATGCGAACGCCAATAACGCGCAAGAGAAGGTGCAGCGGAACAATGCCGTTGAGATGACCGAGTTCACCCAGCCCGACAAGTTCGTCGCTGTGGTAGAACTCTGTAAAATGACGCTGCTGTTTCAGGGTTGCGACCTGGACATTCAGGAGGCGTTTCAATAAATCGGTGGCTTTTTCCAATTGCCCGGCTTCGATCAAACCTTCGCCCATGAGAGTCGCCCAGAACGGCCAGATTCCGCCGCTGCCAGCCGCGTTCGATGGGTCGAAATTCGGGTCTTGTGCTGAGTTCATCGTCACGCCGTTGGGTCGCCAGAAGTGATTCGAATCGCTCAAAAGTTGAATGACCGACTCGGCGCGTTCCGGCGTTAAGCCGACTGACCACAGTGGGAGCAGGGCGCTGATGTCCAGGCGCGTGGTGTCCGGCGTGTAAACCGAGACACGGTAAACGCGGCTGAGGCCATCAAAACGGACACGATCAATCTGCGAGAAAATCTGTTCCGTCGTGTAAACACCCTTGTTGCGCTGCCATGTGAAGGCTTTTGCATCGACTTTTTCAGCGATGGGCGTACCACCTTCGTTCAAGCCCTGCAAGTGCAGCGTCAGTGCGGGTGTATGATCGACACCGCCTTCGACGCGAACAATCACGCGGCTTGCCGGAGAAATTTTTTGTGCGAGAATATGCTCCTCGTCACCGCGTCCGCCGTTTAAAATCGAGATGCTGGGGGCTGTTTGGTGAGTGTTACGGTCACGGTAGCCATAACGCGATCCCTGCCACAGATTTTCGAGCGCGTTTTGCAGCGTTTGAAGCTGCTGGGTCAAGCGCGTTTCCGCGTCTGCGTTGTGGAGGTAATAGGCGATGGCGCGTAGACTGAGTGCCTCGGAAATCAGATAAGCGAGAACGTCCGGTGCTTCAAAATATCGAATATCGGCATTATGCCCCCATGCTTGCCCAACAGCAAAGGTCGGCGTAAAAACATAGCCCGTCTGGTTTTCACTCTGCCATTCGGGGAGGCCATCCAGGTCGGCATCCAAAGCCAGCCAGCGCTCGAAAAATTTGAGCAGGCCGGGGAAAACGTCCTTCAAAAAAGTCGCATCTTCAGTGTATTGAAAAACACCCCAGGCCAGCCGAGCCAGAATCGGCAGGCACATAATGCCCTGACGCTGCCCTCCTAAACCCGGTTTCCAATCAATCCCGCCATCATTTTGCTGGACAGCGAGGTAATTGCGGATGATGCCCTGCGCCATCGCCGAATTAATTGGTGCGATGCCGAGTGCAGCCAAATACGCTGTCGTTGGTGCTTGACCGTTCCAGGCGCGGCGGTGATCGCTGCCGTCCCCACGTGGGCTAAAACCTGTCCCTGCATTCCGTTCAGCCACAAATGAGCCGTAGGGCAGGCTGGCAGTTGGCTTGAGATAGGCCAGAACAAGCTGCTGAACCGAAGTCGCTAAGGCCAGATCGAGATTTTCGTCGCCTGTTTCAAATTCGGGAATGAATTCTGCGCCCTGAGCGATGTGCTTGAACGCATCATCCCAATCCTGCGCCAACCAGCGCTGCGCCAGCGCCAGCGATTCGCGGGCATCGGGCAAACCCGCGTGAACCCAACGCACGACAATCTTTTTTCTGCCAGCAATCGTCAGTTCACGGCCAATTTTTGAACTGCCGGGTTGGTCAGCGCTGCCGCCTTCCAGCACAATAACGGGATTCAGATTGCCAGAGTTTTCAAAGTGAAGAACGCTGGTTTTGTCAGCCAATGTCAGAATTCGCACAGGCTGCTCCTTGCCCTGTGCGCCGAGATGACCAAACAGATCGAGCCGCAGCTTTACAGGCTCGGTGTGGGCGTTCCCAAGTGTGAAACGCGCACCAATGGCGTGTGAATCCATCGCCCAATATTCGGCTTGTAGAGCAAGATTGGGGGTGAGCGAGGCTTGAATGCGGAGGTAGCCGGGAGCAAAAGCGGTAATTGCCGGAGGCATGGAGTACGCCTGTGCCTGATAAATCGTGCGCCCGTCGTGAAACCACATCGGGATTAGGCTGGCAAGCCCGACGCGTCCACCATAACGAGTTTGTAAAACCAGCGCGGGCGAATCTACTGCACCCAGCGAGAGTTCCCAGACCTGGTCGTCGAGATAATCGGTTGCGCTCAGACGTGCATCGGCAGCCAGGGGAAGGGAGAACGGTTCATTCGAGTCCAGCAGCCAGCGGCGTACATTTTTCGTCATCGCTCTCCCTGCGTTTCTATGGTTAACTAAGCTGCCAAGTTGAATCCGCTTCGTTAAAACGGAAGCCTTCGTTGTACAAGCTGAACAGGATGTGATAACCGGGCGCGTTAACCTGCTGACCGGGGTGATATTCGTAACGGGTGACATATCCGAATTCGGGTGTCACTGCCCAGCCAAGCGCCTCGCGAATATCCGGGTTGTCGCGCCAGAGCTTACCAAAACCGCGCTTTGGCTGTTCAAGTCCGGTTGGCGGGACAAGTTCGGGGTCGGACTCTGGATCGCCGTCCTTAAAGGTGTTGGTATAGACCTGCCATGTCCCCTTACCCTCACCCTCGACGACCATGACCCATACCTGGTCAGTCGGCTGTAACCAGAACATACGACCTTTTTCAAAAACCTGCTCGGCAACCTGAATTTGAGTGATTGTCGGGGTAGCGGCGCCATTATTCGTGGCCGTCGGTTGGGGTGTTCTTGTTTGAGTGGGAGGAACGGTGGCTTCTTCTGTAGCCGCCTGGACATCCGCAGTTTCTCTGGTTGGTGTTGGAATTGCGCTTTCGATTCCGGGCGTTGCCGTTACCACCAAAATGATCTGGGTGGGGGGCGGCCCCTGGCAGGCTGCGATAATTATGAGGAGTGCAATTGCCAGACCTATCAACAAACGTTGGTGCATAACTTTCTCCCAAAATGGCAGAATTGTAACCTCGATTGTATCAGAGAGGCCTTTAGATGCAAGGTAATATCGACAATCATCAATCTCTGGCATCCAAAAC
>JALHNB010000008.1:171477-196604 GCA_022843745.1 Anaerolineae bacterium | reverse complement strand
AATCTCTGGCATCCAAAACTTATGCTAAAATAAAGCGAAAATATGGAATGTCAGGAATAGCCCGCATGACTACAATGGTGCGCCCTACAGGCATCACACTGAATAAAACCAATCACTACCTCGAAATCACATGGAGTGATAATCACGTTTGCAAATACCCGCTTTCGGAACTGCGCGAGGCGTGTCCATGCGTCGAATGCCGGGGGGGACATCAAAATATGGGTCGCGAACATGAACCCGATAATCTCCTCAAATTGATCCCCAAGCGTTCTTATGCGATGTCGCTGATCGACATGGTGGGGAATTATGCGATCCAGCCCACGTGGGACGATGGACATCATACCGGCATTTACACCTGGGATTATTTGAGACGACTTTGCCCAGAGGATAAGCAATGATGGATAACTACTGGACAGAGGAAAAGCAATGATGGATGACTACGGAGTATTGGGGTTATCGTCGCTTGCCGAACTCAATTACATGCGCCTGGAAGCGATGGATTTATTTGAGCGCTGCCTGACCGAAGGCAAGGCCAACTTTCTCGAAACATTCATTGAGCAGCAGATTTCGCAGGAGCCGCCACGTCTGGAACTGCTGCGCGAAGTTGGTGAAGATTTGAACCAGCGTTTATTGGCGCTTGAAGAATATCATGCCGATCTGCTGGATCGGGTCTGGCGTGCGCTCCACGATGATTTTGGTGTTGAAATTGGCACGCTGGATGATCTGTCCGAAACATATCAGCATATCGAAGCTGAAAACGTCATCCAGCGTTTGCGCGAATACAACCCCTTACTCACGGATTCTGATGAGACTGTGGTGCGTAAGATGCTCGATGCTTCGCTACAAACGGCCTCACAATTGCGCTCGGATGTCCTGATGACGGAATATCTGTGCCAATATGTGACGGATTGGGTAGATGGCCTGAGCGCGACGATTGCACGGCGAGTCTGGGTCAACGGGCGAGGCGATAAATACAGCGGCGGATTGCAATAACGAAAGAGCGTTCTTTCATTTTTTATCAAGATTTTGTAGAAATTTATTTGATAACTGTGTTACGAGCCTCTCTTCTGTTTGACGGTTGCGTTACAACTCTAGCCTCCAACTTATCTGAATTTTAGACACCTCTCACGAAATGTTTATGACTTTCATTCATGCACACCACTTGGAGTCAGGCAAGAGTGCGCTATAATACTTAAGCTGAATAAAGGTTACACAGTTGTAATTTATGTTGTTCAGCACCATCCAAATTTATGAAAGGAAAAGTTATATGCAATTCAAGAGATTTCTCGCTTTAGGTTTGCTTCTAGCGATGCTGGTCGGCGTGATCGGCGTTTCGGCGCAAGATAATGTGACTCTGGTTCTGTGGCATGCAACTCAGGATGCTGAAGGCGATGGCCTGTTGGCGATGATTGATGCCTTTAACACGGCGAATCCAGGAATCACCGTTGAGCAGGTTTTCAACCCCAGCAATACCATAACCGATAGTTTCCGCACAGCGGCGGGTGCAGCTGAAGGCCCTGATATTCTTTTGTGGTCGAATGACTCCAGCGGTGAGTTTGCCACCAAAGGTTTAATTGCCGACATTACCACCTGGGTTGATGATGAACTCCAGGCACAGGTGACGGACAGTGGTTGGGGTACGTTCACCTATGAAGGTGAAATTTACGGAGTTCCTGTGAATGCCAAGACCCTGGCTTTGTTCTATAACAAGAGCCTTGTGCCAGATGCCCCTGAAACCTGGGCAGATGTCCTCGAAATTTCACAAGAATTGGCTGCCGATGGCATTACCGGCCTCGGTTTCCAGAACGGTTTCTTCCACAGTGCAGGTTTCCTGTATGCCCTCGGTGGCTCACTAATGGATGACGAAGGTAACGCGACCTTTGGTCCAGAAGGCGGCGATATGACAGCGGCAATGGAAGGCTTCTTGCAATTCCACCAGGATATGTATAACCTGTCGCTGGACGAAAGTAGTGGCGTAATTGTGGATGGATCATCTCCACTTCCAGGTTTTCAGACGGGTGAGGTCGCAATGGTTTACGATGGTATCTGGAATCTGGCGCAGTTCGAATCTGACCTGGGTGATGACTTGGGTGTGGCGATTATGCCCGCGCTGGATAACGGCAATGTGCCTGCGCTGTTCGCTCAGACCACCGGCTTTATGGCGAATGCGAACATGGCCGAAGATGCCGCCAAGCAAGACGCTTTTGTCAAATTTATGAAGTTTGTCACGAGCGAAGAAGGCCAGCAGATTGGCCTGGAAGTTGCTGGTTGGCTGCCCGTCAACCCGAATATGACAATTGACAGCAATCCTAATCTCCAGGTATTTGCTGACCAGTTCGCGCTGGGTACACCGTTCCCCAATCGCGCTGAACTGTCTGCGTTCTGGACTCCGATGGCGGATGCGATTACGGCTGTGAGCGCAGGCGGTGAAACCCCGGCTGACGCAACGGCTGCGGCTTATGAACTCATCCAGACACCCATTGATGAGATGCACGCTGCGGCGGGATCGTAACCTGATCCGGTTGCATTAATCTTCGTTTGAAGATTTAGGGTGAGGACGGCGTTGTGTCTCCTCACCCTTTTTTTAAGTATTTATACATAGAACGCGGGCTGTTGTATGGGGTATATTCTGCGTTGTACCTCTGCAAAATCATCTTTTGACCGTATCCAAGAGCCTTTAATTATTCTTAGGTGAAGGGAGCGAATAATGGCATCGACAATCCGAGGTTCAGCGCCAGAAGGCGATGTAACCATGTGGAGCAGTTTGCGAGAGGGGGTGCGTGTCAGTGGGATCCCCTGGCTTTTTATTTTACCCTCGCTGATCGTGATGTTGATTTTGACGTTTTATCCCCAAGCCTACCAGATTTCACTTTCTTTTTATGATTTCCGCGCGGAAAATATGCGGCCTGATAACCCAGCATTGTATGTTGGACTGCAAAATTACCAGCAGGTTCTCGGCGAAGGCTTAAACGTCCCGAATTACAGCTTTTTCCCGCTGCTAGGCTTTAACGTCATGTGGACGGTTGTCAATGTCTTCTTCCATGTCGTCCTGGGCGTGGCAATTGCGATGGTCTTGAATGCCAAAGACGTTTTTGGCAAACGTTTTTATCGCACAATGTTCATCATCCCCTGGGGGACACCTGTCCTCATCACAGGTCTGATCTGGAATAACATGTGGCAAAGAAACGGCGGTGCGGTCAATTTGCTGGCTGAGGCCGCCAATACTCGTTTGGGAACGCAGTTCAGCACGACAACGGATTGGTTGGGGGATTTGAATCCGCCTATTGACGTGCGCGGGATCATTCCGGCAGTTGTGATTATCGGTTGTGGTTTGCTGGCGGCCTTTTTAGCCTGGGGATTGATTAAAAAGGGCATTACCAATCCCAAAACGGGCAAATGGGAAATTGACCGTGTTGTCTGGAATGGCGGCATTATGATTATCGCTGGCCTAGCCGCAATCGCGACATTGATCGACGTTCTCAATGGCTCGCTTTCGACATCGATTGTGACGAAATTGTTTGAACGTGCGGGCGCACCGGTGCTGGCATTTTACTCACTTCTGATTACCAATGTCTGGCTGGGATGGCCGTTTATGATGGTTGTCGCGACAGGTGCGCTGCAAAGTATCCCGCCGGATCTGTACGAAGCTGCTGATGTGGACGGTGCAAGCCCCTGGGAGCAATTCAAGAGCATTACAATTCCACTGATTCGTCCCGCGATGGTTCCGGCGATCATGCTAGGGACAATTTACACTTTTAATCTTTTCAATGTCATCTTCTTTATCACAGCGGGCGGACCACGCGGTCAAACGGATCTGCTGGTTACGCAGGCGTATAAGCTGATTGCCCAGCCTCCGCAGCTTTATGGCGCGGCCTCGGCTTTTTCGATTATCGTGTTTTTCATTTTGCTTGTTCTTACCCTCATTCAGAATCGTGTGACCCGCGCAACGGAGGCTTACGATGAATAATATCCAGAAGGCACAAGGCGCTGCCCACGCAGCCACACCGATTGCGCCAGCCCGGTCAGCATCGGCAGCTACCGCGTTAACGCCTTTTCGCCGTAACGCGATTATCCGCCAGATTCTCATGCAGATTTTTTTGCTGATTGTGCTGGCGACGGTGCTTTTTCCGGTTATATGGATTATCTCGATGGCAATTGACCCGCGCGGCATCTCGCGGCCTACGGATTTGGTTCTTTTCCCGGCAAATGCCACGCTCGACGCTTTCTATAAGCTGCTACGCGAGCCATTCAGCAACGTGCTGCCGATTTATTTTGGTGATATGTTGATGAACAGCCTGTTTGTGGCCTTCGGAACGGCAGTTTTTACGGCGGCTTTGGGCGCTTCGGCGGCATACTCCTTCTCGCGCTTTCGCTTCATTGGTCGCGAGCCTGGCCTGCTGGTGTTTATCGTACTGCTCATGCTGCCTGCTACCGGGACGCTGATTCCGCTTTTGATTATGTTCAACTCCGTTCAGGTTAGTTCTGGAGTGGCGATAGCCGTGCCAGCCTTCTTCTCGGCGGGAGTTGTATGCGCTATCGTCTGGGTAGTTTATCGAATGACCGCTGGCTATCTGAAGTTCGACCCGGAGCGCTCATATAATCCTAAGCCGCAGGTGGTGATCGCCGTCGTCGCGGTTCTGGCGCTGGTCATGATTATCCTGACTTTTACAGTGATGCTGGATCGCAACCCGGTCTATAAAGCGGCAGTTGATGCGCCCATGATTGCCGCGCAAGCACCGCTGACCGAAGCTATTGATAATTACAATCGGCGCTCTGAAAGCCTCCCGCGTAGTCAGGGTACTGCCGCCCGTCAGGAACGACAGGCGGAAGCCGCCGCACAGGAAGCCGCCGAAATTGTAGCCATCAACGAATCGGCGCAATCCAGCACCGATCTGAACGCATTTTTGCAGGCTGAAATCGACCAGCGGCAGGGAACGGACACCCTTTTGCTGGAAACGCTGACCAACGTGCAGGCTGTACTCGCTTCAGATGGCGACGAAGCGGCATTAGCAGCACTGGTAGAGGGAGTGACTGCGCTACAGGCTGAAGCCGCTGATGCGGCGGATTCGGCGCAGCGGGCGCGTGATAGTGTTATTGCAGCCGAGGGAACACTGGCTGAGGCTGAGGCACAATTGACGCAGGCCCGTGCGGATTTTGATGCGGTGCAAAATCAGTCTTTGACGCTGCGTACTAATGTTATGGTCGGCGGTCTGCTGCCGTATTATCTCGCTGCGTGGGCTGCTGTTTTCATCGGCGCGGCGGTTGTGTGGGGCATTGTCTATCTGCTGCGGAGTCGTTTTGAGCCGCGTCCGCTGGTCAATATCTTGCTCTATACGCTGCTCTTTGCGATTTTTATTGGACTAGGCATTACGGCGTATCATGCTCGAATTCCTGCCAACGCGTCGTCGATGGTAACGCTGCGTGTGACGCTGTTCGGTCTGGCACTGGCATTTCTGTCAGGCGGTTTGCCCTTCACGATCTGGAATCTCAAGGGTTATTTCGACACGATCCCAAAAGACCTGGAACAGGCCGCTTTGATTGACGGCGCAGGGCGTATCGGGACGTTTTTCCGCATTATCCTGCCGCTGTCGCTGCCCGCCTTTGCCATTACCATCCTATTCGCCTTTATGGGGTCATGGACGGAATATATTCTGTCGTGGATTTTCCTGACCGGGAATACGCAGGATTATACGCTGGCAATGGCGCTGGTCAGCATGGCAGCGGGCGCGAATACACCTCCTCCAGATATGCAAAAATTCGCGGCAATGGCGATTCTGGTCTCGCTGCCGATACTGATTCTGTTCTTCGCGGCGCAGCGTTATATCGTGAGTGGTTTGACAATTGGCGCGGTGAAGTAGAGCAAGTTAGCAGTTCAGCTTGTCCGCATTTCAGCCAAAAGCTAAGACTGTGATTGAGATAAGTACAAAGTGCTGAGTTCCGAGTGCTGAGTGAAGGCGAAATTCCGAAGCTCAGCACTCAACACTTTAAACCCAGCACTGTTTTCACTCAGTCCCGAAACCTCAATCCTCAGTCCTAAAATGCTGACCCGCTGACAAGCTTGCCTTACGGGCTGAACGTGCCGGACATCATTTGCTCGATCAACGGATTGCCGAGCAGGTTGCACTCGGCTGGAACTTCCTTGCGCTCGACTTCAGCCATTGGTGCGGTAGGATTGTAGTAGTTGTAAACAGTTCGCGAAATTTCGGCGATCAACGGGAACGATTCGCTAAAATCCAGCCATGTCGGGTTGTAGAGTGTCATCACCAGCACATAGTTGCCGCCCGGGGTGAAGACGACACCTGCATCACCGTGCGTGTCGTTAATCCACCCGTGTTTATGGGCGACGCGCGTACCCAGCGGAACGCCTGCTTCGATCAACTCACCAATTGTATTTCCACTCATGATTTGAAGGATTTGACCACATTCGTTGGGTGTCAGCGTATTGCCAAAACGATCAATGATAGGGCCACCTGTATCATAGGCGCATTGGTAGATGCCACTGAGAAGCCAACCCACTTCATCAACGGTCATCTGGTTCGAGGCATCGGGAAAGGCGCTGACCTGATCGGCATCGGTTTGCGGCAGCACAATCGGTATGGTGGGGACAAGCGGATTTTCAGGGTCGATCACAAAAGGTGCGACGATAAAAGTGCGGTTCAAACCGAGCTGGCTCAGAAAACCAGTGGTATCTGCCGCACCAACGAACGGATCACCGCCGCCGATGATACTCAGCATGTCATTGGTCGATGTGTTCTGACTGCACACCATCGCGTTGGCAATCGTTATCGCCTCGGCGTTATCCGGCGGGCTGTTGAGAACATTATAGAGTTCGGTCAGAATGGCGATTTTGTTGATGCTCATGCCGCTGAAGGCGACATCGTTGTTGAAGGTGACGGCCTCGCCAGTTTGCAAATCCTTGAGGAAAAGCGCCCCTTTGCGGCTGGTTTGCGGCTCAAAACCTGCTTCCAGAACCATATTCCAGATTTGATTGCCAAGTGCTTCAAATCCCGGACTCAAGTCAACGGGTGTCGCGCCCAGCAAAACGCTGCTCTGCAAAATTTGTGGCGTGGGTGTGAGTGTCGGTAAATTAAAACTGGTCTGGCTGGTTGAAGGCAGGCTAAAAACATCCCCTTCGATTTCGAGCAACTCCTGCGCAACCCATCCGAAGCCGTTTGGCGCGTCCGGGTAGCGAATTTGCAGCCAGGGTAGCTGAGTGTGCCACGCGGTAACTTCAAAGCGATCTCCGGCGCGGCCAATGCCGATTCGAGGATAATCCGCGCCTGGGCCAAAGCGGATGTTAATTTCACCATTGACCACACCGACCACACTGGCTGTTAACGTGGCTGTGGGGCTGGGCAGGGCGACACCTACGACTTGCGATGCGGTTGTCGGCTCAACGGCGGCGGCTGATTGGGTCGGTGTCGGTGGTGAGCCATCGGCAACCACTGTCGAATAGGGTACGGTATTGACATTACCCTGAGCCGTGACGAGTTCAGCAAAAACCCAGCCGAGTGGCGCTAATGAAACCGGATCACCCAGCAGCAGCCAGGGGTAAAACTCACTGCGCCCGATGACCGGGTAGCGCGTCCCACTCTGGATTGCCCCCACCAGCGTCGCATTCACGTCCGGCGTGGCACGTAAATTGGCCTGTCCGACAGCTTCCGCCGTGACTCCGGTGGACTGTGCCGCCAATGGCAGCGCGATCACGATCAGAATAATGCTCAGAATAATCAAATCAACTGTTAATCGCTTCATCGTTTATCAATATGACCCGTTCGCTTACGATATGGTTGGTCAGCCGTCAGCCATCAGCCATGAGCCGTCAGCCTGACCAAACGTGAATTATAGCATGGTCGATGGCTTGTGAAATCACCTGATTGTTAGGCGCAGATGATAGAAAAACCATTGACAGAAGCCTATAGTCTGCTAGAATGCCAATCACTCCAGCCGAATTGGCGGAATTGGCAGACGCGCTACGTTCAGGGCGTAGTTCTCGCAAGGGAGTGTGGGTTCGACTCCCACATTCGGCACAAAAGCCCAGGTTTAAATCTGGGCTTTTATTATTCCTGAAAACTGTGAATTGTTGTTTCCCGATAACCCGGCGTTTCCCCTACGATAAATCATGACGCGAAATCTTCCGAAAAAGCACAGCTTGTTGTATAGTTCTTATTAACGCGAATTTTGAGGGTTTCAGATCAGTGGCAGCGACAGAAAAACCGCCGCGCGTCGAGCGCAAAAGAACCGGACAACTCTCCGGCGTACAGGTAATGTTTGCAGCGATACTGGCGATTGGTTTGCTGTTGGCGATCAATTTCAGCAGCCGAATATCTGCGGGGCAGCCGCTTCTTGAGGCCTATGATCGCGTCAAAGCTGAGATCGAATTGCTCAAACAGGAGCAAGGTCGCCTGATTGCGGAGCGCGATTATGCTGTTGGTGACTCTTATGTCGAACGCTGGGCACGGGACGAAGGCAAAATGGTGCGCGAAGGCGAAGTTTTGATTATCCCCGTTCCGATCACCGACAATACACTGCCAACGCCAGTTGTCGAGCCATCGGTAGCTGTTGAAACCACACCGCCGCCGCCGGAACCCTGGCTTGTCTGGTGGGCGCTGTTTTTTGATACCGCTCCGCCAGAAATTCAGTGAGTGGCGTTTTCAGCCGCTAATTGTGGCGGTTGCGCCCCAACGAGTGAGATCACCTCTGCCTGATTTTTTTCGCTGCCGACCAGGAGCGTTTGCCCAATCTGCGCCAGTGGCACTTTTATCACGCCAATCGCGAAAATTTCACCATCAGGCGAGACGGCACTGCTCGTCAGACGACCAGACGTACGCCCTTCATGATAAATATCGGCTGGTGACTCGACCATCGCGGAAAGGCGCAGCGCGACAATCGTGTTGGCGAGTCTTCCCCGGCTTTCCATACGGGCGATAATTTCCTGCCCCGTATAACAGCCCTTTTTGAAGCTGACCTCATCCCATAAGCCGACTTCCAGAGGGATATAATCCTGGCTTAATTCACGCCCGACACCCGGCACACCCGCTCGAATCCGCAGCGTATTGAATGTCAGTGATCCCGCAGGCAGCAGGCCATGTGCTGCGTCTCGCTCTATGATATGCGACCAGACATCGGCAGCGTTTTCAATTGGCATAATAATTGTCCAGCGAGTGCCGTTCAGAGGTTTGCGGCGGGCAATAAAAACTGGTGTGTCAGCCAGAACTGCATCCTGGCTGTGATAGGAAGGCAGAGAGGCTGAATCTGGCACGAGCAGATTCATGATCGCGTCCGCTTGTGGCCCGTGCAGATCAAATTCAGAGGTCGTTGCGGCTAAATTAGTGACACGAGCATCATCACCAAAAAAAATGTTGCGCTGAAGATACTGTGCCAGCGCATTTCCGCGTCCCGGCTCACCCAGAACAAGCACACGATCATTCGCGTTGTAAACGACTGCCCGTTCAAGAATTCGCGCATTGGGATTGGTGAAAATTGTGGCGCGTCCTTCACCGAGGGCCATATTCATCAGATCATTGGTTGAGATGCGGTGCATCAGGGTCAGGCTATCTTTGCCCGTCATTTCAATTCGTGCTTCGTGAGAGCGTTCCATCAGGACGGCGTGCTCGAGTGCAGCGTGATACTCGGCTTTCAGATCGCCAAAATGCAGTGGAATGCCGTCTGGGGCAAGTGTAGCCCCTTTTGCGATGTGAAGATCACGTAAATTGTTCATTTCGATGCCTTCTCTGGCCTTAATCGCCAGTAATTACTTCTCCAAGCTGCCAGAGATCAAGTGTCTAATCGCCAGGAATCATCTGCTCCTCAAGCGCTTCGAGAATCACAGGAGACAGCCCTGCATCCAGATAACTCACCCAGTTCCAACCCGGCGGCGGCTCAATGCGTTCTGGCATGAAATAAAGATAGGTGAAATTGATCTGACAGACCTCATCATGGTGAATCGTACTAATTGCAGCCGGAGGGATGAACGAGCCTTTGTGCGGGGAAGCCCTGAATAAATGTTCGGGCTGGGCAACGAAATGAAAGTTTTCGTTGAGCAGATTCAAGGCAACATTATGGGGCAGTTCGCCCTGTGGAATCATTGCTTCGAGAAAATGAGGTTCGTGGTCACATTTCAGCGCTGCGCCATTGTAGATGGAGATCGTGGTGGCGACATGGATGTATTTGCGATTCAGTGGCCTGTTTTGGGCATGGCGCTGACGTTCGGACTGAATAATTTCGCCGAGCCTCTCGGCGGCGCGTCCCAAATCGTCATTGATGATGACATAATCGCAAAGTTGGGCGTAGGTCATTTCCATCTCGACGCGCTTCATGCGTGTGCTGATCGAGCTTTCGGTTTCGCCACGTGTTCGCATCCGGTTTTCGAGTTCAGCGATGGTCGGAGGGGCGATAAAAATCAACACAACGTTGTTGGGATACACAGATCGGATATTGGTCGCGCCCAGCACGTCAATATCGGCGGTCAAATCCTCCCCGGCTGCAAAGGCATCCTCAACCGTTTTGCGGGGGATCCCATAGAGATTGCCATGCACTTGCTGCCATTCGAACAGGGTGTCGTTATGGATCATTTTTTGAAATTCGTCGGTGTTGATAAACAAATGCTCACGCCCTTGCAGTTCTGTTGGGCGGATAGCACGAGTGGTGGCGGTGGCAAGTTGGCGAAGGTTATCGGTGCGGGTCAGCGCATCGTTCATGAGCGCATTTTTACCTGCCCCCGGCGGGCCGATGAGTAGAAATAATAACCCCTGTCGCGTCGGTGAAGCACTCAATCCGGAACCTCGTTTCTTTGCTATCAGACTTATTGTAAGTGTAGCAAGAATTGCTAGAAAAAAAACAGGGGCAACTCGCGCTGCCCCTGTCTGAGAGGTTCATGAAACGGGTATTACGGCGTCGGCGTTGGTGCGACGATTGAGGCCGCGTTCACCTGAATATCTGTGATATACACGCCATCTTCGACACTTGTGCCGGTGTTCAAACGGAAGCGCAAGTTGACAAAGTTGTTGGCAACGTAGTTCGATAGATTGTTCTGATGCCCTTGCCAGTCGGCAGGGTTATCCGGGTTCGAGGTTGTTCCTTGTCCAAAGTTCGAGGGATATGCACCAGAGTATGATGTGTTGCAGGTATAGAACGATGGGCATGACCAACCACCTGTGCTGGATGTCAGATTGCTGGTTGTCCAGTCGAAACCGCCGTTGATGGAGACTTCGACATAGGTTGTACCGCCCAGGCGATAGCGTGTCCAGAATTCCAACACGGGTCGCGTTGTACCTGTCAGTCGAAGCGGACGGCGCAGGATCAACGATGAGTTACCGTTGGGGATGGAATTGACCACAGGGAAGGTTGGGCCGTTGCCACCCTTCGGGCTATCCCCGAACGAGAAGTTGTTCTTGCCAGCAGACAGGATCACGGTTGCATCACCCGTGCTTTCGAACCATTCAAACGTGAGGCGATAATTGCCTGCGGCGAAGTTGACCTTGCCAATATCGACAAAGCGTCCATGGAAAGTCCAGTTGTTGATGATATTCCAACAGGCTGAACTCGTACCACAGGTTGGCGCTGGCAACGGCAGAGTCTCCCACTTCAGACGAACGCCGTCATCGGTGATCGAGATAAAGGTGTAATCGCCTGCCTGGACGGTGATGTCGCGTACCCAACGCGCCGCATACTGGTCGTCCCAGGTACTATTGCCACCATGACCGGGCGGTCTGCCTGTAGAACGGAAATCACGATAGATATCCAGCGCGGTTTCCTGCAAATCTGTCGCTGGGTTATAGGCACGCTGAACATTTCCAGCGAAATCCTGATACAGTAAGAGATTAAAATCGGACGTGGAACTGCAATTTCGATTTCCGGGCCGCACGGTGGCAAACACGAGCTGGCAGTCGTAGTATGTGCCTTGCCAGTAGCTTGTCCCCAATGAGGCTGGGCCACCGCCCGATCCGCGCCATTGGTCAGGCGCGAGTCCCCAGGTGCCTTCACCAATCCAGTTGGTCATGCTTTGTGCAGGATCATAGAATGGCAGCACGATGGGGGATGGTTTACGCTGTTCCACGCTGACATCATCAATGTACCAGCCATCACGGTTACTGGTACCGGAGTAGGCATTAAAGACGAAGCGGATCTTGATTCGCCGTCCGGCATAGCTGTCCAGCGAAATCTGCTCACGAATCCAGGTATCGACGCGGCTGCTTGAAGGTCGAGACCACACATTGACCCAATCATCCCAGCCTGTGACACGCTGATAATTGGTTTCGCCTGCTGCTCTCACATACGAGGTGTTTTCAGCAGAAACTTCAACATTAATCGTGTTATTGCTGCCGATGTCGTAGTGATTCCAGAAGTACAACGTTGGCCTATCGGTCAGCGTGATCCCGCGCATGTCAATGATACGTGTCTGTTGCAGCACATTATAGGTCGTCTGCGCGGTATTTGTATTTCTAGGGCCGCTTTCGTGGAGCGATTGGATGCGGCTGCGGGGGTCATAATCAACATTTCCCCATCCACCACCATTGTACCAGCGCGTATTCCAGGAGCCGCTGTCGATATCATCCGAGTAGCGGATGTTGTCACCAGTGCCATATGCTGTTGATACCGATGGATCCCACAGTTTATGCGCAACCTCGGCATAATTGGCAATGGAAATGTTGTCGATATAAACACCATCGGAAACGGAGCTGTTGTTCCTTGCATCCAACCGGAAACGAATGAGGATGTCGTCATCGTATTTATCGGCTGTGGCAGCGGTTCCGGCTTGCAGCGCACTCAGATCAACCTCAATGCGTTCCCAGGCGCGTTGGTTGCGTGTGGACGCAGCATAGAAGTAAGCCCAGGTAGTAGTCCAGGTTAGTCCACGATCCTTTGACCATTCCACGACCAGGTTGTCGCTGGATTGCAGGCTTCGCCAGTGCCAAAAGATGAGGGTTGGACGGGTCGCAGGGCCAGTTTGGATATTATCACTTTCTGGTGCCAGATTTTCGGGTGAGTCGTTATTCAGGTCAATTGGATAACGCATACCCATCGAAGCATTGGTATTATGGGTATAATTTGCACCCGGACTATCCGTGAAGACGTTGTTGCTGTCAAAAAGACCTGGAACCTCGTTGGTGTTTGACCATTGGCCTTCCATCAGCCACTTACTGGGGCCGCTTTCGGCATCATCCGAGAATGGATAATCGGCGAAGCGCGGACGACCAATACGTTCCAGATAGATGTCATCAATCCACCAACCGCCTGACAAATTCGCATCGCTCGGCACGAGCATAGCGAAACGCAAGCGGAATGGTTGTGTGTTCCAATTCGGAATAGCCGCAAGTGGAATTTCTTTTAACTGCATTGTTAGATTCGTTTGAGCGTTGCTGCTGTTATACGGCACGAGGATTTGAATACTCTGCCAGTTATCCGGTGTCAGATCGGCCTGGTCGCGCGTCCATTGCAAATCCAGCGTGGTGCGCCTGCCGAGGTCATAGGCATGATAGAACGATAACTGGGGTGGCCCGTCGTCTCCATCGGCATCGGGTATGGTTGCGCCAGTGAGATCAACCCAGCCATTTAATTCGACAAAGTGAATACGCGGGCTGGCTGTTGTACCTTCGGAGTTGTTGACATAACTTTCACCAGGGCTGTCACTCCAGCTTGACCCTGCACCACCACGACGGTTCTCACCATTGATATCCCATCGACCACTCGTAATGAAGTCGGCTTTCTGGCTGACATTATTAAGATTCCAGTACGAACCACAGCTTGCCTGTGAGACGGTACAAACGGTGAAGAAGCGGTTGTTATTACTGAAATCACGCACTTCAATATCGTCAACGTACCAGCGGCGTCTGGTGGCGCTGGTATTATTGTTTTCCATACCAAAGCGCAGGGCTAACTTCTTGGTTGCCCATCCCGATACATAAGATGTCAGGTCGATGGTATTGCGTGTCCAGTTGTAATTGGTTGTGCTCGCGGCACGCAGATTGATGCGCGTCCAGGTTTGCTGGAGAGGGTCGGCTTTATATTCACCGATTTCAACCCAGGTTGTTGTACCTGCGCCCTGATCCCATACATCCCAGAAGATGAGCTTGGGAGCTGTCAGCGGCGAGAAATCAATCGAACCGCGCAGTTCCAGGTAGCAGCGCATATTGGTCGGGAATTCCTGGTTGTTGGAATTTTCTTCCCAGATAAACGACTTGGAATTAGAACGAGTCGTGTCGGAGCGTGTCCAGTTACAATTGGTCGTTCCACCTGTTGGGATGGTGTCATCGCCCCTCGTGCGGCTGGTGATGCCCGTAACATCCAGGCGAATAGCAGCATCACCTGTGGCTTCGTAGTAATCCAGTTGCAGCGTGTGGAATCCTGGCTGAAGGGTACGGATCACAGATTGTACACCCGCTGTCTGGTCGGCCCAGTTGTCGATAATCAGACATGCCGCTGCGCTGCCACCATCATTGTCGGCATCTGTGTAGACGCGGTTACTGCCAGTCGCAGGGCCACCACTGTTGACTCCTGCACAGCCTGCGGCGTAATTAAGCCACAAACGGGTACCATCACCGGCTCGGCTGGTGAAGCGCACCTGAATAGGGTTTGTACCCGCAACATAAATCTTGCGCGTGTAACGGATTGAGAAGTTATCCGTCAGCCAACCTTCGATGGGGCCAGTGCCAGAAGGCCAGGTAAAATTGACATCCCAACGATATTCCTGACCTAACAGGCCATTATATCGCTCGAAAATCGGTGAACCTGACAGTTCTTTGTTGGCGAAATATTGGCCGAGCCACTCATCGCCGCCCAGATAAACGCTGGTATCAACACGCCACCATTCCGGGTGGTCAATGGTGTCCAGCCAGGGCGCAATGTGCTCGAAATCGGTTGGCGTCGCCGTCGGACCCAGGGTAGGGGTATTGGAAGGCGTAAGCGTCGGCGTTTCGGGCGTGTTCGTAGGCGATGGCCCAGGTGTAGGGCCAGGTGGTGGCGGAATCGGCGGATTATTAGGGATCGGTGCTTCTTGTGGTGGATTGTTTTCAATCCATTCCACCGTAGCCCAGAAAGCATCGCGATTGCCGCGTCCCTCCGCCAGCAGTTCAACATCCCTGGGGTCTTGACCCAGGAGGTTGAATACCGTGTTGCTGAACACGTTACCGATTGCCGGACCGGTGGCTGCCAGCGTGACGCCGAATAATATGGCGACCATCACCAGGATGAGCGCATATTCGACCAGCGCCTGACCGGATTTGCCGTGTACTAAAAGTGATTTTCCGAACTTCTTCAAATTCATGCGAGTTGCCCCCTCATCCAATCTTTTGATTGGCGATCTTATGAGTTGGTTATTGAATCAATGAGAGCCTTTTAGCCCTTATACTTAATGGTACTCGACTATTGCGAATTGTGAGTTTAATTTTGTAGACGAGTTGTTTGAATGCTTTGACAATTCATGGAATGATAACCGTGTCTGTTAAAACACCTTAATTTATAATATGCTATCCTCTGATTCTTCTGATATACGACTTTCATATTCTTTTGATACAGGATTTTCTCATGACCGCAACCATTCTCGATGGGACAGCTATCGCTAACCGCATCCGAGCGCAAATTGCTGAAGACATTGAACGTTTCAAAAATCAATATGGTTATGCGCCCGGTTTAGGTGCAGTTTTAGCGGGGGATAATCCCGCTTCTGCGCAGTATGTGCGTATGAAACGCCGTGCCTGTGATGCGATTGGTGTGACCTCGGTAGCGCATGTGATGACAGCCGACAGCACGCAGGAAGAAGTTGAGCAGGCGGTAAAAGCGCTGAATGATGATCCCAAGATTCATGGTATCCTCGTTCAGCTTCCATTGCCCAAACAAATTAATGAGGAGCGCGTCTTAAGCCTTGTCAGTATTGATAAAGATGTCGATGGTTTTCATCCGATCAATATCGGCATGCTGGCGATGAAAGGTCGCGAACCTTCGTTTACACCCGCCACGCCAACAGGGTGTATGGTGCTGCTTCAAGAAGCAGACGCGAAAATTGAGGGGGCGAACGCTGTCGTAATTGGACGCAGCAACATTGTTGGCCTGCCTGTCGCGATGATGCTGCTCAGGGCAAACGCAACGGTGACGATCTGCCACAGCCGCACACAGGATATTCCCGGCATTGTGCGGCAGGCAGATATTGTGATCGCCGCGATTGGTCAGCCGGAATTTGTTAAAGGAAGCTGGCTGAAACCCGGTGCTGTCGTCATCGACGTTGGCACCAATCAGGTTGACGACCCGACGAGCGAAAAGGGTTACAAATTCGTCGGTGATGTGGAATTTGAGACAGCAAAAGAGGTTGCCGGGGCGATCAGCAAAGTGCCAGGTGGCGTTGGGCCGCTGACGATCACGATGCTGATGCAGAACACCGTCAAGGCTGCATGGCGGATTGCCGCAAAAAGTACAAATTGAATCCTGAGACACAAAGGCTTTCACTATTTTGGCTACATTATTGCTAAAAAACATCTATACCCTTGTGACGATGGATGCCACTCGGCGCGAGATTGCGAATGGCGCATTGTATGTCCGTGACGGCGTGATTCAGGCTGTTGGTACATTGGATGTGATGCCCGCGCAAACTGCCGATGAAATATTGGACATGCGCAATCACATCGTTTTGCCCGGCTTAATCAACACACATCATCATATGTTTCAGAGTCTCACAAGAGGGTTCGCGCAAAATAACGAGCTGTTCGATTGGCTCAAGACGCTCTATCCGATCTGGAGTGGCCTAACCGGAGAAGCGATTTACACATCGGCGAAACTAGCGATGGCGGAATTGATTCTCTCCGGCTGCACCACATCCAGCGATCATCTCTACATTTATCCCAATGATGCCCGTCTTGACGATGAAATTCGCGCAGCCTACGAAATCGGCATCCGGTTTCATGCGGCTCGTGGCTCGATGAGTGTGGGTGAAAGTAAAGGTGGCCTGCCGCCGGATCGTGTCGTCGAAGATGAAGCGGCAATTTTGCGCGATACCCGCCGCGTGATCGAGCAATATCATAATGCCGCACGTTACGCCATGCTGCGGGTGGTCGTCGCGCCGTGTTCACCGTTCACTGTTTCGCAGGATTTGATGCGCGAATCGGCAACGCTGGCACGTAGTTATGGCCTGCATTTGCACACACATCTCGCCGAAAATGTCAAAGATATTGATTACAGCCTATCCGTTTTCGGTCTGCGTCCAGGCGATTATGCCGAGGATGTCGGCTGGGTCGGTGATGATGTCTGGCACGCGCACTGCGTCCAACTCAACGATGATGAAATCGGCCTGTTCGCGCGAACAGGGACAGGCGTTTGTCATTGTCCGAGTTCAAATATGCGGCTGGCATCGGGAATCGCGCCCATTCGTAAGATGCGGGATGCGCGGGTAAAAGTCGGGCTGGGTGTGGATGGATCAGCATCGAATGACAGCGGACATTTGCTAGGTGAGGCGCGTCAGGCGATGTTATTGCAGCGCGTCGGCGGCGACCCGGCGGCGTTTTCTGCGCGGGAAGCATTGGAAGTTGCCACACTTGGTGGTGCGTCCGTATTGGGGCGTGACGATGTGGGGATGATTGCGCCGGAAATGGCAGCCGATTTCATCGCGTTTCGCATAGACAGTCACGAATTTGCAGGTGCGCTGAATGACCCAGTTGCGGCGCTGATCTTCTGTCAGCCACAGCGAGTTGATCTTTCGGTGATTAACGGTAAAGTCGTTGTCCGTGACGGTATTTTGCAAACACTGGATTTACCCGTATTGGTCGAACAACATAACGCGATTTCGCGGCGTTTGATACGAGGCGAATGATGCCGCTGCGGTTGGGTGTAGCCTGCGCGGTCATTGATGATGCTGGGCGTGTGTTGTTATCAAAACGCGCCGACTTTGGCATCTGGAATCTTCCTGGCGGGCGACTGGATTCGGGCGAAATTCTGGCGGATGGCGCAGCGCGTGAGGTGCGGGAAGAAACCGGCGTGGTTGCGCAGGTTGACCGGGCTGTCGGGCTGTATTTTTCCGAAGGGCGAGAGCGCATGTCAGTTGTTTATGTCGGCTGGCCGCTGGGCGGTACACTCAAGCAGCGCACCGATGAAACGCTTGAAAATCGCTATTTTTTGCCTGATGCGCTCCCCAAAATGATGGGTGAGAACAAAGTGCGCGATGTGTTTGCTGAAATTCGGCCTTTGCCAATCATTGATGTCATGCCAATACGCACCCGCCGGATGATTCGGTTTATGCTGGGTTGGCGCTGGATAAAAAATCTCCTCAGCGGGCAACCCGAACCTCGATTTGTGGATTTCCATATCCGCGCTGTCGCCCTGATCTGGGATTCTTCGCATCGTCGCGTCCTCACACTATCCGGTAAACGTGGGCGAGTTTTGCCGCGTGTGGTATGTGATGGTCAACATTCGCCCTGGGATGAATTGGTCAGCTCAGTTCAGCAGCAGTGCGGCATCAGGCCAACATTTCATTGGGTTGGCATCTGGCAGGACGCGCCACGCAATTTAATCGAATTTATTTTCGCGGCGACTCTGCCAGAAACCAATCTGCGGGGCGATGCGGAGTGGTCAGGTTTGCAGAACACATCGTTGGGGGATCGCGATCTCGCTTATACACAGCGCGTCAGATCGACCTATGCTAGCGACCCGGTATGGACGATTTTGCACGATGACAGCCTGATCCGCCGGGGTAATGTGCTGCGCTCAAGCGATACTGAGGTATGATTTTGCGGATAAGTTCTATTCTCGCTGAAAGCTGACCGCTGACAGCCTGTTTTCCATGAGGTCAAGAATGGTCAACCAAACAACAATCGACAGTATTCAGGCTCGTGTCGCTGCGCAACGCGAGGACATCATCACGTTTCTGAAGGAACTTTGCGCAATCCCCAGTTACGACAGCCAGATTCGCGCCGTTGGTGAGCGCACCGAAGCTGAGATGAAAAAGCTCGGTTTTGACGAGGTGTGGTGGGATCGCATGGGCAATGTCGTTGGACGCATCGGCAATGGGCCGAAAAAATTGCTCTATGACAGCCACATTGACACCGTTGGCATCGGCGATCCCGACGAATGGCAGTGGGATCCGTTCAAGGGCAAGGTCGAGGACGGCATTTTTTACGCGCGTGGGGCATGTGACGAGAAGGGCAGTACGCCGGGGATGATTTACGGCTTGGCGCTGGCGAAAGAATTTGGCCTTCTGGACGGTTTCACCGGCTACTATTTCGGCAATATGGAAGAATGGAACGACGGGATCGCGCCACACGCGCTGGTCGAGGTGGAAGGCTTGCGCCCGGATTTCGTCGTCATCGGCGAGCCGACGCGGATGCAGGTTTATCGTGGGCATAAAGGCCGTGTCGAGATGCAGGTCGTCTCGAAGGGCAAAAGCGCTCATGCCGCCAGCAATTTCTTGGGCGATAACGCGATTTACAAACTGCTGCCCGTTATTGACGCGATCAGCAAGCTCGAACCTGAATTTATGGACGATCCATTTTTGGGCGCAGGACGAATCACTGTCACCGATATGAAAGTCGTCACGCCGAGCATCAACGCCGTGCCGAACGAAGCTGTGATCTTTATTGACCGCCGCGTGACATTTGGCGAAGAACCGCAGGCCGAACTCGAACGCATCCAGAGTCTCATCGGTGATCGCACCGATATGGAAGCGTCAATTTTGTACTATGATGTGCCAAGCTACACGGGTTTCGTGTTTCCACTTGAAAAAATTTACCCTGCGTGGGCGCTGCCACACGAGCATCCATTTGTACAGGCGGGCGTGAATACCAGCGAAGCGCTCTGGGGACAGCCGGGGCCGACAGGCAAGTGGAATTTCTCGACCAACGGCACGTACTGGACGGGTAAAGCAGGTATTCCAAGTATCGGTTTTGGCCCTGGCGACGAAGTTCACGCGCACACGGTCATCGACCAGGTGAAACTGGATGATGTGGTGAGGGCGACGGAATGGTATGCGCTGCTGCCGGGGATGCTCAAGTAGATTTTATCGCACAGCATTCTAATCGCTCACGATTCTGATTATAATTGCCACTCCAAACTATTGTTAAGCAATGAGCAAGGGGTGGTATGACACACGTTTTTATCAGCTACAGCCGTCGTGACAGCGTTTATATGCGCCAACTGACTGAACAGTTGCTGTCGCGCGGCTTCAACGTGTGGATGGACGAAAGCGTCGATTACGGCGAGGACTGGTGGCGGGCGATTTCGCGTGCCATCCGCGAGGCTTCGGCTGTCATCGTTATTATGACTCCAGAATCGGATAAATCGCGCTGGGTGCAGCGTGAAATCACCCTGGCTGATGAACTCGGCAAGCCTACTTTTCCGCTTCTGCTGGAAGGCGATGTGCTGTCCAGCGAACACTGGACGATTTTTGTCCGCACATAGTATATCGATGTGCGCGACGGCGTGATGCCGCAGGATGATTTTTTCGCAGGCCTAGGCAGTCACGCGCCGCGCCGAACTGGACGCGGTGCGCGTGTCACCGATAAATCGACCAGCGGCCTGCCGGATGTCGCCGAAACGCTGCCCGCGCCTTTTGCATGGTGCGAAATCCCCAACGGTTTTGTTATTCTGACCGATGCCCGCAGCTATGGCGGCACGACAGGCGGTAAATACCCCGTCGATGCGTTTTATATGGCGCGTTATCCAGTCACGAACGCCCAGTATCAAAAATTTGTCGAGGCCGACGACGGCTATCAGCAAGTAAATTGGTGGGATTTTTCGCCGGAAGCGCAAATCTGGCGCGAAAAGCATCCTCATTCGATGAATACCGGATTTGCAGGCGATGATCTGCCACGCACCAATGTCACCTGGTATGAAGCGATGGCTTTTTGCCGCTGGCTGACCGCGCAAATCAACGCCAAATCCGAGAGCGCTCTGCAAATTACCCTGCCCACCGAACAGCAGTGGCAGCGGGCGGCTGTCGGCGATCTTTATATTGCCTATCCCTGGGGTACGAATTTTGACCGCCGCATGTGCAACGCCGACGAAAGTGGCATCGGCAAGCCCACGCCTGTCACCCGCTATCTGAACGGCGCAAGCCCTTATGATGTCGTTGATATGATGGGGAATGTCTGGGAATGGTGCCTGACGGACTGGGAAACAGGCAGTACCGAGGTGCAAAGCGATAATCCGCGCAGTGTACGCGGAAGTTCATGGTTTGATACAGGCAAGGCAACCCGCGCGACGACCCGCGATGGCTTCAACGCGGCTCATGCTTCGAACTTCCTCGGCTTCCGGGTGGTGTGCGTGGTAGGGGAGTGATCGCGTCTTTTATCTATTCAGCACCAAACTGAGGTAAGTCCAATAAATGTCAGTTGGCTTAAATATATTCGTAGCCTCAGACAATGAAATCAGCGAATTTGCGAATGAGCTTGCTGAAATATTTGAGACCGAGGTCGGTCCGATAGAGGATGAAGATTGTCTCTATGGGTTTGTCAAGTTTAATGGAGAGCTAAGTTGTTCAATTTGCAACAATATCCACAACAACAGCGATGTGTCAGATAAGCGCTATCAGTTGGATTTATGGATACACGTTAGAGGCCCCAAATCACGGGCTCGCGACGAGCGAATCAAAATGGTTCTCTATGTTTTTAACAAACTGATGGCAACCCGGAAGTATTCGCTGCTGGCAACTTATAACTTCGATGAGGTGTTAGCTCGGTTTGATCTCGATGAAGACTGAAGCTGTAACACCAGATATTTTCAAAAATCCAATCATAGATTTCTATCCGTTTTAAATTGTTCTAAGCCTGTTTTTATTTTTTTACCTCTCTGCCGCAAACCCTTTATAATAGTGCAAATCAGAATCGCACATGAAGGACAACCCCATGACGATACTTGGAATCCACCACATCACGCTGGTGAGCGCGGACGCACAGCGAACCGTCGATTTTTACACGCAGGTTTTAGGGCTGCGTCTGGTCAAACAGACCGTCAATTTTGATGACTCCAGCAGCTATCACCTCTATTTTGGCAACCAGACGGGCGCTCCTGGCTCGGCGGTCACATTTTTTGAATGGCCGAACGCGGAGAAGGGCAAACCTGGCATCGGCGGAACGCATCATTTCGCGCTGCAAGTGCCGAACTATGATGCGCTGCTCAAATGGAAACGCCGCCTGACCGATCTGGGTCTGCATGTCGATGGCCCGCTGGATCGGCATTATTTTAAGTCGATCTATTTCAACGACCCCGATGGTGTGATTCTCGAAATTGCGACCAACGGCCCCGGCTGGACGATGGATGAAGATGCTGACAAAATTGGCACGGAATATCGTGAGCCGCCCGCGCAGATGGTCGTCAGGAATCGCGACGAGGAGCGAATCAAGGCCGAAATATGGCCGGAAGCTGTGCCGGAAATTACGGCTGACATGGCACTGTCGAATGGGATGCACCATATCACGGCGATTGGCGCGAATATTGAGCGCACACAGGCGTTCTTTGGCGAACTATTAGGAATGCGCCGCTTAAAAATGACCTCAAATTTTGATGATCCCACATCAGCACACTGGTATTGGGGTGTGGGCGAGGGCAAACCGGGAACGATCATCACCTATTTCGAGCGCAAGCCGAGCCGGACTCGCCGCGCGGAGATGGGCGCTGGGCAAACACATCATTTCGCGTTGGCCGTACCCGACGAAGAAACGCAGCTTGAGTGGCGTGAGAAGATTATCAAAGCCGGGTATCGCGTGTCTCCTGTGATGGATCGGGTCTATTTTAAAAGTATCTATACCAACGACCCCGATGGGCATATTGTCGAATTGGCGACGGTTGGGCCGGGCTTTTTGTCGGACGAATCCGAAGCTGAACTCGGCACGAACCTCAAACTGCCGCCCTGGTTGGAAAGCAAACGGGCTGAAATCGAACGCGAATTGCGCCCGCTGACAGTCAAGCCGTGGCAAAAGCCGGTTTAGGAAATGCGAAAATTCTTTTAACGCGATGGCGCAAAGAACGCAAAGAGATGCAAAGGAAAATCATGAATAATTTACATCAAGGGCAGCCTGTATTGACGACAGGGCAGGAGCTTGACAAGGCGAAGGCAGCGGTGATTCTGCTGCATGGACGCGGGGACAGCGCACAGGGTATTCTCGGCCTTGTTGAAGTCTTAGACCATCCTGACTTTGTTTATCTCGCGCCGAATGCCTCTACACAGCAGTGGTATCCTAACCGCTTTATCGCGCCGATTGCCAGCAACGAACCCTGGCTTTCGTCGGCGCTGCAAGTGGTAGCCGACCTCGTGAAACATCTCAATGATGCTAAAATCCCTTCAGAAAAGATTATGCTACTTGGCTTTTCACAGGGCGCGTGCCTCGCGTTGGAATATGCCGCGCGGAATGCCCAACGCTATGGCGGTGTGGTCGGCCTCAGTGGTGGGTTGATCGGCCCCGAAGGGACACCGCGCAATTACCCCGGCTCGTTAGATAACACGCCCGTTTTTCTCGGTTGCAGCGATGTCGATTTTCACATCCCGCTGCCTATTGTCCAACACTCTACCGAAGTTTTGAAAAAATTGGGCGGGGATGTCACTGAGCGCATTTATCCCGGCATGGGGCATACCATCAACGAAGATGAGATTGAATTTGTTCGCGGTATAATGGCAGGAATCTAACAGACTATTTCAAGGAGAATCATCCACTATGCAAACCGATCTACGCGGGCGTGACCTCATCAGCGAACAGGAATGGACGCGCGAGGAAATTGACACGCTGCTCGATGTGGCCTGGGATTTGAAGCGTAAACGCGCTCTGGGCGAACCACACGCTTATCTGCGCGACAAAGTTCTGGCGATGCTGTTTTTCTTCACCAGTACGCGCACCCGCGCCAGTTTTGAAGCAGGTATGGCGCAAATGGGAGGTCATGCCCAGTTTATTGACAGTGAAACGACGCAGATTTCGCACGGTGACACCGCCAAAGAAATCGGCCAGATTTTGGGACGCTACTGCGACGGTATCGCGATTCGCCAATGCGATTGGAATTTTGGCAACAAATATATCCGCGAAGTCGCTGAAAACAGCCGTGTGCCTGTGCTGAATATGCAGTGCGACGTGTATCATCCATTCCAGATTCTCGCCGACCTGATGACAATTCAGGAGAAATTTGGGCGTGACCTGCGCGGCAAAACGATTAACGTAAGCTGGGCGTATGCTGCCAGCTACCAGAAGCCGATTTCCGTGCCTCAGAGCCTTGTACTGTTGATGTCGCGCTACGGCATGAACGTGCGCCTCACGCACCCGCCGGAATATCGCCTGATGCCGGATATTGTCGAGCAAGCCAAAGAAAACACCAAGAAAAGCGGCGGCTCGTTCGAGATTAGCCATGATTTCGATTCTGGATTCAAAGATGCCGACATCCTCTATCCGAAAAGCTGGGGCTGCTGGATGACGACAGAAGATAAAGAGGAGTCGGGAAAAATCGGCAAGAAATATACCGATTGGATCACCGACGAGCGCCGGATGGCAATGGCGAAAGAACACGCCGTTTACATGCACTGTCTGCCCGCTGACCGCAACATTGAGGTCACGGACGGCGTGATCGACGGCCCGCAGAGCGTGGTCTACGACGAGGCCGAAAATCGCCTGCACGTGCAGAAGGCAGCGATGGCGCTCACGATGCGGTAGAAACAGCTTTCAGCGATCAGCCGTCAGCTTTCAGCTTTTAAGTGTGAGGGGTGGCGGCTGAAAGCAGATGTTTAGTAAATGGGATTAACGAAATGCTAGAAGGTTTAGATCAAATCGATTGGTCATCAATTGGTCATCGAGGATATGAGGATATACAAGGCAAAGAAATCCCGGATTTGCTTCGGCGTGTTGCTGCTGGCGATGAATCAAGGGATTGGGAGAAGTGGGGTGAAGATGCCCTTGATATGCTGTTTTCAGATCGCGGAGACGACTCACCTCGCCACCTTTATTTTCTTTCTTCTACCGAGTACATAGTGCCATTTCTCATTCGAATTTTAGAGAAATCAAACTCGACCTGGTTTCAGTTATCTATTTTGGCTAAATTCGCAGAACTTCTTGAACATCGTCTTAGCTGGGTTTTACACCTGAGTCATGGCTTCCGAACCTCACAAGAATATCAGAGTGTATTTGTACAATCCAGAATGACTTGGCGGGGTGCGGAGGCTATATGGAGTGGTA
>JALHNB010000008.1:24007-171467 GCA_022843745.1 Anaerolineae bacterium | reverse complement strand
TACAAACGTTGTGTCATGAATGCCACACCTGAAGTTAAACTGCGTGCTGTGCGGTTGCTTAGTTTCTTTCATCATGACGAAGCACAGCTTTTTCATTTTTTCCTGCAACGTGTTTCTGTTGAATCTTCTGAGGAGGTGCGTCATGAACTTGTTCGAAGCGCTTCGAATATTGTCGTCGCATACTATCAGCAGCGGTTAGTGATTGATGCAGCCGAATATGCAGAGGCGTTATTCCAACTTTATTTCAATACCGATGATAAATCTTTGCGATTGACTATTGCAATGGCTTCGGTTGAAGTTGCTCGTGCTAATATAATACTCCCTAAAAATTATGATCCGATTCCAATTGCTGATAGCATTACAAATACGTTGATGGATCACGCACGTTTTCTTTTGACCACCTCTGAAAAATATCGACACCCCGATACATCAAGAAGCGATTACGCAGAATTTGGGAGATTTGTGATTCTAATTGGTATGATTGATGCTTCATATGTAGTTGAATTGCTGCGCCACCCGAATCTGACACCCGAAAATGCTCATTATGCGGTGCGGGCGATGTTGGATTCCGCTTTTCTGCGCATCAATCGCTTATTGCCGCACACTTTCTATGATTCGCGCAACTTTGAATATACTGAAGATTGGCAAAGGCAGAAACTCCATTCGAAGCAAAAAGAAGTTATTAATTCGATTATTGAATGTGATATGTTTTGGGAAAAACCTACGAATTTATTCTCATTTTTTCATGGCCTTCCCGACTCTCGCGACGAACTCCGTAAGCAGATCGCTGAAATCTGAAAGCTGTTTCTATGACCACGATTTTACCCAGTGTGGTTGCGGAAAATTTGCGGATCGTGTTCTGCGGAACGGCGGCGGGACGAAAATCTGCTCAGGTCGGCGCGTATTATGCGGGGCCGGGAAATCTGTTCTGGCCTACGCTCTATCGCATTAGTTTGACACCCCATCAGTTTGAACCGCATCAATTTCGCGAAGTTTTGCGATACGGAATCGGCTTGACGGACATGGCGCAGCAGGCATTTGGCGCGGACACCGACCTCAAAAAGTCGGACTTCGCGGCAGATCATTTTCGCCAGAAAATTGAGCGATATGCGCCTGCGATTGTCGCGTTTAACGGCAAAAAAGCGGCTTCCGTTTTTCTCGATCAAAGTACGAATTTAATCAGCTATGGTTTACAATCGGTGATGATTGGCAAAACGAAAATCTTCGTTCTTCCATCGACTTCTGCGCGGGCGCGGAGTTTCTGGAATGAAACTTATTGGCAACATTTAGCTGATTTCGCTGCTGAATTGAATATTGAAAAGAGAGCTTGATGATCCTCGAAGCTGTATTTCTCCCTGTAATCCCCGGCAAAGAAGCCGAATTCGAAACCGCCTTCAAGCAAGCTTCGTCGATCATCGCGTCGATGAAAGGCTATATCAGCCACGAATTGCAGCGCTGTATCGAAGCGCCGAGCAAGTATTTGCTGCTCGTCCGCTGGGAAACGCTGGAAGACCACACCGTTGGTTTTCGCGGTTCGCCGGAATATCAGGAATGGCGAAAGCTACTGCATCATTTCTACGATCCGTTCCCCACTGTTGAGCATTTCCAGAAAATAGACCTCTCGCTGTAAAATAACCTTTCACGCATTGGCTGATGGCTGAAAGCTGAGAGCAAAGAATGGTTGATAAATTAGCAGTTGTCGCGATTGGCGGTAATTCTTTGATTACTGACCCCAAACACCCGGAAGTTTCTCAACAGTGGGAGGCCGTGCGCGAAACGTGCAAACATATCGCGCAGATGATCGCTGCCGGGTGGAGCATTGTTGTGACGCATGGCAACGGGCCGCAGGTTGGTTTTATCCTGCGCCGCGCAGAAATTGCTGCTCAACAGGGCATCCATGATGTGCCGCTGGATTTGATCGGCGCGGATACGCAGGGTTCGATAGGTTACATGCTGCAACAATCGCTTGATAATGCAATCCGGCGGCTCGGAATCAACCGCACGATTTTGACGGTTGTGACGCAAACGCTAGTGGATGCGAATGATCCGGCGTTCAAAAATCCGGATAAGCCGATTGGCAGTTTTATGACTGAAACGGAAGCGCGAAAATTCGAGGCTGAGGGTTGGTCGGTGATGGAGGATGCCGGACGGGGTTGGCGGCGGGTCGTCGCGTCACCCAAGCCGCTGGCGTTTCAGGAGATCAACGCGATCAAGGCGCTGATGATGAGTAATTATGTCGTCATCGCGGGCGGGGGCGGCGGAATTCCGGTGATTCGTGATGCGCAGGGTAATTTGCGCGGTGTCTACGCGGTGATCGACAAAGACCGCGCCAGCAGTTTGTTGGCACAGATTTTGCGGGCAGATTTGTTCATTATTTCGACAGGCGTTGAAAAAGTGGCGCTCAATTTTAACAAACCTGACCAGCGTGAACTCGACCAGATGACACTCGCCGAAGCGCAGCAGTATATGGATGAGGGACATTTCGCGCCGGGGAGTATGCTGCCAAAAATCGAAGCGGCAATGGACTTTGTGCGAATGGGCGGCCCGCAAGCTCTTATAACCGATCCACCAAATCTGGCGCGGGCGCTGCGTGGTGAAACTGGAACGCGGGTTGTGCCGGGATAAAAACAGGACAAATTTATGGCAACAATACAAGAACTGCGCTGCTCGATTTGTCTGCGATCCTATGCGCCAGAGTCAGTGCAGTATGCCTGCCCACACTGTGGGTTAGTCGGCACTTTGGACGTGCTGTACGACTATGACGCGCTTAAAACGCAACTGGATCGCGACTCGCTGCGTATAAATCGTGAGCCATCCATGTGGCGCTATCGTGATTTGCTGCCGATTTCACCGGAAACAGTCGTCCCACCCCTGCAAGTAGGCTATACGCCGCTGCTCGATTCGCGCCGATTGGCCGAAAATCTGGGTGTGCGCCGCGCGTGGGTCAAGGATGACGGGCAAAACCCTACGGCCTCGTTGAAAGATCGTGCCAGCGCAATGGTGGTTTCCCGCGCGATTGAAAAGGGCATCAGTGTGGTCAGCGCAGCCAGCACAGGCAACGCAGCGGCGGCGCTCTCTGGTGTGGGCGCATCTGTAGAAACGGCGAAAATCGACATCATTATTTTCGTACCTGCGACAGCCCCGGAAGCCAAAATCGCACAGCTTCGCGTGTATGGTGCGAAGGTCCTGCTGGTCGAAGGGACATACGATCAGGCGTTTGATTTGTGTTTTGAGATGTCGCAGCAGCAGGGCTGGTACTGCCGCAATACGGGCATCAATCCGTTTACGATAGAAGGCAAAAAGACCGTCGCTTACGAAATCGCGGAGCAAATGGAATGGCACGTACCGGAGGCATTGATCGTCAGTGTAGGCGACGGTAATATACTTGCTGGCGTTCACAAAGGCTTCTGGGATTTATATCAATTGGGTTGGATAAAGCGGATTCCGCGCCTGATCGGTGTACAAGCAGAAGGAAGTTCAGCATTGGTGAAAGCGTGGGAGCAAAATCTGAACGCCGTCGATATGCAGCCGCAGCCAGCCGATACAATCGCCGACAGTATTTCGGCAGGTGTGCCGCGTGATCGCTCCAAAGCGCTGCGGGCAGTACGGAAGACTAGTGGGGGATTTCTAGCCGTTTCGGATGCGGACATCATCGCCAGTATCCCGAAGTTAGCGCGATTAACAGGGGTTTTTGCCGAACCTGCTGCCGCCGCAGTTTACGCTGGTGCGAAACGTGCTGTAGAATTAAATTGGATACATCCAGATGATGAAATTGTACTGTTGGTGACAGGCAGCGGCTTAAAAGATGTGAAACGCGCCCAGGAATCGGTAACAGGGGCGATCCGTGTTCAACCTGACCTGGCATCTGTTCGACAGGCATTAAATTTATAGAGGCTACATGAACGACAGACCGCGCTATTCGATTGTTGCTCCGATTTACAACGAAGAAGGTAATATTCAGAATCTATATGATCGAATCTGCCAGGTGATGGATTCGACAGGCGAAACCTGGGAACTGGTGACGGTCAATGATGGCAGTCGAGATCGCTCGTTCGAACTGCTAGAAGCACTCTCAAAGAAAGATTCGCGGATTAAGGTCGTCAATTTTGCCCGCAATTTCGGTCATCAGATCGCCGTGACCGCCGGGCTTGACTATACCAGTGGCGAAGCTGCGGTTGTGATTGATGCTGATTTGCAAGACCCGCCTGAGATGATTTTAGAGATGATCGAGCGCTGGAAGGCCGGGTATCAAGTTGTTTACGCCGTGCGGGAGCAGCGTAAGGGCGAAAGCTGGTTCAAGTTGATGACCGCGAAAATGTTCTATCGCGTGATCTACCGTATTACCGACGTGGATATTCCATTGGACACGGGCGATTTTCGCCTCATGGACAGGAAAGTGGTTGATGCGTTGGGGGCGATGCGTGAACATAATCGTTTCATTCGCGGCATGACGAGCTGGATCGGATTTAAACAAACGGGCATCACGTATGTGCGTGAAGCGCGGGAATGGGGAGAGACAAAGTACCCACTGCGCAAAATGGTGAGCTTCGCGATGGATGCTGTCACCGGATTTTCGTACTTCCCCCTGCAAATCATGATTTACGTCAGTTTTATTCTGGGTGTGTTAGCGGTGTTGGCGATCCCGATTATTTCTGTGCTGCGAATTATACTCGGCAGCGGATTTCTTGGCGGACAGGTGACGACAATTGCGCTGCTGTTGATGCTCAGTTCATTCCAGTTGTTTTTTCTGTTTCTGATGGGGCAGTACGTCGCTCGCATTTACGATGAAACGCGCAATCGTCCTCTCTACATTGTTGCTACAGAAGTTGGATTCAAACGAGAGGAATCTCCCAAAACCCACGAGGTTACACCAGAAACCGAAAAATAGCGGAGACGACATGACAGATAATCAAAAAAGCGACCTCGACAAGGTTCAAATGTATCGCACTATTGTTTTGCAGTATGAGGCCGTCGATGCTGAAATTGACGCGCTGATTATGGCGTATGGCGGCGGCTCGGAGAAAATGACGGACGAGGGACGCGCTCGTTATCGTGAACTGGCAAATCGCCGCGACGAACTTCTCAATGAAATGCGGCTGCTTGAGAAGCAGTTGCTTGATGACGATACAGAAACCTGATCGACTTGTTTTGACAAGAAATTTGCCTGATTCTAATTTGAAAATCAGGTGATGTAGGCACTTTTGGTGTGCATCTGATTTTTATCAATGTTTGGAGAGTATTCGTGATTACCGGCCCGACTTTTGAAGAAATGCTTCATCCCCACAAGATTGCTCCACACATCCGCGAAAAGGCACTCGAAGCGCGTGTCAATGATCCGCTTGATCCGGTTAACCTGTTTAATATCACCTGGCACGACGAAAACGACGAAATTTACCACATCGTTTTGCCGCCGGAGCTAACAGGCGTTGATGCGCCGATTGTGGTGATTTACGGCAAAAATTTTCCGTCTGGCAGCCACAAAGTCGGTGCGGCCTATTCGGTGCTACTGGAAAAAGAATTATTTGGTGAAGTAGACCCGGCTTTGCATACGCTGGTTTGGCCTTCGACGGGCAATTACGGCATCGGCGGCGCTTGGGTAGGCGGGCGGATGGGCTGTAAAAGCCTGGTCGTACTACCAGAGGGCATGAGCCGCGAACGTTTCGAACGCATCGAGAATTACGGCGCACAAGTGATTAAAACCAAAGGCTCGGAGAGCAACGTCAAAGAAATTTATGACGAAACCCACCGCTTACGTGCCAGCGGCGCGGATATTCGTATCCTGAATCAATTTGAAGTGATGGGTAATTATCGCTTCCATTACCATGTTACCGGGAACACGATTGTCGAATTGGCGGACGTATTAGCAAAAAAGGGTATAGGAAGCGGCAAAATTTCTGCTTATATCTCAGCGATGGGCAGCGCGGGTACTATCGCGGCAGGAGATCGCCTCAAACAAGTCTGGCCGGATCATAAAATTGTCGGCCTTGAGCCAACACAATGCCCGACCCTCTATAACAACGGTTACGGCTCACATGATATTCAGGGCATTGGCGACAAGCATGTCACCTGGATTCATAACGTCTGGAATATGGACGCGATCATGTGCATCGACGATATGGAATGCAAAAAAGGCCTGCAAATATTCGCTGAAGCCGATTCGCGTGCTGTATTGGTCAAGCGCTATGGCATGGATGCTGCGTTGGTCGAGCAGATGGGTTCGCTGTTTGGTATCAGCGGCATCTGCAATATTCTGGGCGCGATTAAGACCGCTAAATATTATCACTTCGGAAAAGATGACGTGATTGTCACCGTCGCAACGGATGCGCTGGATCGTTATTACTCGGTCATGGCGGACATGGCTGAAAGCTATGGCAAGCTGGACGAAGCGGCGACTGTCGGGCGTGTTGAGGGCATTTTTCACGGAATGCGCACCGATTGGATTTCGCGCGGAACGCCGGAAGCGCGTGAACGCTGGCACAACCTGAAATATTACACCTGGGTTGAGCAGCAGGGTAAAACCGTTGAAGAACTGGATGCCCAGCGTGACCCGGAGTGGTGGGTTGCGCATCAACGTATGGTTCAGGAAATCGACTCGCGTTTGGTAGCGCTCCGTGAGGGAAAATAACGAAAGTGTGAGCGATGTACCCCGATGATCGTGTACTGGTAGGCGTGATTAAACGCAAACGTGACCTGACTTATGCGCGTGAAGAACATTGGTATCGCATTCCACAGGTACAGATGCCGCGCGGCGTGAATACGGAGTACATCGCTTTTTTTCTGAACAAAACAGCCTTCAAAAATGGTGAGAGCGGCATCCATTATTTTGCTCGGCGTACCGGATTGGAGTTGGTCTATCGTCACCAGCTTTTGCCGGATGAAGCCGATCACCCCAATGCGGGCAATGTCTATTACAAAGTCCAGTTGGACGATCTGCGCGAAAAAACGCCCGCGATTCTCAACCCGACACGCCGCCGCTTCAGTTTTATCTATACCACCTGGGATCGTTTCGTCCACGCGCAGCAGATCAGCGATCTCTATAGTACCGCCGATTATTATGTGGATCGTGTCTACCATGCGCTTCGCAGCAGCGGTGTGCGATCTGAACGCTTCTGGGAAGTTGAGCGTTCTGAAACCGGAGTCGCACCACAGCTTCGAATCCTCTGCCAAAACGGAACCGTGATCGCATCAACCGAGATCACGCCGGAGACGATCTTTCTGGACGCTGCCCAGCAGGATGACGCGATCCTGGCGAAAATTCGTGCCGAGATCGCGCGGCAGGGTGGGCCAGTCATGGTCAATATTCCGCTGGATGATTAGACATTGTGGTTGTAAAAGATAGTCTATATTCCGCTGAACGATTAAGCATCATACAAATTTGATAGTTTTTGCTGACCGATGCGGGTGTACGATGATGCTTGACGAACGTCTCATGAAAAAGGAGCGAAAACGTGGCAAAAATCGAACGCAGCACAGTCATTGGTACCAGTTGGCAAAATGTAGACGCGATTGCGTTGGACGGTCATCGCATCGCGGAGTGGTTCAGTGGTGTCGAAATATCCGAGCCAGACAGCGTTTACCCCCAGGTTGGCGGCAAGGTCAAACTGCTCTATAAGGCCGGGCCGATGAGTTTTGACCTCATCCAAACCGTTCTCGAATACACCCCTGGCAGCTATATTCTCTTCAAAATTGAAGGCGGCATGATTAAAGGCACGAGTCGCTGGAGTCATGCGCCACAGGGAAGCGGAACGAGATTGACGAATCTGCTCAATTATGAGACTCAAGGCGGCGGATTGGGCGCGATTGCCGATAAGCTGCTGCTAGAGCGCATGAATACCGACCAGATGGAAAAAAGTCTGGCGAATCTCAAAGCGCTGGTCGAGGGTTAGCGTCACGCGAAGTTGGGCAACAACAAAATTGTCTTTTTGTGATGGTGCACCGCCCTTTTAATTTCCGGGCTGTCAATTACAATATGAGTAATAATTTTGTAGATTGATTTCAGAAAAACGCCCATGCTCATTACCAACGCGACGCTGATAACCTGGGGTGAATCCAGCCAGATTTTGGTTGATCATGCCCTGTATATCGAAAATGGTTTGATTCGCGCTATCGCACCGACGATGGATTTGCTGGTACGTTACCCACAGGCTGAAAAAATCGACGCACGTGGTCAGTTGGTCATGCCCGGTAATATCTGTGCGCATACCCATTTTTATGGCGCTTATGCACGCGGAATGGCGATTCCTGGCCCCGCGCCGGAGAATTTCCCACAAATTTTGCAGCGTTTGTGGTGGCCTTTGGATAAAGCGCTGGATCGCGATACGGTTCGTGCCAGTGCGCTTGTTTGCCTTGTGGATGCGGTCAAACACGGCACGACGATGCTGATTGATCATCATGCCAGTCCCAACTTTATTGATGGTAGCCTCGATGTGATCGCGGATGCAGTGGAGCAGGCGGGCATACGTGCTGTACTATGTTACGAAGTGACGGATCGTGAGGGCGACGACAAAATGTACGCCGGCATTGACGAGAACGTGCGCTTTATGGAAGCCAGCAAAAATCGCGCCTTAGTAGCCGGGACGTTTGGCCTCCACGCCAGTCTGACGTTGCATGATGAGGCGCTGAGAGCGTGTGCGGATGCGATCCCGGCGGGCGAAGGTTTTCATGTCCATGTCGCCGAACACGAAGCCGATGAAGAGGACAGCCTGCGCCGCAGCGGGAAGCGAGTTGTCCAGCGATTACACGAGTTTGGCATTTGGGGAGATAAGACTATCGCGGCTCACTGCGTCCATATTGACGAAGCTGAACGCGCAATTTTGCAGGAAACTGGCACCTGGATTACCCATCAGCCGCGCTCCAACATGAACAACGCGGTTGGGGCGGCAGCGATTGACGACATGCTGAAGCATGGCATGAAAGTTTGCCTGGGGAATGATGGCTTCAGCAATAATATGTGGGAAGACTGGAAAGCGGCTTATTTCCTGCACAAAGTTGCGAACCGCGACCCCCGCCGAGCGAATGGCGCGGATATTGCGCGGATGGCAACTCATCATAATGCACGTCTGGCTGAGAAATTTTTCCCAAAATTGCGCCTGGGGGAATTGGTCGAAGGTGCAGTAGCCGATTTGATTTTTGTCGATTATCATGCGTTCACGCCGCTAACGGGCGGCAATCTACCCTGGCATATTTTATTCGGCTTTGAGGCTTCGATGGTAACGGCAACCATCGTTAATGGCATCGTCCTGATGCGGGATCGCCAACTTCTGACGCTGGATGAAAAGGCAATCGCCGAAGAAGCGTTGGCACTCGCGCCGAAAGTGTGGGAACGCTATACCGCGAACGCAAAAGCGACGCTGTAAATTTGTTTTAAAATCGCGTGTTGTAGGGGCGCACAGCCGTGCGCCCACAGAGAACATATTCAGAAAGATAAATCCATGACCACAGATCGCGGGACGTTGATAACAATTGCTGTGCTGGGCGGCACAGGCAAAGAGGGTTCGGGGCTGGCGATGCGCTGGGCGCAGAACGGCTACCATGTGATTATTGGCTCGCGTGATGGCGAACGTGCGGTTAGCCGTGCGGCGGAAATGAATCAACAACTCGGTGGTGATTATCTTTCGGGCATGGAAAACGGCGCTGCTGCGACTGCGGCGGATATGGTGGTACTGAGTGTTCCTTATACGGCCCATAAAACCACATTGGAAAGCGTGAAAGAGCAGTTGGCAGGCAAGGTCGTCGTTGATCTGACCGTGCCGCTGAATCCACCCAAAGTACGCACCGTGCATTTGCCGGAGGGGAAATCCGCCGCGCTCGAAGCCCAGACATATTTGGGTGAGTCTGTGCGTGTCGTGGCGGCCTTTCAGAATGTCAGCGCGGAAAAACTGGTTGACCCCGATTATAAAGTCGATTGCGATGTGCTGATCTGTGGTGATGACGAAAGCGCTAAAGCCGATGTGATTAAACTGGCCGAGGCTGCCGGGATGCGCGGAATAGATGCGGGAGCTTTGGCGAACGCGATTGCGATTGAGTCATTAACCCCTGTCCTGCTCTACATCAACAAAAAATATGCCGTTAAAGGGTCGGGGATTCGCATCACAGGTTTAAGTTAACGGTGAATGCTCAACCTGTTTCTTTGACGATCACAGCTTTGCCCGGAATCCCGCTGATTCAGCCGGGCGATGACCTTGTACAAATCATTCTTGATGGGTTTTCGCGCGTCGGATTGACACTGCAAGACGGGGATGCACTGGTCGTCACCTCGAAAATTGTCTCCAAATCTGAAGGCCGGATTGTCGATCTCAATACCGTTACGCCGGGGGCGCAGGCGCTCGAACTGGCGGAAGAAACCAGCAAAGACCCGCGTGTGGTCGAGCTTGTTTTGCAGGAAAGCCAGGGTATCTCACGGAAATCACGTGGCGTTCTCGTCGTTCAGCATCGTTTAGGCTTCATCAGTGCCAATGCCGGAATCGACCAATCGAATCTGGAAGGTGGCGATGAGCGCGTTTTATTAATGCCTCTCGATCCCGATGAATCCGCGCGAATCATTTGCGCTCGATTGTCTGAGATTACAGGTGCAAATGTGGCTGTTGTCATCAGCGATTCGCATGGCAGGCCGTTTCGCATGGGCAATGTTGGCGTGGCAATTGGCGTGGCTGGGATGCCCGCGCTGCTGGATTTACGTGGTCAGTCGGATTTGTTTGGTCGCAAGCTCAAAATCAGTATGTCGGGTTATGGCGATCTGGTCGCATCTGCTGCGCATCTCCTCAGCGGCGAAGGTGACGAAGGCCGTCCGGTGACGCACCTGCGCGGGCTGCAATTTCCTTCTGGTGAAGGACAGGCAAATGATCTGTATCGTCCGGCTGAACAGGATTTATACCGATAATGGATTGTGAACAGCAAACGACATTTTTTGAGGCGCTTTTGCAGCGACGCTCTATCCGGCGCTACCGTCCCGATTCTGTGCCGCGCGAAATGATCGAACGCATTTTGACAGCGGCAACCTGGGCACCCTCGGCGCACAACCGCCAACCCTGGCGTTTTGCTGTGATCCAGGACAATAGTCAAAGAGAATCGCTGGCAAGTGCGATGGGTGCGCGTCTGCGGCAAGACCTGGAAGCAGACAATGCGCCGCAGGAATTGATCGAGAAAGATACGACTCGCTCCTATTCGCGTATCACTTCTGCGCCCGTGCTGATCGCGCTGTGCTTGTCGATGGCGGATATGGATTCGTATCCTGACGAGAAACGCAGCCGAGCAGAATACATGATGGCTGTGCAGAGTGTCGCAATGGCTGGGCAGAATTTGCTGCTGGCGGCACATGATGCTGGGTTAGCTGGGTGCTGGATGTGTGCGCCGCTGTTTTGCCCGGATGTGGTGAGCGAAAATTTGAATTTACCCGCCGATTGGCAGCCTCAAGCGCTGCTGACATTGGGATACCCCGCAGAATCGCGCGAAAAAACTCGGCATCCTTTGGAAATGAGCGTATTGTGGCGTTAAAAGTTGTGACGTTAGTTGGCGGTGTGGGTGGCGCGAAACTGGCGCACGGCCTCGCGCAAATTTTAGAGCCGGAGCAGTTGACGATTATTGTCAACACAGGCGACGATTTCTGGCATTACGGCCTGCGAATCTGCCCTGATTTGGACACCGTGACATACACGTTGGCCGGGTTGGTCGATAAAACCAATGGTTGGGGCATCGGCGGCGATACGCGCAACACGCTCGGCGCTTTGCAACGCCTGGGCGTGGATACGTGGTTCGGGTTGGGCGATCAGGACATGGCGACCCATCTGGTACGTACCGAAATGCTGCGGGCGGGCGATTCGCTCACGCAGGTTACGCGCCATTTAACAAATAATCTGGGCATCAAATATACGATTCTGCCAATGACGGATTCGCCAATCGCGACCATGATAGACACCGTAGAGCATGGCGAACTCGATTTTCAGGTGTATTTCGTGAAGATGCGCTGGCAGCCAACTGTGAAATCATTGCGATTGAAAGGCATTGAAACGGCAGGAATGAGCGCTGAAGTCCAGCAGGCGATTGCTGAGGCTGATGTGATTTTGTTTGGGCCGTCGAATCCCTGGTTGTCGATTATGCCGATTTTGTCTGTGCCGGGGCTGAAGCAGGCGCTTCTGGATCGGGACGTGCCGCGTGTGGCGATCACCCCGATTATTCAGGGTGTAGCGATCAAAGGGCCAGCCGCTAAAATGATGGCGGAATTAAATTACGATTCTTCAGCGAAATCCATTGTAACATATTATGGAGAGGTGCTGAACGGCTTCATTTATGACGAACGCGACGCCGATCTTGATATGTCGATGACGCGCTCGATGGCATTTGATACAATTATGCGCTCTGATGCAGACCGAGCAGTTCTGGCTCGAAAAGTGTTGGACTGGATTGAGAAATGGTGATGCGATGAGTGTTTGGGTCATTATTCCGGTTAAACCGTTAAACCGCGCCAAAAGCCGTTTGGCTGACGCACTTGCACCTGAGCAGCGGCAGCAGTTAGCCGAAACCATGTTCCGGCATGTATTGAGTGTCGTGACCAACACCCCCCAGGTGATTGGCACACTGGTTATCAGCCGCGATAGCAAAGCTTTAGCGATTGCACGGGACTATAATGCGCGTACTGTACAGGAAAGCGGTCAACCGGAACTAAATTCGGCTTTGACACGCGCGACTCAAGTGGTCGCGGGCTGGGGTTGTCAGGCGGTTCTGGTGCTTCCGGCGGATTTGCCGCTTATCATGCGCGAGGATGTGACGCAAATGGTGATGATGGGGCAGCAGGAGCCTTCTATCGTGATCGCCACTGACCAGCATCAGAATGGCACGAATGCGCTATTTATGCGCCCGGCGGGTTTGATGACGTATTCATTTGGCGACAATAGTTTTACCCGGCATACGAATCTGGCGCGTGAGAAGGGGATCGAGCCAAAGGTTTATCACTCAGAGCGGTTGGCACTGGACATTGATTATCCGGCTGACCTGGAAAAATATAATCATCTGGTGGGCGGCGTGGATTACGAATCGCTGGATGTTATCGCATCGGATTAAGAACGTTTTGTTCTTCTCTAATTATGCTAAGTTTTAACTCTGGCTAAAAGCTGATCGCTGAGAGCCAACCGCTAGAATGAGGAAAAGATGGCAGATCGAGTAGCGCTTTATTTGCAGGACGCGCATTCGCTTCAGGATGCAATGAAATATGTACAATACGCCGAATCGCGGGGATTCGAGGCCGTCTGGCAGGCCGAAAGCCGCCTTGTGCGCGATGCGGTTGTGCCGATGGCAGCGTTTGCCGCGACAACGCGGAATATTAAAGTTGGCTCTGGCGTAATCAACAACTGGACTCGCAATCCGGCGGTGATTGCGGCGACATTTTTGACTCTCGACGATCTCGCGCCGAACCGGATTATCTGCGGTATTGGCGCGTGGTGGGATCCGCTAGCGCAAAAAGTAGGCATCAATCGCGAAAAACCCCTGCTGGCGATGCGCGAAGTGGTCACGGTTGTGCGGGCGCTGCTTGCCCGTGAACGTGTGACCTTTCACGGTGAATATGTTCACCTGACAGATGTTGAACTCGACGTGGTGCATGGCCGCAAAGAGCCACGCAATGTGCCGATTTATATTGGCGCGACGGGGCCAAAAATGATGGCACTCACGGGCGAAATTGCCGACGGCGCAGTGCTAAATTATCTGGTATCGCCCCAATACAACGAAGGCGCGATGGAGCAGTTAATCGCAGGCGCACGTGTCGCAGGCCGTTCGATTGACCAGGTTGACCGCCCGCAGTTGGTCGTTTGCTCGGTGGATGATGATCGCAAAAAGGCGCTGGATGCTGCCCGTAAACTGGTGACTCAATATCTCGGCCAGCAGCCGCATATCATGAAGGCCAGCGGCGTAAAACAGGAATTATTGGACGAAATCGGTCAGGTTTTAACGTGGCCTGCTACCGAAGAACAGATCGAAGATGCCATGCGGCTTGTGCCAGATGACGTAGTACAGATGATTACCGCTTCCGGTACGCCCGATGAAGTGCGGCGGAAAGTCCGTGAATACGTGGCTAATGGCGCGACCTGCCCGATTCTCTACCCCCTGGGTGATGATGTACGCCTGATGATCGACACCTTCGCGAATGGCTACTCAAATTGATAATCCACTGAAACACAGAGTTTTGCCTTTTTCTCTGTGTTCTCCGTGTCTGTGCGAAGCCTCCCTGTGGGACTGCGGTTCAAATTAGAATGAGCCGTTCGCTGCTGATCTGGGCGTTATTCTGTGTCACCGCCGGGCTGATTTTCGTGGTTTATGCCCTTGCCAGTCTCACGGCAGGGCGCGGTGAGGTCCTCCTTCCTCTGGATGATGTTTACATCCATTTTCAATATGCGAGGCAACTTGCTAATGGTCAGCCATTTGTGTACAACCCCGGCCAGCCGCCGACCTCCGGGGCGACCAGTTTTTTATACCCCTTTATCCTCGCCTTCGGATATTTGCTTGGCTTTCAAGGGCTGAATCTCGCGTTGTGGGCGATGATCGTCGGCACATTGGCGCTTATCAGTTCGATGGGGCTGATTTATCGACTCGTCAAAATTTTCTACTCGCCGGATTGGTTAGCTATCTCCACCGCGCTGATTTTCGCGCTGACCGGGGCGGTGTCGTGGCATTTCATGAGTGGCATGGAAACCGGGCTGATGATTTTGCTCACGCTGGCAACGTTATACACGGTGATCGCGCGGCGTTTCTGGGTATTCATCATCAGCACCTCCCTGCTGGCATTGATGCGTCCCGAAGGCGGGATTCTGGCGGTGCTGGCTGTCGGCGCGATGATTTTGCAAATGTGGACGATACGCTGGACAGGTCTAAGACCTGCCCCTACAGATGACGCTTCGCGAATGGATGTAGGGGTGTACCACAGTGCGCCCTTGCGAAAATGGCGAATTTTGATTCTATTGATCCCGATTTTGATGCTCGGCGTACAGCCGTTGGTCAATTGGCTCGTCACGGGATCGGCAGTCGCGTCCGGCAACGCCGCGAAATCCATTTTCGGCACAATCCCATTTGATTTAACGCTTGTCATTCGGCGGGTTCTCGAAAATCTCGTGCGGATGTGGGTCGAGTTTGTGACGGGTTACAGCCCGCGCGAAGGCTGGTATCTGCCATTTCTGATGGGGTCGCTGGCGATGATTGGCCTTGTCCTCCTGTTGATTCGCCGAGAGCGAAGATTGATTGGTTTTCTCCTGCTGGCGTGGCTAATCGCAGGTACGGCGGCAGTTTCGACGCTGGATACGGCGTTCTGGCATTTTAAGCGCTACCAAATGCCGTTGATCGCGCTGCTGTTTCCGCTGGCGGCGTGGGGAATTGGAATGCTTCTTGACGCAAAGGCGCAGAGAGGCAAAGGCGCAGAGAAAATAAATAAATCTCTGTCTTTCTCTGTGTTCTCTGTGACTCTGTGGTTCAAATTGTATTCTCTCCTCGTTTTTCTCATGGCACTCTGGACAGACGTGGCTTTTTTGAATCATTTCGCGCTCAACGCCGATTACGTCTACCGCCAGCCGCTGCAAATGGCGCGTTGGTTGCAAGCGAATACGACGGAAGATGCCGTCATCGCCGTACATGACGTGGGCATGATGCGCTATATGGGCGGGCGCATGACGCTCGATATGGTTGGCCTGACGACTCCCGGCGCGGCGGAATACTGGCGCAATGGACCGGGTTCAGTCGCTGAATTTTTGATCCGCAACCAGCCGGATTACATCGCGTCGTATGGTCATGGTCACGGCTATGGACTGGGCATGATCGCGGATACGGACATTTATGGCGAACCGCTGGCGAGTTTTCCGGTGACGCTTGACCCGAATTACAATGTCGCGCTGGCGGCGGATTTCCAGGGTATCTACAAGCCGGATTGGAGTGGGGCTTTTTGGAATTCAGGGCCAGGAACGATTGACGCTGATGGTCAGAGCATTGAATATGAAGTGGTCAATGTCGCAGACCTGGAATCTGAAAAACAATATCAGTATCAGTGGCTCAATCGCGTATCTGTGCCGGGATTTGCGACAGGTGTTTATCAATTGAGCGATGTCAGATGTCAGAATGATGCCTGTCGATATTATGCAGCCACCCGGCATCTCAACGGGACAGAATCGTTTGTTGTTAACGCGAGAGTTGGCGAGAACGCTGCTCTTTGGACAATGCTTCACCCGCTTTTTCGCGGCCAATATGATATCTATGTCAACGATCAATTTGTGGATCGAAATTGGATTCCGGCGGTGCCCGGCTATTGGCTAACTTTGTACACTTTTATCCCCGCAAGATTCATCACCAACGAAAAAATAACGGTGCGTATTGAATTGGATATTCCCGATCAAGGCTATTATGCGCCTGCTGCATATATCGTATTGCCGGAGGCCGTTGAGCCGGAAATATTTAGGGGGCTGTCCGTTGAAACTTTTCTGGATGGCTCGATCAAGCTTGTGGAAGCGACTCTGAGCGACATATCAAGCGGGCAAAATCTGGATGTGAATTTTACGTGGTTCACAGACGGTAGTGCGCAAGGCGATTACAAGGTGTTTGTCCACCTACTGGATGAAAGCGGCAAAATTGTTGCGCAAGCTGATAGTTATCCCGGCTATGGTCGCGAACTGCCTGGGAACTGGCAGCCTGGGAATCTTGAAGATCAGATGACGGTGAATCTGGACGGCGTAGCTCCAGGCTTGTATCGCGTTGCCATTGGGTTCTATAATCCATATACATTCGAGCGTTTAACGCCTCAGAGCGATACATTGGAAGTCAGTCCAGACAGCCGCCTGTTCATTGGGAATATCGAAGTGAAGTAGCCTATGAATGAAGACCGCGCGGTGTACGAAGCACTTTTAAAAGCACAGGCTGAAGGCAATTCGGTGGCGTTGGCGACGGTTATCAGTACACAGGGGTCAACACCGCGTCATGTTGGGAGTAAAATGCTGGTGTGTGCGGATGGCTCGATTGTCGGCACAGTGGGTGGTGGGGCGATGGAATCGCGAGTTATCCAGGAAGCTCTTGCGTCCCTGAGCGATGGTCAAGCGCGGATGCCATCGTATACGCTCAACAGCTTGCAGGATGGCGATCCCGGTGTGTGCGGCGGAACCGTGCAGATTTTCATCGAGCCAATCAACATCGCGCCGACTTTGTTGGTGATTGGCGGTGGACATGTCGGAAAAGCGCTGGTGGAACTGGGTAAGTGGATGGGCTACCGGGTGATTTTATCCGATGATCGCGCCGAATATTGTAATGCTGAGTACGCGCCAGGGCTGGACGGCTATGTGGTCTGCAAGCCTGCCGAAGTGCCGCAGCAGACGCGGATTACGGCGCAAACCTATATCGCGGCGGTCACGCGCGGGATGCCTGTCGATGTGAACCTGATCCCGGCTTTGCTTGCGACAGACGCGCCGTATATCGGTTTAATCGGCAGCCGCCGCCGCTGGACGCTGACGATTCAGGCCTTAAAAACGGAGCGTGGCCTTACTGATATACAGTTGGCGCGGATTCATTCGCCGATTGGGCTGGAATTGCAGGCCGAGACACCGCAAGAAATCGCGATCAGTATCATGGCCGAAATTACCATGATCCGGCGCGGCGGTGATGGGCGGCCTATGCGCCTGATGGATGAAGTAACTACTGTAGAAAATTGAGTCGCTGAGATTTTTATAACCTTACATTGCACCTGTCTCAGTGATTAAAACACATTTCGTTGGAATTTACGGGTTGTTTGAATGTGAAGATTCTTTGTGTCAGTGATACGGTGATGCCGCAGCTTGAGAGCGCGGTAAATTTGCGACGGCGTTATAACGATATTCAGTTGATGATTAGCTGTGGCGATATGCCCTCCGTTTATCTGGAGTACATCACGTCCACGCTGAATGTGCCGCTGTTTTATGTGTGTGGTAATCATGATGAGAGATATGAAGAAAACCCGCCGGGTGGCGAAAATTTGCACCGTCGCGTGATTACACATGGTGGGCTGACATTCACAGGGCTTGAAGGCTCGATGCGCTATAACAGCAACAAGCTGCAATACAGTGAGAATGAAATGCTGTGGATGGTGATGCGGATGGGGCTGGGGTTACGGTTGCGCCGGAAACAGACAGGTTATGGCGTGGACGTGCTGGTAACGCACTCTCCGCCGCGTGGCATTCATGATCGCACGGACTTGCCGCATACGGGATTCAAAGCGATGCTGCGATTTATGGAATGGTATCGCCCGCGCTATATGCTGCATGGTCATGTCCATACTTATGACCGCCGTGATACCGTTCAAACGCAGTATCAGGATACCTGCATTATCAATATCAATCCGGTAACTGTGCTGGAGATCGACCCTGTGTAAACGATGCCTTGTCAATCCGGCGACGGCGCGGAAAATCGACCCTGTGTAAATTATTTTCCTTTTGAGACAAATTGGTTAAATTGATGTAGCATAATCTCAGAGGTGCCGATTCAATGTGGAATCATTACTACAGCGTCTCATCGCTGCTGGAAGCGCTGGAACTGCTCTCGGAATATGGCGAACGCGCCCGCATCATCGCCGGGGGAACGGACATTCTCATCGAGATGGAACGCGGACAGCGCCCTCAAGTCGATGTGCTGGTTGATATTACGCGCGTGCCGGGGCTGGATAAAATCAGCTTGCGTGGTGATGACATTCGGCTGGGGCCGCTAGTCACGCATAATCACATTGTCGATAGCCCGTTAGTGGTTGAACGTGCGCTGCCATTGGCACAGGCCTGTTGGGAAGTGGGAGCGCCGCAGATTCGTAACCGCGCGACGATTGCCGGAAATCTCATCACGGCTTCCCCCGCCAATGACACGATTACGCCGCTGATGGCGCTGAACGCGGAAGTCACACTGACATCCTTGAATGCCGAACGCACGATGTCACTGTCAGCGTTTTACACAGGTGTGCGCCGCACCGTGATGCGCCCGGACGAGCTGCTGACGGCGATTACTTTTCCCGCACTGGCGAAAAATGAACGCGGCATTTTTATCAAACTGGGATTGCGACGAGCGCAGGCGATTTCGGTGATTAATGTCGCGGTCATTCTGTCATTTGAGGCTGAAAAAGTATCCCACGCGACAATCACGCTGGGCAGTGTCGCGCCAACGATTATTCACGCGCCTGTCGCTGAACGTGCGCTCATTGGTGAAAACCTGACACCAGAGGTCATCGCCAATGCTGCGCGATTAGCCGCTGCCACTCCTGAGCCGATTGACGATATACGCGGCACGGCAGCCTATCGCGTCGAAATGGTGCGCGTACTGGTTTCACGGGCGCTGCGGGCTTTAGCGGTTAACGCCGAAGCTGAAAATTGGCCGAGAAAGCCGCCCATGCTCTGGGGCGCGAATAAAGCCATTGTGAAAACAGGCTTAACTAAAAAACACGACCATCATGGTGATGAACCGATTGAGACCACCATCAACGGTCAGCCGATGACTCTCACTACAGGCCAGGAGAAAACGCTCTTGCGCTTTTTGCGCGATGACGTGGGTCTGCCAGGTACAAAAGAGGGCTGCGCTGAGGGAGAATGCGGCGCTTGCACGGTGTTTTTGGATGGCGCTGCCGTGATGTCGTGCATGGTAGGTGCGCCGCGTGCGCATGGCGCTGAGATTGTGACCGTCGAAGGTTTGGCATCTGGGGACAGCCTGCACCCTATCCAGCAGGCGTTTATCAACCAGGGTGCGGTGCAGTGTGGATACTGCACACCCGGATTCTTGATGGCCGGGGCAAAATTGCTCGAAGAATGTCCTGACCCCACAACAGAGCAGATTCAACAAAGCATTACAGGCAATCTTTGCCGCTGCACGGGCTATTACAAAATTGTCCAGGCATTTGAAGAAGCCAGTACGAGAAAATAGAAAAGGGATAAAAATATGCAGGACTATCAAGCACCACCAAAGCCAAAAAGTAAAGGCCTGTGGCCCGTCATGGGCTTATTGATGGCGATTGCGCTGGGGATTATCGCTTATTTTATAGCACCAAGTGTTCAACGAATGGTTATTCAAATTACAAAAGGCGGCTTTACCGGGCAGGAACTTCCACCCGATCAAATGCGCCTGTTTTTCACGGGTCTTGTCTTTTTGGTGCTGGGTAGTGTTGCAGCTTTGATTGTCGCTTTTGCGAAACCCAAGCCCAAGCGTAAGGTCATGGACGCTGATATGGTTAAGCAAAAAGATGCGATGCGCCATGAGGAAAAAGTCCGTAAAGCGCGCAAATTGGTGATCGAACGCGAGCTTAAAAAATCCAATAAACGACTGGATTAACCGAGGTTCAAAGTGGCAAAAGACCCTTCATTTGCGGTTGGGCAATCCATCCGCCGGATTGACGCGCTTGGAAAAGTTACAGGCGAAGCACCTTATCCGGGCGATATCAACATGGACGGGCAGTTGTGGATGAAAATCCGCTTTAGTGATCGTCCCCATGCGCGTGTATTGGCAATTGACACCCAGGCTGCTGAAGCCATTTCCGGTGTGCGTGGTATTTTTACCGCCAAAGATGTTCCCGTAAATGAATATGGACTGGTGACGAAAGATCAGCCCGTGCTGTGTGGGCCAGGCAGCACGATCCCCGGCGCGGATGTTGTGCGCTGCTATGCCGATATGGTGGCTGTCGTCGTAGCGGATACCGAAGCGATTGCTGCGAAAGCAGTGAAGCTTATTGCTGTCACTTACGATGATTTGCCGCCTGTTTTTGACCCTGAAGAAGCGATGCAGGATGGTGCGCCGCAAATTCAAATCAATTTGCCGAAAAACATTTTATGCCATTATCGCATTCGGATGGGCGATATGGCGGCAGGTTGGGCGCAGTCGGAAGTGATAGTTGAGGGCGAATATGACACGGGTTATCAGGAACACGCCTATCTGCAACCAGAAGCCGGGTTAGGTTATATTGATGAGCAAGGTCGTGTGACGGTCATTGTTGCCGGACAATGGGTGCATGAAGACCAGGAGCAGATTTATCACGCCCTGAATTTGCCGCCGGAGGAAGTGCGGGTTATTTACCCGGCGATTGGTGGCGCGTTCGGCGGGCGCGAGGATATGTCGATCCAGATTGTATTGGCGTTAGCGGCCTGGAAGCTGCGCCAGCCAATCAAGACGATCTGGAGTCGCGAAGAGTCGATTCAGTATCACCACAAGCGTCACCCGATCAAAATATACGCACGTTGGGGCGCAACCCGTGATGGCAAAATCGTCGCTATCGAGTCAACCGTCATTGGCGATGCGGGACCATATAATTACACCTCGACTAAAGTGCTGGCAAACGCGAATCTGATGGTCTCTGGCCCTTATGAAGTGCCGAACATTCATATTGACACCTATGCTGTTTTGACCAATAACATTCCAACGGGCGCGTTTCGCGGTTTTGGCGCACCACAGGGTTTGTTCGCAGCCGAAGGGCAGATGAACAAGCTGGCGGAGGCACTCAATATCGACCCGCTGGAACTGCGGATGCGCAACACCATCCGCGAAGGCAGTATTCTCTCGGTCAGTACGCCGCTTCCAGCAGGTGTGAGTATGCCGGAAGTATTTGAAGCCTGCGGACGCGAAAGTTATTGGCATCAAACAGAGGATGGGAGATGGCAGCGCAATTCACTCAAACAACCGAATAATCCGGCTCTGCGGCGGGGTGTGGGTATCGCGGGTGGCTTTAAGAATATCGGCTTCAGTTTTGGCTTCCCGGAGCAGAATTGGGCGACGATTGAACTGCATGGCAAGATGGAAATCGAGCAGGTTATCGTCCGGCAGGCAGGTGCTGAGGTTGGGCAGGGCGCACATACGGTTTTTGTGCAGATGGCAGCCGAGGCTATCGGTGTTCCCGTTGAAAAAGTCAGGCTGATCGGTCATGACACGGCTGAAACGCATACATCCGGCAGCGCATCGGCCTCGCGGCTGACGTTTATGGCCGGGAATGCGATTCGCGGTGCGGCGGCGCAGGCGCTCGAAAACTGGAAAAATGAGGAGCGTCCAGCCAAAGCGACTTACCAGTATCGCCCGCCGAAAACGACCATGTATGACCCGGAAACAGGCAAGGCCGAACCGAATTTCGCTTATGGCTATGTGGCGCAGGCCGTTGAAGTCGAGGTCGATACAGAAACCGGGCATATTCGTGTTTTACGGGTCGTGTCCACAAACGATGTAGGTCGCGCCGTAAACCCTGAACTGGTTCAGGGGCAGATTGAAGGCGCTGTCGTCCAGGCGCAGGGTTATGCACTGATGGAAAATCTCGTCTCCGTCAATGGAAAAATTCGCAACCCGTTCTTATCAACATATCTGATCCCGACGATTCTGGATATTCCGCCGGAAGTCAAATCGGTGATTCTGGAATACCCCGACCCAATTGGCCCCTGGGGTGCGCGAGGGATGGCGGAAATGCCATTTTTACCCTTAGCCCCGGCGATTGCGGCGGCAGTGCATGATGCGACGGGTGTGTGGATTGATGCGATCCCGCTGACACCAGATCGGGTGGTCGCGGCGCTGAGAGCGAAGGGTATTGGCGTTTTTTAATGTTCGTTTATGGCAAATGAATCGAGGTTAGGTTATCCTCTCGTCCACTAAACGGTTAGAGACGGGTTTGAGATGAACCTTCAACAGGCGTTTGATATCGTGCGCGGCGATGTGGTCGCGTTTATTGGCGGGGGTGGGAAAACCTCGACGCTTTTGAACCTCGGTCATGAATTGGCGGAGGCGGGTTGGCGCGTCACGGCGACGACAACCACCCAGATTGAAGCCGATCAATTACAGCTTTTTCCACACGCTATTACGCTGGCAAAAGGCGCAGTCGCCATTTCGTCGGCATTGAATCAACATCGGTTCGTTTTTCTCCATGATGAGATTCGCGATAATCATGTTTATGGGCCACCGACGGATTACATTTCGCGGTTACTCGATTCCGTCGATTCGGACGTGCTGCTGATTGAAGCGGATAACGCTCGTGGGCTGCCATTAAAAGCACCCTATGACCATGAACCGGTCATCCCGCCAGAGACATCGTTGGTTGTTCCTATCGCATCGCTCTCAGTGCTGGGGCAGGTGCTCGACGAAGATCATGTTTACAATGCGCAGGCTATTGTGGAGCGTTATGGTTTTGGAGTAGGTGCGCGCGTTAAATCACCCTGGGTCGCTCAAGTTCTACGTGACGAGGAATTGGGGCTGCGCGGCGTGCCGGATAAAGCACGAGTCATCGCTTTGCTGAATCAGGCTCCGGCGCAGGGCTACTTGCGTGGGCGGGCGCGTTTGATCGCGCGGTTGGTTTTGCGTTCGCAGCGTGTGCAAGGGGTCGCGATTGGCTCTGTTCGCAGCGCCAACCCAATTTCCGAAGTTCAGCGTTCTATTGGGGCGATAGTGTTGGCGGCGGGTATGTCCAAGCGTATGGGACAGCATAAAATCCTGATGCCCTGGACGAGCCACAAGACGATCATCGAGCAGATCATCGAGCAGTTGGTTCTGGCGCATGTCGATAACATCACGGTTGTGACCGGGCATCGTGCTGGGGAAGTGCGAAAATTGGCAACCCGGATGGGTGTGGATGTTGTTCACAACGCCAACTACCAGACAGGTGAAATGCTCTCGTCGCTGAAAGCGGGTCTGGAAGCGATGCCTGCGCATATTTCCGCAGCGATGGTTGTGCTGGGCGACCAACCCCGTATCCAACCGCGTGTCATCAACCAGGTCATGATGGCCTACGCCGAGGGGAAAGGCAAAATTGTCGCACCCAGCTTCCAGATGCGACGTGGACATCCGATTTTGATTGATCGGCGCTTTTGGTCTGAAATTCTCTCACTGCCGGATGATGGTGCGCCGCGCGATGTCATCAATAAACATAGCGATCAGATCGCTTACATCAATGTCGATACCGATAGCGTGCTGCACGATGTTGATACACCGGAGGATTACAATCAGGAACGATGGCGTGCTGGCCTGGGCGATTAACCCAACATTTTTGGGGATTAATCCAACATCTGCTGCAATTTTTTGACGATTCGTTTCGAAGATTGTTTATAGCTTTTCTGATGCGGGATAACGATTACCAGAATATAGCGTCGCGTTTTGGTCTGCACCAGATTGCAGACAAGTTGGCGCTGGTCGATGTCATAAAAAATGGCATTATTGACCTCTGCCAACTGGTCGCTGCTTTCGGTGTCATTAGCGATGCGTTGCAGAAAACGCTCCATCCCAATGCGCAGTCCATAAGGCACGTCCTGGATGGTTTGAAAGGCAAATGTGGGTTCGCTGCTGGCGATCTCAACCAGCCCGACAGCCTCAAAGTTTTTATCTTCGGCTAGAGCCAGTTGAAGAGCCTCTTGGAAATCAGTCATGTGGTCACTGTTTGAACCATTTGAGCAGGCGGTTGACGATGTTTCGCCGCTGTTCGAGCGTTCGCCCCTGGTTATATTCCTGCTGGAGTTGTACCGTGAGATATTCTAACTCAGAAACGCGCATTTTGGCACCATTGACACTGACCCAACCGTTGCCGAGAATCCGAACATCTTTGGGGTTGCGCTTATAAAGCTGCTGATAAGCCGCTGCGTAATGTGAAATAATCTTCTCAGATTGAGCGTCCATGACTTATCCTTGTAGACAGTTTAGTACCACTTCATATTTTAACGAAGTTTTCTAATGTTTTGCATGAATTTCGTGAAAATTTTAGAATCGATGAGTGGAATGGATATAATTAATACCATTATATCAACAAGGGTGGCACAGGACTTATGACCTATTCACGGCAGGATTACAACCAGGCGGTTGAGCAGATTCGCCTTAAAACAGATTTGCAACCGACAGTGGGTTTGGTGTTGGGGTCGGGACTGGGCAGCCTCGCCGATACACTGGAGAATCGTGTTGCTATTCCCTATGCCGAGATTCCGGGCTGGCCGCTTTCGACAGTTCATGGACACAGCGGTCAACTGGTAATCGGTTATCTCGAAGGCCAGGTGGTCGCGGCACAGCAGGGGCGGGCGCATTTTTACGAAGGCTACACCATGCAGCAGGTGACATTCCCGATTCGCGTCATGCACGCGCTGGGCGTGAATACTGTGATTCTCACCAACGCGGCGGGCGGCCTGAACAAAAATTATCATGTTGGCGATTTGATGCTGCTCAACGATCACATCAATTTTGTCGGCATGGCGGGCAGTAATCCGCTGGTTGGCCCCAATGACGACTCGGTTGGCCCGCGCTTCCTGGGTATGGCACAGACCTATGATCGGGATTTGCGGCAATTGGCGCATCAGGCTGCCGATCAAGTTGGCATTACGCTGCATGAGGGTGTTTATGTCTGTCTGGCGGGGCCAAATTTTGAGACTCCGGCAGAAATTCGAATGCTGCGCGGGATGGGCGCGGACGCGGTTGGCATGTCTACGGCGCATGAGGTCATTGTTGCGCGTCATGCGGGAATGCGCGTCATGGCTTGCTCTGGTATTACTAACGAGTGTATTGACCAGGTAGATTCGGAACTGGAAGCCAATCACGAGGAAGTTTTGGAGGCTGGTAAAGTCCTGGTACCACGCTTGACAGCAATTTTGAGAGGTGTGCTGCGCACATTATGACATCGCTGGTTTTTTTGATCGAGCAAATTTCGACAGGCCTTTATATTCTCATTGGCGTTGGGATTTTTTGGGCCTGGCGGCGGGTGATGTATGCGCGTTCTTCTTTTCGCTCGACGCATTTTGAGCTGGAACGAGACATCGCGCGGTACGAGCGTTCGAACGCGGTCACCGTTTTAATTTTGCTCATCGAGCTTGGCCTGGTCATTGTGGGAATTCAGCAGGTCGTCGCGCCAACGATCCGTGCTGACGCGGGTATCGAGCGAGTTGTTTTACTGGATGACGGTGAATTCAACACGCCTATACCATCGCGTTCGGATAACACCGCTATCGACCCCAGCGGCGTAAATTTGACTCCCGATGATCCCTCGCAGCGCGTACTGGCGACTCCCACGCTCACGCCAACGCCTGTTGGCACGATTGTACCCAATTCACCACCCGCAATTGGCTGTGATACCCCGAATGCGATGCTGCAAATCCCCGCTAATGGGATGCGCGTGTTCGAGCCGATCACGGTTGTGGGTACGGCGAACATCGGTGACTTTGCCTTCTATCGTTTCGAGATCAGCGGACCGCAAACACAGGGATCATTCGCAACGCTGGCGGAATATACACAGCCGGTAGCGGAATTAGGGGAGTTAGGGCAATTTGTCCCCTCATTTTATGAGCCAGGTGAATATCAGTTCCGCGTGACCGTGTTTGATAGCACCAATTCGATGGGATCATCGTGTACGGTGAATATCTACATTAGCGCACCGATTCCGACACCCACACCGATTGGTGGATAAACATGCAGCCATCCTTGGGCATCATCGGCGCAGGTAAGGTTGGCGGCGCACTGGCACGTCTATTCTATCAAGCAGGTTACACGATTGCTGGTGTCTACAGCCGAACGCAATCTCATGCCGAATCTTTGGCGGCGGCGGTGAATTCGCAGGCGTTTTTATCGCCGCAAGCCGTGACCGAAAGCGCGGATTTGTCGCTGATAACCGTGCCGGATAATGCGATTGCAAGCGTCACAGGGCAACTCCTGGACATTAATTGGGTTGATAAGGGTGTGATTCACACATCTGGTGTGTATGGCGCGAATATTTTGTCCGCACTGGCTGAACGCGGCGCGATGATAGGCAGCCTGCACCCAGCGTTTCCGTTTGCGGACACGGCAGTCGTGAATCTTTCCGGCGCGGCTTTCGCAGTTGAGACAGAGTCGCCGGATTTGCGGACGTGGTTGGAAGTCATGATTGGTTCTCTCAACGGTCATATACTGAATATACCGCCGGGACAGAAGGCAACTTACCATGCAGCACTCGTATTGGTCAGCAATTACACCGTGACACTTTACGCCGCTGCCGAGAGATTATTGACGGATATGGGGGCGGAACATGGTGCAGTCGATGCTGCCCTGAACGCCTTGGTCGGCGCGACTGTTGAAAATTTGCATCGTAAGGGTATCCCCGACGCGCTGACCGGGCCATTGGTTCGTGGCGACACGGGTACAATCGCAGCGCATCTGGAAGCATTAGGCCGAATAAATGCCCCATTACTGGATACTTATAAACAACTCGCGCGGTTAACATTTCCGATTTTATCCGCAAGAGGCGTTTCTACTGAGGCGATTGAGCATCTGCTCGAACAGGAAGATAATGATGCGACTCACGATTCGTGATATTCAAAAAATGAAAGACAAGGGCGAACCGATTGCCATGCTCACCGCCTATGACGCTACCAGCGCGAGTTTAAGCGAAACGGCGGGTGTGCCCATGCTGTTGGTCGGCGATTCGCTGGGGATGGTGATTCAAGGGCATCAATCGACCATTCCTGTGACGCTCGATCATATGATTTATCATGCACAGATCGTCACGCGCGTGACGCAGCGCCCATTGATCGTCGGCGATATGCCATTTATGAGTTATAACGTGAGCGAGGAACAGGCTCTGACTAATGCCGCGCGGCTAATGCAGGAATCTGGCGTGAGCGCGATCAAACTGGAAGGTGGGGAAACCATCGCGCCGACGATTGCGCGTATTGTTCAGTCTGGAATCCCGGTCATGGCACATATTGGGCTGACTCCCCAAAGCGTGAATCGATTCGGCGGCTTTCGCGTACAGGGCAAAGAGATGGCCTCGGCGCAGCATTTACTCCGCGACGCGCAGGCTGTCCAGGATGCAGGTGCATTTGCCGTCGTGCTGGAACTCGTCACCGCGCCGCTGTCACAGATGATTACGGAAAAATTGCAAATCCCGACGATTGGCATTGGAGCAGGCGCAGGTTGTGACGGTCAGGTGCAGGTCTTCCACGATATTTTGGGAATGTTCGACGCGCTGACACCGCGCCACGCCAAACAGTACGCTAAAGTTGGCGACATGATTCGCGAGGCGATAGGCCAATATGTGCTGGAAGTCACCAACCGCGAGTTTCCGACAGAATTGAACAGCTTTCCGATGAGTGATGACGTTTTAACGGCGCTGCGTGAAGCGGAGACAGCTAACGGTGCAAGTCATTGATAATATTCCCGCTCTGCGGCAGATGCGGGCGCAAATAAATGGACGTTTGGGCGTTGTGCCGACGATGGGTGCGCTCCACGCCGGACATCTCTCGCTGGTCGAGGCCGCACGTGCTGAAAATGATGCTGTTCTGGTGACAATTTTTGTCAACCCGACTCAGTTTGCCGCGAACGAGGATTTGGCGGCTTATCCGCGTGATCTGCCGCGCGATCTGGATTTGCTGCGCGAGGTGGGCGTGGACATCGTATTTACGCCCACGCCCGATTTGATGTATCCCCCCGGCTATCAGACCTATATTGATGTCGAGCAGGTGTCGCAGGGGTTGGAAGGCGCACGCCGTCCCGGTCATTTTCGCGGCGTGGCGACAGTCGTGGCGAAATTATTTAATCTCACACAGCCGACGGTGGCCTATTTCGGTCAAAAAGATGCCCAACAGGTCGCTGTGATTCGCCAAATGGTACGCGATCTGAACTTTCCGCTGGAAATCGCGGTTTGCCCGACCATGCGTGAACCGGATGGATTGGCAATGAGTTCACGTAATGTGTATTTGAACGCCGAACAAAGGCGGGCAGCGAGTGTGCTTTATCGCGCCTTGCAAAATGCTGGCGATATTTATGCCGCCGGAGAGCGTGATCCTGAAGTGCTGCGCCGCGCGATTTTTGACACGCTGCGCACCGAGCCGTTAGCTGCGCCGGATTATGTTTCGATTGCCGATGCGCGGACATTGCAGGAATTGACGCAGCCGTCCGATGCGCCGATGCTGGTATCGCTGACAGTGGGAATCGGCAAAACGCATCTGCTCGACAATTTCATTTTGCCTGCTGAATTGAATGATCGTGTGGGGCTGTCGCGGGTGTTGGGCGGCTAAAGCTCAAAAACTTCGCGAACAGGCAACGTGAAATCTGGTAATATATCCTCACCGCTGAGGGTGTCGTCTTGTGTGAGAATCTCTACGCCATCCGGCGTATAAACTTCAATTAACTTTTTCGCGGGTAGAACGAGCCATACCAACCGCGCACCATTTTCCAGATAATATTCAGCCTTTTCGCGCATTGATTTGAGGCTGTCGTCTGGTGATTGGATTTCGACGGCTAAATCGGGCATCTGCTGTACCGCGCCGCGCTTTACAACAGGTTTGTTGATGTCTGCGCGAAAAGAAATATCGGGCTGCCGCGAATTGTGAGGGTCATTCGGCATCCGATTCCGCACTTCTACGCCGATACGCCCAATGGGGTGTGTCTTGAGATAAATTTTGATCGGTGAACTGATATTCACAGTGATAATTCCATGTTCTTCAGTTGGCATGGTTTTTTCAACGATCTCCCCATGAATAAGCTCAAAGTTCCTATCCCTGTTTTTAGGTTGCGTGAGAAACGACTCAAATTCTTCGACTGTGTAAAGCTTATCCTGAATAACCATTGATAATTTCCTCTTCACCTATGCCTATTATAAAGGTGTTCCGCAAGTTTTGCAGCAATCTTGAAGCTGCCAAATGCTTACCCCGAATTATTGAATAAACTACGGCTCGCACCATTGGTTATATAACAAACTTTTAAATTATCTTTATTTAAGTAGAATTTGAGTTTTTAAAGTTTTTGCATTTTATATTTGAGATTGTTATGCTTATCAATACTATTCATTAAACCTTATCAGGACAGTAAATGTCTAAAATCTTTGTTTCTTATCATAATAGTGATAAAGAAGCGTTTGAAAAGCTTTTCGCTAAGCTAGAAGAAGTGTTTAAGGATCATACGATTTTATCTAAACATGACGTTTTAGGAGGTAAAGAGACGAAAGGTATTATATAAAAATATATTTCGGAAGCCAAGATATTTGTTTACCTTATATCAAATAATTATCTTAAATCAGAGAGCTTTCAACATGAATTCCGTCAAGCCTTAAATTTAAATATCGAATGCATACCTATTATTATTCGACCTGGTATTGATTATAAAAATGCTCCATCAGACCTTGAAGAAAAAATACGGAGTAGTGAAAAAATAGAAATTCATGGCCAAAATCAGAACTATATTAAGCTTTACCAGACAATAAATGTTTACTTGAGCGCTCATCCATCCAATCCACATCTGACTACAGACACTAAAAGGAAAAAAGTAGAAAGGCTAAAATCGACTACAGCAGGCATTATCGTTGCAATTATCGGTCTTATAGGTACTATATCAGTCCCGATTATTAGCGGGATATTTAATATAAACCTAGGTAATATAGCTGATACGCCAACAACTATTGTATTATCTGATACTCCTATGCTAACAAATGAGCCAACAGTAACACCAACCTCAACAGTTACGCTAACGCCTACAGATGATTTAACAGTAACTGCTTATGCTCAAGCAACACAAGATGCCCAAGCGACTTTTATATTTCTAACGGTTACGGCACTGTTAGCAACTCAAAGTGCGCAGTTAGCAGCCAATATCCCAACAAATACACCTCCTCCGACCCCAACGCCAACCCCGACCAATACACCTCTTCCTACACTAACATCCACAAATACACCAACAAACACAGCAACATCTACACCTTCACCGACATTTACTTCGACAGATATGCCGACTCCCACCCCAAATTTGACGTTAACTGTAAATGAAATGAACCGTTTAGCAGCGACTGCTACAGCAATTGCTTGTACTGAATGGGTCTCTAATATCCAAGCTTTAGAAAGTGAAGTAAAACCAGATTTAATAGCTCGATTGAAACCGGGAGTTAGCTGGAATATCAATTTGCGGGAAGGAAAGGGTACAAATTATGATGTTATTGGCAATATAACTCAAGCTGATATTTTAATAATTATCGATCAAAGTGATTCTTCGTGGTGGAAGGTTCAGTTGCCGAACAAAATAGAAGGGTGGGTATCAACTGAATTTGTAGTAGAAGTAGATACTCCCACACCCTTGCCAACTATTAACCCTATACCTCTAAACCTTGCTTGTATGGGTGTGGTTAACAATGATTGGGAGCCTTACAGACGAATCGATATCTATGGTGTAGATATGGTACTTGTCCCGATTGGTTGCTTCAATATGGGTAGCAATGAAGGCGGCCCTGAAGAACAACCAGTTCATCCACAATGTTTTGATGTAGCGTTCTGGATAGATCGTACTGAGGTCACACGCGCCATGTACACTGAATGTATGGCGATGGCTCCAGATAAATGTACGAGAACTGAGCCTAATAATTTTTCGATTTCAGATAGTCAACCTATTAATAATGTTACATGGTTTCAGGCAAAAGCTTACTGTGAGTGGCGCGGCGCACGTTTACCAACTGAGCGGGAATGGGAATATGCGGCGCGTGGACCAGAAGCGCTAACCTATCCTTGGAAGGGCAGCGATTTGGGAGATAATCCTGTATATTTTCACAATTCAGAAGGTGTATCATGGGATGTAGGCAGTAAGCCAAGTGGCGTATCATGGGTAGGAGCATTAGACATGAGTGGCAATATTTTGGAGTGGGTAAGTACAATTGGTGATCAAGTTCGTTTCCCATATCCTTACAAATTCTATGATGGACGTGAGAATAATAACGATAATACTTCATCTCGTGTGGTGCGTGGTGGTTCATACACTCAGGATCAGGCACACCTCCGTACAACCTATCGCTTTCAATATGCACCAAACACTTCTATTGCGTTTTTAGGTTTTCGCTGCGCTCGCTCGATTGAGTAAACATTGTTGATAAAAAAGTAGTGGAGGTTCTAACCTCTTACTGACGCATTTCTGAGACTTCTCAGATGCAACCTCGTATAGAATGGTTGTGTACAGAATCGGAGGAGTCGCATGTTTTTCGATACAAATTATCTGCTATTCGTGTTTCTCCCAACGTTGCTCATCTCGCTAGCTGCACAAGCCTACGTGCGTTCTGCTTATAGCAAATGGAGCCAGGTTCGCAATGCGTCTGGTTTGACAGGTGCGCAGGTAGCGCAGCGAATTATCACGCAAACACGCCTGGGTGATGTGAATTTTGAAAATGCTTCGGGGTGGAGCGAGGCGCGTGGGGCGCGTGTTGAAGGTATTGGCCTGGAGCGTGTTCCTGGAGAGTTAACCGATCATTACGACCCGTCCAGCCACACCGTCCGCATGTCGGACTCGGTTGCTACTCAGCCGACGGTGGCTTCGATGGCGATTGTCGCGCATGAACTCGGTCATGCCCAGCAGCATGAGGAAAACTCGATTTTTATCCAGATGCGCAATTTCCTGATCCCGGCAGTGCGCTTCAGTCCGCAGGTCGCCTTCGCGATGATTTTTGCCGGGTTGCTCTTCCAGATTACTGCTTTACTGTGGTTAGGGATCGCGTTCTTCGCCGTGATGGTGGTGTTCACCATTCTGACTCTGCCTGTTGAAATTGATGCCAGCCGCCGGGGATTAATTCTTCTGCGCGAAGCGGGCTTGATGAACAGTGAAGAGGATGCAACGGGATCGCGCGCTGTATTGACGGCTGCGGCTATGACCTACGTTGCCGCTGCGGTGACGGCGGTACTGCAACTGATTTACTACATCAGTATCGCCCAGCGGCGACGCTAAATCGAAGCAAATTGAAAACGAATGCCCGGTCACAAGCCGGGCTTTTTGATTCTCAACAGGTATCAATCGTCATCGTTGTCATTATCGTCACTTCCTCCCCCATGACCACTGTTATCTTCGTTGTCATTTGAGTTGTCATCGCTGTTGTCGTTGCTATTTGAGTTATCGCCACCATTGTCGTCATTATTAACGTTGTCTCCTTGCCCGCCATTGCTCGGAGGAGGATTATTGCTTCCGTTGTCGTTACCAACTGGGGGTGGCGTGGGCGAAGCGATAGTGGTTGGTGTACGCGGCAGGAAAATCTCCTGACCGACGATAATCAATCGAGCATCGCTGAGGCAGTTCACGGCGAGGATTTCTGCGAGAGAAGCATCTGTACGTGCTGCCAGCCCAGAGAGAGTATCGCCCGTCTGAATTTGATAGCTGACCCAATTGGATGGCTTATTGGGGCTGCAAATTGTCGCGGTTGGCGGAACACTGAGTGTTGGTGACGGCGTGGGAGTATTGGTTAAGGTTGCAGTCAGTGTATGCGTTGGCGTAAGCGTATTTGTTGGCGTTGCAGTCGGTGTGGATGTTAATGATGGCTCATTCGTGGGCGTAAAACTCGGCGCAATCGTCGGCACAGAAGTGCTTGTTGGGTCTGCTTCATCTGTATTTCGCTCGATCAGCGTGATTTGTGAGGCAAATAATTCGCCTTGTGGTGTTGTGAATCCATCGACGCGAATCTGATCGCCTATGTTGACCTCGCTGCTGCCGGGTGTCTCACTTTCGACATTGACCACGAGGTTTGCAACGCGCCATATGCTGCCCCCTATCGCTTGCACCTGGCCTGCAAATCTCACATTCTCGGTACGCATCAGTTCGAGCAAACGCGCTGCTTCTTCGATACGCCGCTGCTCAAAGCGCTCTGCAATGATTGAATCGTTACCCGACAAGCTCAAAATGACCGTTTCGCTCGTTAATTTAAAGCCATAGAGCATATCACCGGGCAGGCTGTTCTGCGCCAATGCGCCGCTGCCCAAGCCGACGATAAGCACCAATGCCAGACCTGCTACTAACACACTGAGTCTGCGGAAAGGCTGTTCGCGGCGAGAGGGTTGCTGTGTTACCGCCTGTGAAATTTGAAATCGCACACGGTCTTGCGCTGCCGTCACCTCCCTTTGGCTGGCCTGGGCACGTCTTACAAGCGCTCCCGTTTCCAGCATAGGTTGAAGCCGCGCGGCATATTGTGGATACGCGCGTAAGCAATCATCAATACTTTGACCAGCGGCGAGCCGATCGATACAGTCGTCAAATGCGTCAAGGAGATTTCGTTCAGCCATGATCGGTTTCCATTTTTATCTGCCCAACGATTTGACGCAGTGTATCGACAGCGCGAAACTGTAGTGATTTCACGGCGCTGACACTTTTGCCCATAATATCGGCGGTCTCTTGCAGACTGAGTGCCTGCCCAAAGCGAAGAATCAACACTTCCTGCTGGTCGGGTACAAGCATCCGCAGGGCATAGCGGCTGCGCTCGACGCTCAAATTGTGGATAAATTGACTTTCAGGTTCAGTTTCAGACGCAGCAGGCATCCATTCTTCCAGCGTCGTTGTTGGAAAACGAAGATTTTTACCGTAATGCGCGTGCAGTTCATTGCGGGCTACCTGAAACAACCATCCTCGCAAACTCACATTCGGCGCACTGCGTCCCCGGACAGTGCTGACAAATTTTAGAAAGACTTCACTCGCCAGGTCTTCGGCCTCATCCTTGTTTCCGACGCGGAGGCGCAAAAATTGATAAATCGGCGGAAAGTAGCTCTCATAAATCTCCATGATGGCTGTCTGATCGCCTTGACGTGCCTGTGCCAGGAGTCGATCTTCTGCCGGAATATCGGGTAATATGATGACGATCATAAGACATTATCTTTTATAAATCTGTGGATATATCAACCATAGCAACATTATCAGCGCGACAAATGTGACAAATGTCCGCTTGATCGTGGATAATGTTCAGTTTGTTCTGAAATATAACGAGTCGAAAACGCGCAAAAAGTTTCGGTCAGTTTGCGCGTTTTCCAAATTTAGCGGAGATTTGACTGGTCGATTTTGCGGCGCAGGCGGCGCATACGGCCTCGTTCAGGGCGAATGCGGCTGACAGTTTCAGTGATGCGGCGGCTCCATTGCAGCGCCCGCCGTCGCCAGCGTGCCAGGAAGTAGCTGAATTCCCGACGCTGCTGATAAAGCGCACGTCGTGCGGCATATTCCGGCGTTCCCCATTTCACCACCATTGATGCCCAGGTCAGACCACCGCCGAAACCGACAAAAACGATATTATCATCCTGCTGGATTCGACCTTGTTGAATGGCTTCGCACAAGGCGATGGGAATCGAGGCGGCAGAGGTGTTGCCGTAACGGTCTACGTTGCTCATGAAAATGTCGGCTTCGACTTTCAGGCTTCGGGCTGCTGAGTGCAGGATTCGAGCATTTGCCTGATGCGGCACGATCAAAGCGACATCGCTCATTTCGAGGCCAGCCAGATCGAGCGCCTGGGTAACGCTTTCGGTGATGACCCGCGTGGCGAACTTAAAAACTTCGCCGCCGTTCATGTGCATTTTATGCATTTTATGACCGTTGGGGCTGGCTTCTGGTATGTGGACATCCATGCTTCCGACGGTTGGGATGCCAAGTAAATCCCAGCCTGAACCATCGGAACGTAAGACGCTGGAGAGAACACCCCCTTCAACGTCGCTGGCCCGTAAAACTACCGCGCCCGCGCCATCGCCAAAGAGGATACACGTGCCGCGATCCTGCCAGTCCATGACGCGGCTCATGGTTTCCGAACCGATGACCAGCGCACTTTGAATGCTGCCGGAGCGAATGGACTGCGCAGCCATGTTGACAGCATAGACAAATCCGGAGCATGCGGCACTCAGGTCAAATGCGCCAGCACGTACCGCGCCCAACCAATCCTGAATCAGGCTGGCTGTACTGGGGAAAATATTTTCCGGCGTAGAAGTCGCTACGATAATCAGATCAAGCTCAATAGGCAGAAGTTCAGCCACTTCGAGCGCTTTTTGGGCAGCCTTCAGTCCGAGCGTAGCCGTAGACTCGTTTTCTCCCGCGATTCGCCGTTCTTTGATGCCCGTCCGGGCTTGAATCCATTCGTCGCTGGTTTCGACAATGGCTGCTAAGTCATGATTGGTAAGCACCTGTTCAGGTACGGACATGCCCCACCCGACAATGTGCGCGTAAATTGCATTCTCCTGAAACGGTGGAATGTCGTTTTTACGAGTGACCATTTTGATGATATTTGCCGAATAACAAAACGGCGTTATGTCCCCCAAACCCGAACGAATTGCTCATGGCGATATTGATTTCACGGGCGACACCAACATTTGGTGTGTAGTTGAGGTCACATTCCGGGTCTGGGTTCTCCAGGTTGACGGTTGGTGGCACAAAACTGTTGCGGATCGCCATAATCGAGAATACGGCTTCCACTGCGCCCGCTGCGCCCATCAAATGTCCTGTGACCGATTTGGTAGAACTCAGTGGGATTTCATAAGCCTGTTCACCCAACGCCTGTTTAAGCGCAAGTGTTTCGCTCTTATCGTTCAGCGGTGTGCTGGTGCCATGTGCGTTGATGTAATCGATATCCTGCGCAGTCACACCCGCGTTTTCCATGGCAAACTCAATCGCTTTTGCTGCGCCCTCGCCTGTTTCTAACGGCGCGGTGACGTGATAGGCATCGGATGTATGACCATAGCCCAGAATTTCGGCGTAGATTTTCGCGCCACGTGCTTTGGCGTGTTCCAGGTCTTCCAGCATGATGAGTGCCGCACCCTCGGCGATCACGAAACCATCGCGATCACGGTCAAAGGGACGTGATGCTCTTTCCGGCTCGTCGTTACGGCGTGAAATCGCGGTCATATTATTGAAGCTGGCAATGGCGACTTCGACCAGTCCAGCCTCGGAACTACCTGCGAGAATAGCTTTCGCCGCGCCACGCCGGATAATTTCGGTGGCTTCACCAATGGAGTTATTGCCCGTAGCACAGGCTGTTGAGATCGCAAAGTTGGGGCCGCGCAATCCATAAAGCATGGATATTTTGCCGGAAGCGCTGTCCGGCAGCATCATGGGTACCATCAATGGGCTGACGGCCTTTGCACCGCGCTCAAGGAAACCTTTTATACTTTCGAACAGAGAGCCGATACCGCCGATGCCCGATCCCATCACGCAGCCGATTTCGTAGCGATTTTCGGGCGTGATTTCCAGTCCCGAATCCGCTATCGCCTGTTGTGCTGCAACCAGGGCAAGCTGCGTGACGCGATCTGTTCGCCGCGCTTCACGCTTACCCAGAAATTGTTCAGGGTCAAAATTTTTGACTTCGCCGCCAAAATGATTCTCAAGATGGGACGTGTCAAAACGGGTTATGGTATGGATACCCGTTTTACCCGCTGCGGTATTGGCCCATGCTTCTTCGACGGAATTACCCGTCGGACAAATAATGCCCATTCCAGTTACGACTACACGTCGTCGTTCCACAGTATGATCCTCCGCCTCATCCCTGCCATTCGCAAGGACGCTTTATGCTGTAGTTATAAACGCTTCATGCGTTCCAAAATCTCTATACTTGAAAATAACCCCCAAAAGGGCAGGTGGTTACAGTTTATGCCTGTTTTGTCGTTGTGGTTACAGTCTATGCCTGTTTCATCCTCTGGGACGCATGTTATAATAACATGACTTCTGGGGAGGCTGAATGATTTTAGTAACCGGCGCGACAGGCTTAATTGGCCGACACCTGGTAAGCCGCTTGATGGCGGAAGGTCGCCAGGTGCGCTGCCTGATTCCCGAAAACAAGCTTACCAATTTGCCCTGGGAACAAGCTCCTGAGATTATACAGGGAAATGTGCTTGACGAGGAGATGTTCTTTAAAGCTGTCACGGGCGCTCATGTTGTCATTCACCTTGAGAATGCGCAGTGGTGGGGCAGGGAGCGTGATCTGGAGCGTATTGAGCTTGTGGGGACACGTAACCTGATCGCGGCGGCGCGGGCGGCGCGTGTCGGGCGGATCATCACTGTCAGCCATCTGGGTGCTGCACCCTCGTCTGCTTACCCATTACTGCGAATTAAGGGTATGGTCGAAGAAATCATTCGCGGCAGCGGCCTTGCGTATACGATCATTCGCAGCGGGATTGTCTTTGGCGAAGAAGATGCTTTTGCCAATCATATTGCCATGTCGCTGCGGGCAAATCCGCTCTTTTTTCTGATGCCCGGACGCGGTGAAGTGGTACTCCATCCAATTTATATCGACGACCTGGTTGAGGCGATTATGCGCAGCCTCGAACGACCCGATACCGTCGATACACTGATGGAAATTGGCGGGCCAGAATACATTACGCTCGAAGATTTTATTCGCACGATCATGCGTGTTTCGGATATGCAGCGTTTTATTATCCCGGTGCCGCCCTATATGCTGCGCTGGATTACAGCCATCTATGGTCGTGTGCTGCCACGTTCGCTGATGACATCGCAGTGGCTCGATATTTTAGCCACGAACCGTACCGCCCAGTTGGCGAATATGTTTAATTATTTTGGTATCCGCCCGCGTCGTTTTGAGGATACGCTGCTCAAGTATATGCGCGGAAAAGGCTACTGGCTGCCGTTGATGCGTAATGCGTTTCGCCGTAAGCCTCGTAGTATCTGATGGAGATTTGATGGAAACAGCGATCAAAATACAAGCGCTGCATAAGCTCTCGGAGATGCGTGCAGCGGTAGAACTGCAAAAAATTTACTGGGGGAACGATATTGAATCGGTGATCCCTGCCCACATGCTGTTTTCGCTGGCAAATGGTGGCGGTCACGTGCTGGCAGCGCTGGATGGCGATCAGATGGCTGGTGTATTAGTCGGTTTCCTGGGGACAAATATTGAAGAAGTTGATCGCCCTGCGATGGCGAATCTACAAATTGTTTCCAAGCGTATGGTCGTATTGCCGTCCTATCGTAATCGCGGCCTGGCGTATCAACTCAAATTGGCACAGCGTGATATGGCTATCAAACAGGGTGTTCGATTAGTAACCTGGACTTTTGACCCCCTGCTTTCGACCAACGCACACCTGAATATCCGCAAATTGGGCGCGGTCAGTCATGAGTTTAAGGAAAATTATTACGGTACAGAAGCGGACAGCGGCCTCACATCGTTTGGGTATTCGGATCGTCTATTCGTGGAATGGTGGGTGACACATCGCCGCGTCAAGGAACGGGTCGAGGGTGAACGCAGCAGCCTGGGACTCCGGCAGTACCTTGAAGCCGATACGCCCATTTTAAATCCAACACGAGTGGATAATAATGGTTCTGCCATGCCGTGTGATAATCCTATTTACCCGTCAACGTCAATGGCATTGGTCGAAATTCCGGTGAATTTCCCGGCTATGGCACAGCATGACGAAGGTTTGGCGAGAGCCTGGCGTGAACATGCCCGCGCGATGTTCAAGATGCTTACCAGCCGGGGATATCTGGTCACGGATTTTGTCCATGAAGCTTATGAAGAACGAGATCGCGCCTTTTATTTACTCAGTCACAGCAGCCCGCAGTTTGATTTTAGTCTCAATTAATCGTTTATATTGTAGGGGCGCAGCGCCCTGCGCCCCTGCCTTAATCTAAAAGGTGGGAAATCTTGCAATCCATAACCATTGAATCCATTCGTTTACACCCTATTGCCATGCCGCTGGTCGAGAAGCTGCGCACCAGTTTTGGTCAGGAACCCTTTAAAGTCGCTGTTCTGGTTGAACTGCACACGACAGAAGGTGTAGTCGGCTGGGGAGAGGTCTCCGCCGAGATTAACCCTGGTTATAGCACCGAGACGATTGGGACGGCGCTGCACGTCCTGAGCGAATTTCTGATCCCCAAAGTGCTTGGCAAAACAGTGAACAGCCCCACTGAAATCCCCCCGATGCTCAAGGGTTCGCGTGGACATCCGATGGCAAAACACGCGCTTGAAGCAGCCGTATGGGATGCTGTCGCAAAAACCAACAATCTGTCATTGGCTGATCTTTTTGCCGCACATTTGCCGCCTGGAAACACGCCAACAGGTTACGCGACAGTCGGGGTGAGTATTGGTATTCAGCCGACGGTTGAGGAAACGCTGGACATCATCAAGATGCGTCTGAATCAGGGTTATGAGCGTATCAAGCTCAAAATTCAGCCCGGTTGGGATGTTGAACTGGCGCGTGGTGTCCGCAAAGCCTTGCCAGATATTGTAATGATGCTCGATGCCAACAGCGCCTATACGCTGGAAGATGCTGAACTTTTGAAACAGCTTGATGAGTTTAACCTGTTGATGATTGAGCAGCCTCTGGGACACGATGACATTTGGGAACACAGTAAATTACAGCCACAGCTTGAATCGCGGATTTGCCTGGACGAGAGCGTCAAGGATGCCAATGATCTGCGTCTGGCGTTGGAATTAGGCTCGTGCAAGATTCTGAATCTGAAGCCTGCGCGTGTCAGCGGCTATACCCAAAGTCTGGAAACCTACAAGGTGTGCGTTGAAAATAATCTGCCATTGTGGATTGGCGGTTTGCTGGAAACGGGAGTCGGACGTTCGGCGAATCTGGCATTTGCATCACTCCCCGGCGTGAACCTGCCTTCCGATATTTCCGCGACAGATCGTTACTACAACCCGGACATTACCGAACCGCCGTTTGTTCTGGGCGAGAAAAGCCGTATCGCCGTGCCGACTGTGCCAGGGATCGGTGTGGATGTGCAAATGGATCGTGTCGCACAGGCCGAAGCACGCTTCCGCGAAAATTATCCTTACAAGTTCCCATCCGTAGGAGACCTTCATGCCATTTCGTGAGAAAACGGTAGCCTTCATCGGCAGTGGCATTATGGGCGAGGCCATGATGAAGGGCTTGCTCAATAAAAAAATTCTCGAACCGAATCAGATTATCGCGGCTGACACACGCGAAGACCGGGGCGCGGAACTGGTCAAAAATTATGGTGTGCGTTTTACAACCGATAATGCTGAAGCTGCCGAGAAAGCCGATGTATTGGTGCTGTCGGTCAAGCCACAGGTGCTGGATTATGTCTTGCCTGTGGCGCGGCGCGGTGCGCATTCGGCTTCGCTGGTATTAAGTATCATCGCTGGCGCGAAAATCCAGACGATTGCCAATGGACTCGCAAATGCCAACGTGGTTCGCGCGATGCCAAACACCCCTGCTCAGATTGGGCAGGGGATCACCGTTTGGACAGCGACACCAGAAGTGTCTGAAACCCAGCGCGAACAGGCGCGAATACTTTTGGGTGCGCTCGGCGAAGAAATCTTTATGGACGATGAGCGTTATCTGGATATGGCGACGGCCTTGAGTGGAACAGGGCCAGCCTACGTTTTCATGTTTATGGAAGCGTTGATCGACGCGGGTGTTCACATGGGCTTTTCGCGGCATGATTCCGAGCGTCTGGTGTTACAGACGATGCGCGGCTCTGTGGAATATGCTGCCGCTTCCGGCTTGCATCCCGCGCAGCTACGCAACCAGGTGACAAGCCCTGGCGGTACCTCAGCCGAGGCCATCTATCATATGGAGAAAGGCGGTTTGCGGACGGTGTTGGCACGGGCGGTATGGGCAGCTTATCAGCGCTCTATCGTGCTTGGTGGCGGCAAGCCTCGCGATCCGAATGGAGAGCAGTAATCGCGTTTGTGAAAAAGTGGACATATGATTTAAGATAAGTTACAATACTGGGACACAAGCATCCTATTTTTCAAACATTTCATGTGGCAAACCTCACTCATTTTGAGTGGTTTAAACAAATTTAGGTACGAATATCTGGTGAATAGATTATGGGAGGCCTGAATGGCAGACATCTCCAGAGATATTTATGAATCCCTGCTCAAGCAGATAGAGGGATATGAGCCGAAACTTGAATCGGTTGAAGTTGGTTATGTAGACGAAATTGGTGATGGTATCGCCCGCGTCAAGGGTCTGGATAACATCCGCTTCAGCGAACTGGTTCGGTTCAGCAATGGCGTGGCAGGGATCGCGTTCAACCTGGAAAAAGATAATGTCGGTATCATCATCATGGGTGATTACGACACGATCAACGAAGGTGATGAAGTACGCCCGTTGGGTCGTATCGCGTCCGTGCCAGTTGGTATGGGCATGGTCGGGCGTGTCGTGAACGCGCTGGGTGAGCCTGTGGACGGCAAAGGGCCGATTGCAGCGACGGAATATTTCAATATCGAGCGTATCGCCCCTGGCGTTATGGCGCGTCGTAACGTGTTCCGCCCGGTACAAACGGGTATTCTCGCCATCGACGCGATGACCCCCGTAGGTCGTGGTCAGCGACAGTTGATTATTGGTGATCGTCAAATCGGCAAAACAGCGATTGGCATTGATACGATTATCAACCAGAAGGGCAAAGACCTGTTCTGCATCTACGTCGCGATTGGTAAACGACGTGGTGAGGTGGCGCGTTTAGTGGCGCTGCTCGAAGAAAATGGTGCGATGGATTACACCACCGTCGTCGTCGCGTCGGCCTCCGACCCGGCAGCTATGCAGTATATTTCGCCGTATTCGGGCTGCGCGATTGGCGAATGGTTCATGGAAAATGGTAAAGATGCGCTGGTCGTGTACGACGATCTTTCCAAACATGCCTGGGCCTATCGTCAGGTATCGCTGCTGATGCGCCGTCCGCCGGGACGTGAAGCGTACCCCGGTGACGTATTCTATCTGCACAGCCGCCTCCTGGAGCGTGCCGCCCAGTTGAGCGAAGCCGAAGGTAACGGCAGCCTGACAGCGCTACCGATTATTGAAACGCTGCTCGGCGATGTGTCCGCATATGTACCGACAAACGTAATCTCGATCACCGATGGTCAGATTTATCTGGAAGCTGAGTTGTTCTATGCTGGTCAGCGCCCCGCGATGAACGCTGGTATCAGCGTCAGCCGCGTAGGTGGTGATGCCCAGACGCGCGCGATGAGCAAAGTCGCTGGCGGTTTGCGCCTCGATCTCGCGCAGTTCCGTTCGCTGGCAGCATTCGCCCAATTCGGTTCGAGCCTCGACAAATCCACACAGGCACAGCTTGATCGTGGTTTACGCCTGACCGAACTCCTCAAGCAGCCCCAATATCAGCCCATCCCGTTGGCAGATCAGGTCGCACTGATTTTCGCCGGAACACGTTCGCTGCTGGATCAGGTATCAGTGGATCGCGTCAAAGAATGGCAGGCAGCATTCCTGCGTGCATTTAATACGCAATATTCCGAATTGGCCGCGAAACTTAGCACTGGCGCGTGGGATGACGACATCATTGCCAAGTTGACGGATGCGATCAAGACCTTTAACGCAAGCTGGACCTAAAGCGAGCGTCTAATCAGAAAGAGAGGTCATCATGCCAAGTGCGCGTGAGATTAAAAAACGTATCCGCAGTGTGAAAAATATCGGCCAGATTACCCGTGCCCAGGAGTCGGTTTCGGCTTCGAAGGTGCGTCAGGCGCAGGCGCGTGTGCTTGCCAGCCGCGCGTTTGCCGAAAAAGCCTGGGAAATTCTGCTTAATGTTCAGAGCGCGGGTACAAAAGGTACACCGCTGCACCCTCTACTGGCCGCGCGGGCAGATGTTAAGAACATTATGATCGTGCTCGTCACGTCTGATCGTGGTCTGGCGGGAGCATATAACACCAACATTGTTCGCGTCGGTTTGCGTTTTGCCGAACGGATGGGCAAACCTGTGCGCTTTGTAACCGTTGGTCGCAAAGGACGCGATTCGCTGATTCGAACCCGTGAAAATGTTGTGGCTCAGTTTAGTGATTTGCCAACTGCGCCCACAATTGCTGATATTTCGCCGATTGCGCGGTTGGCGATTGACTCTTTCCTGAGTGGTGAAGTCGATGATGTGTATATTGCTTATACCGATTTCATCAATACGCTGACTCAGCGCCCGGTGGTGCAGGGCTGGTTGCCACTCATTCCTCATAAAGTCGAGGATACGATTGCAGCGGAATTGATTAAAGATGTACCGCAAGTCAGCAATACCGTGGCGAACTACGAATATGAACCCAGCCCGGAAGCAATCCTTCAGGAGATTGTTCCGCGTTTTACCGAACTTCAGTTGTATCAGGCGGTTCTGGAAAGCCAGGCGAGTGAACATTCGGCGCGTATGGTCGCCATGCGTAACGCATCTGATAACGCTTCTACACTCGCCAGTGATTTGACGCTTGATTACAACAAGGCGCGTCAAGCCGCTATCACGAGTGAAATTCTGGATATTGTCGGTGGTGCCGAAGCGCTGCAAAGCTCGATTGATAAACTGGCTGATGACATCCTCACTCAAAACGAGCATGACGCCTATGCAAAACCAGGATTACCGCAATCCACATTGAGCCATCGCTCAAGCAGGTCGAATTGATTTGACAGTGTAGGGGCGTCCTTCGGGATGCCCTTATAGATGCTATTTACAACGAAAACAGATGCTATCTACAACGAAAATGGTAGAGACATGAATGTTTCTATAGAAGATGGGAACAGGAGATTAAAAGCATGAGTGAAGTTCAAGGGCGTGTTTCCCAGGTGCTGGGCGCTGTGGTGGATGTTGAGTTCCCACAAGGCGAACTCCCGAATATTTTTGACGCGGTGCGCATCCCGCGTGAGGGTCTGGAAGACCTAATTCTCGAAGTGCAGAATCACCTCGGCGATAATTCTGTCCGTACCGTTGCGATGGACACGACAGATGGCTTGCCGCGTGGTATCGCTGCCTTTGCGACAGGCTTGCCGATTGCCGTACCCGTCGGCGACGCAGCATTGGGGCGTGTATTTAACGTTTTGGGTCGTCCGATTGATGGCAAGCCACCCGTGCCTGCCTCTGAGCCTCACCGACCCATTCACGCTTCTGCGCCGAATTTCGAAGAACAATCGACCTCGATTGAAGTATTCGAAACGGGTATGAAGGTGATCGACCTGATCGCGCCGATGACGCGCGGTGGTAAAACTGGTATTTTCGGTGGCGCGGGTGTCGGCAAAACCATCACGATTCAAGAGCTGATTAACTCTATCGCGACCCAGCACGAAGGCCTTTCGGTTTTTGCAGGTGTGGGTGAGCGCACACGTGAAGGTACGCAGCTTTACGGCGAAATGGAACATGCGGGCGTTCTCGATAAATTGGCGATGGTTTTCGGCCAAATGAACGAACCGCCGGGTGTGCGCCTCCGCGTTGCGCTGAGTGGTTTGACGATTGCGGAAAATTTCCGTGACCAGGGTAAAGACGTTTTGCTCTTTATTGACAACATTTTCCGTTACTCCCTCGCGGGTGCGGAAGTATCGGCGCTGCTGGGTCGTATGCCTTCCGCCGTAGGTTATCAGCCGACCCTGGCTGATGAGATGGGCCAGCTTCAGGAACGTATTACGTCCACCAAAACAGGCGCGATCACTTCGATGCAAGCGGTCTATGTGCCTGCTGACGATTATTCTGATCCCGCGCCAGTAGCGGTGTTCGCGCATCTGGACGGTACGATTGCTCTGGAACGCTCAATTGCCTCGCGCGGTCTGTTCCCGGCAGTTGATCCTCTGGGCAGCACCAGCAAAATTCTCGACCCGAACATCGTGGGCGAAGAGCATTACACAACAGCGCGCGACGTTCAAAAAGTGTTGCAGCGCTATAAAGATTTGCAGGACATCATTGCCATTCTCGGTATTGACGAACTTTCCGATGATGACAAGCTGCTGGTAGCGCGTGCGCGTAAAATTGAGCAGTTCCTTACGCAGCCGATGTTTGTGGCGCAGCAGTTCACGGGTCGCGAGGGGCGTTATGTCCGCGTGAAGGATACCATTCGCGGGTTCCGCATGATCCTGAACGGCGATCTCGATCATATTTCGGAGCAGCATTTCTACATGGCTGGGCCAGTTGAAGACGTTATCCAGCGCCACGAAGCTTCACAGAATTAAGGCGACAGCGTAGGGGATACCCTACCGGAGAGGTAAATTATGCCCATACATGTTGAACTTGTGACTCAAGAGAAAAAGATATTCGACGAACCCGAAGCGGATATGGTGTTGATCCCGGCAGCGGAAGGCGAGATGGGCGTTCTGCCGCATCATGCGCCTGTGCTGACAACACTTGGCTTTGGCGAATTGATTATCCGCAAAGGAAAGGCCGAAGAACGTTTTGCCATCTATGGTGGCGTAGTCGATGTTCGCCCGGATAAAGTCGTGATTTTGGCTGATCTTGCTGCATCATCTTTCGATCTTGACCTGGAAGCGGCAGAAAAAGCTCGTGAAAGCGCTGCTGAGATGCTTGAAAAGGGTGTGCCGCCTGAAGTAAATCGCCAGGCAGTATTAGAACTCCGTCGTGCTGAACTCAGTTTGCGGATTCATCGTAAGATTCAGACCTCCGGGCCTATAATGCGAATTATCGAAGACGAAAACAGCAATTAACCTTAATGCTATGCTTGTCGTTGCAATGACGCCCGGATTTGTCCGGGCGTTGCTTTTAGAAGGCACATCGGCTATAAGTGTACAGTGATTCGGTTGCGCTTGGAGTCGTGCATATGGGGTTATTCGATAAAAGGCTGGGTGTAGACCTGGGTACCGTTAATTGCCTGATCTATGAGAACGAGCAAATCGTTCTGCAAGAGCCATCGTTGGTTGCCTTAACGGTGAATGACGAACGTATTGTCGAGATCGGCCAGTCTGCGCGCGAGATGTTGGGGCGTGTGGATGAAGAAGATATTCAAGTTGTACGTCCTCTACGCGATGGCGTGATTGCTGACTATGAAGTGACGGAGGCGATGCTGCGCCATTTCTTTGGCAAAGTCGCCGGACGTTTTCGCCTTTTTAAGCCCACTGTCATGATTTCTGTCCCCTATGGTGTGACCAGTGTCGAAAAACGGGCGGTTCATGAGGCGGCGATTGCGGCAGGTGCGCGTGAGGCGTTTCTGATCTGGGAGCCGTTGGCAGCAGCAATTGGCGCGGGGCTTCCCGTTGGCACTCCCGCTGGTGATATGATTATCAATATTGGTGGTGGCATCACCGAAGCCGCAGTGCTGACGATGAACAATATTGTGCGAGCGGAGAGCGGACGTGTTGGAGGATTGCGCCAGGACGATGCGATTATCAGCTACGTGCGACGTAAATATAACCTGAGTATCGGCCAACCAACAGCCGAATCGGTGAAAATTCAGGTCGGCGCGGCAGTCGATATTGGTCAGGAAATGAGCATGGAAATCCAGGGTCGTGATAATGTCAGCGGCCTTCCCAGGACGGTCAGCATCACGACTGGTGAAGTCGTCGAAGCCTTGGCTGAACCATTAGCCATGATCGCGGCGGTAGCGAAAGCCGTATTGGGTACAACCCCGCCCGAATTGGCATCGGACATCATTGACAGAGGTATCATTCTGACAGGTGGCGGTGCGCTTTTGCGCGGCATTGACCAGTACCTTACGCGCGAAACGGGTGTACCGGTTTATCGCGCTGATAATGCGCTCATTGCAGTGGCTGTAGGCGCAGGTCGGGCGCTGGAAGATCCGGCTATTCTACGCAGAATTGCCAGCATAGTCTAATCCGTCATTAAAAGTCTAGCCATCATTAAAAGTTGAAGCGCCAAGCAATTATCAACAGGATTTACTTCAACTTTTACTCAGGGCTTTTCACTTCACTTAGAGGTAATAGGTCATGCGCTGCAAGTGGACAACTGGGTCTATGTATTGAACATGGACATCAGCGGGAACATTCAGATTGATCGGAGCATAGTTGAGGATGGCTTTCACACCAACTTCAATCAGCCGATCTGCGACTTCTTGTGCTGATTCAGCCGGAACAGCAATCATTGCGATTTTAATATTGCGTTCGCGGATAACTTTTGCCAGATCATCAAGGGGTTGAATAACGAAGTTTTCGAGTTCAGTCCCGATTTTATCTGGTGAATTATCAAACATAGAGACAATCCGAAACCCTCTGTCACCAAATCCCCTGTAATGCGCCAGTGCGCGACCCAGATCACCCGCGCCAACCAGCGCGACATCCCATTCCTGATCAACTTTCAGAACTTGCTTAAGCTGTTCGACCAGATAAGCTATCTGATAGCCAGTTCCCTGCTTGCCAAAGCCGCCAAAGTGCGATAGGTCTTTGCGAATCTGTGCCGAGCTGATCCCCAGGCGTTGGCCGAGTTCATGTGATGAGGTAACTTCACGACCTTCTTGCGCTAGCCGGGTGAGGGCGCGTAAGTAGACCGGCAGACGGCCAATAACAATGTCTGGGATGTTTGACGATAGAATATGTGAAGGCATAGTAACGTAAAAACTCCTTCAAAAGGCCGTTAACCTGTTATTTGTGAAAGTTAATGCAATTTAATATTACCATCTTTTTGCTTTTTCGTGCTAGACGGGCTTTTTATATGACTATACTGCTGGAGATTTCACAAGTTATTGTGAGTATTGGTTACGATAAATAGCGCAGTATTGGGTCAAATTGTACAAGATGATTTTGGCGTAAACGCATCTACCCACCAGCAGGTCAGACAATTTTGCACGATGCAACACATCTATCGCATGTTATTTTGCCAGTCATTCCGTGTTAAACGCTAGCGCCACATTATGAATAGACGTTGCCAGCGAACCGTAATGGTGTTAGGATTTAAAATAATTTTCAAGGACTGTTAAGAATTTTCTGTAACAGCGTCAGGGATCATTGAAACAAAGAGGTAATCACAGATGGCGAACGAAAAGTTCAGCGAAAAGTCAATTGATCCAACGCTAACAATAGTTCATGATAGTATGGTCGATGGCCTGGGGCAGCTTTCTGAATACTTTGGTTTTAGCAAGGTGATGGGACAGCTTTATGGTGCGCTGTTGATGAGTCCCAAACCATTGTGCCTGGACGATCTGATGGATCGACTGGATATATCGAAAGCCAGCGTCAGTATGAATATGCGTACACTGGAACACATGGGTATGGTGCGACAGGTGTGGGTACGCGGGCGCGGGGATCGCCGGAAGTTTTATGAGGCTGAAACGGCGTTCTGGCAAATCATTTCCAATATTCTCAATGGACGCGAAATGCGAGATGTGGATCGCGCGTTGATGGTGATGACCAAAAACGCTGAACGCCTGTCTGCATCTATCGCTACCATGAATGCTGAAGATCGTGAACAGGCACAGTTGTATCTGGAACGTATCGTGCAGATGCAGGCGCTCTTTAAGTTCGCGCAGTTGATTATCACGACTATCCTGGCGCAGGTTAATGAAATGGATTTTGAGGATATTTCCGGCATCGAGATTCGAGTCGATTGAGCCATTCGCCCTTGAAGCAGGTTTTTGTCTTGACTATAATCAGACTTATGGGGGAGTGGCGGAATTGGCAGACGCGCATGACTTAGGATCATGTCTCTCACGAGGTAAGGGTTCGAGTCCCTTCTTCCCCATTTTTGCCACATATTATGCAAATATGAAGTCGCTATATGAACATAAATATGTGGCTCAAAACAATGGGAGTCCGGAACTACGTCGTATATAAATAACGCTCGGTCATTCTGATTGATATCAGGCACATTTATACCTGATTGTCATCCGATAACTCACCTAACATCAACGACCAGATCCAGTGCATCAGCGATAATTCGCCACGAAACCAACTTAAAATTTTGGGTAGACTGAGGATTGATGTTCAAATCATCCTGAACGACCAAAACCCCTTCAGGAAACGCATCACCCAGCGCGAAAGGCGAAACATCCAGGCCGTCTGTGCCGCTGACGGCATCCACATCCCCTGTTTCGATGATACGGAAAGTGCCAGTATAGGCATTATCGCCACCGCGCTCGTAGATTACGAACGTACTGCTGCCCTGGCTGGAAACGATCAAATAACCGCCGCCATCGCTGGTCGGGTATAGAGTCACGCCTTCCACATCAGCCGTGAGATGTCCGCCTTCTCCGGTGTTATCGACTTGCGTGAGTTCGTTACCAGCATCCGGTTCGGCATTAAATTTCCACAGGCCAACCGCTTCCTCGCCGATATAGACCACGCTGTTCTCATCATCCACAACACAGCCTTCAGTCTGGCTGCCAACAACGAAAGAGCGCACGACTTCGGTGACAACTTTGCCGTCTTGCTCAATGAGTTCATGCTGCTCGACCTCACCCGTATCGGCGCTGTTGACGAAAACATGGTATTTGTTATTTACAGGGCTAATGTACATGCACACCCCGTAAACCTCTTCGACATTCGAGAGGACAGGGGCAGCAGCCACATCTATTAACATGCGTGACTCGACATCTACTGCGTAAATCTCGATACCACCCAGAGTCCGATTGGTCGCAATGACCAGGCTGGTTGGCTGACCATCCAGTATAAAACCATCGCGCAAATCGACGTTATTCAAGCGACCAATATTGATTGTTTGCTGAACGCTGCCATCAAGGTTATAAGTCACTAGTCCATTGACCTTATCGGTGCCGATAATGAGGCTCAGGTCACGATTCTCAGGGTGAATCCAAATGGCAGGGTCGTCAGCAGCATCGGTAGCGGCGGGGACGGGCAGGGTTTCCAATTGCGCGGTTACGGAAGCGGCATCGGCAACGATTGTGGTTTGGACGGTGCGTGGATCGTAAGCAGTATCAATAGTAAGTTCCAACCCTGCTGCAACATCACCCCACGATACCAGCTTCCAGTTGCTGTCCGCATTAGGATTGCTGTTGACATCATCCGTTGTGACAAATAACCCTTCAGGGAAACGATCATCCAGTGGGAGATTGCTTATAGCCAATCCAGATGGTTCACTAACAGAATCGATTGTTTCACCTGCGACGATCTTGAACTCGCCAACAAGAGCATTATTGCCAGTACGTTCGTAGAGCAGGAGTGAATCTGCACTTTCATTACTGACAATCAAATAGCCATCGCTGCCCGCAGTTGTATAAACCGTTAACCCTTCAATTTCCCCATCAATATAACCGCCCGTAAAATCGACGATCCGACGCTGCGTTCCGTCTTCCGGCTCTGCGCCATAACGCCACACCAGATTTTCACCTTCGGAGAAATACAAGCGGCGTAGCGCATCATCGACGGTGCAGCCTTCAAGTTCGCCACCCACATCGATGGCACGTGCGAGGCTGATGCTGATTTCGCCATCATCTTCAGTCACAACATATTGCTCGACCTGACCAAATTCGGTGAAGGCAATCGCATAAAATGTCTGAGTAAGGGGGCTGCGATACAGGCAAACACCTTCGAGACGAATGCCCGTTTCAGCTACACCAACGTAGACCAGAGTACGTGTATCCGGTTCAATGGTAAAAAAATAGATATGTGTTTCGTCTTTGGATGCTGCCGCAATCAACGCGGTATCGCTGCCGCCGAAACCGTAGCGCAGGTCCGAACCGCCTAAAGCACCATAGGTGTCGTCAAAGGCCAGCAGATTGCCATCCAGGTCATACAGTCCAACCCCCTCGTTGTCATCCATACCGATGATGAGGCTTGAAGCCAGTTCATTCGGGTGCAGCCAGATCAAAGGTGAAGATACACCATCGCCTGGGGAGGGGGCGGTTTCGCCAACAGCAGTCACTTCAAAAGCTTCCACCTCCGTGTCCTGCGCAGAGGCGCTGAAACTAATCAGCAACATGATAATGACCAGTAAGCACAGTTTTTTGTGCATCTTGAGATTCTCCCAAAATAAAACGAGGTGGCAAATACGCCACCTCGTAAGTGTGCGGTGTGTTACTGAATTTCGTAGATCGTGGTTGTGCCGCTGATCTCATTGGTGACGACCAGCAAGTTCGCGTTGGTTGGGCTGTTTTCAGCCGAGATGAAGAGTACACCTTCTGGGCCGAGATCGCCCGCTGTGCCTGCTTCGGCATCACCACTGAAGTCACGGTTGTTGGCATAAGTCACGAAGCTGACAGCCATGGGATCGGTAATATTATAAACCATCACGCCGCCGATACGTTCCAAGCCAACGAAGGCATAGGTGCGATCACCGATCACGCCCAGGGTCAAACCTTCCGGTTCGGGGCCTTTGTTGTCGCTGCGGCCATCAAAGTCGCCATTTTCGTCGTTGGTACTGTTGAAATCTTCAGGGTATGTTTCACCCGTGATTCGCTCAATATCAGCACCGCTGTCATAGACCTGTGTGCCGTCTGGTGTCCAGATTGAGAATGAGCGTGCGCCAGGGATATAGAGCTGATCCAAATCGCCATCGCCATCGGTGTCACCAATTGAAGTGACGATTTCGAGGCCAAGAATAGCGTCTTCGGTCAAGAGGTCTGCCAGAGCTGCAAAAGCCTCATCTACGGCTGCCTCGCCCAGCTCACCTTCTTCGCTGAAACCATCATAATCGCGGGTATCGCCCTCGTTGGCGGTGACGAGGTAAAGCTGATCGCCAACGCTGTAGCTTGCGATAGTATCGGGCTGATACATGCCAAAAATCGGCCAGTTGGCGATGTTGATTTTGCCATCATCTTTGCCCGCGTCCAGTTCATTGCCCGGTAAACTGTGATCTTTGAAGCCGAAGGGAATTACGGCAGTCACTGTACTCGCTGTCAGATCAATCACACCCAAGGCATTCGCTTCCTGAAGCGTGACATAAGCAGTGGTGCTGTCTGGCGAGACAGTGATATACTCCGGTTCTACGTCCTGTGCCGGGGTCGCGTTGGGGCCATAAATGCGCACCGCTGCATCCATTTCGACACCTTCAAAATTCACACTCGTGACGGTGGCGGCTTCTACACCGCCGCTGATGTCGATGATACTGATGCTGCCCACCGGGTCAACAGTATAATCACTGCTCGGTTCGCCTTCGTCAGCGGTCAAAACTTTTGTGCCATCGGGCGTAAATGTCACCATGTCCGGTAGTGCGCCAACTGACACACTCACAATCAATGTGCCATCCGTTTTATAGAATCCCACCATGCCTGCATATTGTGCAGGGTCAGCTTCAATCGCCACCGCGACAATGCCATTGAAAACGGCGACGCTGTTGGGCGATGCACCAACTTCGGTTACGTCAATCTGACCCTTAAGCGTAGGCGTAGCGGGGTCAGTAATGTCAAGCATATCAATGGTTTCGCTGTCACCGTTGACCACATATACAGTCTTGGTGGTTGGATCGTAAGCAGCTATCTCAGAAGCACCTTCCGCAAAACTGCCATGTGTATATGTCCCTAAGACGGTCAGCGTCAAGCCATCTTGCGCGACTACCGGTGCGGCAATAAGTGATAGTAAAACCAGCAGCAGAATCAACCTTTTCATTTGTCCTCCAACACGGGCGAAAATTATAAAATCATGGAAATGCGATTGTGCCGGAATATTATTAAAAATTAGGGGTAATCTGCTTAAATGGTATTTCACAAAATACACGTCACCCTTAATCAATACTTCATTGCAACTTGATAGACCCTCGCTATATTTCCGCAGTCGCTCCAATTCGGAATGGCATTCCCGTCAATTGATGAATGAATTGGGATCAACTAAATATGCTTGAAGTCAAGAATTTGCAGGTCGTTTATTCAAATGGCAATGAAGCATTGAAATCTATTTCACTAAGCGCCAAACGCGGGGAAATTATCGCCGTCATTGGCCGCTCTGGTGCTGGGAAATCAACTTTACTGCGCTGTATCAACGGCTTACAGACTGCGACCAGCGGTGAAATCATTCTCGATAACGAAAACATCACCCATATGAGCCAACAGCAGCTTCGGTTAACTCGTCGGCATATCGGGTTTATATGGCAGGAGTACAACCTGATTGAGCGCCTGCCGGCCATGACCAATGTGCTGATAGGACGGTTGGGCTACAACCCAGGCTTCGGCAGTTTACTTGGGTATTTTGACCGCAGTCATCGGGAAATTGCGCTCCAGAGTTTGGAACGTGTTCACATGCTGCACCGTGCAAATTTCCGAGCGGATCGGCTCTCTGGTGGCGAAAAACAGCGTGTGTCGATTGCTCGCGCTATTTCACAGAACCCCAAAATTCTCCTGGCGGATGAACCTGTTGCCAGCCTCGATCCTGAATTGTCGGTGCAGGTGATGGCCGATCTGGCGCGGGTGGCGCGTGAAGTCGAGGTGCTGACACTCATCAATATTCATGATGTCGAACTTGCGAAAAAATATGCAGATCGCCTTATAGGGATTGCTCAGGGTGTGATTGTCTACGACGGCAAGCCGGAAACGCTTGACAGCCATACCATGAACCGCATTTATCGCTTTGACAAAGATCAGAACGCTGGCAGTTCCATGTCTCCTGAAAATAATGCACTTCTCGGTAGCCCGGCAGTCGTCGCATAAATGAAAGGGTTATCGTGACCGATACAGCAGCTTCAACGCATAGCAGTTCACAGCCGCCTCTATCGCCCGAAATTCTGAGAGCGCAGCTTCTGCGACCACTGCCCAACCTGACTTTTCGCAGTTTGGTATTCATCCTCATCGCAGTAGCCATTCTGTCATGGAGTCTGGCTGGGGTGGGGCCGAGCGCGACCAATCGCGTGACATCCATTTTTGATCCCTTTATCGCGATGGGTAATCTGATCGTGCGAATGCTCCCGCCCGAATTTGAGGTCGCCCGCACGCAGCAAGTAACGATCAATCTGTTCGGTCAGCCCATCGTCAACACCACAATTGAGCGCTCGACAATCAATATTTTCGGTAATGAATGGGAAATTGGTTGGCTGCCGATCATCACTGCCATCTTTGAAACGATCCAGATGGCAATTGTCGGTACGCTGTTGGCAGTCATTATGGCGCTGCCACTGTCGCTCCTCGCGGCTCGTAATGTGTCACCGCACCCGGTGATCTACCAGGTTGTACGCCTGTTTCTGAATTTTATGCGTTCGATCCCGGAACTGGTCTACGCGCTCCTTTTTGTCGCCGCTGTTGGCTTAGGCCCATTTACGGGCGTGATGGCGCTGGCATTTGGATCTGTCGGTTCGTTAGCGCGCGTTTTTTCCGAAGCGATTGAACAAATTGACCCGGCACAGGTCAATGCGGTGCGCGCGACTGGTGCGAGTGGTCTTCAAACGTTTGTCTATGCCGTTATCCCACAAGCTGTCCCGTTATTTATCTCGTACTCGATCATCTACTTTGAAAGCAACGTGCGTCACGCCACGATCCTCGGTTATGTCGGTGCGGGCGGTGTCGGTTTTCTGCTGTTTAAGTACACCGGGACAAGTGATTACGCCAAAGTGCTGGGATCGGCGCTAATTCTGGTAATTGCCGTCACGATCATTGATCGTTTCAGTAATTGGGTACGTTTGCGCTTCATCTAGCGCAATCAACGCCTTTTATGAGCAAAGCCTATTTAAGAAATGGAGATCACATGAAAAAGCTCGTTCTCGTCCTTATTCTGATTACTGCTGCTGCTTTGATGAGTTTGACGCTGGTATCTGCACAGGAAGTTGACCGCACTGGCTGGCCGGAAACCTTCATTATTGGCGTTTATCCTGGCGATAATGTTGAAGAGGCGCTGGCTGCCGTCGAACCGATGCGTGTCTACCTGGAAGAAACGCTGGGCGTTCGCACCGTTCTCATCACAGGTACAAGCTATAATGCGGTCATCGAAGCGATGGCTGCCAACCGCGCGGACGCGATGGAAGTTGGCCCATTCTCTTATGTGCTGGCTGCTGATGTTGCTGATGCCGAAGCGATTGCTGTCGCCAACTATGCAACTGAAGTTAATCCGGCAGAAGTACCCGGTTACTACAGCTTAATGTTCACCAAGAAGGGGTCGGGTATTACCAGCATTGCCGATCTCGCAGGCCGCAGCTTTGCCTTTACCGACCCGGCATCCACCAGTGGTTATCTCGTTCCGGCAACGGACATCCTGCTCAATCAGGAATTCACGGATCCCGGTCAGATTGAAGAATTTGCCAATGTTTCGTTCGCTGGCAACCACCCAACCGCCGTTCTATCGGTTTGGAATGATAGCGTTGAAGCCGCCGCAACATTTGATGGCAACCTGGCTGTCCAGGTCGAAGAAGCAGGGGTTTCCCTGTGCGGTTTCGAGGATAAAGGTATTGATGGCCCCGCGACTGCCGAAGAATTCCCCTATCTGGACGCGATGACCCAGGAAGAAATCACTGCGATTTATGAAGCCTGCCCCGAAGGCAGCCTGGTTGTCTTCCACCAGTCACCTCTGATTCCTGAGACACCATTTGCGATTAAGGCAAGCCTGCCAGAGTCATTCAAGACTGCCGTCAAGGATGCGCTGTTGGCAATTGCCGATAACCAGGATTTGGTGAACGAACTGGAACGCTATTATGTCGATCCAACCGAAGAAGCAGGTGTTGAGAGCATTGATGCTCTGTACAACTCACTCCGTGACATCGCAACACTGCTGAACATTGATCTGCAAGCTCGCTAGTTTTATCTCGATTTGAATGGATACAGGGACACAGTTATTGCGTGTCCCTGTATTTTCACAGTGTCTTTAAGGAAATGGTTACGTGCAATCTGCTTTCACTCAAACCCAATATCTAACGATTTTGACCCATGCGCCTGCTGAGGCGGTTAAGCTATTTGCCGATGAGATTATCGCCCACCTCGGCACAGTTATGGTTTTACAGAATCGTACCGGGCTGGTCATGCTGCCCTATACAGACACCGCAAAGGGGACACGCTTTCATCTGGGCGAAGTGCTGGTAGCAGAAGCGCATGTCCGTCTTGAAAACGGTGTCGAAGGCTATGCTGTTTGTGTCGGGCGCGATTTATTGCAAGCGCTGGCTGTCGCTTTGCTGGATGCCGCGATTCAGGCCGACATTCAACGAGACAGCATCAATGCTTTTATCGACGCACAGCAAATGGCTCAACTGCAAGCTGATGACGAACTGCTGCGGCAGGTTGAGGCTACTCGCATTGAAATGGAGACATTCTGATGACTGTGCCGCCTTATACACCCGCAGAATCCCGCACCCGTGACACATTTTTGGCGCTCATGTGGGCGCTCAGTTATCCGGGACGTATTTATCAACTGCCCGATGCCGAAACGAATTTCGCGTTGATCGCCGAAACGCTGCTTGATCTGGAAACCAGCTATTACACGCCAGATTCTCACTTGGAGTCTGCTCTTGCGCAGACTGGCGCGAAAGCCTTGTCGACTGGGCGTGCGGCTTATCATTTTTATACGTCACTGGGCGAGTCGGAATTAGGTGATATTCGCGAAGCCAGTATTGGCACGATGCTCTACCCGGACGATGGTGCAACACTCCTTATCGGCTGCAAGTTGGGTAGTGGAATGCAGATGGCTTTACTAGGCCCAGGCATCAATGGTCAGCAAGCGTTGCAAATCGACAATATTCCCGAAATTTTCTGGGAGATTCGCGAAACGGTCTGTCGTTTTCCGCTAGGCTGGGATGTCTATTTCGTGGATGGTGAAAACGTCGTCGGATTACCGCGCGGCGTGCGGGTCGAACGGCGCTAAAGGATAAACAGAGATGTATGTAGCAGCACGTGGTGGCGAAGACGCGATCCAGCACGCCGAACTTTTTTATCAGGCCATGCTTGGGAAACTGACACCAGAAGCCGTCAAACTCATCCAGCAGCAGTTGCCGTTTTTGCTGGACAAAGTGATGGGCGAAGGCTCACTCTACGCGCCGGACCTGGCGGCACTGGCGCTGGCGCAAACCGGCGGTGATTTATACGAGGCTGTTTTGCTGCTTCGGGCTTATCGCTCGACACAGCCGCGTATAGCCTACGCCGAACCTGTTTCTGCTAACGAAGTGTTGACGGTGCGGCGCATTTCTGCGGCTTTTAAGGATATTCCGGGTGGTCAGGTGCTTGGCCCGACGCTCGATTACAGTCATCGACTGCTGCGCCTGGATATTTTGGATGGCATTGCCGAAGATGAAGTACCTGTCGCACCGGAAGCGGAAAACCCTGCGCCGCCAACTTATCCCGCTGTTGCCGATTGGCAGCGTTCGCAGGGATTGTTGCCAACGATTGAGCCAGACCCAATTGAGCCTGTGTCAATTCCTGACGTGACGACAGATGCGGTGCTGTTTCCCGCGCCACGCGCACATCGTTTGCAGGCGTTGGCACGGGCAGATACGGGTGGTGTGCTGGCGCTCGGTTACGCCAGTATGCGCGGCTATGGTCTGATTCACCCGACAGTGAACGAACTGCGCTTGGGTTATGCCGAAGTTGAACTCAAACATCCAGTGACAGGCGCAGCATTCAGCGCCGGACGGGTGCGGGTTAGCCAGGCTGAGGTCATCACCAGCGGTGGCGAGAATGGGAAAGCGGGCTACCAACTCGGCTTCGCAGCCACGATGGGTTGGAACGAGGTGAAGCTGATCGCCGCCTCGACACTCGATATGGAGATGAACAGCCAGGAACCGCATCCAGCTCACAGCGAAGAATTCGTGATGTACCACACCGAACCCGTCGAAGCGTCCGGCTTTTGTATTCACTTCAAGCTGCCGCACTATGTCACATTCGCCAGCAGTATGGACTCCGTGCGCAAAGTGATCGCTACTTTCTACAGCAAAGACGAAAAGCCAAACCAGCAGCCAGAAACCGCCACAGAGGTGCAGCCATGACGACACTCAGCGATCTCGCACAGCCGCGACAGGATTATAGCTACGGGTTTATGGATGCCTATGCCAAACGCGAACTGCGTCGCCGTATTTTGAAGGCCATCGCTATCCCTGGCTATCAGGTGCCTTATGCCAGCCGCGAACTGCCGATTGCGCGTGGTTGGGGAACGGGTGGCTTGCAGGTCACACTCAGTCTGGTCGGGCCGGAAAGTGTTGTCAAGGTCATCGACCAGGGCGCAGATGACTCGGTGAATGCGGCGAATCTGCGGCGATTTATCACGCGCATGAGTGGCGCGGAGACGACAACCGACACACTGAAGGCGACGATTCTGCAAAGCCGTCACCGTATCCCCGAAGAAGTGATGCAGGAAGGGCAGGCGCTTGTGCTGCAAGTGCCTGACCCCGAACCCCTGCGCGGTGTCACGGCGGATATGTCAAAAGCTCACCAGTTACACGCCGATTCCGATTATGGGCAAATGTGGCTGCTGCTGTACGAGCAACTTGTGCGCTATCGCCAATATATCCAGGGCGCGAGTTACCCGTCGCTGGTCAATGGGCTTTACATCATCAGCCCAAGCCCAATTCCTCGTTGGGATACGCCGAAATTGCATCAGGCGGCGCATTTGACTCTGCTTTCCGCTGGACGCGAAAAACGACTCTATGCGGTGCCGCCATACACCGATGTCTATCCGCTGGAATTTAGTGATGTGCCATTCCAGGTCGAGGATCAGCAGGGATGGGTGTGCAAAACGACGGGCGTGCAAAACAAATTTATGAACGAACTGCCGCAGGAAGATGGCACATCGCAGTACGAGCTATCCGACAGCGGCTATGCCGAAAAACTGGTGAAGAACGAAGCGGTGGGCGCGACTTATTACGACGATCAAGGGGATTTCTACTATGATGGCTATCTCAAACCACCAGTCCAACCATCGCTTTGATGCGCCACGCCTGGTCAACGCGTCGCCATTGGTGCAGGCCGTTGGCCTGAGCAAGCGCTATGGCGCAATTGAAGCAGTTACTGGCGTGAATGTGGAAGCCTATCCCGGCGAAGTTTTGGGCATCGTCGGCGAATCCGGCTCTGGTAAATCGACAGTGCTGCGCCTATTGAATCTGGAAGAAATGCCTGACAGCGGCACTTATACGCTCGATATTCCAAGCGTGCTCGGGGAAGATTTATATCAACTGGATCGCTTTGCCCGCCGCGAAGTCCAGATTTTAAATATTGGTGTGGTCTATCAGAATCCCCATCTCGGCCTGCGAATGCGCTTCACCAGCAGCGGCAATGTCGCCGAAAGGCTGTTGATTACAGGGGAACGCACATTTGCGACGCTGCGACAGGCCGCGCGTGACTCGCTGGCTATTTCTGAGTTTCCCCTCAATCGGATGGATGACCCGCCGCGTGTGCTTTCCGGTGGGATGCAGCAGCGCGTCCAACTGGCGAAAGCGCTGGCGTTGAAACCAGCGCTGCTCCTTCTGGACGAGCCAACGACAGGATTGGACGTGTCGGTGCAGGCGCTGGTGCTGGATACGCTCAAACGTTTGCAGCGCGAACGCCGTATGACGATTATTCTGGTCTCGCACGACCTCGGTGTGATCCGCACGTTGGCTGACCGCGTGATGGTGATGCGGCATGGTCGAGTGGTTGAGCAGGGTTTGACTGACCAGATTTTAGAAGACCCGCAGGACGCTTATACGCAGCAGCTTGTTCACGCGAAATTGTGAGAAAGCAAATTTGATGCCTCTATTGCAAGTTGAATCTCTGACCAAACGTTTTTATATCGACCATCTCCAGCGTGAGATCGATGTTTTTGCCGATCTCACATTTACGCTGGAAGCCGGTCAATTCATGCTTATCGGCGGCGCGAATGGTGTCGGCAAATCGTCGCTCCTGCGCTGTCTTTTTCGCACCTATATTCCCACATCCGGCACGGCGTTATTCGCTGCTCGACAGGGAAATATCGACCTCGCTCATGCGGCTGATGTGGATATTGCGCTGCTCCGCCGTGAAGAATTGGGCTTTGTTACCCAATTTTTGCGCCCGCGCCCGCGTGTGAGTGCGCTGGAACTCGTTGCCGAACCGCTGGTCGATGGCGGTATGGCGTGGGAAGAAGCCATCGAACAAGCCAGAGAAACATTAGACTCATTTGGCCTCAAGCAGCCATTGTGGTCGGCTTACCCCACAACCTTTTCCGGCGGTGAACAACAAAAAGTGAATCTTGCACGGGCCTTGATCGCTCCGCGCCGTCTGCTGCTGCTCGATGAGCCGACAGCTTCGCTCGACTCCGCCACACGCCAATCGCTGCAAGCACGTCTGGCCGAATTGAAAGCCCAGGGTGTTGCGATGATTGGCGTCTTCCATCATCCTGAAGACATTCTGCATCTGGTTGACTCTGAAATCCGCCTGACGACAACATCCGAGGTAATTGAACATGTGGTTGACTGATCTGAAAATCGTGCTGCCGGATCGCGTGATGGAACGCGGCGCTGTGAATATTGAAGATGGCCGGATTGCGGAGATCGTCGAAGGTGATATGCGTGGTCGCGGCCTGAGTGCCATTGGCCTGACACTCGTCCCCGGCGTGATCGACCTGCACGGCGATATGCTGGAACGCGACATCGAGCCGCGCCCGAATGCACTTTTTCCAGTCGATATGTCGCTGTACGAATTGGATAAACGGCTGGCAGGTGCGGGTATAACCACTGCTTTTGCGGCGGTTGCTTTCGCGTGGCATCAGAAAGACCTGCGCACCCAGAAAAAGGCGACTGAAATTATCCGCGTGATTAACCAAAAACGCGACCAATTGATGGTCGATTTTCGCGTTCATGCCCGTTTCGAAATTGTGAACCCCGAAACAGCCTCGATTCTCGAAGGCTTGCTGGTGGAAAAGCTGGTTGATCTGGTATCGCTCATGGATCATACGCCGGGGCAGGGGCAGTATTCGAATGTCGAACGCTATATTGAGTTTATGGTGAAGTGGCTCGGTATTCCACGTGATCTGCTCGAAAACAACGCGAAAGAGCAGATGGCCGAACGGATGCAGGAAGTCGCTGAAACGCCGCGCAATTGGGAGATTGCTGCGGAAGTCTGCCGGATCGCGCGGGAGTATCAGATTCCGCTTGCCTCTCATGACGATGATAAGCCGGGTAAGGTCGATCAAATGCACTCCCTCGGCGTGACCATCAGCGAATTTCCGGTGACGCTGGAGGCCGCGAATTATGCCCGTCAGCAGGGGATGCACATTATCATGGGCGCGCCGAATGCCTATCGCGGCGAATCGAATACGGGCAATCTGAGCGCGATGGAGGCGATTCGTGCCGGGGTAGTCGATATTCTGGCGACGGATTATTATCCCGCGTCCATGTTGCAAACCGCGTTTAAACTAGCACGCGATGGCATCATGCCGCTCTACAAGAGCATGAAGCTGGTTGCTGAAAATCCAGCAGCGGCGGTTGGCCTGGATGATCGAGGGCGGATTGCGGTAGGTCTTAACGCCGATCTGGTGCTGGTCGAAGAAGCGCCCGACCATCCACGTATTCGCGCAGTGCTGCGCAATGGACATCCAGTTTATTGGGACGCTCATATGGCGCGGTTGTCACAGCTGACAACGCAGGTGCAAGCATGACTCTGCACTACATCGACCAATATCTCACAGAACACCATCGGGCAACACTCACGACGAAGAAATTGGGGGAAAAGCCTGTTTTTCATGATGGTGTTTTCATCCGAGATTGCTATATCGGCGAATGGACAGAGGTTGGCGCAAATAGCTGGCTGATCGAAACCACGATGGACGATTACAGCTATACAGCAGGCGATAACCAGATCATCTACACCAAAATCGGCAAATTCAGCAATATCGCCTCTCATGTGCGCATCAATCCGGGTAATCACCCAATGGAGCGTGTCACGATGCATCACATAACCTACCGCCGCAAAATGTACGGCCTCGGCGAAGATGATCCTGATTTCTTCGAGTGGCGTCGTTCGCATCAATGCGAGATCGGTCATGACACCTGGCTGGGCCATAACGTCATTGTTATGCCGGGTGTCAAAGTGGGTACGGGCGCGGTGGTTGGCTCCGGCGCAGTCGTGACCAAGGATGTTGACCCTTACACCCTGGCTGTCGGCGTTCCTGCGAAGCCGATTCGCAAACGATTTTCAGACTCTATTATTGAAAAACTGCTTGAAATCGCATGGTGGGATTGGGATCGCGTCACGCTCGAAGCACGTTTTGATGATTTATATAATATCGAACAATTTATAGAAAAATATAGCTGATGACTCAACACAAACCATATACCGGGCCTCTGAAGGCTGTTATTTTTGATTGGGCGGGGACCACGATTGATTATGGTTGTTTCGCGCCCGTCGCGGTTTTTATCAAGGTTTTTAAGCAGCAAGGGGTAAAAATCGGTATTCGACATGCCCGCGCCTCAATGGGTTTGGAGAAAAAAGATCATATCCGCGCGATTGCTCAACAACCTGAGATCGCCGAACGCTGGCGCTTGGTAAAAGGCCGCGCCTGGAATGAAGCAGATATTGAAGCCATGTATCTCGACTCGTTGGAAGCTCAATTGGCATCTGTCTTGAATTACACTGAGCTTATACCCGGTACTCTGGAAACGATTCAATACTGCCGTGAACACCGGCTGAAAATTGGCACGTCCACGGGTTACAGTCGAACAATCATGAATAGAGTTCTGTCATTGGCAGCCAGCCGTGGCTATGTCCCGGATGCCGCAATTACACCTGGTGATGTGCCAGCCGGACGACCTGCTCCCTGGATGATTTACCAGAATGCGATGCAATTAGGCGTTTATCCAATGGTCGCGATGGTCAAGGTGGGCGACACGCTGCCAGATATCGAGGAAGGGCTGAACTCGGGCACCTGGACGATTGGCGTGACGCAAACGGGCAACGAACTCGGTCTGAGCCAATCCGAAATATACACGCTGCCCCTCACGGAACTCGCCGCACGTCTCGTCCCAATAGAGGGACGGATGCGCGAAGCAGGCGCGCATTACATTGTTCGCAGCATTGCCGATGTGCCTGCGATTCTGGCTGATATTGAAACTCGCCTTCAAATGGGCGAACAGCCCTAATGACTTCAGGAGCATGTTATGACGCCGCCAAAAGTAGATGTCGCTGTTGTTGGCGCGGGGATTGTCGGGCTGGCTTGTGCGCTGTCGGCTGCTCGGCGCGGATTCAAAGTTGCGCTGTTTGAGCGCACCAATCCGGCGGTAGGTGCATCGATTCGCAATTTTGGGCAGGTGTGGCCCGTCGGCAAAACAGGAAGCGCTTTTCAACTAGCGATGAAAAGTCGCGAAATTTGGCTCGATCTCAGCCGTCGCGCCGATTTTTACTGCCTGGAAAATGGTTCGCTGCATCTGGCATACCACGATGACGAAATGATAGTGCTGGAAGAATTTTTCCGATCAATTCCTGAAGCGCAGGAATATTGTCAGATTCTCACGTCCGAACAGACACTTGAAAAGAGTCACGCTGTAAAAGCAGAGGGCCTAAAAGGGTCACTTTGGAGTACCACCGAATTGAATCTCGATCCGCGTCAGGCGATCGGTGTGATCCCGAAATGGCTGCATCAGGAATATGGAGTCGAACTTCATTTTGGCACTCTGGTGACAGACATTTCCATGCCCAATATTGAAACGACGGCTGGAGTATGGCAGGCCGATCAGGTATTTGTGTGCAGCGGCGCGGATTTTGAAACCCTGTATCCACAGGAATATGCCGAAACGGGCATTACGCGCTGCAAGTTGCAGATGCTGCGCACGGTGGCGCAACCCGGTGGCTGGAAACTCGGCCCGAATTTATGCGCTGGCTTGACTATGGCGCATTACAATTACTTTTCTCACTGTCCTTCATTTCCCGCGTTGGCAGAGCGTATGGAGCGTGAATTTCCGTTTCATCGCCAGCACCACATCCATCTTTTGCTGTCTCAAACATCGCTTGGTGAATTGACGATTGGCGATCACCACGAATACGGCCACACGTTTGACCCATTTGAACGCGAAGATATTAATAAGGCAATGATGGATTATTTATACACCTTCGCGCAGGCACCAACCTTTGAAATCGCCGAACGCTGGCACGGCATTTACCCATTGGTTAAGGGGAAAACTGAGGTTGTTTTGCACCCGGAATCGAATGTCACGATTGTCAATGGTCTAGGTGGTTCTGGTATGACGCGCTCATTTGGATTGGTGGAAGAAGTATTTTCGCAGTTGTAATACGAGGTAGATAATTACAGCCAGAATGAGAAAATACAAGCCAGCTATCGTTAGCGTGCTGGCTTCGCGGTGAAGTACATTCACAAAAGAAGAATACGCACTATCGGGTTGGGGCTGATCCAGCGATAGATAAATCAGTGCTGCACTCATGAGCGATACTACGCTGGCAATTGAAATGATAGAGAGTGTAGTGATCTTGCGTTTAATAATTGTTCTCTGACTTTCATCCCGATTATTAATCCACTGACCATACTGCCTTCCTATTAAGTTCAAATTAAACAGGCGTAAAGAATTCGCTCACAAGCCAGATAGTGATTTTGCCTCGATGAAGCCTTCTCGAAAGCCTAAAGTGAGGTTCGTTTGCGTAATCAGCACTATCTGTGCGAACGAGCCGGTATAAGGCTTCTGAACAGTGGATTCGAAAAGGGCGCTCGCCTGAACGCCCTTATTCGATAAAATCTGATTCTGATAGTGTCATCCCACGTCGTGAAAATCCATCACGTCGTGATCTCACGTTTTAGCGAATTATTTGTGATGGGTTATTTATCTTCTTTGACTTTTACTCCTTGCTCCTTCAGTGCGGCGTGTGCCGCGGCCAAACGAGCGACGGGGACGCGGAATGGTGAGCAGCTTACATAATCCAGACCTGCATTATGGCAGAACGCGATGCTCTTGGGGTCACCACCGTGTTCACCGCAGATACCAACTTCCAGTTCGGGACGGGCTTTGCGTCCTTTCTCGACTGCCATTTTAATCAGGAAGCCTACCCCGTCTTCATCCAGTACCTGGAATGGGTTCTCCGGCAGCAAGCCGTTTTCGACGTAGTACAGCAGGAATTTGCCTTCGGCGTCGTCTCGGCTGATCCCGAACGTCGTCTGGGTAAGGTCATTCGTGCCGAACGAGAAAAATTCCGAGTATTCCGCCATCTGATCGGCGATAATGGCAGCGCGGGGCAGTTCGATCATCGTCCCGACTTTGTAGTCGATTACAACGTGCGCTTGCTCCATGACTTCTTTCCCAACGCGATCAATCAGTTCACGCAGGAATTTCACTTCATTGGCGTGGTTGGTCACCGCGACCATGATTTCAGGATTTACTTTGACTCCCTCTTGCGTTAACTGACAGGCGGCCTCAAACAGCGCCCGCACCTGCATCTCGCTGATGCCGGGGCGCATAATCCCAAGTCGGCTGCCACGCAGACCGAGCATCGGGTTGAATTCCTGCAATCCTTCGACTGCCGTCATCAGTTCTTCAACACGCTGAAGCTCATTGGGACGATCACCCATCAGGCGGAGGCCAGCGGCCCGCAGTGCCAATTGTTCATGCGCAGGCATGAATTCGTGCAGTGGGGGGTCGAGCAAGCGGATAATGACGGGCTGCCCATCCATTGCCTTGAAGATGCCATAAAAATCGTCGTGCTGGAACTGCTGAAGCTTATGGAGATTCCGTTTTTCTTCGTCACTGTTTGGCTCGGAAAGAATCATGGCCTGAACGATGGGCAAGCGTTCTTCCTGGAAGAACATATGCTCCGTGCGACAAAGACCGACACCCTCCGCACCATAATCACGGGCGCGACGGGCATCATTAGGGTAATCGGCATTGGCGTAGATACCCAGACGGCGGAAGCTGTCTGCCCAGCCGAGAAGTTTGCGCAAATAATTTTCACGTCCGAAATCCGGATCAATGCGCTTAATCTCGCCGATAAACACTTCGCCTGTGCCACCATCTATGGAAAGGGTTTCACCTTCGTGCACTTCGAACTTTCCAACTTTTAACACACGGGCGCGGACATCAATATCGAGCGATTCTGCACCGCAAACGCATGGGACACCAAACTGACGCGCCACAACTGCCGCATGGCTGGTCGCGCCGCCCCGACTGGTGAGAATACCTTTCGAGGCCAACATGCCGTGTACGTCGTCCGGCTTGGTTTCAGGCCGCACCATAATGACGGATTTGCCAGCCTTGCCCCACTTTTCGGCGACATCCGCATCAAATGCCACTGTGCCGACGGCTGCGCCAGGGGAGGCATTAACACCTTTGGCGATCAGGCGATCTGCTTTTTCGGCGCGTAACTTTTCATCCTGGTCAAACTGAGGATGGAGGAGTTGTAGTACCTGTGATGGCGAAATGCGAAGTACAGCTTCCTGTTTGGTGATGACCCCTTCTTCAACCATCTCGACGGCGATACGGACGGCTGCGCGGGCAGTACGTTTGCCGTCACGGGTTTGCAGCATCCACAGCTTGCCGTTTTCAATCGTGAATTCAACATCCTGCATTTCGCGGTAGTGTTTTTCCAGCTTGCGGTTCACTTCTACAAATTGGGCGAAAACTTTCGTGTTCTCGCGTTCCAACTCAGCAATCGGAATGGGGGTGCGGATGCCAGCAACCACATCTTCGCCCTGCGCGTTCATCAGATAATCGCCGAACAATTTCTTTTCGCCGGTTGATGGGTTACGTGTAAAGGCGACACCTGTGCCGGAATTGGCTCCCATGTTGCCGAAAACCATCGTCTGAATATTTACAGCCGTTCCAAGGTCGTGCGCGATACCTGCCGCGTTGCGGTAGTCAAATGCACGTTTGCCGTTCCATGATTTGAAAACGGCCTGGATCGCACGTTCGAGTTGTTTGAGCGGGTCGTGAGGGAAGTCCTCGCCCACATGCTCACGATAGAAGCGCTTGAATTCCTTGGTAATCTTCATCCAGTCTTCGGCGTTCAGATCAACATCGGATTTCACGCCGCGATTTTTCTTCACCTCGGTGAGGTAATCTTCAAAAACCTCATCTGGCATATTCATGACCACCGAGCCAAACATCTGTACCAGGCGGCGATAAGCATCATAGACAAAGCGCGCATCACCTGTGAGCGAAACCATGCTTTCCGCGACAGCATCGCTCATACCCAGGTTGAGCACGGTGTCCATCATGCCAGGCATCGAGAATTTTGCGCCAGAGCGCACGGATACCAGAAGCGGATTCGTTGCATCCCCAAATTTCTTGCCAGTTTTCGCCTCTGTCGCCTGGATTGCATCCAGAACTTCATCCCACAAACCTGCCGGGAATTGACCGCCTTCGGCAAGGTAGGCATTACATGCCTGGGTGGTAATGGTGAAACCAGGAGGAACAGGAACACCCGCGCGGGTCATATCGCCCAGCCCAGAGCCTTTACCGCCCAGGAGCGCTCGCACTTTATCCCATGAGCCGCCAACCTCTTGTTCGGCCTGTTCGATCTGGTCAAATAAATAGACCCATCGCTTTTGAGACAAGGTGGTTTTGCGTCCGTCAGTTTGCTTTTTGACTGGAGCTGGTTTTGTAGTAGTGACCATTGTTTTACACTCCATAAAATGTGCTTTGGTTGAAAAACGTTATCCTTATTGTCCTGCGAACGCAGCGAAGATTTGTATGACATTAGGCCTGTTCTGAGATGACAGGGATAACAATTCGTGGGGACAGAGACAATAATTCGTGGGAATAAACAGGCAAACCAATGGCTCGAAACCGAACAGAAGGCAAGCACCTCTGCATTTAATGGATAGAGGTCAAGCGTATTTGTGTTTAGCAGATTCGAGAGCAAAAATATCCGCGATCAGCAGATACGCGGAAGCTGGTCGCCGCTGAGCATATCGACAATGCGGTTGGCACCGATAGCACTTCGCATGGTGACGAGATTCGAAGAATTGTCCTGAACAGTGCCAATCAATCGAGCATCATCGCCCATGATTACTCTTGCGTGATCGGCCTGGTCAGCCGGGACAAAGGCGACAAAACGCCCCTCGTTGGCGACATACAGCGGGTCGAGGCCGAGAATTTCACATGCACCGCGCACATCTTCAATAATCGGAATCGCGGTTTCATCAATCTGGATATGCAGACCGGCGCTTTCTGCGATCTCGACGAGGCCGCTTGCAAGGCCGCCACGAGTCAGGTCGCGCAGACAGTGGATTTCGATTCCCGCGTCGAGAAGTCTTAAAACACTGGAGGCGAGAGGGGCGCAGTCGCTTTCAATCTCGCTTTCAAATGCCAACCCTTCACGCACCGCCATAATTGCCATGCCATGCCGTCCGATGTCACCGTTGAGCAAAACCGCATCGCCGGGGCGCACACTGGAAGGCGCAATCGTCAGGTTATGTTCGATCACCCCAACGCCAGCAGTGTTAATGAAAATGCCATCGCCTTTGCCTCTGTCAACGACTTTGGTGTCGCCCGTGACGATCTGGACACCTGCTGCTTCCGCCGCGCGCTGCATGGATTGAATCACACGCCAGAGCGTATCCATCGGCAAGCCTTCTTCGAGGATGAATCCGGCGCTCAAATACAGCGGCTTCGCGCCGCACATCGCCAGATCGTTCACCGTACCGTTGACGGCTAATGTGCCGATGTCGCCACCTGGAAAAAACAGGGGATGCACCACATACGAATCGGTGCTGAACGCCAGCTTCGCGTTTCCGGCTGAAAAAACCGCGCCGTCATGACGAGTTTCCAGAAGTGGATTGCTAAACGTGGGCAGTACCAATTTTTCCAGCAGGCCGTGCATCAACTTGCCGCCGCTGCCGTGTGCCATCAGGACAATAGGATAGTCGGAAATCGGTATAGGGCAGGCGAGTGTAAAGTCTGTATCGGACGTTGATTGCTGGGTGCTGAGTGAGATATTTGAACCGTTCATGCTGCTCATATCCATATCTCCGGCTATAAGGTGATAAGCGACTTCCTATAAGTTAAGTGACTTCCTATAAGGTGATAAGTGGCTGTTCAACCGGGCGACGGTAGCGATAGTAGGCAGCGCACGCTCCCTCTGTGGAAACCATTGTCGCACCAAGCGGATGCTCAGGCGTACATAGTTTCCCAAAAGCGGGACACTCATGCGGTTTTTTCATGCCCTGCAAAACCTGACCGCTGATGCAAGCCGAGCTTTCCTCCACGCCGTAATCGGTGAGGCCGAAGCGTTTTTCGGCATCAAATCGCGCATATTCCTCCCGCAGCCCCAGGCCGCTTTGTGGAATCTGGCCGATCCCGCGCCATTTACGCGGCACAATCGTGAACACATCATGCACGAGTTGTTGGGCAGGCAGGTTGCCTTCGCGCCGAACGCAGCGGGCATATTGATTCTCGACTTCCGCGCGGCCTTCCTCAAGCTGCTTCACGACCATGTAAATGCCCTGCAAAATATCTACAGGCTCAAATCCCGTGACTACGAAGGGCACTTGATATTTTTTCGCCAGCGGTTCGTATTCCGTGTAACCGACTACCGCACACACATGTCCCGCCGCCAGGAAGCCCTGTACCCGATTTCCAGGCGATGACAGGATGGCTTCGATGGCGGGCGGAACAAGGACGTGTGATACGAGTATCGAGAAATTTTCGATCTGACGCTGCCTGGCCTGATGTACAGCCATCGCGTTAGCTGGAGCAGTGGTTTCGAAACCGACAGCGAAAAAGACGACTTGCTTATGCGGATTTTCCTGCGCGATCTTCAGCGCGTCCAGTGGCGAATAGACCATACGCACATCGCCGCCAGCCGCCTTTGAGGATAGCAGATCGCCCCTTGTACCCGGTACGCGCAGCATATCCCCAAAGGACGTGAAAATCACATCGGGTCGCGAGGAAATCTCGACAGCTTTATCGATGAGTTCGACAGGTGTCACACATACCGGGCAGCCCGGCCCATGGAGCAGGGTAATACTTTCCGGCAGCAATTCATCCACGCCGTATTTGACGATTGCGTGGGTCTGTCCACCGCACACCTCCATCAGAGTCCAGGGTTGGGTGACGAGGTGTGCGATCAGTGCGGCATATTTTTTCGCGGCTTTGGCGTCCCGGTATTCGTCGATATATTTCATGAAGCAGCCTCGTGACGGCGCATCACAGAGTCGGTCTGTAGGTTGTCAGCGCCCGCATATATTGAGCACGCTCGAAGGCCGATGGGTCTTCGGCGTGAATCTGGCTCACACTGCCGCGCATCTGCGACACCGATTCGTATTCATGCACTTCCATCCACGCTCGTAACTCTTTCTCGACGAAACGCAGATGCTCAATACCATTCTTGAGCAGTGCGGATGTCATCATGGATACGTTCGCGCCCGCCAGGATCACTTTGACGGCATCCTCACCGGAATGGATGCCGCTGGTCGCCGCCAAATCGGCCTGGATTCGCCTGTAGAGTATGCCAATCCACGTCAACGGCAGTCGCAAAGCCTGGGGCGTACTGAGAATGACATTCGGCCTCACGTCGAGCGTTTCCAGGTCAATATCCGGCTGGTAGAAGCGGTTGAACAGCACCAGCGCGTTTGCCCCGGCGTCATCAAGCTGCTTCGCCATGTTCGCCATATTGCTGAAATAGGGGCTGAGTTTGACGGCAACCGGGATTGAAATCGCTTTTTTCACCGCTTTCACGATTTCAATATAGGTCTGCTCGACTTCATGACCACTCAGGTTGACATCGGTGGGGATGTAATAGTTGTTTCATTCCAGCGCATCCGCCCCAGCTTCCTGCATTTTGTGGGCAAATTTCGTCCAGCCGCCGATAGAAGACCCGTTCAGGCTGGCAATGATCGGAATCTGAACCGACTCTTTGGCTTTGCGAATCAGTTCCAGATATTGCTCAGGGCCAGCGTGATAGGTCGATGGCTCTGGGAAATAGGTGAGCGCCTCGGCAAAGGTCTCGCTGCCATGCGTCATATAATGGTAGAGTGCCTCGCGTTCGTGGCGGATTTGTTCCTCGAACAATGAGAACAGAACCACTGCTCCCGCCCCGGCATCTTCCATGTGTCGGATGTTGTCAAGGCTTTCAGACAGCGGCGACGCAGAGGCCACCAGCGGCGAACGTAAGGTCATTCCAAGATAGTTTGTACTGAGATTCACGATTTGCCTCCGTGGCAGGTTGTGGTGAGATTCACGATTTGCCTCCGTTATGCCCATTCGTCATTTGCGGTGGACGTGATGCCAGATATTCATAGAGCGCCCAACGTTCATTGACATCCGTTTGTGCTGCCGCGAACAGAATTTTTGCCGTTTCCGGTTTACTGAGTTCGAGCATCTTGAAGCGCGTTTCCATATGCAGGTAGTCCTTGACCGGAATTTTTGGCGCACGCGAGTCCAGGGACATGGGATTTTCACCCTGCTCGGCACGATCCGGGTTATAGCGGTACAGCGGCCACTGACCGGAGTCAACGGCGGCCTTCTGGTTTCGCATTCCTTTGCTCATATCAATCCCGTGCATGACACAGTGGCTATAGGCGATAATCAGCGATGGGCCATCGTAAGCTTCCGCTTCGATGAAAGCGCGCAGGGTTTGTTCATCTTTCGCGCCCATCGCAACCCGTGCCACGTAGACATTGCCGTAGCTCATGGCGATGAGACCCAAATCTTTCTTGCCTGATGGTTTGCCGCCTGCCGCGAATTTGGCGACAGCTGCGCGTGGTGTGGACTTCGACATCTGGCCGCCCGTATTGGAATAAACTTCCGTATCCACCACGAGAATATTGACATTACGCCCACTCGCCAGCACATGGTCGAGGCCGCCAAAACCGATGTCATAGGCCCAGCCGTCACCGCCGATAATCCATACATCTTTCTTGACCAGCGCATCAGCTAATGTCAGCAAACGCCGTGATTCTTCCGATTTCGCTCCTGCCAGCTTGTCTTTCAGGACGGCGACACGTTCACGTTGATCGTGAATGCCCGCCTCGTCTGATTGGTCAGCATTGAGCAGGCTTGTGGCAAGCTCGCTGCCGATTTCGGCGGATAGCTGCTGAACCAGTTCGAAAGCCATCTCAGCCTGCTTATCGAGAGCGACCCGCATACCCAACCCGAATTCCGCGTTATCTTCAAACAGTGAATTCGACCAGGCTGGCCCACGTCCCTCAGTATTTTTTGCCCAGGGCGTCGTCGGCAGGTTGCCGCCATAAATCGACGAGCAGCCCGTCGCGTTAGCGATTACCGAGCGATCACCGAAAAGCTGTGAGACCAGCTTCAGATAGGGAGTCTCACCGCAGCCGGAGCAAGCGCCAGAAAATTCGAACAACGGCTGCTGCACCTGCTGTTGGCGAATGCTGCTGATTTTGATATTGCGGCGGTCAAGCTCTGGAATATTCACGAAGTAATTCCAGTTGTCGCGCTCGGCTTCGCGGATCGGCGGCTGCGGTTGCATATTGATGGCCTTCAGATTTGCTGCTGACTTGTTCTTGACTGGGCAGACATCGACACAAATACCGCAGCCTGTGCAGTCTTCCGGCGACACCTGAATTGTGTACTTCAGGCCATCCCATTCGGTGTCACGCGCGTCTATCGCTTTAAAAGTCTCCGGTGCGCCTTCGAGCAGGGCGGGTTCATAGGCTTTGATGCGGATAACCGCATGTGGGCAGACCATCGCGCACTTGCCGCATTGGATACAGATATTGGAGTCCCAGACCGGGATTTCCGTCGCGATATTCCGTTTTTCCCACTGCGCCGAACCCGTTGGATACGTGCCGTCTACCGGAAGGGCGCTGACAGGGAGCAGATCACCACGCCGAGCGATCATCTCGCCCAGCACGTTGCGTACAAAATCCGGCGCTTCTGCCGCGACAGGAGAAATGAATTGCACATGGCTGCTGATTTTCGCAGGCACTTTGACCTCAAACAGGTTGTCCAGCGTGCGGTCAACCGCGTTCAGGTTCATCTCGACGATTTCTTCGCCCTTCTTCCCATACGTCTTCTCGATGGAATGCTTGATGGCCGTAATCGCTTCCTCGCGTGGCAGCACACCGGAAATTGCAAAGAAGCAGACCTGCATAACCGTATTGATGCGCCCCTTCATACCCGCTTGCTGGGCGATTTTCAGCGCGTCGATCACATAGAATTTCAGCTTCTTGGCGATAATCTGTTCCTGAATTGGCTGCGGCAGAGTATCCCAGACTTCATCCGGGCCATAGGGCGAGTTCAACAGGAAAACGCCACCCGGTACACTGTCCTTGAGCATATCGTGGCGTTCCAGAAATCCTGGCTGATGACAGGCGACAAAACTCGCTTTAGTGATGAGATAATTCGAACGGATGGGGTTCGCGCCGAAACGCAGATGCGAAACCGTCATCGTGCCGGATTTTTTCGAGTCGTAGACGAAATAACCCTGTGCGTAATTGTCGGTATTCTCGCCAATGATCTTGATCGAGTTTTTGTTCGCGCCGACAGTGCCGTCCGCGCCTAGACCGTAAAATACCGCGCGTACCACCGAGTCCGGCTCAATCGAAAATTCCGGGTCATAGTCCAGGCTGCTGTGGCTTACATCGTCCAGAATGCCGATAGTGAAATGATTCCTGGGTTTCGGCTCGATCAAGTTATCGAAAATGGCCTTTACCATTGACGGCGTAAACTCCTTTGAGGAGAGGCCGTAACGTCCGCCGACAACACCCGGAATCAGCCCGTGTCGCCATTCTTCATAGAGTGCCGTCACGCAGTCGAGATAGAGAGGGTCGCCCGTGCTTCCCGGCTCTTTGGTGCGGTCCAGTACGGCAATCGCCTTAACGGTTTGCGGCAGCGCCTCGGCAAAACCAACCATATCGAAGGGACGGTATAGTCGCACTTTGAGCAGGCCGACTTTTTCGCCCTGCGCGGTCAGGAAATCGACGGTTTCATGAGCCGCCTCGCAGCCCGAACCCATCATGACAATGACGCGCTCGGCATCTGGTGCGCCGTGATAATCGAACAGGCGATACTGGCGTCCGGTGAGTTCGGCAAAGGTGTTCATCGCTTTCTGCACGATACCAGGGGTGACAGCATAATACGGATTGACCGTCTCACGCGCCTGGAAATAGACATCGGGATTTTGCGCTGTACCGCGCATGACCGGGTGGTCGGGGGAGAGTGCACGAGCGCGGTGTTCCAGAATTTTGTCGTAAGGGATCATCGCACGTAAGTCGTCATCGGTCAGTAGTTCCATTTTGACGACTTCGTGCGAGGTGCGGAAGCCGTCAAAGAAATGCAAAAATGGCACTCGTGATTCAAGCGTCGCCACTTGAGAGATGAGGGCAAAATCATGCGCTTCCTGGACAGAAGTTGAGGCCAGCATTGCCCAACCTGTCGCCCGCGTAGCCATCACATCGCTGTGATCGCCAAAAATCGAAAGCCCCTGCGCCGCCAGAGAACGCGCGGCGATGTGGAATACCGCTGATGTTAATTCACCCGCAATTTTGTACATATTGGGGATCATCAACAGTAAACCCTGCGACGCTGTAAAGGTGGTCGCCAGCGCCCCGGCCTGAAGCGCGCCGTGAATTGCCCCGGCAGCACCGCCTTCGCTCTGCATCTCGACCACCTGCGGAACCGTTCCCCATAAATTAGGTTTCCCACCGGCTGCCCATTCGTCTGACCATTCGCCCATCGGCGTTGAAGGTGTGATCGGATATAACGCAATCACCTCGTTCAGTTTATAGGCGACGCGGGCTACCGCTTCGTTACCATCTATCGTCGTTACGACTCGTTCACTCATTTTGCAGCTCTCCCAATTCGCCCATTTGCTCCAAATATTCAAAGACCCTTGATGCTTCAGCTTCGTCCACTATGCTGAGGGCGAAACCGACATGCACGATAACGTAATCACCAACCTGCGCTTCGGGAACATACGCCAGACTCACTTCCTTGACGACACCGCCAAAATTGACCCTGCCGGTTCGCTCGAATGCGTCCTCTCCGCTTGTGCTGATGATTTTCCCAGGAACTGCTAAACACATATTTTCTGCTCCCTGAGCACTGCCATGATCTGTCCGAGGGCGATACCGCCATCATTTGGTGGAATGGTTCGATGCCAGTAAGGGTGAAATCCTTCGGCGACCAGACGGTCAATTGTCCGTTCCAGCAAGGTCTTGTTCTGAAAACAGCCACCTGTCAGAACCACCTGTTTTTCTCCTGAACATCGCGCGATAGTGACGATTATTTCAGCCAGCGTGTTATGGAACACTGCCGAAATTTCGCTTATCGATACACCAGTACGCAAATCATCAATCATCGCCAGAACGGTCAGCTTCAAGTCAATTATGCGCTTAGAGGCAGTCACCTCACTAGTGATGTCCGTAACCGCAAATGGGTAGCATTTGTCGGTTTTTATGCCATCCTGGGCGAATTCCAGTTCCATCGCGGCCTGTCCCTCAAAACTGACACGCTGACGCAGTCCAATGAGCGCGGCTACTGCGTCGAACAACCGTCCAGCGCTGGAGGTCAGTGGGGCGTTGATTCCTTTTCGCAAGGCGGCTTTCAACAGCGCCAATTCGGTTGCGGAAAAACTCTGGACGGGCGGTAAATCCAGCGGAATATCGTCACCAAATATGCTGTAGAGCAGGCCGAGTGCGGATCGTCGCGGCTCTTTCACAGCCTGATCGCCTCCCGGCAGCCGAAATGTTCCGAAATGCGCTGCCCGATCAAATGACTGCTCGTTCACAAGCAGAAATTCACCGCCCCAGATTGTGCCGTCTGTGCCATAACCCGTGCCATCCCAGGAGACACCGAGAACGGGCGCTTCAAGGTGATTTTCTGCCATGCAGGATAGGACATGGGCGTAATGATGCTGCACGCGGATGATGGGCAAGCCAGCGGCTTCGGCATACTGAGTTGAGCGATAATCAGGGTGTAAATCGCAGGCTATGGCTGACGGATGCAGTTCATAAAGCTGCTGAAAATCGTTGATGATGCGCTGGTAGGCATTATAAGTTTCGATTGTATCCATGTCGCCGATGTGCTGGCTGATGAATACCTGCTCGCCCGCTGTCACTGCCGCCGCATTTTTCAGGTGTGCGCCCGTCGCGATCAGTGTTGGCACAGATTTCGGCAGTTTGACAGGTAGCGGCGCATAGCCTCGCGCCCGACGCAGGACTAATTCGCGCCCGGCTGCTACACGGACAATCGAGTCATCCACATGACGCGCAATCGGGCGGTTGTGAACCAGGAAAAAATCAGCGATTTCCCCTAATCGTTCCAGCGCTTCGTACTCGTCCGTACAAATCGGCTCACCGGATAGATTGCCGCTGGTTGCCACTACCGGAAAATCGAGTTCGCGCATCAGCAGATGGTGCAGCGGCGTATAGGGCAGCATGACCCCCAGATAGGGATTGCCCGGTGCGATATTTGCGGCAATTTCAGCGCCTGTTCGCCGTAGAAGGACAATCGGCGCTTCTGATGCGGTGAGCAGATGTTCTTCGAGTTCTGAGACTTCGCACTCGGCTTTGATGCGTTCCAGAGACGGATACATCAGCGCCAGCGGCTTTTCGTCACGATGCTTGCGCGCCCGAAGCCGTGCGACGGCCTCCGTATTGCGGGCATCGACCATCAGGTGAAAGCCACCTAGCCCTTTGACGGCAACGATACTGCCCCGGCGGATGGCATCGGCAGTCGAAATCAATGCCTCATCGCGCAGAGAAAGGACAGCGCCGTTTTTATCCCAGAGTGCAAGCTGCGGGCCACATTTTGGGCAGGCGTTAGGCTGCGCGTGGAAACGCCTGTCCAGCGGATTTTCATATTCTGCCCTGCACTCGTCGCACAGCACAAAATCGCGCATCGTCGTATTTGGGCGATCATAAGGCAGCCCCTGGATGATGCTAAAACGCGGGCCACAGTGGGTGCAGTTTGTGAAGGGATAACGATAGCGACGATTGGCTAGGTCAAATAACTCCTTCAGGCATTCCGGGCAGGTTGCCAGATCGGGCAGGACAATCGCCGTTTTTGCCCCCGTGTGGTTACTATGATGTATTTGGAAGCCTTGTTCTCCCATTAGTGCAGTGTTTTGCCAATCGAGGTATTGGATCGCCGCGTGGGGAGGAAGTTCACTTTGCAGGCGAGTCATAAACGTGTCCAGTCGAGCCGTGAGTGCTTCGACTTCGATTGCGACTCCCTGCGGCGAGTTCACCACCCACCCAACCAGACCTAATTCATGAGCCAGACGATAAACAAAGGGGCGGAAACCCACCCCTTGTACTCTGCCTTGAACTGTTATATGACGACGTTCTATCATCGGTTATCCCGTTATGCCATAATCCTATCCAGCACGTCATTGACAATTTCTTCAACCTGGTCAGCTAGGTCGGGCAGGATACGGTCAAGCTGTGGTGAAAGCTTATACCCGTAATCAAACGACTCGCCAGCAATCGAAATCAGAAGCCCGGATGGTGCAGCACCGTAGAGGGCCAGCGATGCGCACAGCAGCGTTTTCGGGCTGACGTTGTGCGTGAATACACCTATACCTGGCTCTGCTTGCACGATTTCCTGCTTAATCGTACCCGGTATACCCTCTATTCCGGCGTCAATGAAAATGACGACCTGAACTTTGCTGATGATCTCGACCAATTCCGGCGTCAGTTGATAAACAGTCTTTACCTCTACATCTTTACTGTGTAGCTGCTGTTCCATCATTTCAGCGATTTGGTGTCCAATCGCGTCATCACCCCGAAGTGGGTTTCCATATCCGATAATGAGGATCACCGCTTGACCTCCTCAATGACGCCGCCATCCGGCGCGATCAACTGGATTTGCAGCGCCATTTGCCCAACCGCGTGCGTCGAGCAGCTCAGGCACGGATCGAAGGTGCGAATCACCGCTTCGACACGGTTGAGCATCCCTTCTGTCAGATGCGCGGACTTGACATACCGTTTGGCGACCTGCATCACGCTTCTGTCCATCGCGTAATTGTTGTGTCCGGTAGCAATAATCAGATTCGCCCGCGTGATGAGGCCGTTCTGGTCAATCTGATAGTGATGAAGCAGTGTGCCGCGCGGCGCTTCGCTGGTGCCTACACCCTGTTCGCTGTTCGGTTCGGCATGAGCGCGAACTCTATCGCTGAGAATGTCAGGCGTATGCAGCAGTTCGTCAATTTTCTCGAAGCAGTACAGGATTTCGATCAGACGCGCATAGTGGTAGTGAAATGAACTCTGCGAGTCGAGTGTGCGGAAATATCCGAGTGCTTCGTCGGCGCGGGGTGTGCCGCAGCTTTTTACGAGGTTGAGCCTCGCCAACGGCCCAACGCGGTAAATACCCGCAGGATAGCCAAGCGGCTTATAAAATGGCGACTTGAGATATGTCCAGGGTTCGACTTTTTCGGTGATGAACTGTTCATAATCATCCGGGTTTAACCCATCGGCGACTATTCGACCATCGGCATCCATGATACGCAGTAGACCGTCGTACATCTCAAGCTCATCATGCTCGTTGGTCAGTCCCAGAAACATGGTCTTTAGACTGGAAAAAGCCAGAATTTCATCGGCATAATTTTCCATTACGCTTTTGAACCAATCCAGCGTTCGCGCACTGATCTCAATGCCCTCTGGCAGCATGGCAAGGATACGATCACGCTTTTCGGAAGAAAGGGGTTCGCTTACGCCGCCCGGTACGACCCATGCCGGATGGATTCGCTTGCCGCCCAGCAGTTCGATAATTTGCTGACCCATCTGGCGAAGGCGCACACCGTCCCGTGCAAGCTGGGGCTGCATCTGGGCCACCCCGAACAAATTGCGTTTTTCGATGTCGGCATCCATGCCCAGCAGCAGATCAGGCGATGAGAGATAGAAAAAACTCAGCGCGTGAGATTGAGCGATCTGCGCCAGATTGAGGACGCGGCGCAGGTTGGCAGCCGTCGGCGGGATCGTCACCGCCAGCAGCGCATCACAGGCTTTGGCGGAAGCAACCAGATGGCTAACTGGGCAGATACCGCAGATACGCGCCATCAACGAAGGCATTTCATGGAAAGGTCGCCCTTCGCAAAATTTTTCGAAGCCGCGAAGCTGCGTGACGTGGAAATGGGCATCTTCGACATCGCCCGCATCATTGAGTTGAATGGTGATTTTGGCGTGACCTTCAATGCGCGTCACGGGGTCGATTAAGATTTGCTGTGTCATACTGGCCTCCTAAGCGCCAAAGCGTGTTTTGCCGTTTAAGTCCGGAGTCCGCCCCGCAAGCAGCTCGGTGAGAACATATAAAATCGTGTTTGCAGAAGGCGGGCAGCCAGGAACATAGATATCAACCTTGACAACAGAATGTACCGGGCGGACGAGGGGCAGCAGACGCGGTATAACCTGGTTCGGAATTTGCGGATTCAGCAAAGTAGGATCAAGGTAAGCACGGCGCAGCACTGGCTCCGCGCCAATTGAATTGCGCAGCGACGGCACATTGCCCGTGACCGCGCAATCACCGAGTGAAATCAGGATATGTGTTCGCTCGCGGATACGCCGGATTTTCTCCAAATCTTCCTCACTGCTGACCGCGCCTTCGATAAGCGTGACATCCACGTCTTCAGGAAAGTCTTTGCGATCTACCAGCGGGCTGTAGACGAGTTCGATCTGATCTGCCAGTACCAATAACTGCTCATCAATATCCAGAAAAGACATATGGCAGCCGGAACAGCCATCCAGCCAGACGGTTGCCAGTCGTGTGCGCGTCATCGGTCATTCTCCCTCATGAGTGCCAGCGTTGTCAGAAAGCCCTGATGTTTGGTCATTTCGCCGACTGCTTTACCCTTTGCGGTCAGAGCACCTGTCGGACAGACTTGTACGCATTTGCCGCAGCTTGTGCAGCTTTCGGCATCGCCCCAGGGCTGATTTAAATCCGTGATGACACGGGATTGGATTCCGCGCCCCAGCAAATCCCAGGTGTGTGCGCCCTCAACCTCGCCGCAGACACGCACACAGCGTGTGCAGAGAATACAGCGATTGTGGTCAAGTACGAAGCGTTCGTGCGAGGCGTCTACCTCGCGCTTCGGGCTGCGGTATTCTAGCCGGATATGATCGACACCCAGTTTTTGCGCCAGATATTGGAGTTCGCAGTGGCCGTTGGAAACACAGACTGAGCAGACATGATTGCCTTCGACAAAAAGCAGCTCAATCACCATGCGGCGATATTTCTTCAGGCGCTCGGATTCTGTGTAGACTTCCATGCCTTCCTGGGCGCGAACCACACAGGCCGGCATCAATTTCGGCACACCTTTGATCTCAATCAGACACAGGCGGCAAGCGCCGATATCCGAAAGCCCTTCCAGGTGGCACAAGGTTGGGACAAAGATGCCATTTTCACGGGCCAGTTCCAGGATCGTTTCATCCTCGCGTCCGCTGACATCCTGATCGTTAATTTTTAAGGTGACGACACGGCTCATGAGAACACCTCCGCGTGATGATATATCTTGCACACCCCGGCAGGACAGACTTTATCCACGATATGGGCCAGATATTCATCGCGGAAATAACGCAGGGTGCTTTGGACGGGAGTTGGAGCGCCCTGGCCCAAACCACACAGGCTGGTGCTTTTGACCATTTCCGCCAGTTCTTCCAGCATCGCCAGATCATCCAGCGATGCTTCGCCTTTTGTGATTTTGTTGAGCAGATCGTACATCTGCGCAGTGCCGACGCGGCAGGGGACACATTTGCCGCAGGATTCTGACATGCAGAACTCCATAAAGTAGCGGGCAACATCGACCATACAGGATGTTTCATCCATCACGATCATGCCGCCTGACCCCATATAAGTACCCAGATGGAGCAGCGAGTCATAATCCACAGAGATGTCGAGATACTGTTCTGGTATACAACCGCCGGATGGCCCACCCGTTTGGACGGCCTTGAAATGTTTGCCATTGGGAATGCCGCCACCGATGTCAAAAATGATTTCGCGGAGGCTGATACCCATTGGCACTTCAATCAATCCGGTATTGTTGATCGTTCCCGTCAGCGAAAAGACTTTTGTGCCTTTGCTCTTTTCCGTCCCGATTGCGGTATACCAATCTGTGCCGTTGCGGATAATGGGTGTGATATTGGCGTAGCTTTCCACGTTGTTGATGAGCGTGGGGCAGCCCCACAGACCATGTTCCGCCGGATAGGGTGGGCGCGGACGTGGTGTGCCGCGCTTGCCCTCAATGGAAGCGATCAAAGCGGTTTCCTCACCACAGACGAAAGCGCCTGCGCCCAGCCGCACATCAATCTGAAAATTGAAGGTTGTGCCGCCAATATTGTTGCCGAGCAGGTTATTTTTCTGCGCCTGTCGGATGGCTGCTTTGAGGCGTTTGACGGCCAGTGGATATTCAGCACGAACATAGACATAACCCTGGTCTGCACCCACAGCATAGGCAGCGATGGTCATGCCTTCCAAAATTTTGAAGGGATAATCTTCCATGACGCTGCGATCCATAAACGCGCCGGGGTCGCCTTCATCACCGTTGCAGATCACATACTTATGCTCGCCTTGTGCTTTAGCAACAGTGCTCCATTTCAAACCTGTGGGGTAGCCCGCACCGCCGCGTCCACGTAAGCCGCTGCGCGTAATTTGCTCAATAACCTGCTGCGGTGTCATTTCAGTCAGCACCTTGAGCAGCGCGGTATAACCTCCGGCGGCGATGTAGGCTTCGATACGTTCCGGGTCGAGTTTTCCAGCATATTCCAGCACGATCTTTTTCTGTCGGCTGAAAAATGGTGCTTCAGTTGAGCATTCCAGCCGCTTGACTGGCTGCGAATTCAGGCTGTCCAGGATTTCAGCAGAATCTTCAACTTTGACACCCTGGTACAAGATACCCTGCGGTTCAACCGAAACCATTGGCCCGCTGGCACATAACCCGCGACAACCACCACCGGTAATGCTGCACACATGACCAAGGCCGCGTTCCTCTATGTCTTTTTCCAGGGCCGCCTGAATCTGGTCACTGTGTGCGGACACACAGGCGGTGCCGCTGCAAACAAAGATGTGGTGCTTAAACTGAAGTTGATCTTCCTGTTCCTGAGCTGCGATTTTAGGTAGTTCTTCGGCAATCATGATTTCATCCACTCTTGAACTTTATGCACTGCATCGTCAGCGGTCAGCTTGCCAGCGACTTCCCCATCAAACACGGCAGCAGGCGCAAGCCCACATGTCCCCAGGCAGCGTGCGATCAGCAGCGATACCTTTTTGTCGGGGGTCGTTTCGCCTGGCATGATATGCGCCAGGTTCTCAACCGATTCAAGAATCTGCGGTGCGCCTTTAATGTAGCAGGCGGTTCCCAGGCACACGACACAATTATGTTCGCCTTGAGGCTTCAGGGTAAAAAAGTTGTAGAAAGTTGCCACGCCATAAACGCGGCTGAGAGGGGCTTTCAGATTGGAGGCGACATATCGCAGTGCGGTGTCGTCCAGATAGCCAAAGGCTTCCTGAACGGTGTGAAGTGTCTCGATCAATGCGTCTGGCTCACTGCCGTGACGTCGCATTGTTGCGTTGACTAACCGCCAGCGTTTGTCGTCGGATGGAACTGCCACCGTCTTCACAGAACTGGCTCTCATTATTCTCTCCCAAAGTGTTAACCATAAATGGGAATTGATCTGCTTTGAGAATACTTGTTTAGGGAAAAGTTTGAGCCTGTCGAAGCTCAGTTTTTGTCCATAAGGAATGTCACTTATCGTGAATTGTTTATACGAGGTGTCGATCCACAAGAATAAGTAGATCATCCCCTGGCGTGATCGTTGATTGCCGCATGATAGGTTCATATAGGCAGGGTATGTTTAGCCTTTATAAAGAAGGGACAGTCCATTATTTTTTATTACCCATTTTGGTCTAAGGCTTAAATAATGCACGCTGAAATTGTATTCAGAATTTTAGTTGACACACTCTGGAAAGCATGTTACTTTCATATAGACGTTTATAGACGTTTAGTGGTTGAACATGCATAAATCAACTTCATTTATTAGATCAAAAACTAAAAAGGAGCATTTAAATGGGCAATAAATCTTTAAGTCGCCGCGAGTTTTTGCGACGATCCGCTGTAGCAGGGGCGGGCGTTGCAGCAGGGCTTCATGGCCTGACATTCGAGACAGTTCGTGTTCTGGCAGCGCCGGGGCAGCAGACGACAACCCTGCGTGTGGTTTCAGGACAGGACATCACGGAGATTGAGGTGCGCGAGGCCATCGCCAAGATGTACCAGGAAGTGAACCCGAATGTCGAAATCGAAATTATGCTGATTACAGGCTCGCGTGATGAGTCGCAGACCGTCATGCTCGCTGGTGGCAACCCGCCGGATGTTCTTTACTTAAACCCCTGGTTCCAATATATCTTTGCGCAGAAGGGCGTGCTGCTGCCGCTTGATGCGTACATCGAAGCCGATAACTACACTTTTGACGGAATCTCACCCGTTGCCGTTGAAGCCTGCCGCTACAACGAGCAAATGCTGTCCATGCCATTCGAAGTTTCCCCAGCGGGATTTGTGTTCAACAAGAATCTGTTTGACGCGGCTGGTGTGCCGTACCCACCGACGGATTGGGAATCTGAAGATTGGACGTGGGATAACCTGATCGAAACCGCGACCAAGCTCACCAACGAAGAAGAACGCCAATTTGGTGTCCATTTCGAAAACTGGATGTACCCGACACTTCTCTACCAGCATGGCGCACAGGTGTACAGCAACATCAAGAAAATTACCGCCGATACGCGCTGCGTCATTGATTCGCCAGAAGCAGCACAGGCCTTCCAACTGCTGCGCGACTTACGCGAGACATATAAAGTTGCTCCGTCGTCGTCGGCTGTTCAGGAACTTGGCGGGTTTGATCGTTTCATGTCCGGTAAAGTCGCCATGTTCTCCTATGGACGCTGGCTGAATACCTTCCGCACGATCACCGATTTTGAATGGGATGTCGTGCCGTTCCCGCATGTTAAGGATCGTGACCCGGCCTGCACGCTGTACATGCTTAACTACTCGATTTACTCAGGCTCACAGAATGCCGATGTTGCCTGGGACTTCCTGAAATTCCTGCTCACCCAAAGCCCACAGGAAGCGAATGTTGCCACAGGTATGGCAGTTGCCGCGCTCGAATCGGTCAACGCCTCGCCTGCGTTCCTGGACTCGATGCCGCCGGAACACAATATCGTCTATAGTGATGCGTTACAGTGGGCGCATCCCGAACCGATTCTGGATGGGAACTTCGACTCTGTACTCAACCCGCACCTGGATGCCATTTTCAACAATACCACTGACGATATCCCTGGAACACTCGCCCAGGCCGCCGCAGATGTCAACGCCGCGCTGGATCAGTGGCGCGCTGACAACGGCGTAACCTAGAGCCGGTTCGCGCAGCCCTGATTGAACTGCTAGCGGATTGATTTTGTGTAATTGTCGTAGGGGCGAGGCATGCCTCGCCCCTACAAAATCTCAATTTTATGGCAATCTGCACCGGGCGCACTGCCGTGTGCGCCTAAAAATATCGCCGTTTGTGGATTCTTCGACAGCGTTCACGGGCAGGGATGAAAACAAACTAGACAGGATATAAGCCTTTATGAGCAGCGGTCTTCAAACTTACAACACGACGACAACGCTTCAGCCAGTGGCGCAAGTCCCACGCTGGCAGCAGGCGATTCGTAAAAATCTTCCGGGGTATCTGTTCGCCGCGCCCTGGCTGATCGGCTTTTTTGTGTTCACACTGGGGCCATTTATTGCCTCACTTTTTCTCAGCCTTCAACAGTGGGATATGCTCACGCCGATGAAGTATGTCGGCCTGCGTAATTTTGAGCGAATGCTGCAAGACAATCTTTTCTGGCACAGCCTGCGTGTGACTCTACTGTACACAGTGTTCGCCGTGCCGTTGCAGCTTGCGATGGCGCTGCTTCTGGCGGTGTTGGTCAATGGGCAGGGCGCGGTCAAACTTTTTTTTCGGGCGGTCTTTTTTCTGCCTTCAGTTACGGCAGGGGTAGCAGTCGCCGTATTGTGGCGCTGGCTGTTTAACCCTGAATTTGGCCTCATTAATTTTTTACTCGATCAAATCAACATTACGGGGCCACCCTGGTTAAGCAGTCCATACTGGGCGCTGCCAGCGGTCATCGTGATGAGTCTGTGGGGTGTCGGCTCAACGATGCTCATTTATCTGGCGAGTTTGCAGGCGATTCCCGATTATCTGTATGAAGCGGCGGAAATTGACGGCGCAAATGTCCTCGATAAGTTTCGATTTGTCACGCTGCCGATGATGAGTTCAACCATTTTCTTCACGCTGGTGATCGGTATTATCGGCTCGTTCCAGATTTTTACGCAGATTTATATCCTCACCAACGGCGGGCCGGAAAATGCGACCTTGTTCTATGTGCTGTATCTGTATCAAAAGGCGTTTCGCGGTTTTGAGATGGGTCTTGCTTCGGCGATGGCCTGGGTTTTGTTCCTGATCGTCCTGGCGCTGACGATGATTCAGTTGAAGCTGGCCGGACGTTGGGTTTACTACGAAGCGGAGGAAGCATAATGGCAGCCATTACCAACATAACAAATCTGACAGTAAAGCCACCGCGTCGTATTCCCTACTTAGAGATTCTGCGAGTGGTCATTCTCATTTTGCTGGGCGCGATGTTCGTGTTGCCGTTCCTGTGGATGGTATCGACCTCGTTTAAAGAGACGGGGCAGGCATACCGTTTCCCGCCGGAGTTTATCCCGCAGCCGTTTACGGTCAAGAATTATCTCAACCTGTGGGGTGGGCCGATTCCCTTTGACCGCTTTTATATGAACACGATCATCATCGTCATTTTGTCGGAAATCGGCACATTGACGTCGTGTACGCTGGTGGCCTACAGCTTCGCGCGGCTTAAATGGTGGGGGCGTGATGTGTGGTTTGTCGTTCTTTTGGCGACCATGATGCTGCCGTTCCAGGTCGTTATGATCCCGGTTTATATCATTTTTCGGACATTAGGCTGGCTGGATACACTGCTGCCGCTGATCGTGCCGACCTTTTTCGGCAATCCGTTTTACATCTTCCTGTTACGGCAATTTTTTCTCAGTATCCCGCGTGATCTGGAAGATGCCGCACGGGTGGATGGCGCAGGGTCATTCCGAATCCTATGGCAGATTTTCCTGCCGCTTTCGAAACCTGTCCTGCTAACCGTTGCCATGTTTACGTTCGTCGGACATTGGAATGACTTTCTAGGGCCGCTGTTGTACTTGAGTTCTGTCGATAACATGACGATTTCGGTGGGACTGGCAATGTTCCAGGGGCGAGGCGGCTCGAACTGGCCTGCGCTGATGTCCGCCGCGACACTGGCAACGGTACCAATCCTGATTATCTTCACGCTGTTCCAGAAATATTTCGTCAAGGGGATCGTGTTGACGGGTATGAAGGGGTAACTAAAAGCAACCTCACCCCCAGCCCCTCTCCAATGCGTTGGAGAGGGGAGTAGAAAAGTTTGCTGGGCGCAGCACCCTGTTATAGGTTTAGGCATCGTAAGAGCGATGTTCGATCTTCAAAAATCACGATGAAGAATGGCTGGAATTGTCACGAAGGGCTGTACATGACGCATGAGTTAGATCGCGAAGTCCCAACGCCGATCTATCAACAGATCAAGGATTGGTTGCGCCAGCAGGTTAAGCACGGCGCGTGGCCGGAACACTATAAGCTGAAGGCCGAGACCGATTTGGCGATTGAGTTGGGTGTCAGCAGAGGGACAATGCGTAAAGCGATCATGGAACTGATCGAGGAAGGTTTGTTCACGCGTATTCATGGGCGTGGCACATTTGTCGCTTCTTCTATACTGGAACAGCCTCTTGCCGAGCGATTTGTGACTTTCTCTGAAGACTTAATTGTGCGCGGAATCGGCTTTGAAACACAGGTTATTGAGCAGTCGATTATCCAGCCAGTCGAAAATGTGACCTCGCTGCTCGGCTTGCGACCTGGCGACGAGGTATTTTTTCTGAAGCGTTTGCGCAGTATCGGCGGCGAGCCGCTGGTGATCCTGGAAAACTACATCCCTTATACGCGCTGTCAGGGGATTGAACACTATGATTTCACACGCTATCGACTTTTCGAAGTGCTGGAAGAGCATCTGGGTCTGGAACTGGACTGGGGACGGCGCTCGTTTGAGGCCCGCGTCGCAGACTCAGAGATCGCGAGTCTGCTCAACATTTCTGAATCGCGGCCTGTGATGTTCGCCGAGCAAATCGTCTACCTGAGCGACGAATCGCCGATTGAGCTTTCAAATCTGTGGTTCAAGGGTGAGCGTTTCAAGCTGTCGGCGACGTTTAAGCGCGACAAAAAGATCGATCATACGCAGCGCACATTTAGCGAGGAATATACCCCTGGCGGGTAACAACGAAAAAATAAGCTTATGGCAAAACCGATTATTACGATTGTTGGCAGTTTCGCGGTTGGTATGACCATCCGCACCACACATATGCCGATTTTTGGCGAAACGCTGTTTGGCTCAGATTTTGACATGGGGCCGGGTGGCAAAGGCTCGAATCAGGCCGTCGCCACTGCGCGACTCGGTGCGCAGTCCTATTTCGCGGGCATCATCGGCGACGATAAGCTTGGCGAGATCGCCGTTGATCTGTACGCGGCAGAAGGTGTGGATACGACCTATCTGCAAAAAACGCAGCAGATGGCGACGGGTGTTGGCTTCATCATCCTGAACGAGAAGGGCGAAAACGGCATCATCCTTGACATGGGCGCGAACAAGCTGATGGACGGCGCATTTGTCGAGAAGCTGGAAGCGCAGATTGCCCACAGCGATGTCGTCATGACCGTGCTGGAACTGCCGACAGCCGCCGCTGCCAAAGCTGTCGAACTCGGCAAAAAGCACGGTGTTCGCACGATTTTGAACCCTGCACCAGCCAGCAAACTCGAAAACGCAGTGCTGCAAAATGTCGACTATCTGACGCCGAATGAAACCGAACTGCGCATTCTGATGGGTTTGTCGCCCGATGATCCCACGCCGACACTTGAGCTGGCGAATCAACTGCGGGGGCAGGGCGTAAAAAATCTGATCGTGACGCAGGGCGGAAAAGGCGCGCTGGTCATCGCGGACGCTGGACTAGTGGAAGTGCCTGGGGTGTCACCGGGAGAGATTGTCGATACCACCGGGGCAGGGGACGCCTTTAACGCCGCCTTAGCGGTTGCGCTGGCAGAGGGCAAAAATTTGCTCGATGCAGTTCGATTCGCAAACTGCGCGGGGGCGCTGGCCTGTTCCAAACTGGGGGTGATCCCGGCGCTGGCGCGGCGCGAGCAGGTAGATGAGCTGTTTAGTAGCAGATGAGGGGTTTAATTTGATTAACGCACGAACATTGACAAAATCAGCGCTTGCCAAGCGTATCCAATTTACGCAGGTCAGCCCGAACGCGACCCGCGATATGATTGAGGCGCACCTGGAAAGCTGCATTCAGTATGGCTTTAACGCGGCGATGATCCCCATGTGCTGGGTGAGGTTGGCACGCGAACGGCTGCGTGGGACGGATATTAAGGTGGCGACGTGTATCAGCCTGGGGGTTGGACATGAGACCATATACGCGAAAATCAATCTGATTCGCGAATGTCTGGCGCTGGGAGCTGACGAGATTGATTATGAGCCGAATATGGGCTTTTTTCTCTCCGGCATGTACGACGAATTCGCAGACGAAGCGCACCAGATTTTTAAGGCCGCAGAAGGCAGGCCGATTAAGGCTATGCTGGAGTTCGGATTTCTGAAAAGCGATGATGAAAAACGCCACGCCGCGCAGCTTCTTGACCAGGCAGGTATCCCCTGGATCAAAAATTCCAGCGGTTTTGGCCCGGCTGCCATCGCCGCGACGCCGGAAGACATTCGCCTGATCCGCGCGGCAATCAGCGCGAAGGGCAAGGTCAAGGCATCGGGGAAAATCAATAGTTATGAGAAGTCGATTGCATTGTTAGAGGCAGGTGCAGAACTGCTTGGCACCAGCAGCGCCCCTCAGATTATCGAGGGCATTGAAGGCGACGCGGAGGGATACTAGATTGGCATATTTACCGGGACAACATCGTCGTGCCAAACTGATGCGCCACGATACGGCTGTGATTCTGAAGCGCTTTTTTTTCGTGGAGCAATCGCTGATTATCACGCAGGCCGGATGGCTGGCGGCAATCGGCCCTCTCGAAGTGAAAACGAAGCTGCCGCAGCTTATCTGGCAGGACGCGAAAACGGCGGACGATATGCGGACACGCGTGTTTGAACTGCGCTATCCCAACCGCATGATGGAGATCGGCAGCGAAAGTGCGCTGATGAATCTGGTCAGCGAAGCCCGCAACGCGCCCAACGCGCTGGCGATGTACAGGTCGCTGCTGGAAGTGTTTAAGCCCGCGCTGCGCAAAGCCTATCAGGATTATCTGGCGCTGGCGGATGGCATTGGCGACGGGCCGAGCATCAGGTTTATTCGGCTGGCGATCCAGGAAAAGGACGAGCAGATTCGCCTGATGAGTGACATGCTGCCGCTGATGCAGACTTATATGCCCGAAGCGAAAGCAGCGGCGGATGCCTGGGTAGAAGAACTTCAAACGCTGCTGGATGCGATTGGCGGGATCGGCCTTGACCCTGTCGAAAATCAACCCGACGCACCGATTGAAATTCCCGGTAGAGTGCCGTTCGCGCTGGCGCAAATCCCTGCGCGTGATCATCGTTTCCGCGAAGTGTGCTACTACTGGCCGGATGTGATTGACCCGACGTTTCCTTACGGAGACGGCCTGCGTCTGCAACTGCGGAGCGCGGTCAGCCATCTGAATGAGGTGTGGGCAGTGGAAACAGGCGGGGCGCTCCTCAATGCCTTCGCCGATGAACTTGATTGGGAATTCGTGCTGGATGCGGCGCGTTGGACATATGATGAAGCGCGTCACTGCATCATGGGCTATGAACGGCTGCGGCAGTGGGGTTTTGAGCCGAGCGAACTGCCGCTGGGGACGTATATTTATCAGGCGGCGTTTGGGCAAGACCCGATTTATCGCCTGGGAATGCTGTTCTATTTTGAGACGAAAAATATCAAGCGCAAGCCGGAGCGTATCAAAAGTTTTAAAGAATACGCCGATAACGTCAGCCAGCACGACATGGATTTTGATTGGGCAGACGAAACGATTCATGCTTCCTACGGCAATCGCTGGCTGACAGAGCTGCTCCAGCGACGCAAGACGGAGAACCCCGATCCAAACGCCATTCGTGACCGTTGTGAGGCATTGGTCAAAGCGATGGTCGATCAGGCAACGGACGTTGAGCGCCAGGAAATCCGCGCGATTGCGGACGCGATGATCGCGAAGGCGGAGAAACTGGCAGCGTTGAAGTAAAAGCCAGGCATTAAAATATCCGGCTGCCAAAATCCAAACTCACTGAAGGCGTTCAAAAACGTATCTCGCGACTTACATTAACCTCTTTAACAGGTTTGATTTCTGGCAGTCGGGGTTTGAACCCCTGGCGGATAAGCCTATGAATTTGACCCCCATAAAATTTACATCTCAAGTTGAAGGAATACATTTTTAAAATGACAACTTATCCGATTGCACCGATTATTCCTGCCCCGGTAGACGCTTCCGAGCGTGAAGCGTGGGTGAAGTTTTTGCACGAATGGCGAGACAGCCAACGCGCTGAACTGAATTATGATGACAGCCTGTACCAACGCCCGGATTTTGAGTGGGCGCAAAGCTGCTTCTCCTGCTGCTTTATCATGATGTGCGATGAGCTTTTTTATGATTATCGCAATGGACGCTACACAATGGACGCTTTCCTGGATCAGGGTGAGCGCGATTTCGGCGGCTATGATGCCTTTGTGCTGTGGCAGGCCTACCCGCGCATCGGTTTCGATGACCGCAACCAGTATGATTTTTACCGCGATATGCCGGGTGGTCTGGACGCTTTGCGGGAATTGAGTCGCGCTGCTCACAAGCGGGGCATCACGGTTTTCCTGTGCTATAACCCCTGGGATACCGACACCCACCGCGAGGGCAGATCGGATATTGAGATGCTGGCGGAGTTCGTCGGCGCGATTGAGGCGGACGGCATTTTTCTCGACACAATGGACAGAGGTGCGCCAGAAATGCGGGCACGGCTCGATGCGATACGCGAGGGCGTGGTGCTGGAAGGCGAGATTGATCTGCCACTGGCGAATGTCAACGATCACCATATGTCGTGGGCGCAGGCGTTTAAGGACAGCGATGTGCCGGGGGTTCTGCGCAACAAATGGTTCGAACAACGCCATATGCTGCACATGATTCGGCGCTGGGATCGCGATCACACGTCGGAACTGCAAACCTCGTGGATGAACGGCGTGGGAATGCTGGTATGGGAGAATGTGTTTGCGTCATGGGTGGGTTGGAATGCTCGTGACCGCGCGATTTTGCGGGCGATCCTGCCCGTTCAGCGCCAATTTTCGAAGCTGTTTGCCACCGGAAAATGGACTCCACTCGTGCCGACGCTGATCGAAGGTGTTTACGCGAATCAGTGGGAGGGTGCTGGAATCACGCTCTGGACGCTGGTTAACCGAACGGAGCAGCCTATCGAAGGCGAATGTTTGTCCGTACAGGGCAAAATCTATAATCTGCTCACAGGTGAACGGGCGCAAAAAGCTGGGGGGCGAATCGAAGCGCGTGGCGTGGCGGCGTTTGCGGTTGTGAGTGCGCCGGATGAAGTATTTCAGAATTTTCTGACCAAGCAGCGTGGTGCAATCGTGGAACAGGTGCAGGATACCACTTTTCCAGAGTTGACCATCGAACTCAAGCCTGTGACAGCCACCGCACCTTATCAACAAGTGCCTCCGGATATGGCCGCTGTAGACGGTGGCGAACTGACTCTCGACGTGGTTTACAGGATTCGAGAGTGCGGCTTTTATGAGAGTGTGCCGCCTGTGGATTTGTGGATACCGAATCTGCACCAAAATACGACCATTCAACGCGCCGTAACGCTCTCGCCCTATGCGATTGACCGCAGCGAAGTCACGAATCGACAGTTTCAGGCGTTCTTGCAGGCCAGCGGCTATCAGCCGAAACACGCCGAAAATTTCCTCAAACATTGGGTCAACGGCGCTCCACCAGCAGGCAAAGAAGATTTTCCTGTGGTGTATATTGATCTGGACGATGCGCGGGCCTACGCTGCGTGGGCTGGTAAACGCCTGCCAACTGAAGAAGAATGGCAGGTGGCGCAGGAACGAGGGCAAGCCGGTTATGGCGCAAACCGCGTCTGGAACTGGACGGAAAGCGAACGCAGCGATGGGCGGACGCGCTTCTGCATTCTGAAAGGCGGTATGGATTACCAGGTCACAGGCTCGTATTGGTATGCCGATGGCGGTCATCAGTCGCCGCAATTTGGCGCTAAATTTTTGCTCATGTATTCTGGGCTGGATCGCTGTGGGACAATTGGTTTCCGCTGCGCCGTAGACCTTTTACACAGACTATAGTCGCCTGAAGTATCTGCGTAAACGGTTAATATCTGTAAGGGCGCACAGCGGTGCGCCCCCATAAACCCCTTGTTCCAGGTTAGCGCAACTCCGGTTTTCTACTTAAGTTTTCATCTTCGATTCAACACTTCTCCATAATTCCTCCATAATTTGCCTGCATAATGGTAAGTATGAAGAGATAAGCGCTGCATAGATGCGACTATTCACAATTGAGGCTATGGAATGTCGGTAATTCGTTCTCTGATCGTCATGTTAATTTTAGTCATCATCGTTCCGGTGGCATCATCGTTCCTGGCTGCAAGCCAGACTCTGCGTGCGCAGATGGATGAGCAGACCCGGCTGCAAAATCTGGAACGATATACCATACAGCGCGGTGAAATCCAGCGCACAGTGTCGGCATTGGGGTCAATCCAGGCAGATGAAGTCGTCAACTTGAGTTTTCAAGCTTCGGGGCAGGTCGCGGAAGTATTGGTCGAAACAGGCGATTATGTCCTGGTGGGGGATGTAGTAGCGCGGTTAGCCGACGAGACACAGCGTATAGATTATGAGCAGGCGCAGCTGGCATTGGAGCGAGCGAATAATGCGCTGACCGATTTGCTGGGGCCAGTGGACGAAAATGACATTCGTGTGGCTGAAGCGAATCTGGCAAGTGCGCAGAGTGCCTATAACAGCGCGGCCAACACGGTCAGTGACGCGGATATTCAGCAGGCACAGCTTCGTTACGAGCAGGCACAGCACAGCCTGGAAGAGAAGCAGCGTCAGCGTCAAGTATCCGGCGGCCTCGAAGAAGAGCAATACACCCTGCTGGATGCCCAAATCGGCGAAGCGTCCTTTAATGTTGAAATCGCGCGTTTACAACTGGAAAGCCTGGGCAGCGGAAACAGTGGCAGTCTGGCAGAGGCGGGAGCAAGAATCGCGCTGCGTGAGCGTGAACTCGAACAACTGCTGGCAGGGCCATCAACGGCGGAGATTACCAATGCCCAAATTACGGTGCAAAAAGCCGAAGCGCGGCTGCGGGATGCCGAAACAGCCTTGAATCGAACCATGTTGGTGGCGCAGATGGAGGGCATCGTCACGGCGGTCAATATTGAGATTGGTCAGTCTGTCGCCCCAGGTGTATCCGCAATTCAAGTCAGCGATGTCGCGCCGCTGGGATTAACAGCCGATGTAGACGAGGTAGACCTCAATCAAATTGATGTTGGCATGGCGGCCTTTGTGCGTTTGGACGCGCTGCCGGATGTTCAACTAAATGCCTCCGTAAAGCAGATTGAAATCATGGGCGTTGCGGTCAATGGTGTCGTGAGTTACTACACCCGCTTTGCGCTGGATGATGTTGATCCGCGCGTCCGCTTGGGGATGACAGGTGAGGCTTTTATTGTCCTCGAACAACGAGACGATACGCTCATTCTGCCGAATAATTTTCTGCGCATTGAAGCGGATGGAAGTGCGTTTGTCGATGTATTAGGTACAGATGACCAGGAAAAGGAAGTCGAAGTGCAGTTAGGTTTGCAGGGTGATGAATACAGCGAAGTGGTATCGGGGCTGCGTGAAGGTGACGTGGTTGTGGTCGAGCAGGCGAGTATCAACACAGGCTTCCCCGGAGGACAATAGATGATGACTCAAATGCTCGTACCAATTTGTGGTAGTTTAATTGTCGTGGGAATTCTCTGGTTCGTGATTGGCCGCCTTGTCAAAAAGCGTGCCTGGCTGCGCTGGTCACTCCGTTTGGTCGTGCTTGTGGGCATTCTGGCGCTTACATTTACCATGATGCCGCCGCCACAGCTACCAGTAAGCGCGAACACGGTTAATTTACAAGGGCAGCAGCCAACAGATCGAACTACAGTACAAACTGGCAGCCTGAATATCACACTCAACGCAGCGGGCGCTCTTTCACCCGCGCAGCAGTTGGAGTTGACATTTGCTTCTTCCGCACTGGTCGCCGAAGTTTTTGTGACCGAAGGCCAGCGCGTCGAAGCAGGCGATGTATTGGCGCGGCTAGACTCGACCAGTGCTGAGGCAACCGTGCGGGATGCTGAAATTGCCCTGGCACAAGCGGAGGCCAATTACAACAACCTGATCCAGCCACCGCGCGATGTAGATATCGCTGTCGCGCAGGCACAAGTGAATGTCGCGGAAGCATCGCTCTACTCCGCTTCGCTGACCGGGCCGGACTCAAACGATGAAGAAATCGCACGGCTGAATGCCGAAATTGCTCGCAATCAATTGTGGCAGTCCCAGCTCAACCGCGATATGCAGCTTGCGCCAAATCCCGAATTTCGCGATGGTAACGGCGGCGCGATGGCAGGTGAAATTCAAGCGAATTCGCAGGTCGCATCGCAGGAATTTAACGTTGAGATTCAAAGCGAATCCTACAACGCGACCCTGAATGAAGGGCCGAACGCCAGCTCACTTTCCAGCGCGAACGCCTCGCTTGTTCAAGCGCAAGCCAGTCTGGAAAATCTGACAAATCCGGCAAGCGCGGCGGAATTGCGACGTTCGGAGATTGACCTGGAAACAGCCCGTCTGGATTTGCAGAAAGCGCAGGAGCAGTTGGACAAAACCCAGCTTATAGCGCCCATCTCTGGACTGGTCGCGGACGAAGACCTGACGGTTGGTGAAGTCCCGCCCTCTGGTGGCGTGATTACGCTGATTGACGACGGCAGTTATACGATTGATCTGGCGATTGATGAGACAGATATTGTGAATGTGCAAGTGGGTCAGACTGCCTCCCTGAGCGTTGATGCGCTGCCGGATGCCGACATCACGGGTGTTGTGACAAAAGTTGCGGATGCCTCCACCATTCAGGGGCAGCTTATCACCTATACCGTGACCGTTACATTGGATTCTACATCTGCTCCGCTACGGCCTGTCATGAGCGCGACAGCCCGATTGAATATCAGTGATCTGGATGACGTGATTTTGGTTCCGAACCGTTTTATACGGGTCGATGGTGAAAATCAGCGCACATTCGTCGTGATTGAAGAAGATGGGCAGTATCGCGAGGCGGCTGTGCAGATTGGCGCACGTAATTCAGAGGAAAGCCAGATTTTGAGTGGTCTGGAGGCTGGACAGATTATCGTCCTGCTGCCCACTCAGACGGAGTCATCTGGTGGGGGATTCGGTGGGCCACCTCGTAGCGGCGCAGGAGGAAACTAATCATGTTCAAATGGTTCAATCGTAAAACCACAGAATCCGTTGCAGAACCCGAAGCGCCGAAGGCCGTCATCGACATCCGCGATATTACCCGAACCTATGAGATGGGTGAGTTTTCACTGCAAGTGCTGAAGGGCATATCGCTGCAAATTTTTAAAGGTGAATTTGTCTCGATCATGGGGCCGTCCGGCTCCGGTAAATCGACTCTCATGAATATCCTTGGTGCACTCGATCAGCCGACCTCCGGTGAGTATTTTCTGGATGGCGTGGATGTGAGCAAACTGGGTGAAACGACTCTGGCAGGCGTTCGTAACAAAAAAATAGGCTTCGTTTTTCAGAGCTTTAACCTGCTGCGGCGCACGACTGCGCTTCGTCAGGTGGAACTGCCGCTGGTCTATGGTGGCGTAAGTGGCAGATCGCAAAAAGCAAAGGCCGCATTGGAGTCGGTTGGTCTGGGGCAGCGCCTCGATCATCTCCCCAGCGAATTATCCGGCGGACAGCAGCAGCGTGTGGCAATTGCGCGGGCGCTGGTGAATGAACCTGCCATGATTCTCGCTGATGAGCCAACCGGCAACCTGGATAGCCGCAGCGGTACAGAAGTGATGCAGATTTTCCAGCAGTTAAACCGCGACCAGGGCATTACGATTGTATTCGTTACCCATGATCCCTGGATCGCACGTCATACCAAGCGCGTCGTCATGCTGCGCGATGGCAAAATCGTCGCGGATCGTCATGTGGCTGCACCGCTGGTAGCAGGCGAGACTGAACGTCCATCCGAGGCTGAAGAACTGGAAGGCGTGTTCAAGGAAGCCTACTATGGCGGCGCGAAAGCAGAATATACCTAATCATGAACCTGATTGAGAGCTTTCGTATTGCTATTAACAGCCTCATGATTAACCGCCTGCGTGCCATCCTCACGACTTTAGGTATCCTCATTGGCGTGGGGGCAGTTGTCGGCCTGACCAGCCTGGGACGTGGCGTGGAAAATTATGTATCGGGGCAGTTTACAAGCCTGGGGGCAAATACGCTCACGGTTTCTTCAACGAGGCCAAGCAGCGGTACGCGCACCGTCATTCAGCCCCTGACTGACAAGGAAGCCATCGCGATTGCGCGACTACCGGGTATCCAGCGGGTGGCGACGCAGTATAACGTCTCCGGGACGCTGCTGGCAGGCACAGAAAGTGTATCGCTCACGCTGAATGGCGTTACGGCGAATTATGTAGAGGTTAACGAATGGCGGCCCCGGAATGACGGCGGACGTTTTATCAGCCAGCAGGACATCAACGATGCGGCGCGAGTCGTCGTTCTGGGCGAAAGCACCGTTGAAGACCTCTACGGCGATCCAAATTTCAACCCGATTAATTTGTCGCTGCAAATCAATGGGCGCATTTTTACGGTTATCGGCGTGATGGAAAATCGTTCCGGCGGCGCGGGTGCTGACCAGAACGCGGCAGCTTTTGTGCCGATCAGTACCGCGCAGAGCCGTTTGGATAACGCTCGTGTGCGTGGTGGCGCTTATAAAGTCTCGCAGATGCAGGTGCAGGTCGAGTCAAAAGATGCGATTGAAATGTCGATGGCGGCGATTGAGGTCTATCTCGCAGGCGCACATGACATCATTTACAGCGGAGACGAAGATTTCAGAGTCAGTAATCAGGGCGATCTGCTGAGCAGCATCACCCAGGTCACAGGCATCCTCACGCTTTTTCTGGCGGGTGTATCCGGCATTTCGCTGCTCGTGGGCGGCATCGGCATCATGAATATCATGCTGGTTTCCGTGACCGAGCGTACCCGCGAAATCGGGCTGCGCAAGGCAGTCGGTGCGCGTGGCCTGGACATCCTCAGCCAATTTTTGATCGAAAGTATCCTGTTATCGCTGATCGGTGGGGCGTTAGGGATCGTGCTTGGTTGGCTGATTTCGCTGATCGGTGGGGCGCTGGTCCCCGATCTCGACCTCTCGCTCACACTGGATTCGGTACTTCTGGCGACGGGCATCAGCAGTTTCGTCGGCGTTTTCTTCGGCCTGTACCCGGCTAACCGTGCCGCGCGTATGCGCCCAATTGAAGCTTTGAGGTTTGAATAAGCATGTCAACGATTATCGAAAATATTCGAGTCGCTCTGGTTGGCTTGCAAATGAACAAACTTCGCGCGGCGCTGACGATGCTTGGCATTACGATTGGCGTGGCGGCGGTGATTTTGCTCATATCGGCGGGCCAGGGCGTATCCGCCTATATCACTAACCAGTTCAGCAGTATCGGCTCGAATCTGCTTTTTGCGCTTCCCATACCCAATGAAGACGACAGAATAGACTTTTTTACGACTAAAGAGGTCGAGGCTTTGTCGGATTCGCTGAATGTGCCGGATGTGTCTCAGGTCATGGCGCAGTTTAACGTAAACCAGGTCATTGTTTACGAAGGCAAAACCATGTCACTGCAAGTTCAGGGTGTGTCTTCCAATTATCCTGTTATTCAGAGTCGTCAGGTCGTGAATGGCCGTTTCTTCAATGAACAGGAAGTGGATACCCGTGCGCGTGTGGCTGTCGTGGGTCAGGAAATCGTGAATCGACTCTTTGATGGCGCATCGCCGATTGGTCGCAATATTCGTATCGGCGCGGTGCGCTTTCAGGTTATTGGCGTACTCGACGAAGGTGGAACGGGCATAGGCGGTGCGGATGCGGATGAAGTGGTTCTCACGCCGATCACTACCGCTCAAACGCGCTTGGGTGGTCAGCGTATGCTCAACGGAGATTACGTAGTTTCCTTTATCCTGATGCAGGGACGCAGCAGCGAAACAGTGGACGCTGCCGTCGAACAAATCGCTCGTTCCCTGCGCCGTGTGCGCGAAGTGAGGATCGGCGACGAGAATAATTTTCTGATCATCAGCCAGGGTACGATTATCGACACTTTAACCGGAATCATTGGCCTGTTTACCATATTTTTGGGCGTTGTCGCCGGGATTTCGCTGCTGGTCGGCGGCATTGGCGTGATGAACATCATGCTGGTGACGGTCACAGAACGAACGCGCGAAATCGGCTTGCGCAAAGCAGTTGGTGCGCAGAATCGCGACATCGTGATTCAATTTCTGATCGAAGCGATGGCGTTGTCATTGGTGGGCGGCGCGATTGGCGTTTTGATTGCTGCCGGGCTGGTGGCGTTGATCGCCGCACTGGTCGCGGATTTACCGATCCGCGTCGAGCTTTCCAGCGTGATTCTGGCGACGATTATCTCGGCTAGTGTTGGCATTTTCTTTGGAATTTATCCGGCGCAGCGGGCAGCCAGGCTGAACCCGATTGAAGCGCTCCGGTATGAGTAGAGGATCATCATGATAGGCATTTTACTACTGTTGGCGGGCGTATTGTTCGCGCTGCTTTTCGTTCTTATCATCGTCATACGCGCGGTACAGGGGCGTGAGAAGGTCGGCTTTTTCGAGACGCTGCTGGCATTTCTCGCCGTGACGCTGCCGCTGCTGGCGCTGGTGAATAATAACGCCAGCGAACAGCCGCTTGCGCTGCTTAATCGCGCGCCACTTGGGATCGCGGTGGCAGTCATTGTCATCAGCTTCATTGTTTTGCTGATCGAACTGCGCAAACCCGGACGAAAATTTAATCAACGGCGCGGCGTGTTTGGGATCGGCATTGGTGCGCTGCTTGTCGCGGCGACATTTGTTGTGCCGCTGGCTTCGCGATTGACTGCTTTCCCGCCAATGATGGGAACACAAGCATTTGGCAGCGCATCCACCAATTCCGATGGTCTGGTCAATATCATTGATAGCGCACGTGGCAGCACCGAAAACCAACCTGTGTCTGCCATGCAAATTCTTGTGGAAGAAACCGGATTGGAAAGCGCCCAGATCAACGCCCGCCTGAGCGCAGGTGAGACGATTGCCAGCATCGTCAACGATACGGATGGCGACCTGGAACAGGTTATCGTTGGAATCACGGATAGTGCGCGGGAGCAATTGGAAACCGCGACAGCCGCAGGCAGCATTCCACAGGCACAGGCGGGTATGATGATGGATAATCTGGAAAATATCATCACACAGGGCATAAATGGTGAACTGCCGCAGATGATTTATGATCAGCTTTTCACACGCCTGCTTTCAAGTGAAGCAGCACCAGCACCACTCATGCCGACCAATACACCGGGTAGCATTGCTTTGGAAGTAAGCCCAACCCCTACCCGCATTCCCAGCGCCACGCCGACCCCAACCAATACGCCTTATGTGCTGGTTTCGCCCACAACCGGCGCGATCACGAACGAATCGCAACCAGCGACGGCGGTGCGGCTATCAACCTGTGCAGCGCTGGTCGAGAATAATCTTAATCTGCGGGATGGCGCGAGTATGGATAATCAACTCTTGTTGACAATCCCCAGCAGCACAACGCTCAACGTGAGCGCCCGGAATGAAGCGTCAACCTGGTGGTTGGTTCAATATGAGGCACAAACAGGCTGGGTCAACGGTGATTACCTGACGCTTGGCCCAGGCTGCGCTGATCTTCCTGTCAGAGTGGAGTAACAAAGTCAATAACGCTATAAAATTTGCGAGGAATAGTATGACCACTTCGAACACAATTCAACGAATACTGGTTGTGGACGATGATCGAGAAATTGTGAGGTTGGTACGCGCTTACCTGGAAAAAGAACATTACCAGGTATTGACCGCCTATGATGGTGAGACGGCTCTGCACATTGCACGGCATGAACGCCCGCATCTGATGATTCTGGATTTGATGCTGCCTGACCATGATGGTTGGGACATCACGCGCACGATTCGAAATGACGCCGCGCTCCGCAGTATGCCGATTATCATGCTGACGGCGCGAATCGAGGACAGCGAAAAAATTATCGGCCTCGAACTCGGCGCGGATGATTATGTGACAAAACCCTTCAATCCGCGTGAAGTCGTCGCACGGGTTCGTTCGGTGCTGCGCCGGACGCAGGGAGATAGTAAACCGGATGTGGACACGATTTTGCAATGCAGCGGCCTGCTCATGGATTTGGGGCGGCGCGAGGTCATCGTGGATACCGAACCCGTCGATCTGACAGTAACTGAGTTTGAGCTGCTGCGCGTCCTGATGGAAAACCCCGGCTATGCCCTGACACGCACCGATTTGATCGAAAAAAGTTTGGGCTACGATTATGAGAGTGTCGAGCGCACACTCGACAGCCACATCAAAAATCTGCGCAAGAAAATCGAACCTGATCCCAAGCATCCCACCTATATCCTGACGATCTACGGCGTTGGCTATCGGCTCGTAGGGCCATAGACATGAATCGTTTGTGGGTCCGTTTAAGTCTGGCATTCAGTGCTGTCGTTATGCTTGGCGTTGCCATCCTTGTTGTGGCAAGTGGTTTCATCGCACGCAGCGGTATCCGTGAATCGATTATTTTGGACGAGCTGCAAGCGCCGGATGGTCTGATTGATCGCCTGGAAGTATATTACACCGAACATCAAAGTTGGGATGGCCTGGAAGATTCGTTATCGCAAAATAGCGAAGAAATATACATAGGGCCGAGGCTTGGGCTGGTTCTTTTGATAATTGATGACCAGGGCCAGATTATTTATGCTACATCGCACAATCTGGTAGGGCAAATGCGCGATGTTGTGAGTGCGCAATTTATCGCCCCCATTGTCGTCCAGGGCGAGGCAAAAGGCTATGTCATTCTGGAAGAGCCGTCGCTCGATATTCAGCCGCGACAATCCCGGCTTGTGCTGGAAGGCTTAAGCACCATCCTGCTGACGATAGGCTTGATGGGGGGCGTGGTCGGCGTTTTCTTCGGTGTTATGATGAGCCGGAGTCTGACCGCGCCGCTGAGACGATTGGCAGAGGCCGCACGTGCTATCGGGGCGCAGAATCTCAGCAGTCGCGTGAAAGTCGAAGGGACGATAGAAGTCGCGGAGATGGCGCGTGCCTTTAACGAGATGGCATCGGCGCTGGAACAGACCGAAAAGCTGCGACGTAATCTGGTCGCGGATGTTGCCCACGAACTGCGGACACCGCTTACGGTATTGCAAGGCAATCTGATGGCGATTCTGGACGATGTATACCCGATGGATAAGCCTGAAGTGGCTCGCCTCTATGACCAGACACGGTTGCTCAGTCGGTTGGTTAATGACCTGCATGAACTCAGTCAGGCTGAGGCGAAGCAGCTTCCCCTCAATCTGCTTCCGGTGCAGGTCGATGAATTGGTGAATTCGACGGCTGCTAAGTTTGAATCGTTGGCTGAGGCCGAAGGTGTGACGCTCAAAGTAGATATGCAGCCTGACTTGCCCCTGCTCATGGCGGACAGCGGACGCTTGTCCCAAGTGCTGCATAATTTGCTGAATAATGCGCTGGTGCATACGCCGCAGGGTGGACAAATTACGATACGCACAGAACACATCGGTGATATGCTACGGTTGTCGATTAAAGACACAGGCAACGGTATTTCCGCAGAACATCTCCCCTATATTTTTGAGCGTTTTTATCGTGTGGATGCTTCACGGAATCGCGACACGGGTGGGACAGGATTGGGGCTGGCGATTGTCAAGGCGATTGTCGAAGCGCATGGGGGGCATATCAATGCTACCAGCGATGGTAAGTTAGGGCAGGGCAGTACCTTTATTGTTGAGCTGCCGCTGACCAAAGCGCCGGAGAAAGTGATGGCGGTTGACCGACTTTAGAACTGAACCTCTGCATGACAAATGGTATTGCGAAATATAAGTGCGGGTGTTGAAAAGCTTTCAATTTGCGAACCAGCCGGACGTTGATTTCCGTATCGCTTTCGCGTAAAATGCCTTATCAGGTGATTTGTTTTAATGATGCGATAACAAATTGCTGGTGATAAGAGGTCTGGGATGCCAATAAAATCCGTTGCGCTGGGTTAATATCCCTTCCTCCTCAAAGATGCTATCAAAAGGCGCATCATCGCGCCTTTTCGTTTCACGAACTACATTACGGTCTATTCTAATAAAACGCTGATAGCATCTCGGCATTATCTGATGCTATAATCATTCTGTTCCACGATACACGCCTGTAAGGATTTACACTTGAATATTCAAACTGAACGCCTCGAAAATCATACCGCCCGTTTCACTGTTGAAGTGGATAATGAGCGTCTCGAAAAGGCCAAGCGAACCGCTGCTGGCCGCCTTGCCAAAAAGGTCAATATTCCGGGCTTCCGTAAAGGAAAAGCCCCTTATAAGGTGCTGATGAGCTACCTGGGTGAGGGCGCTATTCTTGAAGATGCCGTTGATGTCCTGGGCAATGAAATTTACAAAGATGCCCTCGACCAATCGGAGATCGAACCGTATGGCCCTGGCTCATTAGAAGATTTCAAGGCAGAGCCTCAGCCAACCTTCCAGTTCATTGTGCCGCTTCAGCCTGCGGTAACGCTCGGCGATTATCGCTCGGTGCGTGTACCCTATGAAGCAGCCATCGTGGATGATAAGGCTGTCGATGACGCAATCGAGACGATGCGCGAGCGTTTGGCGGTCATTGAGGAAAGTCATCAACCTGTAGCCGCTGCAAATCGGGTCACGGTCAGCATTACCGGAACATTCCTTGATGAAGATCCGGCGGCAGATGAGGCTGAAACGGAAGCTGAAGCAGCCGACGCAGCCGAAGAAAATGACGAGGCTGAAGAAGCTGAGTCGGAAAACAAGGTGTTTATCCAGCGCGACGAAATCATGTTCTTGCTGTCGCCAGACCGTGAGCCTGCGCCAGGTTTCACGGACGCACTCGTCGGTGCGACAGTCGATGAACGTCGTGAATTTGAATTGACCTATCCCGAAGACGAAGAAGAATTTCAAAATCTGTCGGGTCGTCACGTCAAATTTGATGTCACCGTCAAAAAGATCGAGACGATGACGATGCCTGCGCTCAATGATGATTTTGCCGCACGTGTGACCGAGAGCGAAGAAAAGCCGCTGACGCTGCTGGAACTGCGCATTCGAACGCGCGAAAATCTGCAAAAGACGGCTGATGAACGCGCTCAGTCTGAATACGCTCATGAGGTTTTGCATGAGATGATTCATCAGGCGACGGTTGCCTTCCCGGAAGCGCTGGTCGAGGATCAGATTCAACATCTTTTGCAACACGTCGATAGCGATCTGCGCCAGCGTGGTATCACACTGGACGATTACATGAAAATCACAGGGAAAACGCTGGAAGACCTGCGGAATGAATATCGTGGACAGGCAGTTGAAACCATACAACACTCATTAGTGCTGCAAGAATTGACCAAAGCGGAAAAAGTCGAAATTGACGATGCGCGAATCGATGAAGAAATCGAAAAGGTCGTCGCCCAATTTGGTGAACAGGCCGATGCCTTCCGCAAGTTTTATGGTCGTAAAGATGCGCGGGAAAACCTGCGTAATGATTTGACCACTCGCGCGATCAATGATCGGATCGCAGCGATTGCCAAAGGTGAAGTTTCGGATGCCGAGCCTGCGCCAACGGAGAGTGCAGCGCCCGCATCAACAGAATCGGGTGAAGTTTCAGAATAAGGAGAAGCATCTTAACATGGATGTTCGTAATGTAATTCCGATGGTGATTGAGCAGGGAAGCCGGGGCGAACGTGCCTACGACATTTATTCTCTGTTATTGAAAGAGCGCATCGTTCTTCTGGGTACGCCGATTAACGATCAGATCGCTAACTTGATGGTCGCGCAGCTACTGTATCTCAACGGTCAGGACCCAGAGCGTCCTATCAATATGTATATCAACTCGCCCGGTGGGGTGGTGTACGCTGGTCTCGCGATTTATGACGCGATGCAGCAGGTCTCTGCTCCTGTCAGTACCGTTGCGATTGGTTTGACAGCGAGCTTTGGTACCGTGCTTTTGACCGCAGGCGCTCATGGGATGCGCTATGCACTCCCGAACGCGACCATCCACATGCACCAACCACTTGGTGGCGCACAGGGTCAGGCTTCGGACATCGTGATCCAGGCCAATGAAATTATGCGCCTGAAAGACCGCCTGATTGATGTCTTTGTCCAGCACACAGGCCAGGAAAAAGACGTGATCGAGCGTGATACAGACCGTGATATTTATCTGAGTTCGGCTCAGGCTGTCGAGTATGGTTTGATCGACACCGTTCTGGAAACTCAGAAATTAGGGAGCAAATAATCGGTGAAGCATGGATCTCCTGGTGAGCAACGCTGTTCGTTTTGTCGCAGAGAGCATGACGAAGTTGAGCGCTTGATCGCTGGCCCCGATAACGTTTTCATTTGCAATTATTGTGTTGATCTCTGTCAGCACATTTTGCACGAAGATAATGTCACCCAGGAAGCGACCTCGGAGTTTCACATTGAACGCCTGATGTCGCCTCGTGAAATCATGACGCACCTGGACGAGTACGTGGTTGGTCAGGATCATTCCAAGCGCGTTCTCAGTGTCGCTGTTTACAATCACTATAAACGTATCCAGGCGGCAAAGAATGCGGGCGATGTGGAATTGGACAAAAGTAATATCCTGATGATCGGCCCGACAGGCAGCGGCAAAACGCTGCTGGCACAAACGCTGGCACGTATTCTGGATGTGCCGTTCTGCATCGCCGATGCGACGGCTCTGACCGAAGCGGGTTACGTTGGCGAGGATGTCGAAAATATCCTGCTGCGCCTCATTCAGGCTGCGGACGGCGACATTGCGCGGGCCGAAAAGGGCATCATCTATATTGATGAAATCGACAAGATCGCGCGCAAATCCAACGATAATCCGTCGATCACCCGCGATGTATCGGGCGAAGGTGTGCAGCAAGCGCTGTTGAAAATCGTGGAAGGCACAGTCGCCAATGTTCCGCCGCAGGGTGGACGTAAGCATCCCCATCAGGAATTCTTGCAGATCGATACCTCCGGTATCCTGTTCATCTGTGGTGGGATGTTCGACGGCATTGAAGATCATGTCGCGAAACGTGTCGGTGAGAAGGGTAAGCTGGGCTTCCAATCACCATTGGGGCGCACAAAACACGATACCGCTGCTCTGCTGCGGCAGGTGATTCCCGAAGACCTGATGGCTTTCGGCCTGATCCCTGAATTTGTGGGACGTATGCCTGTTTTGGTGAGCACAGACCCGCTTGACCTGCCAGCGTTGATGCGCATTCTGGTTGAGCCGAAGAATGCGCTTACCCGCCAGTACAAATACCTGCTTGGGCTGGATAATGTCGAATTGATTTTTGAAGATTCGTCATTGGTGGCAACAGCAGAGATGGCGATGCTTCGTGGCACAGGTGCGCGTGGATTGCGCTCGGTAATCGAAATGACCCTGCTGGATGTGATGTTCGAAACACCGGGCAGCGGCGGTCAAATTCGCAAAGTTGTCATTAACGGTGATGTTATCAAAGGTCTGGCGCGTCCGCAGATTTATGACGACAAGAACGTACCTCTGAAATGGCAGGATAACGGGAAACTGTATCCGGCTGCGTAATCAGACGCAAAAACAAAACGTAATCACTCTGTAAGGGCAGGTCTTAGACCTGCCCTTATTATTTCTCCTACAGTATTTACGAGCATTTGCAGCAGGATATTTTTTTATAACATTTGCGGCAGAATAAGGACTTCAGACTGACCTTCGAGTTGGTTCTTAAAGGTCTGCGCATCGAGGCGTGTCGCACCTTCGCTGGTTGGCCCCCAATTGCTGGGAATCGTCCAACGTGGACGCATCTGTTTGACGACCTGCACCGCGTCATCGACTGAGAGCGTTCCTTTACCATCAATCGGCAAGATCGCGATGTCTGGCTTGACACGTTCCATTTCTGGAATAATCTGGGTGTCGCCAGCGTAGTAGATGTCGTAGTAATTCAGCGAAATGACGAATCCCAGACCGCCATCACGAGCTGGATGCCGCCAATCATCAGGGGAATAGGCGGGAACGGCTTTGATACTGGCGCGATCAATCATCAGACATTGCCAGGGACGTAATACGATGCAGTTGTCAATCTCTCTGGCAACGCGCTCACTGCCAATGACCTGGGTATCCGGGCCACGCAATTTGTTGATGTCTGCGAGAGAGCAGTGATCGTAATGGTCGTGGCTGATGAGGATAACGTCTGCGTGGAATGTACTACGGGCTACCCGCCAGGGGTTGATATAGATCAGCGGGGGCCCTTGTATGACAAAACTCCCATGTCCTAACCATTGAATTCGGTCTATCATAGAAATGATTCAATCCTACGAATAAGATGAAATACTTGAGTTAGATAGATTTTTGCTGTCATAATCATCTAACTCTATCTTGAAGTTGGCATTTGCTCAAGGGCAAACAGCCAATTTGTTGTTATATTATCCTTAGCAAACCCAAAATGGTGTTTCATCTCAGTTAGAAAATCATTACAGATTGATTTTGTCATTGCAAATAGTGATGAATCTCAACACAGACATAAGCGTGTCGTGTTATGATAACTCTTGATTCGATTCGCCAATCGAAATTTTACGTGCGAGGGAATTATTTATGACTGAAAATACCCAGCGGCCTTCTCAGATTAAAAGTTTAAGTGGACAACCACGCCCTACGGGTGAATTGGATTCGCTTGGAAGTTCTGGCTGGATGCCGCCGACCATTAGCTCTATCCAGGATACAGGCCTTAACCAACTAGGCATTGCTGACCTGGTTCTAAAAGTGTTGTATTTTGGCGGTGTGATGCCTGGTCACGCGATCTCTGATATCGTCAAACTGCCTTATACAGGCGTGTTAGACTCCATTATGGAATTTTTGAAGCGCGAGAAATTTGTCGAAGTACGTGGACAATCAGGCTTTGGCGAATCAGCTTTTCAATATCTGATCTCGGAAAAAGGGGCAGATAAAGCGCGTGAGGCAATGGAACGTTCGCAATACGCCGGGCCTGCGCCTGTGCCCTTGCGGATGTATATCGAATCTGCTAAAGAGCAGAATCGCAAAAAGCTTATTGTTCATCAGGAAGATTTGCGCAAGGTTATGACCAACCTCGTGATCTCCGATGAAATGCTCAGTAAAGTTGGCCCTGCGGTCAATTCGGGTCGCTCGATTTTCCTCTACGGCCCACCCGGAAATGGTAAAACGACGATTTCAGAAAAAATCGGACGTATGATTCTTGGCGATGACATCTGGATTCCCTACGCCATTGATGTGGACGGGCAGATTGTCCAGGTTTACGACAGTGTAAACCACGAACTCTCCGAAATAACCGATGCGAAAAAATTAGGTACGGGTGTTGTGATCGACCCACGTTGGGTGAGGATCAAACGTCCGATGATTATGGTCGGTGGCGAGCTGACAATGGCGGGACTGGACCTCGTATATAACGAAGTCAACAAGTTTTATGAAGCGCCGTTCCAGGTCAAAGCCAACGGTGGCATGTTCCTCATCGATGACTTTGGTCGCCAGCAGGTACGTCCGAAAGATTTGCTCAATCGTTGGATTGTGCCGCTCGAAAAGGGTGTTGACTTTTTGACACTCAATAATGGCCGTAAAATCGAAGTGCCGTTTTATGTGCTGATTGTGTTTTCGACGAACCTCGACCCCAAAGACCTTGTGGATGAAGCGTTCCTGCGCCGTATCCGTTATAAAATTGAGGTTGGCAACCCGACTTACGATCAATTCCGCGAAATTTTCAAAATCATGTGTCGCATTTTGAAAGTGCCTTACGACGAACAGGGTTTGGCGTACCTGCTCAACGAGTGGTATATCAAACATGATCGTGATCTGCGTATGGTTCACCCGCGCGATCTGCTCTCCCAGTTGATTGACATCGCAACCTATCTGAATCGCCCGCCAAGTCTGACGAAGGATTTGATTGATCGAGCCTGTGCGTCATATTTTGTCGAACTGTGATCGTGTTGCAATCCAATGAGCAAGCCCTTAAGTGGTTCTCCGATTCAACGGCAACTGGTATTTATCCTGGCTGATGGTTCGTTTGTCGTACAATGGGATGAAGCGCGAGTTCAGGAGTTGATGACCGGGCGTTATCGTGTGTATGATGACAAAGATTTTGGTCATGCTATAACCGATTACGAATTGAATCAGCTTAAAACAGCCGGGCGTGTCGAGCATTATAATCGCCAATATGTCTGGCTGTACGCCTTGCCCGAAACTGGTCGTTTCGATCATGAAAGCAAGACTCTTGAAGCGCCGCATAATCGAGTCCGTTCCTATTATCTCAATACGACCCTGCCCAAAGCACGTCAGGCCGAAGTTGAAAAACTGCTGGTCGCGATGAACCTCAATAATGATTTTCTGGTGCGTAACCGGGGCGATGTGATCGCGATTCTGGGGAAAAATGGCGCGCCCTTCTGGCAGCTCAAAGATGCTGAACGCGCCCAAAAGTACCTTGTCGCCAAAGCACCAGAAGTTTTTCGACACACCGCGATTGCGTTTATTGAAACCACTCATAGCGATAGCCAGTACCGAAGCCAGATGGAACGCGCGGCAGAACTGCCTGATTTAGCAACGTTGATTGCCAGTCAGACGGATACTTCGGTGACGCAGGGAAAATGTGTGGTGCTGGTGACGAGCCATGAGGAGCAGCGACAGGCGATTCATGATCTGTTCGTCCAGATGAAAATGGAAATCAAAGAGGCCTCACGTGCTGCCGAAGGCCTGCAACTTCTGGAAGATTGGGAGCCGTCCCTGCTGGTGATGGATTTGCAACTGCCGGATATGCACGGTTGGCAGATGCTGGCAAAAATGAAAGAGGTCGGCACGTTCCATAATTTGCCGATTATCGTCATTGCCGATCACAGTTCATCGGCAGATAACCAGGCGTTCGCGCTCACCGTAGTCAAAGTAGATGTATTTTTGATGAAGCCCGTGAGCATGGCCCAGCTTCGCCAGAATGTCTGGATGACCCTGAAAAGCGTTCAGCCCACTCATTAAAACTTCGTAAAAACGTTCAGCTCGTTCATTAAACCTCCATTTGATAATTGACCGTTGCCAGATTCTGCGCCATGCTGATAATGGGTATTTGTGTCAATCAGTATGTTGATAATGGGCATATATATTTATTTGCCCCAATGAACTCGGCGGAATGTTTATGATTTTTGTGACAGGTGGGACAGGTTTTTTGGGTCGCCATTTAATCCCGGCGCTTTGCCGAGCAGGGCATTCGGTTCGCGTACTCACGCGCCACCCTGAATCGAATACCTGGCTCAATCGGTATTCCGGCGTTGAGGTGATACGTGGCGACCTGCTGGAACCGCAATCCTTCGCGGCATCGCTCCAGGGCTGCCAATATATCATTCACGCGGGCGGGATGTTTCGCTTTTGGGGCGATGAGAGTCAATTTTTAGATACGAATGCGCGTGGGACAGAGCATTTGCTGGCAGCAGCGGCAAAGTCCGGCATTGAGCGCTTTATTCATATCTCGACAGTTGCGGTTGTCGGTCAACCCGATCCCAGCCGAATTATCGACGAAGCCTATCCGCCACAGCCCGTTGATGCTTACCAACACAGCAAGCTACAAGGTGAACAGATCGCGTTTCGCTATTATCACGATCATCAGGTGCCAGTGATTGTCCTGCGTCCCGGTGCGTATTACGGCCCATTAGGGTACTACGCCTTCAACCGCCTGTTTTTCAAAGACCCGATGCGCGGCATTATCATGCAGGTCAACGGCGGACGTTATATCATTTTCCCGGTTTATATTGCCGATGTCGTGCAGGGGATTATGAAAGCGCTGGAATATGGGAAGGTTGGCGAAATCTACAATATCTGTGGCGATTGGATTTCCCATCGTGAGGCTTTTGACATCGTGTGTGAAGAAGCGCATCTTCACTGGCCGCGCTTGCCCATTCCGGGCTGGTTGGGTATTTCAACAGCGCGTGTTTTGACCGCTTTATCTACGGTGACGGGTACAGAACCTTTTTGGCCGATCAATTTACGATCTTATGTGTATAATAACTGGCGTGTTTCCAGTGAGAAGGCGCGAAGAGAGTTAAATTTCGTGCCGACAGATTTTCGAGAAGGTGCGCGCCGGACGATTGCCTGGTATCAAGCAGGTGCGCCAGATGATTTACCAGAGTTGGAATGTTAGGTATGTTTGACGAAGCAAAAATCTTTGTAAAAAGTGGCGATGGCGGCGATGGCCTGATTAATTTTCGCCGCGAAAAATATGTTCCGCGTGGTGGTCCAGCCGGTGGCGATGGCGGTCACGGCGGTGACGTGATTCTGAAGGTGAGTTCCAAGTTCAATACCTTGACTTACTTTCAACGACGAAGCCATTTCAAAGCGGAGTCCGGCAAAATCGGTGGCTCCAGCAACAAAACGGGTCTGAGCGCGGATTCGATTGAAATTGAAGTGCCTCCGGGTACAACCGTGCGCGATGCCGAGACAGGCGCGTTAATTGCCGATCTCGTGCGCCCCACAGATCGCGTCGTGGTCGCCAAAGGTGGACGTGGGGGGTGGGGCAATCAGCATTACGCCACCGCATCCAATCAAGCGCCACGTTACGCCGAAAAGGGCGAACCGGGCGTGGAACGCTGGCTGAGACTCGAACTGAAATTGATTGCCGATGTGGGAATTGTCGGTGTGCCAAATGCTGGCAAATCGACGCTGCTTTCGGTTTTGAGCAATGCCAAGCCGAAAATTGCCGATTATCCATTTACGACGCTTGAGCCGAATCTGGGCGTGTTGATCTATGATAATCGCGATCTGGTTCTGGCGGATATTCCCGGCCTGATTGAAGGGGCGCATCTCGGTGTTGGCCTGGGTCATGCTTTTTTGCGCCATGTTCAGCGCACACGGGTATTGATTCATCTGCTCAACGGCGCGAATCCTGACCCGCTGGCGGATTATAACCAGATCAATGTGGAACTTTCGCTCTATGACGAAAAATTAGGCACGAAACCGCAAATTGTCGTCTTTAACAAGATGGATTTGCCGGATGCCCAGAGCAGTTGGCCGAAAGTCCAGGCTGAACTACGCCAGCGCGGAGTCGAGGTACTGGAAATTTCAGCCGCCACGCAGCTCAATGTGCGCGAGTTGATACAGCGCGTTTTCCAGACGATGGATGAACTGCCAGAAGAAGAAACAGAAATAGTTGAAATGCCCGTTTACGAACTGCCGGAGGAAGAAATCGCCTTTACGATTACTCGCGAGGACGATGGCGGCTTCCGCGTCTCCGGTAAACGAATCGAACGTGCGGCGTTGATGACCTATTGGGATTACGACGAGGCCGTTATGCGCTTCCAGAACACCCTCGAAACGTTGGGAATCTCGGATGCTCTCGAAAAAGCGGGTGTCGAAGTCGGCGATACCGTTTACATTGGCAATTTTGAATTGGAATGGGCAGAATAAGCGCTGGTTATGACGCAGCGAATCGGCATTCTCGGCGGCACATTTGACCCGCCTCACGTTGGTCATCTCATCCTGGGTGAGTATTCGATTGATGCACTGGATTTGACTCATCTCCTGTTTGTTCCGGCGGCAGACCCGCCCCACAAGCAGAATCGCGCCAAAACGCCGATCACGCACCGTCTGGCAATGTTGAAATTGGCGATTTCGGGTAATACGCGCTTCGATCTCTCGCGAATCGACCTGGATCGCCCAGGGCCACATTATTCTATCGACACGGTAAAAATGGTGGGTGCGCAGTTCCCTGGCGCGGAGTTGTACTTTGTCATGGGGGGTGACTCGCTGCGTGACCTTCCCAAGTGGCATCGTCCAGAGGAATTGATCGCGCTGTGCAAACTGGCTGTCATGCGCCGTCCCGGTGACAACCTCGATCCGGGGATGCACAGCGCGGTTCTGCCGGGTCTGGAACGGCGTGTCGTGATGATGGACACGCCCGTTCTGGAAATCTCCTCCACTGAAATCGTCAATCGTCTGCGGCATGGTCAGAGCGTTCGGTATCTCGTACCAGATGTCGTGCTGACCTATATCGCAGAATATGGGGTTTATTCCGATGCTGCTCAAAACAAATAAATATCAAACACGCGGACATAGATCGCGTGGGAAACAACCTGTTGTAGGGGCGCATCGCGATGCGCCCCTACGAAATCCTGCGAATGGGCTAAAAAATAAATCTCTGTGGCCTCTGTGTGTCTGTAGTTCAATTTTATTCGCATTTATCCTGATTTTTAGCGTTTACCCAGCTTCCTCGCAGGAAGCAGTGCCTACGCTCGTCCCACCAACACCGATCCCAACAGTAGATGCTGGGATCAGCGATGCGCTTCTTTCGGAATCGGCTGTTGCGCGTATCCAGCGTGACGGTAAAGTGCGCGTCGGTATTCTGTTCAACGCTTTCCCTTTTGCCATTTTGAATATTCGCGGCGAAGTGGCTGGTTTCGATGCTGATCTCGCCCGCAGCATGGCTGAAGCCTGGGGCGTAGAGGTCGAATTTATTCAAGTCACGCGCCAGACCGCGCTGGATATGCTGTTCAACGGCACAGTTGATTTCCTGGTCGCGGCGCAGGTACATGAGCGCCAGCTTGATTCGGATGTCGAATTTAGCCAGACCTACTACCAGGGCAGCCAGAAGATGCTGGTGCGTCTGGACGATGGCGCAGCGCGAATTGCAGACATGGCGAATCGAAAAGTCGGTGTGGTGATCGGCACAGCGTCCGAAGAAGCCGTGTCATTATGGCAGTCGCGTTCGGGGATCGCCGTCACCGTGCAAACCTATCTGACGCTCGATCAGGGCTTGGTCGGTTTGGTCAGTGGTGAAATCGACGGGCTGATCGGCAGCGAGATACAACTCAAAAAAATCCTGAAGCCAGAGAGCCAGCGCATTCTGGAAGATGCAGTGATGCCCGAACCTTATGCCATCGCCATGCGCCGTCAGGATGTGAGTCTGCGCAATCTCGTCAACCGCACGCTGCAACATCTCGCGCAAAATGGACGCATGAACGAAATTTATCAATCGAATTTCCCCGGCTCGACTTATCCGCCGGGTTTGATTTCCACGTGGGAAGGGCTGGGCGAAGAAGCTCCAAAGCCTGACCAATTCCAGCCGAATATTCCCTATCCGACTCAATATGTTATTCCACGTATTCAGGCTGGGCAGACGATTCGCGTTGCCGGATTTTCAACCGTTGCCGAGGATGCGCCAGAGAGCGAACGCCGTCTCTATGCTGCTAATCGTGCTGTTATCGAAGCGCTCGTCTCGCGTTGGGGCGCAACCGCTGAATATCTGCCCGACAGCGCCGCGAATGCGATGGATTTGCTGGCGGCGGGGCAGGCCGATATTGCCGTCGGTGTCAAACCGGATTGGGCGTGGGCAGACCGCGCCGATTTCACAAGCGCCTACTTTTTACATGGTGATCGGCTGATGGTCAGAAAAAATGACACGGTTGAGAGCTTTAACGAGCTGCGCGGCGGTAAATGGGTGGGTATCTACGCCAGCGAACCGGGTTCGGCTGACCAGGTAAATGCGCTTGCCAGCAGCGTGAACACCGCCGTCAATATTTACACGATGATCCGCGAACAGGATGTGCCAATCTACTTGATTGATGACGAAAACGCCGATGTCGCTTTTGGCGACAGCCTGAAGCTCATTCCAGTTGTGCAGGCGCGTCCCGATGATTTCCGGCTGACGATTCGCTGTCCCAACTGTGACCCCTGGTATACGCGCGAATATGTCGCCTTTGGTGTACCGCGTAATGACCTTGATTTCCGGCTGTTGGTCGAGTATACGCTGCAAGAGATGGCGCAGGATGGTACGCTGACGACACTCCTGCAACCCGTGATGCTGCCGGAGGATATGCCAAAATTTGACATCTGGCCGGGGCCAGCAAGCTATCTCGGTATAGCGCTGCAAAAACGTTGAACGATGGTTATTTATGTCTGAGCGCCATAACCACACCGATAATGACGATAACACTGCCGACAATTTGCAGGGATCGCGGCATTTCCTGAAAGAGCAGGAAGGCTAAAACCGCGCTGAAAACGGTAACAATCTGACCGACGATGCTGATAAATGTCGCCGGGACATGAGCCAGTGCATAATTAAAGGCTGTCTGGGAGATCAACTGTGGGCCAAGCGTCAGCAAAATGAGCCACAAATACCCTTCGTTGCTATGGCCTATAATCGGTGTGCCAGTTATCACCAGCGCGACCAGCGATGTCAGCCCCGCGAAACAGCCGACCAGCCAGATGTATAAAAATGCGGGTGTATGCTGCCGCAGTGAACGCCCCACAATCAGGTGAACCGCCACGCATAACGCGCTGACGAGCGCAAGCATATCGCCTAAGAGTGAATTGCCGCCAGCCCCGCCAGCCCCACTGTTGCCGGAAAAGCCGATGATCGTGCCGCCGATAATCGCCACGAACAGACCCAACCACACCATGCGTCCAAGTTTCGCTTTGAGGACAAAAACTTCCAGAAGGCCGACCCACAACGGACTTGACCCGGCTAACACGCCTGCGATCAAAATGCTGGTGCGCTCAAATGCGAGAAAAATCAGGATGAAATGGAGTGCTAGCATCGCACCCGCAATCGCCGCGAGTATCAAATCACGGCGGCTGAGTTGGCGTATCTCTGCGGAGTAGCGATTGAGTGTAAAGGGTGTCAAAAACAGCGCCGATAAGCACAGCCGCGCGGCAGCAATGACCAGAGATGGCACATTTTCTTCCTGCGCCAGCCGTGCGAGAATCGGAGAACTTGAGCCAACAGCGACACCGATAGCAATCATTAGGATGGATCGCTGCCATAACGCCTCTTTATTATAGAGTAAGGCTTCAGTGCTCGTCATGGATGGGTTTTTTGAGAGAACGATTTTGGCCGATAGTCGCCATCGTGACCCCCGCGAGGATGATCGCACCGCCGAAAATCTGCAAGGGACGCGGAACCTGCGAGAAGGCAAGGTAGGCCGCGATTGCGTTGCCGACGGTCATCACTTGTCCGGTGAGGCTGACAAACGTCGCAGGTAAATAGGCCAGGGTGTAATTGTAGGAAGACTGGACGACGAGCTGCGGGCCGAGCGCGACTAAAAGCACCCAGAAATAGCCTTCGGTGCTGTGTCCAGTCAGTGATACGCCTGTAAAAAGGCAAATTACCAGCGTTGTCGCAGCGGTGAAGCAGCATACTAGCCAGGTGTAGGTCAGAAATGACGTGCGTGAGCGCACCGTGCGCCCGACGATAAAATAGGCGCCTGCCAGCATCGCGCTCGACAGCGCCAGCGAACCCCCTAACAGCGGATTATCACCGCCGCCCGCACCGCCGCCGCTTAAGGCCGAGAGTGAAATGATGATGCCGCCGCCCATCGCCAGCAGCAAACCGTTCGCGACATAGCGGTTAATATGTGTTTTGAGGATAAATCGCTCCAGCAGTGCAACCCACAGCGGAACAGAGCTTCCGATAACACTGGCGATCAGAACGCTTGTATGATTCAATGCTTCAAACGAAAAGATAAGCTGGACTGAAAAATTTGCGCCCGCGAACCCGATCAAAAGCCAATCCCTGGGCCTCAGGCCGCGAATTTCCGGCAGATGGTGAGTCAAAATTCTGGGGGTGAGCAGCACAGTCACGATGAGCATCCGAATGGCGACCAGTGCCATTGTTGGAATGCCTTCAAGCTGCGCCTCGCGGATAAAAATCACGCCGATAGAACCGACAATAATGCCAGCGCCTAAAATCGCGTAGGGTCGCCACTGTGGCTGCGCAAATTCAACTGCCTCAGCTCCTGCCATGCTTAACCTCTATTAACCTTTATTAGTCTTTAGGTACTGCGTATAGTCATTCCGAACTTGATTGACCAAAACTTGCTAACGTAACGCCGACCAAAATAATGATGCTGCCCACAATCTGCAACGGACGTGGAACCTCAGCAAACACGAAAAAAGCGATCAGGGCGCTGCCGACTGGCTCAAGCTGCGACGCGATGCCGACGTAAGTAGCCGAAAGATGTGCCAACGCATAATTGAACGAGGTATGCCCGATCAACTGGGGGACGAGCGCCAATGCCACTAACCAAAGATAACCCTGTGAACTGAATCCGCTGATGGGTGTTCCCGTTATGATGACAACAGCGAGCGCAACGATTGCCGCGATGCCGTAAACCATCCAGATGTAGGGGAGCAGGGGAAGTTTGGTGTGCAGTGTGCGCCGGATTACATAATAGACCGCAACGGTAATTGCGCCACCGATTGCAAGCAGGCTGCCGAGTATGGGATTGCTGCCGAGGTCAATTGCGCCTCCTGGCAGGCTGATGACAATGCTGCCGCCTAGCCCGATCACCAACCCCCACAAAATCATGCGATTAAGCTTCATGTGCAGGAAAATCGCTTCCATCACCGCGCTCCACAAAGGCGTAGTCGTTACCAGGACGACGCTGATGAGGACGCTGGTATATTCGAGCGATTTGATCCACATAATAAAGTGAATTGCCAGAAAAATGCCGGAAACCAGCACCAGTAAAATATCTCTGCGGTTAAGCTGGCGGATGTGCGCTGCGTAGCGCGGGAGTGTAAGCGGTGTCAGGATAAGCGCTGCAATTCCCAGGCGCGACGCGGCAATGGTCAGAGAAGAAATGCCTTCATCCTGTGCAAGCCGAATAAAAATTGCTGCCAGCGCAACGGCTGCAATACCAACAGCCAGCACAGCATAAGTTTGCCAACGGATCGGGGGAGATTTCAGAACTTCAGTCATTTATTGAACTTTGGCGCGTGAACAGGATAATGCTATCACCAGATCGCACGGCGGTCAAAGCACCAATAGAGTCCGAACATCATGAAATTTTTTACGGGATTCTAACTGTCCAAAGGTCTAGATTCCTTCGATTCCTTAAACTGTTTGTGATACTATAAATGATGTTTGTTATCGTGAAATAAATCTAAAGGAGAATTTAGATATGGCTTTTACTCTGCCATCACTACCTTACGCATTTGATGCGCTTGAACCGCACATTGACGCTCGCACGATGGAAATTCATCACGGCAAGCATCACCAGACCTATGTCAACAACCTGAACGCCGCGCTTGAACCCCATGCTGACCTGCAAGGCAAGTCGCTGGAAGAACTGCTCAAGTCCATCGACAGCCTGCCGGAAGCGATTCGCCCCGCCGTCCGCAATAACGGTGGTGGTCACTGGAATCACACGCTGTTCTGGGAAATTATGTCCCCCGGTGGCAGCGCCGCCAGCAGCGAACTTTCCGCCGCCATTGACAAGGCATTCGGCAGTCTGGATGCTTTCAAAGAGGCTTTTGCGAAGGCCGGAACCACACGCTTTGGCTCTGGTTGGGCATGGTTGGTCGTCGCCAGCGACGGCAGCCTGAGCATCACCTCGACCCCGAACCAGGACAACCCGCTGATGGAAGGCAAGAAAGCCATTCTCGGCCTGGATGTCTGGGAACATGCTTACTACCTCAATTACCAGAACCGCCGCCCGGATTACATCAAGGCGTGGTGGAATGTGGTCAATTGGGCAGAGGTTTCCAAACGATACGCTGCCCGTTAGTAGTTAATCGGGCACAGGTTTCCAATCGATTCGCCGCCCGATAATCCGTTTTTGTAAGTTCAAAATTTCGCAAAAAGGCGTTACAATCTGTAGCGTCTTTTTATTTGATTAGATTTGCGGAGTTTGGCTATGACCGACTATCGTATTGAAAAAGATTCCCTTGGCGAAGTGAAAGTACCCGCCAACGCCTATTACGCTGCACAGACGCAGCGTGCCGTTCAGAATTTCCCGATCAGCGGGATGAAACCCTATCCGGCGTTCATCTGGAGCATGGCGACCATCAAGCGGGCCGCCGCCGAAGTTCACCTTGACCTGAGGCTGCTGGACGAAAAAGTCGCTACTGCAATTATGCAGGCGGCGGACGAAGTGATCGCGGGCAAATTTAACGAGCATTTCGTAGTTGATCCGTTCCAGGCGGGCGCAGGCACCAGCCATAATATGAACGTCAACGAAGTGATCTCCAACCGCGCCAATGAAATTTTGGGCTATAAGCTCGATGACACCAAAAAGCCTGTGAACCCTAACGATCACGTCAATATGGCGCAAAGCACCAATGACTCGATCCCCACAGCGATTCGACTCGGTGCGCTGTGGCGCTTGGAAGAACTGGTTGCCAGCTTACAGGGCTGCGTCAATGCTTTCCGCGCGAAAGCGGCTGAAGCTGACGATGTGGTAAAAAGTGGACGCACCCATTTGCAGGATGCCGTTCCGATCCGCCTGGGGCAGGAATTCGGCGCGTATGCCAAAGCCATCGAGCGCGACATCGAAAAAATCAGGATGGCTGCGGAAGGGCTGCGGCGTTTGGGTATCGGCGGTACTGCCAACGGTACAGGTTTGAACGCGCACGAAGAATATCACCCGCGCATGATCCAGAAAATTACGGCGCTGACCGGAATCACCGTCTACGAATCCGACGACCTGTTTGAGTCGATGCAGTCGCTCCAGGATGCGACCTTTTTCTCAAGCGCACTGCGCACCGCTGCCCAGGATTTTACACGCATCGCTAACGATATTCGCCTCCTCGCCAGTGGGCCGACAACGGGTTTGGCAGAAATCACTTGCCCAACCGTGCAGCCCGGTTCGTCGATTATGCCCGGTAAGGTTAACCCCGTGATGGCCGAAATGCTCAATATGGCGATGTACCATATCATGGGCAACGACTTCACGATTTTGATGGGTGCGCAGGCAGGGCAGTTGGAATTGAACGTGATGATGCCAATTGTCGCGCATAATCTCTTTGAGTCGATGCACGTTATGATCGGCGCGGTGAATGCCTTTACCGAGAAGTGCGTCGCTGGGTTGATTATCAACCGCGAGAAGGCCGAAAGCTGGCTGGCGAAGAATCCTATTTTAGTTACAGCGCTGAACCCGATTATCGGTTACAACAAGGGCGCGGAAGTGGCTAAGAAAGCATTGGCGGAAAATCGCAGCATTCGCGAGATCGTCGTTGAACTCGGCTATCTGACTGCGGAAGAAGCCGACAAAGCGCTGAATGCGTATGAGATGACGACAGGCGGGATCAAGGGGATCGCTGCTGCTGGCTAGATGACATTGCCACTACTGGTTGGCACTATTGGTGCTGACCAGATAGTGGATTTTCAGACTGCAATAAGGACTATTAATTGGCGGGTCGTTCCTGTATGCAGTATACTGAGGCTCAAAAATCACAACGTTTGCTTAATTTGACTCAGCAGTACATCATAAGGCGTTTTCACTACTCGTGGCAAACCGAAAGCTAGGAAAATACGACATACTTGAACGCCTGGGACGCGGCGGTATGGCCGAGGTATATCGTGGTTATCACGCTAACCTTGACCGTTACGTCGCGATTAAAGTTCTGCACGCATTTCTGGCAGACGACCCGGAGTTCAAGAGTCGTTTTCTGCGCGAGGCGCAAAATGTCGCGCGTCTGAAGCACCCCAATATTGTCCAGGTCTACGACTTTGACTTTGACACCGAGGGCGAAAGCTACTATATGGTGATGGAGTTGATCGAAGGATCAACTCTGAAAGAACGCCTGACACAAGAGTCGGAAAACGGCAAAGAACTTCCATTTCTTGAATCACTGCGTATTATTCGCGAGGCTGCCAGTGCGCTGGCCTATGCCCATAAAAGCGGCATGATTCACCGCGACGTGAAGCCTGCTAACCTGATGATTGACCGCGATAACCGTGTTGTGCTGACGGATTTCGGAATCGCTAAAATCGTCGTCGGCTCACAATTTACGGCCAGCGGCGGGATGGTCGGCACACCCGCGTACATGGCTCCTGAACAGGGCTTGGGTGAAGCAGGTGATGAGCGATCTGATCTCTATTCGCTGGGCGTGATTTTGTATCAATTGCTCACCGGCAAGTTACCCTATGATGCGGATGCACCGCTAGCAGTTATCCTGCGACATCTGAACGCGCCTATACCCTCGGTCAGGGATTTCAACCCGGCCTATCCAGAGGCGGTTGATTTCCTCATCAGGCGTTTGTTGGCGAAAGACGCTGAAGATCGTTATCAAAACGCGAACGACCTGATCGCCGATCTGGAACGGGTCGAGCGTGGCGAAAGTATCGAAGCGCCAAAAGCGTTGGCTGAGATAGAGACGATGCCGAGCGAATATGACACGGCTTCTTCGCTCACCATCCCATTCGACCAGATGACCATTGACATGCCACCGCCGCGCCGCCGCTTTCCCATGTGGCTGGCGGGCGGGATCACAGCCGGAATTATCCTGGTGGGTGGATATTGGTTTGGGATGGCGAATGGTGTTTTTCCGGCGCTGGCTTTTCTCGCAAGCCCGACACCCAGCGCGACACCGACCATTACGCTCACGGCAACTGTGACACCAACCAGTACCAGCACACTCACACCGACTCTGACGTTAAGCCCGACCACAACGGACACACCAACTGATACGCCGACCTCAACCGCCACATCGACAGATACAGATACGCCGACGTTAACCTCAACCACGACACCGACCATTACGCCGAGCATGACATCCTCACCGACGGATACGCCGACCTATACACCAACGCTCACGCCAACGCGGACACCAACCGTGACACCCTCGGCAACGTCAACAGCGACACCGACGATCACGCTGACCCCCACGATTACCTCAACACCAACGGTCACGCTGACACAAACGCCGGATTTGACACAAACGTTGGTTGCAGCCACACAGTTCTGGGAAATGCAAACGGTGACGACTGCCGCATGCGATTTTAAATATCAGATCGTTGACCAAAACCCAACCGACAGCGATTACTATACCGCCAACACGGACTACGAACGGGCGATTACGCTGCTGAACACGGGCAACTGCGCCTGGGAGCGTAACACGGCGTTTGTCTTCATTCGCGATGAGGATTTTGATGCCCGCCCAATTTTCCTGCGGGAGCGTGTGAATCCCAGCGAGGATATTGTGCTGTGCTTCCAGGGCAAAACGCCGCGAACGGGTGGCATACACCGAGGCATATGGGAACTACGCACACCGGGTCAGATTCGAATTGGCGAACCTCTGATTATCAGCGTGAATGTATTTGAATCTAATGCCCCTCGCGCCATAAAAGTTTGCTCTGAATGATCGCGTCTGAATAAGCCTCGCTTATGATTCTTGGAAATGGCATCCTCTGTGATTCTTGGAAACGACACCCTCAAGGAGAAATAAATGGAACGCAATCAGGCATGGGAAATTGTATGCGAATTTGTGCAGTCGGACAGCTTGCGCAAACACATGCTCTCAGTCGAGTTTGCCATGCGTGCCTACGCACAGCACTATGGCGAAGACCCGGATAGCTGGGGCTTAGTGGGTTTGCTGCACGATTTTGATTGGGAAATTCACCCGACACTTGAACAACACCCTATGGATGGTGCGCCGATTTTGCGTGAGCGCGGCCTGGGTGAGGAAGAGATTCGCACGATCCTGAGTCATGGGCCATTGGCGGAGCATGACCGCACAACTCTGCGCGATAAAGCCTTGTACGCCGTTGATGAGCTGACAGGCCTCATCACAGCAGTAACGCTGGTGCGTCCGTCAAAAAATATTCAGGATGTTGAACTGAAATCCATCCGCAAGAAATGGCGCGACAAAACGTTTGCCGCAGGGGTCAACCGCGAAGATACGGAGAGGGGCGCTGAATCGCTGAATGTAGATTTATGGGAATTCCACGTTCCGCTTGTCCTGAAGGCGATGCAGGATCACGCCCAGGAGTTGGGACTCAGCGGCGTATAAACCTCGTAGGGGCGAGGCATGCCTCGCCCCTACAGACCATACGTTAAACTCCTGATTTAATTCTTAAACTGCATCTATGCGCCCCTACAGAATTCGAAATCTTACACCTGTACTAAAACAGGTGTCCCCACTGGTGCCCATTCATAAAACCACAGCGCCTCATCGTTCGGCATATTGACACATCCATGACTCATGGGCTGGCCGAAATTGTTATGCCAATAGGTTCCATGCAGCGCATAGCCCGCGTAAAAATACATAATCCACTGCACATTGGGCAGATAGTATCCGGGGCCGGTCATCAACTGTGATTCGTATTTACGCTGAACAGTGTAATTACCACGTACCGTTGGGGTGGCGGGCAGACCTGTCGAGGACAATACGTTGCGCACCAGCTTGCCATCTTCGTAAGCATAAGTCCGTTGATCGCTGAGATCGACGATAATCTGCTTGCCGACGAGGATCGTGGCGGCAGGCGCAGGCAGCAGCGATACCGGAACACTGATAATCCCAAGATCGGTAATGCTATCGGCGGTGGGGATGATGATCGTTTGACCGACCTGAACCTGATTCGGGTCGCTGATATTATTCGCCTGCACAATTGCGGGCCAGGTAATGCCGTTGCGCTGTGCGATCATCGCCAACGTTTCGCCGGGTTGGATCACATACGACGTGCCATTGACGATAGGTTCAACGGGTACTTCCGCTGCCGTTTCTGGCTCGGTAACGGTTTCTGCCTCTGTAACAGGTGTTGTTGTTTCTGGAGTCAGCGCGAAGACTGTCAGCGTGTCGCCGCGCAAAATGCGATCCGGGTTGGTGATATTGTTGAGTTGAGCGAGTTGTTGAACAGTCAGTCCATATTTATTGGCGATACTGGCAAGTGTCTCACCGGGTTGGATAACATGGTGGATCGGCTCGGCAGCAATCAGCGGATTTTCAACGGCTTCGCTCAGATCAGGGATGATTAGCTCCTGGCCTGAAAAAATCTGCGAAAGATTACTAATGTTATTTGCCTGTGCGATCACGTCCATCCCGATGCCGTAGTGCAGGCCGATGCGATATAATGTCTCGCCGGGCTGGACGATATGAACCACATCTTCTGCCAGTGCAGCCGAGGGGAGCAGGGCAGCCACGAAGATAAAAAAGACTAAAATTGCCAGACTAGACCGGAAACGGCGTGACATACAACTCAACTCCTTAAGATAAGTTTTTGGACGATGACTATTGAGCGCTGAATCAATCGACCTTCAACACCCGTTTGTTAGAAGATGCAGAGCATCATTCAAGATTACACGATGTTGCATTTCCGGTCAATTTTAGGGGCTTTGCCCGACAGCCTGTTTGCCAGTACAATTCAAACCAGTTGAGTTTGAGCAAAGTTGTTTATAGCGTTTATAGGAATTAAGACGGATGCTGGTACGTGCATATCGTTTGACCGATAAATTAGGCGTCGTCATTCTCAAAAGCAGTACCGCGCTGGGGAGTTCGGCGCTTGCCGGAACAGGCTCGCTTGGAACGGTGATCTGGCGGATACTCTCTGGCATCGGGATCGTCGTTTTCGCCATCCTGGGAATATTGCTGGCAGTTCTTCGTGTGATTGCCCGTGTTATCGGGGCGATCCTGCGCGGAATCCTGTCGATTATCTATTTCTTCCTGAATCTGGGCAACCGTCTTACCGGCGGTGCTGCCCAATATGCTGGGGCAAGTGCGGGTACAGCGATGGCGCGGCGCACGGCCCGTGCCGAGATGGAAGCAGGACTGGCTGAAGACCCACTGCGGGCGCAAAATCGCCTCTTGAGTGGTGTGACAGTGGTCTTGCTGGCGGTGCTGATCGGTGTCGTATTATGGGCAACCAATCCCGCCCGCACAGCCAATCAGAATCTGCCTGCTGGTGGCGCAAGCCTCGCGCTGGCAGGGTCTACAGAAGAAGCCACACCCGGCTCGTCCGGCCCGACGCTGCCTACTCTTGTGCCGACGACAACCCCAATACCGGAAATTCTCGAAGCGCGTGGCAGTTTAGCCTATACCGTGCGCGAAAAAGGCCAGGATGATATTTGGGTCGTGGGTGTGGGGGATCGCACCCCGCTGCGTTTAACAAACAGCCCGGAAGATGACCGCGATCCAGTCTGGTCGCCGAATGGTCGCCAATTAGCCTATGCTTCACGGCAGGACGGCAACTGGGAAATTTATCGTTATGATTTGTTCGATGGCTCAAACAGCCGGATGACGTATGACCAGTCGTTCCAGGGTGCGCCGCGCTGGAGTCCAGATGGCGAATGGCTGGTTTATGAGAGCTATCAGGGCAATAATCTGGATGTTTATATCATGCGCGTGGATGGTTCGCAGATCGAGCGCCTCACCGATCACGCTGCGGCGGATTTTTCGCCGTCATGGTCGCCGGATGGTCGCCGGATCGCGTTTATATCCTGGCGTGACGGCAATCAGGACATTTATGTCTTCTCGCTGGATGACCCGCGCGATGCCGCTTCAATTAATATCACCAACACTCCAAGCCGTAACGAGGATTATCCGGTGTGGTCGCCCGATGGCAAACTTTTAGCCTACAGCGCACTCGACGAAGGTGTTGAAAAAGTATTCGTCAAACCCACCGACGATCCAAACGCGGTGGCGCAGGTTTTGGGACGAGGACGTACACCCACATGGTCGCCGGACGGCGCAAGTCTGGTTGTCGCTGTCGATTCTGTCGATACGACACAGTTAATCGCTATCCCGTTCGCAGGCACAGGTTTTGCGACACTGGTGATTCCGGTGGCGCAGGGTGCATCAGCGCCGGATTGGAGTTCTGCTGTGCTGCCACAGCCGTTGGTAAGCGCTGGTGGCTTGCCCTCTGGTGTGCCGGATGCGCTCTTTATCGAGCAGGAACAGCGCAGTGCTGGCGATCCACCCTATCAGCTTAATTCGCTCATCAATGTCGATGCGCCCATTCCGGCATTGAGTGATCGCGTCAATGATTCATTTAACGCTTTGCGTGAACGGGCAAACCAGGCCGCTGGATGGGATGTGCTGGGGCAGATCGAAGATGCTTTCTGGGAGATTGACCGTTTACCCCAACCCGGCGAGGAACGGCGCAATTGGCTGATGACCGGACGCGGTTTTGCCATTAACCGCAACGCGATTGTCGGCTTTCCATCGCCGATTGAAATTGTGCGGGAAGATATAGACATCAATACACAGTGGCGTATCTATGTGCGCGTGGTTGATGAAGCGCAAATCGGGCAGCTTGGCGAACCGCTGCGCCGGATGCCCTGGGATTTCCTCAGCCGTAGTTCAGGCGACATAGACGCTTATAATCAAGGTGGACGGCTGCGCGCTCAAATGCCAAGCGGCTATTATATTGATCTCACCCAGCTTGCTGCCGATTATGGTTGGGAGCGCGTACCGGCTGCCAACGATTGGCGTGCAAATTTCAACAGCATCAATTACTGGCTGTTCCAGAAGCGTGACGGCCTGCAATGGTACGATGCCATGCGTGAGCTTTATACCGAAGGACAGCTTGGTGGTTTCGTGCAGCGTGTGACCGTCACACCTGTATCGGATTCGCAGTCACCCCCGGCGCAGGAACAGGTGCAGGAGCAAGTCGCCAGCCCAACGCCGACACTGCGAGCGCCGACAGAGCCGCTGCCACCCCCACCGACCATTGAGTCCGGAGACGACGAATCATGAGACGGCAGCCCAACAGCCTGTCTGCATTGTTTCTGATGGTGGTGGCGCTCGGCGGGTTCGGGTTTTTATTGTGGTCGAACGCCGGAATCACATCTCCACTAGAGCCGATTGTGCCGACAGAGTTTATCCCAACAGATGACCCGAACTCCTGGGAGAATCTGCTGCGGCAGGGCTTTGGCGATAACAGTACACCACTGCCAACCATTGAAATCCCTACCGAGCAATTTATCGCTCCGACGCTGGCTCTCAGCGGCGATACCAATATTATTCCGATCAACCCCGCTTCCGTGAATGGACTGGCAACCGCCACGCCCTTTGGTGGAGCGACCCCGACACTGCCACCGCCAACGCCGGGATTGGTCTTGACGCAGCTTCCGGTCACGGAACAGGCCGTTACACGTTCACCGTCGGAATGGCGACCACCACCGTTGATTCCACCGATTTCGCGTGACCCGATGGGACGCGATCATTACTGGTTCCAGCGTCCAGTCGATTCCAATGCCAATAACGAAGGCCTCTTTTATTACCCCTATGGCTCAAATGGTATCGGCGATGAAAATAGCTGGCGGGTGCATACAGGTATTGATATGCCCAACCCGGTAGGCGAGACGGTACGTGCAGGGGCATCGGGTGAGGTCATTTGGGCAGCGGATGGCTTGCGTGTTGAAGAGGGCGGGCCGTTTCAGAACTCCGCCAGCTACGGCAATGTGATCGTCATCCAGCATGATTTCGGTTTTCGCGGTCTGCCCATCTGGACATTGTACGCGCATCTTTCAGCAGCATTGGTGCGGCGCGGTCAATATGTCAATGCTGGCGAAGTGATCGGGCTGGTTGGGGCTACCGGACGTGTCAGCGGGCCGCATGTTCATTTTGAGATTCGTATGGGCGAGAATCATCTGCGTGCCACCTATAATCCTATGCTGTGGATGGTTCCTTATGTGGGAACAGGCGTGATCGCTGGACGTGTCGTTGATTTAAGAGGCGATATGGTGCAGGATGTGACCGTCACGGTCAATCGTTGGGCGACAGGGCTGGTACAGGATACTTCCAGCACCTATATTTTTGAAAATAATGGGCTGGACGTAAATACCGATCCGAACTGGGATGAAAATTTTGTCGTGGGCGATTTGCCAGTGGGTCGCTATGAGGTTGTGGTCACGATTGACGGTGAGCGTGTCTCCAAATTGGTTGATGTACTCGAAGGCACAACCAGCTTTGTTGAGCTTACACCCAGGCAGCCTGAGACACCTCAACCCGAAGCCGAAGGATCGTAGCGTTGCCTAATCGTCGGGAAACGGGCATAGCGACTGTGCCAACTATCCGTTACACTAACACGGCTTGTATGCCAATTTTCGAGGGAGAAAAATCGATGTTTAAGCACTCACTCAGAAACTTCATGCGGCTGCTGCCGTTAATCATCATCGCGTTATTTTCGCTGACTTCTGTGCTGGCACAGGATGCCACCCGAGTATTATCGCCGGACGCTGTTACGACTGGCGTATTGGATTCCCAAAATGTTGCCCAGGTTTATAGTTTTGACGGTACAGAAGGCGAGACGATCAGCCTGACCGCGACCAGCCAGAACGGATTGGGTCTGGCGATTCTGGTGACAGATTCAGCAGGCGCAACGATTGCGCAAAGTTTTGATAACACGATTGGCACGACGAGCCTTCCGGGTTTCTCGCTGCCCGCGACAGGCACCTATTATGTAACGGTTTTCTCAGCGATTGGCGTTACGGTGCCTGCAAACAGCCAATTCACGCTGACCTTTGGCTCAGACCTGGCGGTAACACCGACCTTGTCGCCGCCGGAAGTAACCGCGGAAGCCACAGCGGAACAAACGCCAGTTGTCGAAGCGACAGCAGAAGCAACCGTAGAGGCAACGCCTTCAACAACTCCCCCCACAACGAATTTCGCTCCAGGCGAACTCCTGACCTCGACAGGCATTAATATCACGCTGACCTGGGGTTCGATAGCCAACCTTGATCTGGAAGTCCGTGATCCGGTAGGCGGCAGTCTGCGTTTTGCAACGCCATCCGTGCCCAGCGGCGGCGTGTTTGGAACGAATACGAACAGCGTTTGTGATACGGCGGTTGCCACATCACCGACTGAGCAGGCTACATGGCAATCTGGCGCAGTACCCACTGGCAGCTATGAACTGATCGTCTACTATCAGCCGATTGAAGCCTGTGTGACAACCGAGGCGGTCACTTTTACGATTGATGTTACGCTGGATGATGTGCCTCTCGATACTATTGAAGGCGTACTTTCACCCAATGAAACATTTTTAAGCAGTTTTGTCGTGAATGCTGATGGTACGATTCTTGCTGGCCTAAGCGGGTTGTATACCGATACAACCATTTTGCCGCCTGTTCCAGCAGCGGAATTGTTGGCGAGCGCACAGCCTCTCGCACGTGATGTGCCAGTGATTGGTACGATCACCAGCGGCAACTATTTCCAGACCTATTCGTTTGACGGTGTCGCGAACGAAATCCTCACGATTACGATGACCGCTACCGCAGGCAGCCTGGATACACTCATGCTCCTGCTCGATTCAAACGGTAACGTGATCGACTCGAATGACGATATACAGTTTGGTGTCACCAATTCGGCAATCTCGAACCGCCGCCTTGCGCTCGATGGTCGCTACACGATTGTCGCCACGCGCTATGGCAAAAATGTCGGCGGAACAGAAGGGCCATACGAATTGACGCTGACTGGCCCAACGGGACAACTACCACAGGAGATTATCGACCTCGGTCTGGAACGCGGTGATATTGAAATCAGTCTGCAATGGAACACGGCGGCTGATCTCCAACTGCTGGTGCGCGACCCGCGCGGCGACTCTGTTTTTGACGATACGCCGCAGGTTCCCAGCGGTGGACGGCTCGGTGTTGCTGGAAATGTGAACTGCCGTGCGCCACAGGCCAGCCCGGTTTCTTATATCTATTGGCCGCAGGGCGCGTTGGCCGCAGGCTTATATGAAGTCGAGGTCTGGTATCAAAATCAGTGTAATGATACCCAGCCTGTCAGTTTCACACTGACCATTCTGGTTGACGGAACACCCGTTTTTGTCGGTACAGCGCAGCCAGCACTCGACGAACGTTTCCTCATCAGCTTCGTGATTGATGTGAATCGTCAGGTCACGGCAGGTGAGTTTGGGTCGATTGGCACGAGTCAACGGCTGGATGCAGGCGCGATTGACTTCCAATCGCAGCTTGAGTCCGCGCTGCCGATTGCATCTGGCGAAACGCTGGGTGGCAGCCTGACCACTGATAAAAAGTACGACCTGTATTATTTCGACGGTGAGGCAGGCGATATTGTCACGGTCAGTATGGAAACCACAGCCGGACGATTGGATACAACGCTGTTCCTGATCGACCCGAACGGCCTCCAGATCGCTGAAAATGACGATGCTGTCGTCGGCGAGAGTACCAATTCGCTTATCAATGAATTTACCTTGCCAGAAACGGGACGGTATATTATCATTGCCACTCACTTTGGCATGTTGTACGGGGGGACAACAGGCGCTTACAATTTGACATTTTCACGGTTGAACTAAGCGCAAAACCCGCTAGAATTACAGGGATCAGTTTCCCCTTCATCAACTGATCGTGAAAAAGCAAGCAGCAGGTTTGGGCGTTCCTGAATAAAAACGCCCACCTACCAATTTTGGGGAAGTGCCGAAAGGAGAAAGGCGCATTGATCTGTCGCGATAACCAGGCAGGTGTTGATATGCGCTTGATTTTATGAGATTTCGCTCAATTATTTTGATGGGATTTGTTCTGCTATTTCTTGCCTCGTGTGCGCCCCCACCCAATCTTCGTGATGAAACATTGCTGAATGACCGAAGTTTAATCACTGGTGAACCTTGTGCTGCACCTTGTTTTCGTGGCATTACGCCGGGTGAAACCTCCTGGCAAAATGCGGTAACGATCATTGAGGATGACACTGATTTTAAGAATCTTCAGACCCAGACCGCCGAAAACGGGACATCGCTCCAGGCTGCCTGGCAGGAAGGCGATAACCAGGTATGCTGCCAGATGGCTTCTGAAGATGGCGAAACGGTGAGTTTGGTATTCCTGCGCACCGCTCCAAATATGTCGCTGGGGGAGTTGATTGAGGCGCATGGCGAACCGACTTACCTGGTGGGCAGCGAGTTTACCGCCGATCAGGGGATTATCAGTCTGGTTTACCCGGATGTGCCAATGGTTATTTATGTTTTTGTGGCAGGCGCTGAGACGGGCGAGTTGAGTGCATCCAGCGAAATTATCGGCGCACTTTATTTCACCCCGGCTGAAATGGAATTACTGCTTCAGACCACCGATCTGCACGCCTGGGATGGTTATAAATCCTATCAGGAATATAACTCAGGCGAATTTGAAGTAACACCGAGCATTACCTTGACTCCCACACCCACTAGTGAATAGGCTTTGCGGTTAAAGAGTCATGAACAGAAAGTTTATCAATCAAAGGAGCAATTATGAGCGCAGATGAAATAACCCCAGCCCCTAGTTCATTCGATGAACTGGAGCCTCGGATGGAACTGCGCGGCACAGTGAAGCGCCTGGAGCTCTATGGTGCTTTTGTTGATATTGGCGTAGGTCAGGACGCTTTGCTGCACATTTCGCAGCTTGGCAAACCGAATGTCCGTAACGTGGGTGACGTGATAAAAGAAGGTGAACAGATCACCGTTTACGTCCTCAAAGTGGATAAGCAGGAACGTCGCGTCGCCCTATCGCTTGCGCAGCCGCCCGCATTTAATTGGGATGATCTCAAAGAAGGCATGACTGTCTCTGGTAAGGTCGTCCGTGTCGAAAATTTCGGTGCTTTTATTGATATTGGCGCAGAACGCCCTGGCATGATCCATGTTTCCGAACTGACGGACGGTTTTGTGAAGTCGCCTTCGGACGTGGTGAAGGTTGATCAGGTTGTCGAAGCGCGTATCATCAAGATCAATCGGAAGAAACGCCAGATCGACATGAGCATGAAAACCGTCATGCCCACTATCGAAGAGGTAGAGGACGACGAACCGGCTGAGGCTGTGCCGACTGCGATGGAATTGGCGCTGCGCCGCGCGATGGAGCAGAACGAAGCTGCCGCCGACGCAAAACGCAGCAAACGGCAGGTTGATGAAAAACAAAAGCGCTTACGTGAGCAGGATGACATCATCGAACGCACGCTGCGAAGTGGGCTTTAGGGCGCACTGAGCAGCTTGCGAAGTCGCAGGCCGGAAACAATAAATAAGAGCGTCATCGTGATTTCGTGCCCCAGGCACCACAGGCATAACGCTTGTAGCAGGGCAACCTGGACGTAAACCAGCCACATCGAGAACAGAAACGCGAAGAGGGTAACGCCAAATATCAGCGTGACCCCATATTCCTGTAGGAAGCCGACACGGTTTTCCAACAGAATAATCGCGCCTAGAAACAGATAAGCGGCGAATCCCAGGTAAGCGACATCAATACCCATGAATTTTGAATAGCTGCTGGTTTGAACAACTTCACAGTTGATCGCGCCGCTTTCGGCGCACACCACCGACGTGTCGGTGAGTTTGGTGTAGCTCAGATAGCTGCTGATGGCAAAGCCAATTGCAACGAGGATCAGGCTGGTAATGCGCAGCATGTCTCGCGGTTGGCTGTGTTCGGTTTTTTCCAGAGTTTTAGTCGTAGCCATGATTTCCTCACAATAATTAAATAGTACAGTTGAAAGTTAAAGGTAAAAAGTGAGAAGCATCACTGGATTACTGGTTACTCGATACTTTTAACGTTGTATTTAAGTCTCAAGATCGCGCAGCAAGCGCACCGATAATTCCGTGCCCGCAGGCACAGCCGTGATGTCTTCCGGGACGATCATCAGGCCGTCCGCCAACACCATCGACATGAGCGCCCCGGAGCTTTGCGTTCCCGTCAGATGCGCGATAAGCTGCCCATTTTCGCGTTCCAGTTTAACACGCAGGTAGCTGCGCCGTCCATCGGATTGAATCGCCTCGGTGGTGATTGCTTTGGTGGTGTTGAGCGTGTCCGGGCGGCGTGACATTTTGAGCAGCGCGGGGCGGGCGAAAACATCGAACGTCACCATTGCCGAGACTGGATTGCCTGGAAGCCCAAAAAATGGCACATTTCCCACTTGTCCAAACGCCAGCGGCTTGCCAGGGCGGATGTTCACACGCCAGAAATTCACTTTTCCAAGTTCGTCCAAAATTGTTCGCACCACATCGAACGCGCCGACAGATACACCTGCCGAACTGATGATGATGTCCGGTTTTTCATCGAGCGCCTTTTGAAACAGCGCCCGTACCTCATCCATTGTGTCACGCGCGATTGGGAGTCGGATCGGGATTCCGCCATAGGTGGATACCAGTCCGGCAATGGTGTGAGCGTTGACATCGCGAATTTTGCCCGATGTGAGTGGCTCGTTGACATCAACCAGTTCGTCGCCTGTGCTGATGATGACGACTCTTGGCTGCCGGATAACGGGAACTCGCGTCTCTCCCAGTGCCGCCAATACGCCCAAATCCTGTGAGCGGAGAATTGTTCCGGCACGCAGGACAATTTGCCCAGCTTGAATATCCTCACCCATTGGCCGCACATAATCGCCCGATTTTACCGCTTTGTAAATCTTGACTTCTGCTGGTAGTGAAGCGTCGCCCCCGGCTGTCCATTGGCTGTCGGTCTGTTCGACGGGGATGATCGCGTCCGCGCCATCGGGCAGGGGCGCTCCGGTCATGATCCGTGCGGCCTGCGCAGCTTCGATATAACCTTCGGGCGTTTTTCCAGCTGGGATGTCCATTGTTACCCGCAGAGTCACGGGTGATTCACGGCTTGCGCCAGCGATGTCTTCCGCGCGTAAGGCGTAACCGTCCATGCTGGAATTCGCGAAGGGCGGTAGGTTAATGCTCGATTGAATATCCTGCGCCAGCACACGCCCTAACGCGAGCGTAATGTCGATGGTTTCGGCGGCAAGTGGTTGAAAGGATTCGAGAATTTGTTCTAGTGCGTGGTCTACGCTTAATAGGTCTGCCAATGGATTTTGCCTTCTTTTTGACGTGCTGGAAAAAGCAGATTATAACGTTTTTTTACTGTAACAATGTCGTGATTCTGATAGAGACTTTGCTACCATAATGAGTTAAACTCATTTTAACTCATTGATAATCACCGGGTCATCCTATGAACCTGCAAACCCTCTTTAATGCGCTGCCTGATCTTTCCCCCAATGATCGCTCGGTTATCCAACGTGCCTACGCTAAGGCTGAAACGGGCCATGCGGGACAGTTTCGCAAATCCGGCGAACCCTATTTTACCCATTGTGTGGCTGTCGCGCAGATTCTCGCGGATATGAAGCTGGATGCCGAAGCTGTAGCCGCAGCGCTCATGCACGATCTGCTCGAAGATACCGATATTACACTGGATGAGCTTCGCAGTGAGTTCGGCCACAGTGTGGCGGCGATGGTAGACGGCGTGAGCAAGCTGAAGAATCTGCCGATCAAAGTGGTGGAAAATAACAAGCGCAGCCGCCATACGGATCGCGAACTGGAATATATTCGCAAGATGCTGTTGGCGATGGGGGATGATGTGCGGGTGGTGCTGGTCAAGCTGGCTGACCGTTTGCACAATATGCGAACATTAGGTTTCATGCTGCCGGAGAAACAGCGCCGTATTGCTCAGGAAACAATGGATATTTTCGCGCCATTGGCAAACCGCCTGGGTATCTGGCAGATCAAGTGGGAACTGGAAGACCTCAGCTTTCGTTATCTGAACCCGGAGAAATATAAGGAAATCGCGGGCAGTATCGACGAACGACGTGTGGATCGCGAAGAATATATGCTTGGTGTTATTAAGAACCTGCGTGAAGAGTTGATTAAGCACGGCATCGAAAATCCGACCATCAGTGGTCGTCCGAAGCACATTTACAGCATCTATAACAAGATGAAGCGCAAAGAGCTTCCATTCGACCAGATTTATGATGTGCGCGCTGTGCGAGTAATCGTGCAGACGATCCCACAGTGCTATATGGCATTGGGCATCGCCCATAATCTGTGGCGGCCTATTCCGGGCGAATTCGATGATTATATCGCCGCGCCGAAGGATAATTTTTACCAGAGTTTGCACACGGCTGTTCTGGACGACAAGGGCAAGACGATTGAAGTGCAGCTCCGCACCTGGGAAATGCACGAACATGCTGAATATGGTATCGCCGCACACTGGCGCTATAAAGAGGGCATGACCCGTTCGCGCGACGAAGATTTCGAGCGCCGCTTGAATTATCTACGCCGCCTGATGGAATTTGGGCCGGAGGCCGAAGACGCTCAGACCTTTGTCGAGACGATGAAAAGCGAGGTCTTTCAGGATCGTGTTTACGCCTTTACCCCTAAAGGCGACATTATCGACCTGCCGATTGGCTCGACTCCGGTTGATTTCGCCTATCATATCCATACGGAAATCGGGCATCGCTGCCGGGGCGCAAAAATTCATGGCCGTCTGGTCAACCTTAGCTATGCCCTGAAAACAGGCGATCAGATCGAAATTCTGACCGCAAAACGCGGCGGCCCCAGCCTGGACTGGCTCAATCCCAACCTCGGATATGTCCGAACTGCCCGTGCGCGTGACAAAATTCGTGCGTGGTTCCGTAAGCAGAATCGCGAAAAGCATATCTCCAGTGGCCGCGAAGTCCTGGAACGCGAGCTTAAACGTCTGGGTTTGCTGGATGCGATGTCATTTGACGCGGTAGGTACGCTGTTCAATTTTGAAAAACTGGAAGATTTCCTGGCGGCTGTAGGCGCAGGCGATATTAACAGTTCGCAAATCGCCAATCATATTTTAGAGGCCGAGCGCAAGCATCAGCAGCAGGCTCAGATTGCCGATATGATGCTCAAACCCCGCCTGACACCTTCACAAACGCTAGGTAATGGCTCGATCAACATCATGGGAACCGGTGGTCTGCTTGTTAATCTGGCACGCTGTTGTAACCCCATGCCCGGCGAAAAGATTGTCGGTTATATCACGCGCGGACGTGGGGTGACAGTTCACCGACAGAATTGTACCAATATGAATTCGCATGTTGAGCCAGAGCGCCTGATCGACGTGACCTGGGATCATGTCACTGATGAGCAGCGCTATACCGTCCCTGTCGAGATTATCGCCTATGATCGCGAAGGCCTAATGCGCGACATCAGCACCGTTATTGCCGATGAGCAAGTGAACATGACCTCGGTTAATGTCGCCACCCGACAGAATATCGCTACTTTGCAACTGACTGTCGAGATCACGAGTGTCGATCAGCTAACGCGCATTCTTACCCGTCTGGAATGTATCGCAAGTGTTACAGAAGCCCATCGGCGATATATGTCATAGGATAATGCGGGTGTAATCTAACACTTTCGTTATAAACTTAAACTATCACTGAATCTTTCGCATTTCCTTTGCCAGACAATTACTTTCGAATTATAATAGCCAAACCGAAGTAAGCATACTCTCAATCAGAGACTCATAATTTATCTCAGTTAAGCTTCTTGAATTGACGGGTGGCTCAGAATAAAGGGGGGCTAACATAAATGTATGGTTCACTACATCAGGAAGCTCTTGAATATTTAGATCAGCTTGATCCTGAAGTACGTTTAGTCGTTATTAATCCCAATTATGGTTATCAACGACTGTTTTTTTATCAACTTATTAACGATCCTGATGCGGTATATGTACGCTTTGAAGGTAACAGTCTTAGTATATCGCAACTTAATGAACAGTTTGGGAGCGCTCTCCAATCACAAGGCGCGCACTCCGATCTGAAAGGAAATGCCAATATCATCCTGGATGAATGTGACCGGGCGCAGTCACAGGCTTTCGATAAATTCCTGATCGACCTTGTAGAACGTTCGAAAAACAGAAGGATATTCGTTTTCAGCCGTGTTTTGCCAACGTTCACGCTCAGTGATAACGAATGGCGACAGAAAACACGCTTTATTCCATACGATGAAAACATGATGTTCTGGGATTATGCTCAACACGATTCGCAAAAATCAACATTGCTGGAAGTTCGTGCGCTTGGGGGCGGGCGGGTTCTGCTGAATGGTGTCCCCGTTAATGAATGGGACGGCGTACTGCCTCGTTCATTGTTTTTCTATCTGGTCGATAAAGGCATGACCACGCGCAACGAAATTTTCGAGACTTTCTGGCCGAATCTTTCGGTCAGAGAAGCGACCAACGTCTTCCATGTCACCAAGCGTAAGATCAGCGAGGTTCTAGGGGTTGATCTCACCAGCTATTGGTCAGGCTTTTATCATATCTCGGAAAAGATACAACTCAGCTATGATGTGGTGCAGTTTTCCGAAATGATTCAGGAAAGCGGCGTTGCATCGTTGGAGGATGCGACGGAGTTGCTGCGCCGCGCGACAGGTTTGTACCACGATCATTTCCTGACAACGCTGAATGGCATGAACTGGGTGACGCGACGGCGGCAGGAGCTTCACCAGAGTTATGGTGAGTCGTTGGTTACACTGGCGAAGATTTTAGAGAAGCAGGGTAAAAAAGAGGAAGCTTTGGGTCTCTATTTACAGGCTTCTACCACGAACCGACGACGTGAAGATGTGGTGTTGAGCGCGATGCAGATTTATCGCGATCTGGGGATGTTTGAGGATGCGCTCAAGGTTTATGAGCAACTCAAGGAAGAATTAATGGCGACGCTGGGAGTTGCCCCGGATAAACCACTTCAGGAACTCGCGGAGGCTATTCGCCAGGATTTTTCTGGGGTCATCTAGATCAACAGGATGTCTGGCAATGGCATTCCTGTTGATCCAAGTCCATGATGGCGGCCATTATTGTAATTCCACGAATGGCTGCCAAACGCATTCAGGATACGATTCCTGCTGCACCACGTTACGCGCTGTTACGCCTGTTCGACTGGCTCTGGTGCAGTAATCCGATCCTGATACGTGACAACCGCGATAACTGATTCTTTATCACCCATTGAGATGACATAATCACCGCCTGCTTTTCCGCGTGTGACTTTGGGTGCGCGGCCAATCCGCATATAGCGTGGTTTCTTCTTGTTGGTGAGGACAACGATGTTGTCATCCTGCCGTCCGAAGGTCGCTGCTGCAACACCCTGGCTTTCTTTCGGCAGACGCATGGTGAGGACACCGCTTCCGGCGCGTCCTTGCAGTGGATATTCGGTGAGTGGCGAGACTTTTGCCATGCCGTCGTCGGTGATCGTCCAGAAATATTGATTTTCCACGTAGATACCCGCGCCAACCACGCGATCTCGCTGCTCGGCGAGTTTGATCCCGCGCATCCCGCCGGAGGGTAATCCTGTGGGGCGCACTTCGTCCTCGCTGAAGCGAATGGCTTGTCCTTGCGCAGTGGCAAGAACCACCTCGTTTTGTCCAGTTGTTGGGAATACCCAGCCCAGGCGGTCATCATCGCCGACGTTCATTACTGTGAAGGCGTTCGATGAAATTCCGGGCAAATCTTCCATACGGATACGCTTCACCTGCGCACCTTCGCTCGTCAGGAATAAAAAGCCCGTTTCTAAGCCACCTGGCAGGCTCAGAACAGCCGCGATCTCGTCCTGCGGCTTGAGCGCACACAACGTATTAAACGCTGCGCCTTCTGGTGGTTCATTGATCTGCGGTAGCTGCTGAACCGGGATCGTCGCGCATTGTCCGGTTCGAGTGAAAATATAAAGTACCTGCGTCGTGCCGCTGTGCAGGATGAAGCGCGGCGGTTCTTTGTCATCGATGGTGACACGGGGCGCTTCGTCACGATAGCTGCGTCCGATTTTGCCCGTCGTGGTCAGCGTAACCCAGGTAATTTCTTCGGGAACGGTGAGATCGCTTGCGTTGGCTGCGGTAGCCATGCCATCCACGATGACCGTGCGCCGGGGATCGCTGTAAGCCTGCTTGATCGTCCCCAATTCGTCAGCAATTACATCGCGCATTTTTTCGGGACTTTTCAGCAGGCCTTCGAGATACTTGATGAGCGCAATTTTCTCTTTGTGCTCGTCCTCGATTTTCTTGCGTTCCAGCGCGGCGAGTCGCCGTAGCTGCATATCGAGAATGGCCTGCGCCTGTATTTCCGTAATATCGAGCGCTTTTTCCAGGTTTGTACGTGCCGTTTCCGCATTGCGCGACTTACGAATAATGGCGATCACTTCATCAAGGTTGTCCAGCGCCTTCAGCAATCCTGCCAGGATATGCGCACGTTCTTTGGCGCGTTCCAGTTCATATTCGCTGCGCCGCCGGATCACTTCGAGACGATGTTCGAGATAAACGCGAAGGCACTGCTTCAGACTCAGAATGCGCGGCTCGTTATTGACCAGCGCCAGCATGATGATGCTGAAGGTCTCTTGCAGGGGTGTCAATTTGAACAAATTCGTCAGCACCGTGCTGGCATCAACCCCGCGCTGCAATTCAATCACCAGCCGGATTCCCTGGCGATCTGATTCATCGCGCAGATCAGCCAGACCTTCGAGCTTGCCGTCGCGCACCAGCGAGGCGATACGTTCTGATAAGGTCGATTTGTTGGTCTGGTAGGGCAGTTCGCTCACAATGATGCGCGATTTGCCGCGTCCCATGTCTTCAATGTGGACTTTGGCGCGGATCGTGATTTTGCCGCGTCCGGTGGCGTAGGCGCTGACGAGCGTATCCTCTTCAGACTGGAGGCCATCCTGGTGACGATAAACCAGCCCCGCCGTCGGAAAATCTGGCCCTTTGATGAACTGCATCAATTCCTGAACCGTGATGTCATCCAGCTTATGCCAATTTTTGAGCATAAAAACCAGCGCATCGCAGACTTCACCCAGATTATGCGGCGGAATATTGGTGGACATGCCGACAGCGATGCCCGACGAGCCGTTGACCAGCAAATTGGGGATACTGGAAGGCAGCACCGCCGGTTCGGTCAGGCTGCCATCAAAATTCTCGGTAAAATCGACGGTATTTTTGTCAATATCGACGAGCAGTTCCTCGCCGATTTGCGCCATGCGGGCTTCGGTATAACGCATGGCTGCGGCGCTGTCGCCGTCCACGCTGCCAAAGTTGCCTTGCCCGTCCACCAGCATATAGCGCATCGAAAATTCTTGTGCGAGGCGAACCATCGTCTCATACACCGCAGCATCGCCATGTGGGTGATATTTACCCAACACCTCGCCGACGATACGGGCGCTCTTTTTATATTGCGTGTCAGCCCGGATACCCATATCGTGCATCGCATAGAGGATACGACGATGCACGGGTTTTAAGCCGTCGCGGGCATCGGGCAGCGCCCGCGCGACGATAACACTCATTGCGTAATCCAGGTAGGCGACGCGCATTTCCTGGTCGATATTTACCTGGCGTATGTGACCACCATTCATGCAAATTTCCTGTGATGTCTATCTGATTATTCGTAAATAAATCGTGCGTTTGGCTATTCTAGGGGTGTTCAAGTTGATTTGTCAAATAGTTGAACACCTGTTCTTATTATACCACAACCCCCACGCTTCACCAACGTTGTATAGCAAGCTCCGCCTGAGTGTGGTAGTATGCCGTGCATGAAAACGACGAAAACGCACCTTCGACAAATATTATTTTTGATCGTTTTGTTGGGCGCTTGTATCCCGCAAACGCCGATTCCTGTTTACGTGACACCGACGCATGATGCGCCACCTACGGAAACCAGCACGGTGATCCCGACTGTCAGCGATCTCGCCGATTCCAGCACTGATGAGGTGAGCAGTCCGACTGATTCTGTCACTGTCGAGGCGAGTAACCCAACCGACTCTGCCACTGCTGAAGTGAATAATTCGGCAGCTTCGGAATCGACGGACACCCCGGTCACGGATCGTTCGACAGTGATTATCACGCCGGAAAATCCAGAGGTGACGGTGACATTTATGGGCGCAGTCGTTGGCCCTGGCTATACGCCGCCGCCAACTTTTACCCCGCGACCTACGCAGACACCCACCGATGGGCCGCCATCTCCAACGGGCGAACCCACATCTGAGCAGGCTACTCAGCAGCCACCGCAGCCTACTGAGCCGCCTCCGACTGCAAGCGGAGTGCAGCCAACCGCGCTGCCAGGGCTGGATATTTCCAAATTTGGCATTCAGGTACATTCGCTGCTCGACCAGAACGATTGGAATGAGGTTTTGCGGCGTGTTGGCAGCGATCAACTGCATGTCGGCTGGGTGAAAATCCAGATTGACTGGAGTCTGTTGCAGCCGAACAGCGCCGATGAAATTAGTCAGGATTTCCGCCGTCAGGAACTTTATATCGAAAGCCTCGACCAACTCGGAATCAAGGTTTTGGTGAGCATCGCCAAAGCGCCAGCCTGGGCGAGGTCTAATCAGGCTGAAGCTGGCCCGCCGGATGACCCGCAGGCACTTGTCCGGTTTCTTGGGTTGATGCTGGGCGAATATGGCGATGCGATTGACGCTGTGGAAGTCTGGAACGAGTCGAATTTACAGCGGGAATGGCAGGGACAGCCTCTGAATGGCGCTTCATATATGCGCTATTTTGCCCCGGCGCACGATGCCATCCGTGCTTATTCCGATGCGATGCTGGTAGACGCGCTTAAACCACGCTCCGAGCCGATGATTATCGTCACAGGTGGACTTGCGCCAACGAGCACCAGCGATTTTTCCGTTGATGATCGTACCTATCTCCAGCAAATGTATGATGCGGGTCTGGGGCGTTATTCTGACGTGATGGTTGGTATTCATCCTTACGGTTGGGGCAATCCCCCGGATGTTAAATGCTGCAATGCCGTTGATGGGCAGGGATGGGATGACGATCCGCATTTCTTCTTCGCCGACACAATGGATGAATATCGCCAGATTATGGTCAATAATAATCACAGCGAGAGTGATTTATGGGTGACGGAATTTGGATGGGCAACCTGGGATGGTTTACCGGGTGACGCACCTGAAGAATGGATGACCTACAATGACAAATGGGCGCAGGCGAATTACACGATACGTGCCTTTGAAATCGGCCTGTCTTCAGATTATATCGGCCCGATGTTCCTGTGGAATCTCAACTGGGGTATTCTGCCGGGGATGGTTGATAACCGCGACGAGCGCACTGCCTACAGCCTGATTACGCCGCTGCAACCATCTGAACGTCCCCTCTACTGGATGCTCTATGACGCGGTTCGTCCCGATGTGCAGCTCGATAAGTATGACTGAGGCAGCGTAGCTAAAATAGCTGCTTGCATCACAAAATAATAAAGGGTGCCAAATTCTGGCACCCTTTACCGTTTCTATCGCTTGGGAACGGCCTTAAGCGTTGATGTTCAGGCTGTCCTCGATGTTGTCGAAATCATCCGAGTCATCGAAGTTTTCTTCGTTCGTCTGGTCAAGCGCACCCTGCATTTCAAGCGTTGCGTTCGGCGCAATCAACTCGCGATCCTGATAGGTGTGGAAGCCACGACCTGCCGGGATCAGCTTACCGATGATGACGTTCTCTTTCAGGCCGTAGAGATTATCGACCTTGCCCTCAATCGCAGCGCCTGCCAACACCTTAATCGTGTGCTGGAAGCTTGCCGCCGAAAGGAAGCTGTCGGTATTCAACGCGGCTTTCGTGATGCCGAGCAGCACTGGTGCGCCCGCAGCCGGGTCTTTGCCTTCAGCCAGCAACTTTTCGTTGAGGTCGAGCAGCTTGAGCTTGTCGATCAACTCACCCGGCAGCAGTGGGCTGTCACCACTCTTGGTAATCTGTACCTTCGAGAGCATCTTACGGATCATCACTTCAAAATGCTTATCCGCGATGTTCACGCCCTGGTTACGATAAACTTTCTGCACTTCGGTGAGCAGATAGACCTGTGTGGCCTCTGCACCCAGAATACGCAGGATTCGGTGCGGGTTTTTCGCGCCTTCGGTCAGTTGTTGACCCGCATAAACCGTTGCACCATCGAATACTTCCGGCATGAGCCGTGCGCTCGACGGAATATCATATTCCATCTCCTGGCGGTGTTCGTACCGAATGTACAGCATATGGCCTTCAAGGTGGACAATGCCGTTCATCTTGGCGACGATGCCGCGATCCCCTTCAGGCGATTGGATAATCACATCACCCTGTTTGATCTGCTGCTCGTCTTCGACTTTGACATCCCAGCCAATCGGGATTTCATGTTCTTCGTTAACGACTTCGCTGTCGATGACCGTCGCGATGCGGATTCCATCGCGTTTGGTCAGGCGCAGGATGCCGCCAATATCGACAATGACCGCTTCACCCTTTGGCTTCTTCCGCGCTTCGAAAAGCTCCTCAACACGCGGCAAACCGCTGGTGATGTCACCGCTGGCCTGGGCCGTACCACCTGTGTGGAAGGTACGGAGTGTTAGCTGCGTCCCTGGCTCACCGATGGACTGGGCTGCGACGATACCGACTGCTGCGCCGATTTCGACCATTTCACCACGACCCAGGTCACGACCATAGCAGAGTGCGCAAATGCCGTGCATCAGGGCGCATGTCATCGGGCTGCGGACATACACGGATGGAATGCTGCTGTTCTGGATGGCCTCGCCTACTTCTTCGTCGATCATGCCGTTGCGGGCGACGATCAATTCGTTCGTTTCTGGGTCAAAGATATCGGTAGCCACAGCGCGACCAACAATTCGCTCATACAGATTTTGTCCGGCGACATCTTCATCGCGCCGAATGAGCAGACCCACATGGGTGCCGCAGTCGGTACGATTTACGATCACATCCTGAGCGACATCGACCAGACGGCGGGTGAGATACCCGGCATCCGCAGTACGCAGCGCCGTGTCAGCGAGACCTTTACGCGCACCATGCGTCGAGATGAAGTATTCCAGCGCGGTCAATCCCTCGCGGAAATGACTGCGGATCGGCAGGTCGATGATTCGTCCCGAAGGATCGGCCATCAGACCGCGCATACCCGCAAGCTGGGTGATCGGGCCGAAACCACCTTTGGTCGAGCCAGAGATCGCCATAATCGCAATTGGGCCGTATGGATCGAGCGTGTCACGGATCAGGTCTTGCAGCTTGTCCTTCGCGCTGTTCCATTCGTCAATCGTGATCTGGTAACGTTCTTCTTCGGTCAGCAAACCGCGACGGAAGTCACGATCTGCGCGTTCAACAATACTCTCCGCAGCCGCCAGGATATTCGCACGTTCCGTCGGGATTGTCAGGTCAGAGACCGCGACAGTCGTGCCGGAAACGGTTGCATAGCGGAAGCCGTAATTCTTGATCTGATCCACAACTTCTGTGGTTTCGTCCAGGCCGATTTTGCGATAGCAGAGATCGACCAGCGTTTGCAACTGCTTTTTGCCGAAAGTCTGCTGCTGGAAGCGCAGTTCGTCCGGCAGAATACGGTTGAAAATCGCGCGTCCTACGGTTGTGATTTCCGGCTCATCCTGTGCGGTCCGATGATCGTAGAAATTCCCCAACAGAATCGGTGTGTGCAGATTGACCAGGCCGAGTCCATAGAGATAATCAACCTCGTCCAGATCCACAACCATGCGGCGCTCGTGAAGGTTAGCGATTTCAAGCTGACCCACAAGCTTCTTCTTTATCAGGTACTTCTTCATTTCGTAGGCGTTAGCCAACATGCAATCGACTTCGCCTTCGATGACTGCACGGATGGTGCGATCAATCGCGCTTTCGAGAATCTTTTTCTTGCCGCTGGCTTCGTTCTCTTCCACCAGGTCGGTGTACAAGACCATATTGGGAAGTTCGCGGTTGAGAGCATAGTAGTAGCCGTTGGTACGCATAGCGATACCGACGCGATTCGCCGGGTCGTGAATGGTTTCGATGGAACGGAAATCATTGGCACGATCAGGACGCGCGATAATTTCTACCGTTGGATCCATCGTCAGGTAGTAAATGCCCAACACCATGTCTTTCGACGGTGCAACCACTGGTTGACCGTCAGCAGGCTTGAGCAGGTTCTTCGTACTGAGCATCAACTCCCGCGCTTCCTGAACGGCTTTATCGCTCAGGGGTACGTGAACCGCCATTTGATCGCCGTCAAAGTCAGCGTTGAACGCCGAGCAGACCAGCGGGTGAATCTGAATCGCCTTGCCCTCGACCAACTGCGGCTCAAAGGCCTGGATACCCAGACGATGCAGGGTAGGGGCGCGGTTCAGCAGTACCGGACGATCCTTGATAACTTCTTCCAGCGCTTCCCAGACTTCCGGCTTTTCACGCTCGATGATGCGCTTGGCACCCTTCACGTTGCTGGCGTAATTCTGGTTGACGAGGCGGCTGATGACAAATGGGCGATAGAGTTCCAGCGCCATTGTCTTAGGCAGGCCGCACTGATGCAATTTCAGACGCGGGCCGATAACGATGACCGAACGTCCAGAATAATCGACACGCTTGCCGAGCAGATTGCGGCGGAAACGGCCTTTCTTACCCTTGAGCATATCGCTCAAAGATTTCAATTCGCGGCGTCCCCGGCGGCTGAGTGCCTTACCGCGCTGGCTGTTGTCGATCAGGCTGTCAACAGCTTCCTGCAACATACGCTTTTCGTTGCGGACGATCACATCCGGCGCACCCAATTCAAGTAGACGCTTGAGGCGGTTGTTGCGGTTAATCACGCGGCGATACAGGTCGTTGAGATCGCTCGTAGCGAAACGTCCACCGTCAAGCTGCACCATCGGGCGCAGATCGGGCGGGATCACCGGCAGGACGGTGAGAATCATCCATTCTGGACGATTGGCGCTCTTACGCAGGCTTTCGACCACACGCAGACGCTTGGTGGCTTTTTTCTTGCGCTGCTTGGAGCGAGTGTTTCGGACTTCATGCCACAGCTCTTTTGCCAGTCGTTCCAGATCCATGCCTTTGAGGATTTCGTAGAAAGCCTCAGCGCCCATGTTCGCCTGGAAAACCTGCCCATAACGGCTCTTGAGTTCGCGATAGCGCGTCTCTGGCAGGAATTGCAGCACTTTCAAATCCTGAAGTTCCGAACGTGCCTTATCCGCGTTCTGGCGGACGTGGCTCATGCGGGTGTCCAGTTCCGATTTGTGTTCTTCCAGCGTATGTGCCGCACCGCTGGTTACGTTTTCGGCTTCCTGGTCGAGCTTCGCGATTTCCTGTTCACGCTGCACATCAAGATCGTGCTGAATTTCGTTCAGGTACGAATTAACCGTCACCTGAATGCGTGAAATGTGGTCATTGGTGACTTGCTCACCTTTAGCGGCGATAACGGCATCGGCGCTCTCAAAATTGATGTCGGAAGGTGTTGTCTGGCCGACCAATGCCTCGACGCGCTGCTGGACAATCTGCGCTTCCTGAACCAATTGATCGCTGAGACGTGCCTGCTCATCGTCAAAATGCTGGTGAATGGCGCGGGCGCGTTCATCAAACCCACCGAGAACCGTGTCGCGTTCCTGGCGAATCGACTGCATTTGCTCTTCCAGGTCGCCACCCAAAACGGTTTCTTTCTGGTTGACTTCTTTTTCGACACGTGCCAGAGCTTTGTTACGCGCTTCTTCATCGACATGGGTGATGACGTACTGCGCGAAATACAGCACCCGATCCAGGTTACGGCGGCTCACATCGAGCAGCAAACCGAGATAGCTAGGGACGCGGCGGGTATACCAGACATGCGCGACAGGCGCGGCTAGTTCGATATGACCCATGCGTTCGCGCCGGACAGAGGCGCGTGTGACCTCGACGCCGCATTTATCGCAGACAATACCCCGATAGCGGACATTTTTATACTTGCCGCAGTAGCATTGCCAGTCTTTCGTGGGGCCAAAAATGGCTTCGCAAAACAAGCCATCTTTTTCTGGCCGCAAACGCCGGTAGTTGATCGTCTCCGGCTTCGTTACTTCACCGTATGACCAGGTTAGAATCTGCTCAGGTGAAGCCAGGCTGATGCGCAGTGCGCTGAAATCTTTCGCTTCCAAGGGCGTGTTCTCCTCTGCGCTAAAACAATATACACGATGTTATCGGGTCAAATTCTTTAAAAGGATACCAGTTTACTTGGTGTGTTGCGGAGTCAGCAAAGCCCCTAAACAAAACAAAGGCTATCAGAATGAATTCTGATGCCGCAAATTCGTTTAGTGAGCGTATGAGCGACCATAGACCATAAAATATATCCGATTGGACATATTTTGTCAAGGGGTAGCGATCTTTTCAATGTATGTTCGTGAAATGGTTTCACTCACATTTCTCAAATCATAACGCTCCTTAAAAATTCTGTCAAGCAGGACGTTTGACCCCCAACAAGCAAGTGGTTCAGCCCCCAAAAGCCAGGGGTAGGCACGTCATTTGGCTTGTCAGTTTCTCATTTAAATCATATAGTTTATTTAGATGTTTCAATTAGTTCTGAAAGTCACAATCGAAAGAGGGGATGATGTTTGATGTGGCAGTCATAGGGGCGGGGATCGCGGGGATGAGTACAGCAGCCCGTCTGCAAGCGCAGGGGCTTTCGATCATTATTTTTGAATCACACAGTCATACGGGCGGTTGTGCCGGGTATTACCGTCGCCGGGGATTCAGCTTCGATGTTGGTGCGACGACCCTGGTCGATTTTGAGCCTGGTGGAGTGGGCGGTGAATTGCTCGAAAGCATCGGAATGCCACCCATACAGGGCGAGGCGCTGCCGGGATATGTCGCCTGGTTGCCAGATCGCAAAGTCACGCTCCATCGCGACCACGCTCGTTGGTCGGCTGAAAGGCTGAAAGCACTTGGCGACTCACCCGCACATCAGGCATTGTGGAAATTTTTAGATAAGCTAGCGGACGTTTTCTGGCAGGCGAGTCGGCGCGGAATCAAGCTGCCGATGCGGAATCCGAGCGATATTTTTGCCGCTGCCCATGCAATAAAACCGGCAGATTTGCCGCTGGTACGCTATATCAACTGGACGATGGGCGATGCGCTGCGCTGGTTCGGCTTGCGCGATGACAAGCCACTCGTCGCGCTGCTATCGATGCTGATTGAGGACACGGTACACAGCACCATTGACGATGCGCCTTTAATTAATGCTGCGTTAGGTATCACCATTCGCGGGGCTGGCCTCAGCCGTCACCAGGGCGGGATGCGCGGATTCTGGGAGCGATTTAATGCCCGTTATCGTGCGTTAGGTGGCGAAATTCGAGTTGCTTGCTGTGTCGAACGCATCGAAGGCCGCAAAGGTGATTTTACGATACACACCCAGCGTGGCGATTTCCAGGCGGCGCACGTCGTCAGCGCGATTCCCGCTGCCCTGACCGCGCAAATTTCCCCTGCCGCCGTGCAACATGCTCTAAAACCGTATCTCGAATGCGATCAGGACGCGCAGGGCAGCGCCATCGTCGTTTTCCTGGGTGTGCCGGAAAACGAAATCGCCGGACAAGCATTTACACATCATCAGCTTTTTCAGGATTATTCTCAGCCCCTTGGCAATGGCAATAATATGTTTATTTCAGTATCTGCCCCCGGCGATACCGACAGCGCTCCCGCCGGATACCGCGCTGTGATGATCTCGACCCACTGCGAGCTTGAACCCTGGCGTAAAGTGACCGATTATCTGGCTGCGAAGCAAGCAATCGGCGATCAGTTGGTGCGCCTCGCACGGCGTGTTTATCCAGAGCTTGGCGAAAAGGCGCTGATTTATGAAATCGCTACCCCGCGTACCTATGAAAAATTTACCGGACGACTTGGCGGTGCAGTCGGCGGTGTGCGCCAATCCCTCGCGAATTCC
>JALHNB010000008.1:0-23997 GCA_022843745.1 Anaerolineae bacterium | reverse complement strand
CCAATCAGCACGCCCTACCACATGACCTCGGAATGCCGGGATTCTGGATGGTCGGCGACAGCACATGGCCGGGTCTAGGCACAGTCGCCTGTGTCCTTGGAAGCCGCATCGTCGCTGAAGGTGTCATGCGTTCTCATCAACGAACCACCTTACATTTTAGGCCATTGGAATCCGTACAACGGCATCGAATTTAACGAAAATGTTCTTTGCGTTTCCTGGCGTTCTTTGCGCCTTTGCGTCAAATCTTTTGTCAGAACAGGACAATATGATGAATCACACGACAAACTTTGACCTACCCACTTTGAATGATCTCGGCACCGACTTGCTCACTACCACCCCGCGTCAACGCTGGATTGCGCTTGTTCGCCCCTTTATCGGCGTGATAGCCTATGCGCTGGCGGTCTATTTCGGCCTGTGGTGGCTGACACCGATCATCGTTTTCCTGATTTTTGTGGCGGTTGTCACTGTTACCCACGATGTTGTTCACGGCACATTGGGACTGACACGGCGGCAGACCGATTGGGCGCTGTTCGCAATGGGTGTCGTCCTGCTGGAAAGCGGTCATGCTTACCGCACGACTCATCACCGTCACCACAGCATCTTTCCCGGCGACGACGACCCGGAAGGCTATCCGGCGAAAATGAGTTTGTTCGGCGCGTTGATCTATGGCCCGGTCTTTTTATGCCGTTTGTGGATATGGGCATTCCAGCGTAATCACGGAATTTTTACGCAGCAGTTATGGCTGCTCATTGAAGGGGTTATTCCGATTTTGGCGATTTTCGGCGGGATTGTATTGTGGAATGTGATACCAGCCGTGCTGATTTACGTCGTCATGGCGATTGTCGGTAGCTGGATATATCCGCTGCTGACGGTCTATCTGCCGCACAAAGATTACGGCGATACACCCTTAACCCAGACTCACACGCTGCGCGGTCACCTCATCCCGGCGCTGTTTCTGGAACTCACGTATCATCTGGAACATCATCTCTACCCGCAAGTGCCAAGCCATCATCTGGCAGAACTGGCGCGGCGGCTCGACCCATTTTTTGAGCAAGTGGGCGTAAAACCCTGGAAGGTCATTTAACCATGACCACAAAATCCGCTGATTTGCCGACACTCACCGAACTTGGCACTGATTTGCTGATTACCACACCGCGCCAACGCTGGATAGCGCTTGCTCGACCTTTCATTGGCGTGACTGCCTATATTTTTGCCGCCTATTTCGGTCTGTGGTGGCTGATACCTGTAATCTTCTTTTTCATTGTTGTGTCCGTTATCACTGTTAACCATGATGCTGTCCACAGCACATTGGGTTTGACAGCGCGACAGACAGATTGGGTACTGTTCGCGATGGGGGTTGTCCTGCTGGTCAGCGGCCATTCTTACTATATCACTCACAACCACCATCATCGGATATTTCCCGGTGATAATGACCCAGAAGGCTATCCGTCAAAAATGAGCTTATTCGGCACGTTGCTCTATGGCCCGGTCTTTTTATGCCGCCTGTGGTGGTGGGCATTCCACCATAATCGTGGGAATTCTGTACTTCGTTTGTGGCTGTTGGTTGAGGGAACTATTCCGATTTTGGCGATTGTCAGTGGAATTTTGTTGTGGAAGATCACGCCTGCGCTGTTGCTTTACAGCATGATAGCCATTGTTGCTAGCTGGTTGTATCCGCTGGCGACATCACATCTGCCGCACAAAGATTATGGCGATACCCTTTTGACTCAATCTCACACGCTGCGAGGCCGTATTATCCCGGCATTATTTTTAGGCTTGACCTATCACCTAGAACATCATCTCTACCCGCAAGTGCCAAGTCATCATCTGGCGGAACTGGCGCGGCGGCTCGATCCATTTTTTGAGCAAGTGGGCGTAAAACCCTGGCATGTGATTTGATCTCATCGTATAAATTGTTCTGGCCCAGAACAATTGATCTAAGATAACTCGACTGCCGCAGGTTATTCCTCGACGACTGGCACGAGATTCCGATTTTCAATCTTTGCGCGTAGATAAGTTTCCATGAAATCGTTCAGCCGCCCGTCCAGCACTGCGCCTGTATTGCCAACTTCGTGGCTTGTGCGGTGATCTTTCACCATCTGGTAAGGGTGGAGGACGTAGGAGCGAATCTGGTTGCCCCAGCCTGCATCGACATTTTCGCCCTTGAGAGCCAAAAGCTGCGCTTCCTGTTTCTGGCGCTGCATTTCGAACAGGCGAACTTTCAGAATTTGCATCGCACGTTCACGATTTTGGTTCTGGCTGCGCTGGTTCTGGCACTGCACGACAACCCCTGTCGGAAGATGGGTGATGCGCACAGCCGTATCATTTTTCTGAATGTGCTGTCCGCCTGCGCCGCCCGCCCGATAGGTGTCGATTTTCAGGTCTTTTTCGTTGATCTCAATGTCGATACCCGTTTGAATATCTGGCCAGAGTTCGACTTTGGCAAATGAGGTATGGCGGCGGCTGGCAGCGTCGAATGGGCTGAGGCGCACCAAACGATGGACACCTTGCTCACTCTGCAAATAGCCATAAGCATAATCGCCACGAATGTTCATCATGACGCTTTTAATGCCGGCTTCTTCGCCTTCACTGCGCTCAATAATTTCGACCTTATAGCCGTTTTGCTCCGCCCAACGCAGATACATGCGCTCCAGCATGAGCGCCCAATCCTGCGAGTCTGTTCCGCCTGCGCCTGCGTGAATGGAAAAAATCGCGTTTTCGCGGTCATATGGGCCGGAAAGCATGGCCTGAAGCGCCATACGGTCAACAATTTCCGTCAACGCCTCGGCTTCTTTGGTGAGTTCGTCCTGCAAACTGTGATCTTCAAGCTGTGCCAGTTCCACCGCGTCCTCGATGCGATTGGATAGATTCTGCCAGCGCTCGATTTCTTCTCGCAGCGACGCGAGTTCCTGCATGAGTTTTTGTGCTGCATCAGGACTATCCCAGAAACCCGGCTCACTCGATTGGGCTTCAAGCTGTTCCGCCCGCCGAATTTTGGCGACGATATTGAGCCGCTCCATCAGCCCTTCAATCTTCTTCTTCATCTCAATGAGGAGGCTGATTAAAGTATCCATTTAGATTTTATGTGGTTTCCTCGTGCGGGGAACTAATTTTCATCGAACAAGCTTTTAGCGAAGGTCATGGGGTCGAAAAAGACCATATCACCCAGGCGTTCGCCCAGGCCTACATAATGTACGGGCAGGCCGAGATCATTGAAAATAGCGAATACCATGCCGCCTTTAGCGGTGCTATCGAGTTTGGTGACGATCACGCCTGTGACATCCACCATTTCGCGGAATTTTTTCGCCTGTTCCAAAGCGTTTTGTCCGGTGGTGCCATCCAGTACGAGCAGGACTTCGTGAGGCGCGTCCGGCACGACCTTTTGGCAAACGCCTTTGATCTTCGCCAGTTCTTCCATGAGGTTGTAATTGGTGTGCAGCCGTCCTGCCGTGTCGATAATCAGCACATCTTTGCCACGCGCTTTGGCTGCCGATACCGCATCATAAACCAGCGCTGCCGGGTCACTGCCGGGCTGTCCGGCAATCACCGGGACATCAATCCGCTGCCCCCAGGTTTGAAGCTGTTCAATCGCTGCTGCGCGGAAGGTATCGCCAGCCGCTAAAATCACTTTACGCCCATTATTGACGAGGCGATTCGCCAGTTTTGCAATCGAGGTGGTTTTGCCGGAACCGTTGACACCCACCACCAGGATAACCGACAGTGGCCGCCCGCTGATGTTGAGAGTCGGCGGCGTTTTTAGCAGCGATGCTAATACTTCACGCAGCGCTTTTTGCAACTGTTCAGGGCGCGTGATTCCCTCACGGCGAACACGAGCTTTTAGCTCCGTCAGCACTTTCTGCGTGGTATCAACACCCATGTCGGATTGGATGAGAATCGCTTCAATATCATCCCAGGTGTCCTCGTCAATTTCGCTGTTGCCGAGTACCTGTGCGATACGCCCGAAAAATGATTGTCGGGTCTTAGCCAACCCTTTGCTGAAGATGCTCAACGGGTATTTCTCCGGTCTCAATAAGGGGATCAACTGTTAAGTATATATGTCGTCAAAGTCCAATACAAGGCCGTTAAATTAATCGCTCATGTGAGCTATAATTCACGCGAGTCCCATAAATGTTGTAGGGGCGACACATGTGTCGCCCCTACGGTGAATCTTCTGAGGAACATCAATGAGCGATCAATTGACCCACCTGGACGAACATGGCGCGGCGCGTATGGTTGATGTCGGAGCGAAACCGGATACCGAGCGAGTCGCGATTGCGGGCGGTACGGTCTATATGCAGCCCGAAACGCTTCGACTGATCCGCGATGGCGCGATCAAAAAAGGTGATGTGCTGACTATCGCGCGGATCGCCGGGGTAATGGCTGCCAAGCGCACATCGGAGTTGATTCCGCTGTGTCATCCACTACCGCTGACGCATCTGGATGTAGAAACAATACTGGATGACGAAGCGAATGCTGTTCGCATCACGGCGACAGCCCGTACTGTCGGCAAAACAGGTGTTGAAATGGAAGCGCTCACTGCCGTCAGTGTGGCAGCGTTGACCATCTATGACATGGCGAAAGCAGTAGATCGCGAAATGCGTCTGAGTGACATCCGATTGCTCGAAAAACGCGGCGGTCAACGCGGCGATTACATAGCGAGTGATAAATAATGAAGGTTAAAATTCTCCTGTTTGCGACTCTGAAAGACCTGGCTGGACAGAATAATCTCACGCTGAATTTGCCCGGCGACAGCGGAACGATAGAGGATGTACGGGCAGCACTGGTCGCGCTGTATCCGAAAATGGAAGCGAACGTGAAAGCGTCGATTGCCGCTGTGAACGAAGAATATGCCTTCGCGGGGGATAAAGTGAGTGATGGCGATTCGGTGGCGTTTTTTCCGCCTGTCAGCGGCGGTCAGTATCCCGAAATTTTCCAGTTAGCCGCCGGGCCGATTGACCACGACGAGATTATTGCCGCGATCACGATTCCGGCGACGGGCGCGGTCTGCGTGTTTAGTGGAATGGTACGTGGCAAAACCGATAAAGATGGTACGCTCATTGAAACCGAAAGCCTGGAATATGAGGCTTATGAGCCGATGGCGCTGGCGAAAATGCGTCAGGTTGCGGAAGAAATTCGCCAGCAGTGGCCTCTGGTGCAGGGCATCGCCATTATCCAGCGGGTTGGCAAATTAAGCGTCGGACAGAATACCATTCTCATCGCCTGCTCGTCGGGGCATCGCGATCAGGGCTGTTTTGAGGCATCGCGCTATGGGATTGATCGCCTGAAAGAGATCGTGCCAGTGTGGAAAAAGGAAATTGGCGCAGATGGCAACGCCTGGGTCGAGGGGCATTATATGCCGACGGCGAAGGATCGCGGCGAATCGTAGGACACACAGCGACCAGCGGAAGCTTCTTCGGTCATCGTGCGTCCCTGCAAAACCGGCTTAGAGCAGTTTTACAAAGTGATCTGCAACTTTTGCGTTTTTCTACACTTATATATTTAGCGAATGCTGAAAGCGAACAGCCGACAGCTTATTTGAGAGGAATTTCAACATGTCCAGACGAGTGGTTATCACGGGTATGGGGATGATTACCCCACTTGGGCTTAATGTCGTGGAGACATGGGAAGCTATCAAAGCCGGAAAAAGTGGGGTAGGGCCGATTACTCGCTTTGATGCCAGCAAGTATCTGGTACAGATTGCCGCTGAAATCAAAAACTGGGACCCTACGCACTATATGCCTGCGAAGGAAGCGCGTCGTCGTGACCGCTACCAGCAGCTTATCCTGGTTGCGGCGCAGGAAGCGATCAAACATTCCAATCTGGAATTGAGCGACGAACAGCGTAGCCGCACGGGTGTCATTATTGGCTCGGCGGTGGGTGGTGTCGAGAGTTATTATGAGCAAGCGGCGATCATGTATGAAACCGACGATCCACGCCGCATTACGCCATTTGGCATCCCCATGCTGATGGTGAACGGCGGCAGCGATATGGTCAGCATCGAAATTGGCGCGACTGGCCCTTCGTATACGCCGATTTCGGCCTGCGCGACAGGTGCGGATTGCATCGGTCACGCTTTTGATCTGATCCGTATCGGACGGCTTGACCGCGCATTGGCAGGTGGCGGTGACGCACCCATTATCCCCATTGGTATCGCCGCTTTTGACCGCGTGGGGGCATGTTCTCGCCAGAATGATGACCCCGAACATGCTTCACGCCCATTCGACAAAAATCGCACGGGTCTCGTTTTCAGCGAAGGTTCAGCCGTCCTCGTTTTGGAAGAATTGGAATCCGCCAAAGCGCGTGGCGCGACGATTTATGCCGAAATCGTCGGCTATGGCTCGACATCGGATGCCTTTCACGTCACTGCGCCGCACCCCGAAGCGATTGGCGCGATTCTGGCGATTGAACACGCTTTGCATGACGCCAAACTGAATCCAACCGATATTCAGTATATCAACGCGCATGGTACGGCGACTGCGCTCAACGACACGATGGAAACCAAAGGCGTAAAACGGGTGTTTGGCGATCATGCTTATCATGTGCCGATGAGTTCGACCAAAAGCATGACCGGACACGGCATGGGCGCGACGGCGGCAATGGAAGCGGTTTTCTCCGTGAAGTCGTTGTGCGACCAGATCGCGCCGCCGACGATGAATTTAACCGAGCCTGACCCACAATGCGACCTGGATTATATTCCGAACGCTGCGCGTGAAATCAAAATCCGCAACGTCATGAGTAATTCATTCGGTTTTGGTGGTCATAACGCCTCGTTGATTTTTAGCGCATTTAAATGATGGATTTACAAGAATTTCAGGCGCAGGCGGGACTGCGTTTTAATGACCCGCGCTTGCTCGAACAGGCACTTACGCACCGTTCCTATCTGAATGAACATGCCGACGAGTTGCTCCAGCATAATGAACGGCTGGAGTTTCTGGGCGATGCCATTCTCGATTTTTTGACAGCGGACGCGCTCTATTTTCGTTACCCGCAGATGCCGGAAGGTGAGCTAACCCGGCTGCGGGCAGCGCTGGTAAGGACTGAAATGCTGGCGCAGGTCGCGGCAGAGTGTCGTATGGGTGAAGTTTTACGCATGGCAAAGGGCGAAGATGCCAGCGGTGGGCGGGTGCGCCAACGTAATTTGTGCGATGCGTTTGAAGCGGTTATCGGAGCGCTCTATCTTGACCAGGGCGTACAGGCTGTGGCGGAGTTTGTGCTGCCGCGCTTGACTCCTCGCCTTGAGCATATTCTGGCCGAAGGGCTGCATATTGATGCACGGAGTATGTTCCAGGAGTGGAGTCAGGCGACCCTCAATATCACGCCTGTCTACCGCACGGTTGAATCGATTGGCCCTGACCATGAGAAAGAATTTATGGTTGAGGTTGTGATCGGCGATCAGGTGGTTGCGGAGGGCAATGGACGCAGCAAGCAATTGGCGGCACAGTCGGCAGCGCGGGCAGCGATGAAGCATCTGGAGCAGGGCGAAATTCAAATTCTGATCCCGCTGGCAGTCGATATGGCTGAATCCGTGCAAAATAGTGACGAGCCTCAAGAAGTTTCTTAAATACGTTTTGTAGGGGCGAGGCATGCCTCGCCCCTACGGATGATCTTCAATATCGACTGTCTTGCATCTGAGGCTCGAAGCCGGGGATTTGCTCGGTTTCGTTGACGAACGAGTGTACAAGCGCGTGAAAGTGATGTACGCCGTTTTCGTAGCGCCCGGAAAAGCGCCCACTGTCATAGGCGCGTGATTGCAGGTTGCGCTGCACGTCGTTGCAGATCGCGATGTCCTCGTACTGCACCTGATCGGCAAACTCGATCATGCTGTCGATTGATGCCTGATCCATGTCGTCTTTAAACCACCAGTCAAATTTGAGCAAAATCCGATTGTGACTCAACGGCTTGATAATATTGGTCGAGAGATTATCCGGGTAATCGTCGATCATGAAATTTGGAAACAGCACATGATAGCAAATCTGATCGCCGGGTTTTGGCTGGCTGTAGCGTCGATTGGCGGGGTTGCCGATGTAAGGTGGTTTGACCACTGCCCGCTGTGTTGAATGGAAACGATAGGTATCGACGTAGAGATCATCCAGGCTCATTTCGCGATGCAGGCCAGGATGCGCCGTCGCGACGTGATAGCCCTCGGCGTAATTGTCCATGTAGACTTTCCAATTCACGTCGATGATATATTCGCGCTCATCGACCAGATGCCATTCTGACCAGTCAATGCCACGCGAATTTTCAAATTCATCGCCCCACCAATCTTTGATCGGTGCGGCGTTATCATCCAAATTGATGAATACATAAGGCCCCCAGGTGTCGGTGCGGATTTCGCGCAGGTGGAAATCATCAGGGTTAAAATCCTCGACCTGGACAAAATAGGGCGTATTCAGCAGGCAGCCATCCAGACCGAATGTCCACCCATGATAGGTACATTGCAGGCTTTTGCGGTTGCCTTTACCACGTGCCAATGTTCCCGCGCGATGGGGACAGACATTATAAAAGGCGCGAATTTTGTTCGATTTGTCACGTAAAACAACGATGGGTTGTCCAGCAGCGTCGGTGGCGATGAAATCTCCGGTGTTTGCGATGTCACGCAGTTTGGTGACGGGCTGCCAGGTGCGGGCGAAGAGGCGTTCGGTTTCCAGTTCAAACACGACTGGATCAAGATACCAACCCGCGTCAAGGGTGCGGGCGCGGGCGGGGTCGGCCTCAAACGGCTCATTTTTCCAGGTCTTGGGCATGTCTGTTACTTCACCCCTTTATGTAGTTTGTGAACGGCGAACGGGAATAAAAAAACACAGCCTCAATTATGAGACTGATTTGTTCTGTTCGTGCTTAGAAATAGAACAGAATTATTATAATGGCTTTTGCCGCTGGGGTAAGGGCAATTTTTTAAGGATTCGCCCGTGAAATCTGGAGTTCGATGACCGCCATGCGATGGTCGGATGCCGGACTGTCGATCACCCCGGCGCGTGTGGCCAACAGCGGCGGACGAATCCAAAGATAATCCAGCCGCGCCCGCAGCCCGGTGCGCCACAATGTCGCCGAAATTTCCAGAGGCAGCCCTGCTAATGGATCAACAAAGCCCGTGTCGCGCATTTTCTGTATCAACGGGGAAGTCGGCGTGTTGTTAAACGTGCCACCGATTACAATGCGCCCCAGGTTGCCGCCGGGATGGTCGGTGCTGATAATGCCGAAGGCCTCGTTCAACTGGCGCTCCTGATCCTGCTGCTGTTCTTCAATCGTCAGGCCACCTGGGGTTTCCAGCAGCAAGCCTAACCACGTATTGTAGAGAGTCACCACGCCAGCATCCGGGCGCACCTGGACGCGCTGTAAGCCCGTTTGGTTGCCCATGCTGGTGAGCAGGCGACCTTCATCAAAGACGATTTCGACATTGGACAGCACCGCCAGCCCTTGTAAGCCTTCGTTGGTCGGGAAAAAGCGCGTGTCCATGCCCAACCGCCGCGCTAACCACAGCGATTGATCGACACCGAAGCTGGTCACGCGCCCCCCTTCGACTTCCTGTAGCAAAACGACATTCGCCCCGCTGCGCTCAATCGTGCGGGCGATTTCTTCCAGATCATAGCCAAAAAATTCGTTAAATCCGGCGTGGATATTGTACGTTCCCACTCGAATGTTATCGACGTTGCGCACCCCGGCGACCAGAGGCGGACGCGCCGCATAAGCCGCACCAACGCTGGCTGCCGCGACGACAATGATGCCCAGCAGGGTTTGGGCGATTGTGCCGCCTTTCCAGGGAATACGCCGCTGAACCTGGGTCATCGGCAGCACAGCCAGGAATACGCCGAGCAGGAGCAAGCCCAACCCCATCCCACGAAATCCGCGCAGCAGCGGGGGGACGATTGAATTAAGCGTTGAAAGTTCTGGCGCGAGGTTACGCACAAAAGCATACTCATAAGTAAACGAATCACCCAGCAGCAGCACACCCATGATTACAACGCTGAGAATGAGCCACAGACCGCTGAAATTTCGCTCTTTTTCGGCTTGTGGGCGTACCAGCCACCACCAGGTCATACCGATGATGAACTGCGCTCCGACGAGTGCCGCACCGCCAGCAGGCCCTTGAAAGCGTGTTCCGGCCACGATCAGCAGTGCGGCGATCAGCATCCACAGCCAACCGCGCAGTGCGCCGTCAAACGTGCTGATAAATACCCGCGCCTGTGCTCGTATGGGCGGAATCAAGGGAAGCAGCGTAGCCGCCAGCACGAACGGCACGAAAGCCGTGTAATCGACCCCAGCGCGTCCGGCTACGACGTTAGGAAGTGCCAATAATGTCAGTTGCAAAAACATCAACCCACCCAGGCCGATTCCACCTAAAAGCGTCAATAAGCCAAAATCTTCGGAGACGGCGCTTTCATCGTCGCGCTTAAGCCCGCGACTAATCGCGATAAAACTTAAAGCGATGGCGATGAGCGAGAGAACAAGCTGGATACCGAGATAATCCGGCAATACAGAGGGATCAGCCGTATTGCCGAATGCGCGGAAAATCTGGTCAGCGCCAAAGCCGACAATAAAAAAGTAAGGCAAAAATTGCGCTCGGCTGCGGATCAGCATAGCAAGATAGAGCAGACCGCCGCCCAATACCAGCGACGCCGCCATCATTGTGGAAAGCGGGCCATCCACGACCATCAGCGCACGTCCGATAGCCGCAGCAACGACACCGACAAGCATCAGCCAGCGCACACGCCCCAGAAAAATCGACAGCAGCGGCAGCGCCAGGATGTAGACCAGAAAGCTGATCTCATTCGTTAGCATGGAAGGCTCGACAATTCCCGTAGCCGTTCGGTCAATCGCAGCGGGGTCAAGCGCACTCACCAAAGCGGCGCTGGCGAAGCGGCTGTAGAGCAGTCCGATCAACAGGCGCACTGCCTGGACAAAGAAAATGCCGATGAGTCCGGCTTCGAGAATTTGAATTTGCTGTAAATTAAAGCGATTCCGCATGACTGCTCCTGAGTGCAGGGATTGTTAAAGATGATGCCTGCTGACTTTAAATTTGATCTTTTCCCAGCGTTTCATCCTAGACAAAGTGTACAACGGCGCTATAATCTCGCAAATTTTTCGCAGGGTAGGAGGTGAAAGATGCAAAAAGTCGATCTTATCCTGAGTGGCGGCACTGTCGTCACGATGAATTCGAGTTTCGATGTTATTCACGATGGCGCGGTTGCCATTCACGGTGCGCAGATCGTCGCCATCGGCGAAAGCGCGGAAATCTTAGCCCAATATGAGGCGGACGAACACGTCTCATGTCAGGGACAGTATATCCTCCCCGGCCTTGTAAATGCTCATACACACGTGCCGATGACCCTGCTGCGCGGTTTGGCGGACGATTTGCGGCTGGATGTCTGGCTGATGGGCTACATGATGCCCACAGAGCGCGAATTTGTCAGCCCCGAATTTTGCCGCCTGGGGACACGGCTGGCCTGCGCCGAGTTGATCCGCAGCGGAGTCACGGCGTTTGCCGATATGTACTATTTCGAAGCGGACATCGCGGCGGCGACAGCGGAGGCGGGTTTGCGCGGCGTATTGGGACAGACGATCCTCAAATTTCCATCGCCAGATGCCGAAACTTACGAAGATAGCCTTGCCTACGCGCGGCGATTTATCGAGGAATGGCGCGGACACCCGTTGATTACGCCTGCTGTTGCACCCCACGCGCCGTATTCCAGCACGGAAGAATTGATGCAAAAATCGGCAGAACTGGCGCGTGAATTTGACGTTCCAGTGCTGATCCACATCGCGGAGTCGAAGCAGGAAGTCGAGGACAATCTCAATCTTTATGACATGACCGTTGTTCCCTGGGTCGAATCTGTCGGCCTGCTTAAGGCGAAAGTGCTGGCGGCGCACTGCGTCCACATCAATACCGCTGAGATGCACACGCTCCACAATCACAATACGACAGTTGCGCACTGCCCGACCAGCAATCTCAAGCTCGCCAGCGGTATCGCACCTGTGCAGCAAATGCTCGAACATGATCTCGTCGTTGGCATCGGCACGGACGGCCCCGCCAGTAATAACGTGCTGGATATGTTTCAGGAGATCAAATTAGCGGCCATTCTTGCCAAAACTGCCGCCAATGACCCGACGGCGCTCCCGGCGAAACAAGCGCTTTTGATGGCGACTCGGCAGGGTGCGGATGCGCTCTATCTAGGTGACAAAACGGGCAGTCTGGAAGCTGGAAAATTAGCGGATGTGATCGTGATGGATGCTCAGGGTGTTCATAATTCCCCACATTTCCGGCGCGATAACGAGGCGATTTATTCCGAGATCGTCTATGCAGGCAAAAGTACCGATGTTGCCCATGTGATGTGCAACGGCAAATGGCTGATGCGAGATCGACAGGTGCTGACCGTTGACGAAGCGGCTGTCAAACGTGAAGCATCCGAATACGCTCGGCGTGTGGATGTGTTTCTGGCGGCGCGTGAAGGCGATATTCTCAGCAAACTGCTGGCAATCGGCGGCATCGAGCGAACTGAAAGCTTTGAAGTCCAGACGAAAGCGGTTTTGCGGGATGAGACGGCGGTAGAAAAACTGCTCAAACATCGCGATGTGCAGGTCTTGAAACTGAATCGTTATCGCCAATACGACACCTATTTCCTGTTTGATGACCCCGAAAAAGGCCGCGTGCGCTATCGCGAAGACGATACGATTGATGAAAAAGGTCTGGTTGCATCAGTGCGCAGCCGTTTGACATTTACCATGCCCACCAAAGAGAAAGAATTTGACTCAACGGTGCTGCTGTCGCATTCGCGTTTTATCGCCGACGCAGACCGACCTTTGCGTTTTTATCGCGAATATTTCCAGCCGACCACCGAGCGCGAATTGCAAAAGGATCGCCGCCGCTGGCATATCCACTACCAGGGTGTGCTGTTTTATATCAACGTAGATCGTATTTTGCGACCCGAACTGGCGGATACATTCATCGAAATTAAGACGCGCACTTGGTCAGCCCAGGATGCCGATAACAAAGCCCAGCGCATTCAGGAAATGCTGTCAATTCTTGGTGTGAAATCGGAAGACATCATCGTGGCGGATTACCTGGAAATGGAAGGGCTGCCGGGGTAAATGTCGGGGATATATCTTATAGGGGGAGAATCGCCGAGTCGCCCCTACGTCCAGTTATTTACCCTCTTGCTTTAGAAATTGCGTCTGAATACGTTGTATCTCGATCAGATGACGTTGGGCGTGTTGGGCTAGAAAAAATAGCCACTGATAAATATCCAGTTTGCCCAGATTTTGCACGGACATGCGAACTTTATGCAGCGAACCTTGCCCATCGGCTAGCTGGTCAAGAGCAGCTAAACATTCTTGCTGTTGCTCGCGCATCGTAAGACGAACTTCATTGATAGGTTTTGTGCCTGTTGGCTCCATATGCTCTGGGCGAACCCAGGGAAAAGCATCTGGATCGCTAATTCGTTTGATTGCTTCCAGATTGCTTTCTGCGTCTTCAATTGGCTGTGTCTTTGAGCGTTTCAGAGCTTTGTCGCGGCTGTTTTTGATAACCAGAATGAGAAAATGGCTGGTCAACGTGATGTGTTCGAGAATCTCGTCAATCGACCACTGATCGGGAACGGGTTTATAAGTTCGCACTTGTTCATTAAGATCAAAGATCTCATCGAGTTGATCGAATGTATGAACAAGTGCTTCTCGGATTACACAAATCGTTTCCTGATAAGGCGTCATTGCCCTCTATTCGTGTTCCTTGAGAGGTTTTCCTAATTCACCAGCGACTTCGATCACGGGTTGGCCTTCGCGGTCTATCCATACGCCGCATGAGCCACCGCCTGCGCTGACTTCAAGTTCGACTTCGGTGCCATCCATACGCAGCACCGGATGATAAAATTGCGAGACCTGCTGCGCCTCGCCGACAATATAATGCCCGATGAGCGAACGGCGGAAGCGATCTTTTGACGTATTGGGGAAGCTGCCATGCACCAGTGAGCCATTGAAAAACAGCACATCCCCCGCCTTCATAATGACAGGCACGGACTTCGTTCCTTCCGGCAGCGGGACGGTCACATCGGTGAAGCTGGTCGTTGTGTCAGCGGCGGTTGGGCAAAGCATCGGCCAGGTATGGCTGCCTGGGACAACCTGTAAACAGCCGTTTTCTTCATCACAATTATCGAGGGCCATCCATGACGCCATGCACGTCCCCGGCTGCACCTTGAGGTAATACTGATCCTGATGCAGGGCTTGACCGCGTGCGCCAGCGGGTTTGAAATAGAGCATCGTCTGGACGGCGTAGGGTTCGCTGCCGAGCAAGTCGGTCATATATTGGTTAAGGCGCTTGTCGATCATCCATTGCAGGCTGGCATCGTCCCAGCGGTGCATATGGATCATACGCGGGTACTGCTGCAAGGTGTCAGCCACATCATTGATGTAATTGTCGCCAGTTTGTGGGCCAGCCGTTACCGGGACACCCGCAAAATCGCCGGGATAGGCTTGCTTGGCGCGCATCTCCATGAAATGCCGTTTGTAGAACTCAACTTCTTCCGGTGAGAATACGCTTGAGGCTACATAATAGCCGTCGCGCTGGTATTGTACGATTTGTTCGGCGGTCAGCATAAAACCTTCTCCTGACTAAGCGCTTGGAGCGCATATTTTCAACGAGATCATAAAATTATAGAAGTGATGAAGGCGCGATGTCAAAAATCTGGACTTATCGCACAAGATTATATTTGCGGTAAACTTCAAAGCAATTCCCGATTTTTTCTGAAAAGGAAAAGCTATGTTTCGAATCGGTATCGTTGGGACAGGGGTTATGGGCGGTTTTCATGCTGCCAGTTGGGCGCGTACCCCAGCGGAAGTCGTCGGGGTTCTGTCACTGGATCGCGACCAGGCACAGGCCGTTGCTAATTATGTGAACTGTCAGGTCTATGATGATCTGGATGCACTCATTCATGATGTGGACGTGATCGACGTTTGTACGCCGACGGACACCCATCATGAAATCGTGTTGAGAGCAGCGGCGGCTGGCAAACAGATTGTGTGCGAAAAGCCGCTGGCTCGTACTTACACCGAAGGCAGAGAAATTATCGAGGCCTGCGAGAAGGCGGGTGTTAAGCTGCTCGTCGGGCAGGTGGTGCGCTTTTTCCCGGAATATGCGTTGGCAAAATCCGTCGTTGAGGCGGGCAAAATCGGGCAAGTTGGTGTCATTCGGTTGAAGCGTGTGGGTTTTCAGCCGTCTCGAAATCCCAATTGGTTTGCGGATTTTGACCGTTCGGGCGGCGTGATTCTGGATTTGATGATTCATGATTTCGATTATGCGCGTTGGGTCGCTGGTGATGTCGAAAGCGTATTTGCGCGAAATGTCCGTAGCAATCAGGCCAATACGATGGACGATTATTGTCTGGCAATTCTGAAGCACAAAAGTGGCGCAATCTCGCATGTTGAAGGCGCATGGGCCTATCCCGCGCCGCTGTTCAGAACCGCGCTGGAGATCGCAGGTGATGGCGGCCTGATCGAGCATCCGGCGGGCAGTTCGGTTCCCCTGGAAATTCATCTCGATCAATTGCCAGACGGCAGTCGCCCGAATCCTGGCGTGCCGACAAGCCCGCTGCTGGATGACCCCTATGTGCTGGAAATTCAGCATTTTTACGAAATTTTGAGTGGCGCGAATATCCCGCTGCGGATCACAGGCGCAGATGCGCTGGCTGCGCTGCAAATCGCGCTGGCTGCGGTTCAATCCGCGCAGACTGGCAAACGTGTGAAGATTGAGGAGGTGGCCTGATGCGCATCGGAATAATGAGTTTCGCCCATTTACATGCCTTGTCTTATGTTCATCATTTAGGCCACATGGCGGACATTGAGTTGGTTGGCGTTGCCGATGATGACGCGGCGCGTGGTCAGCGTTACGCTGGACAATATGGTCTGAAATATTTTGATACTTACGAAGCGCTGCTGGCTGAAAAGCTGGATGCTGTCGTGATCTGCTCCGAGAACGCCTATCATCATCGTCTGACCGTGATGGCCGCCGAAGCTGGTGCGCATGTCCTCTGCGAAAAGCCCCTGATGACTTCGATTGAAGAGGGCAAAGCGATGCTGGCCGCTTGCGAAAAAGCAGACGTTAAGTTGATGACGGCTTTCCCGATGCGCTTCAACGCGCCAACGATTGAAGGCAGAAAAGTCGTCACATCTGGCAGCCTGGGGAAAATTTACGGATGCAGCACGACCAATCAAGGCAAAATGCCGCGCGATGTAAGCTGGTTTACGAATAAAAAATTGGCGGGTGGCGGCGCGTTAACCGATCATACCGTTCATGTGGCGGATTTGCTGCGCTGGTATCTGGGCTGTGAGGTTGTAGAAGTCTTCGCAGAATCGAATGCTATTCTCAATAGCGATTTTAAGCCGGAAGTTGAGACGGGCGGCATCGTCATGCTGAAATTCGAAAACGGCACATTCGCGACGATTGATTGCAGTTGGAGTAAACCGCCATTCTATCCTACCTGGGGTGGCGTGACGATGGAACTGGTCGGTGAAACGGGCGTACTGAGTGTCAACGCCTTCAAACAGACCATCGCTGTTTACAGCCATGAGACAGATCGCCCATCCTGGCCGTTCTGGGGATCGGATTCAGACGGTGGCATGATTAACGAATTTTTGACTTCCGTGCGTGAAAATCGCCAGCCTGCCGTCACGGGTTACGACGGCTTCAAGGCGGCGGAAATCGCGCTGGCAGCACATCGCTCCGTCGAGATCGGGCAGCCTGTGAGTTTGCCACTGCAAGGGTAACAGAATTCACTTGTAGGGGCGACGCATGCGTCGCCCCTACGCATAACTCGAATAAATCAGGAGATTGCTATGTTACGCGCCGGAGTCGCCGAAATTGTCATCACGCCGCCCATAGGGGTTGAATTGCAGGGCTACGGCGTGGACTTGATTCGTCGATCAAGCGATGTTCACGATGATTTGATGGCGCAGGCGCTCGTGCTGGACGATGGTCAAACGCGAACGGCGATCATCACGGCTGATTTGATGGGCGTTTCAGTGGATTTCACGCACTTGGTGCGCCAACGAGTTGAGTCGCAAACGGGAATCCCTGCTGCGAATGTGATGCTTGCGTGTTCGCATTCGCATACTGCGGCGGGGACTTTGCCCAATCGTGGCATTGGCAAAGTCGATGCCGCTTACGTGCGTCTATTGGTGCGTTATCTGGCTGGTGCGGTAGCTGCGGCGGCAGAGAAACTTGAACCTGTCCAATTATCTGTCGGGCGCGGCGACCATCCGGCGTTGGTCTGGAATCGTCTAGGTAGGGATATAGTCGATCCATCCATCGGTGTGGCACGTCTGGAGCGAGAATCCGGTGACACACTGGCGCTGCTGGTACATTACGCCTGCCATCCGGTCATGCTTGGCCCCAAAAGTGAAATTTCCGCCGATTATCCCTGGGCGCTGCGGCAATACCTGAAAAATAAGCACCCCGGCAGCGTTGTGCTGTTCATGAATGGGACATGCGGCGATATTGACCCGGCATCTAACCGGACAGTATGGGGAAAAGCGACGTTTGAGGATGTGATGCAGGCAGGCGCGGCATTGGGTAAAGACGCTGAAAAGGCGTTGTCAAAAGCAGCGAACATAAAAAATCCGCGTCTCAATACTCGGCAAATATCGCTGACGGTGCATTATGACATCCTAACTCTTGAAGAAATCCGTGCGAAAATCGCTAATTATGACGCACAAACGCGTGGAAAAACGTCATCTGATGAACTGAAATTGCTGCGTCACTATCGTGATTATTATCGTGATATGGAAAAACGACTTTTGGCAGGGCAGCTTCCAGAGCGCGAAGATTCCGAGCTTCAGGTTATGACGATTAGCGATTCGCTGGCGCTGCTGGCGATCCCCGCCGAGGTTTTCACTAGACAGGGGATCGAGCTGCGCGGTGTGTCCGGATATGCTCATACTTGGCCGGTGTGTTACGCCAATGGGCTGTATGGCTATTTTTCGCCGTGCGAGGATTTTGAAGTCAATGGATATGGGGCAACCGTTGCACCATCATTTTTTGATCGCCCCAATTTCCGCAGTGATATTGCCGATAGGCTGGTCGAAGCCGCTGCGCCACTGTTGAAATGGTGAACCTGATTTAGCGATAATCCAACTCGTCGTTTTGCCCTCTAGCGATAATCCAGCTCGTCTTCCTCATAATAGTTGTAGCGCTGGTGAAAGCAGCGGTTGCACAGATTAAAACGGTGATTGAGTGGCAGCGGCCTCCGGCAATTGCTGCAACGCCGCGCGGTATCGAGCTTTTGCACCAGCGCATCGTCAATTTGCTGCGACCAGATACCGCGCATCTCGCGTACTTCCAGTTCGTGTGGCGCGTAAAGCCCGAATTCGTGCCGCCGCGAAAGCCACAGATAAATATCCGCGCATGAGATGCTGGTTTCCGTCTTTTCGAGAGCGTCACTGGTCGTAATCTCAGATGGCGCCGGGGGAGGCAGTGACATGGGCTTGTTTGCCAGGACAGCATGAGCGCAGTTCAGCCAATAAGCGCGACTGCTCTGGCGTGTCGGCGCGTTCACTAGCTTGAGCGCTGCCGCCATCCCCAGTTGATTGACCTGCTGGTCGGTCAGCATACTTGCCAGTTCGACTCGTTCTTTCATGTCCGCCGTTTCAATCGCATCCCGCAGCGAATCGGGAATGGATTGCAACGATGCCCACTGTGCCAGCCGTTCCGCCAGATTGCCGGGGAGCATTTCCACGTCCTGTACCGTCGGTGCGACGCGGGCATGAGTCAAATGCAGCGGTTCGGCGTGAAAGAGTTTGCGAATCATGCTCAAATCCTGTCGGTTAGTCGCGCCGACTTCGCCGCCTTGCGAGAGTCCAAAACGCCCCGCACGTCCACCGATTTGCTGGACTTCGCTCGATGTGAGTGAGCGTACCCTCTTGCCATCGTATTTTTGCGTCTCGTAAAAGCACACGGCATCGGCAGGTAAATTGAGTCCCATACCGACGGCATCGGTGGCAACGCAAATTTCTGTCTCACCGTTTGCAAATCGGTCTGCTTGTCGGCGGCGCACCTCTGGCGGCAGGTTGCCATAGACGACGGAAACACGCCGCTTTGCATATTCGAGTTCGGTCTTGAGATGCAGCACCATTTGTCGCGAAAATGCCACGAGAATGGTACGGTCTGGAAGCTGTGCCAGCGGCCACGATTTTTCGGCTACCCGGATCGGGGTCAGGCGCTCATGTTCGACCACCGTCACCGGGATCGCCGCGCCACCCGCTAATTGTTCGATCAGGCCACGCGCCGTCACCGGGCCAATAACGTGAATTTCTGGCGCTTCGGCTTCCATCATCGCGCGTGTCCACGCCCAACCGCGATCCGGGTCAGCCAGCATTTGCGCCTCATCAATAATGACACATTCGCCGCTGTCTACAGGGCTGAACATCTCAATCGTGGCTGCTGTAATGGTCGCGCCGGGGATGGGGACATACTCTTCGCCCGTGAGCAGATTGCATAAAATGCCGCGCTGGTTGAGTCGATCAAAAATTTCGAACGCTAACAGACGCAGCGGCGCGAGATACCAACCGCTTCCGGCTTCGGCGAGTGCGTTCAGCGCGTCGTGGGTTTTGCCGCTGTTGGGCGGGCCGACATGCAGCCAGATTCGCTGTTCCGAACGCCGTTCGTGCTGCCATGTTGGGAAAGCGGCGACCAGTTTGGCACGCAGCATTTCGCGGCGCTCCTCGGCTTCCTCAATCAGCCGTTGTTCTTCGGCGCGTAGTGCATCGCGTTCAGCCTGGATTTCAGCATATTTTGCTTTGAGAATGAGGCGAAATTCGCGCAGTGTACTCGGCATTTTCCATTTGCTGCGAACCTGTCCCCAATAAGGATCGGTGCGGCTGAATCCCTCTTTTTCCAGGCGGCGGCGGATCGTCTGATAGCTTAAGCCGGATACCAGCGAAATATCTTTAGCCGAGAGCATCTCATAGGAGGCGATCTGCTCCGCTTTTTCAGGGTCATTTGCGAATGCTTCGACGATTTCGGCTGAAATTCGTGTTTTGCCTTCAGGATCGGTAAAAGTCGTGACCTGCGCCTCGCGAATAGCTTGTTCCAACGTCTGTTGGCGCACACCGATTCGTTTGGCGGCGGGGCCAATTGTGTATGAACGCGCCAGGATTTGCATGCGCGGCGTTTTACCATCGCGCACGTCTGACCTCAACAAATTGCCAGCAGCTTGCAGCGCCGTTTCCCACGCCTCGGCTTCACGATTCTGGATGATCTCAGCGGCGGCTTTCTGCGCGGCCTGTAAATCACCTTCTTTTAGCCGCACCCAGGTTGAACTGTTGTGCGGTGGTAATTTTGATGTGGCCTGGAACAGCGAAAACCCCCCTGATGCTAAAAGGTCATCCAGCGTTTTTCGCCCATATCTGTCTACCAATTCGGTATGTGGGATCGTTTCGCCGGGAAGCGAGCGTAACAAAGCGATCAGCTCGTCGCGGAGTGGCAGAATTTTGTCCCGGCGATAAATTTCACGCACGGATTTGACACTCAGGCGCAGCGGGTCGAATATCAGACCATCCGTTTGTTTGAGAACGCCCGCTTGCAGCAGACTTTGCAACGCCGCCGCTTCTTCCGGGGATTGGGCCAATTCGCTGTGGGAAGCGCAGTTTGCCGCCGCCATCAGCCTGTCCATGATCGTCTGAAATGCCGCCCCGTCATACTGGCGCAGCCGACGCTCACGCGCTTCAATTCGCTCGATAATCGGCGCATCGAGCAAATCGCCCTGTTTATTCATATTGGGAAAGCCCGGTTTTGCCCAGACGCTAAATTTCAGCAGTTCATCGAGCGTAAGCCGGGTTGTGTCGTAAAATAATTCACCCTCGCGGGCAACAAAACCGATTCGGATTACTCTGCTCAGGTTAACAACCGTTTTATCATCAACCTGGACACGTTCACCTAATCGAGACTTATGGATAAAGCCTTCGGGGATACGTGCCAGGATGCCTTCAAGGAGTTCGGGGGTTGGTTTAAATCGTGCCATTTATATGGGATCAATCTTGGTTTACAGTATCACTTACTGTAGCATTATAGCTGAAACAGCGCTCATCTCCATCATGAGTTATAATCACGGTTCTCCGATCCATTCAGGTTAAAACAATGAAATCACGCCAGAATTTTTACACCCATGAGGTTTTTCCGCGAATCCCGGCTGAAATGAAAAGGCGTATTCAAGAGCATTATCCCAATTTGAGTTTATCGCCCCAGGTCGGTTTTGTGCCTTTGTCCGAAGTGCGTGTTTATATGCTGGTGGCATTAACGGCGACGGGTAAATCGACCACATTGGAACAATTGGCACAGATGCGCGATGCGGGACAAATTCAATATCGCGATGACATCCCGACACGGCGCGAACTGGCCGATTACGTTATTATCCCTACCGCACAGGTCATCAGTGGCGAGGATATTAAGCCCGTAACCGGACGCGAGGAGCGTTTTGAATATACGCGAAAATTCGCGCAGGAATTTGAGCCGGGTGGTTCGGCGGCGGCCTACGGATGGTTTTATTATCGCTGGGATGAACGAACGCCGATCCTTTCAGATGGGATTCGCGGCCCTGGTGAGATTAGCTTTGCGTTGTCGCGTCATCCTTCGTGGCGAATTCTTGAAATGTGGGTTGATCCGCTGGTTCGTTTGCAACGTTTGACGAATCGCGCCGACGTTTTTGACCAGGTTACGAACACTACTCAGGAGATCGACCTGTCATTTTTGCCTACAGGATTGATGGACGAGGGGCGGCGTTTGCTGGAGGCGGGAGAAATTTCGCACAAAGCGATTTTGACAGTACGCGCCGAAGCCCAGAATTATGGGAGCGAGCCTTTTGATGGTAGCAATACAACCCCCGGCTATCGCTGTATGGCGATGAGAGATTTGCCACCGGAAGCCGTTGCGCAGGAGGTCATCAAATTTATGCAGGAAGACCACGATGCCCATTAATATCAAAAAACTCACGACAAGACCCTATAATCTGGAACTCAAAACTTCGCTTCAATGGGGCAAGGGGCATCAACTCGCGGCTCTCAATCACGTTTTGGTGATCGCGGAACTGTCTGATGGCAGCGTTGGCGTTGCTGAGGCCACCCCCAGGCCGACCATCTATGGAGAAACGCCGGATTCCATCATGGCGATTATCCAGCATGATTGCTCTGAGGTTCTGATTGACCAGCCCATCGAATCGCTGGACGATTTGCGCCGCGCCGACCAGCGGTTAGCGCCAATCAAGAATAATAATACCGCCAAAGGTGCGCTGAATATGGCGCTGTTTTCGGCTTTTGCGCGTTCGCAAAATAGCTCACTTTCGCAGCTTTTGAATGCCACGCAGCCTGCTGTGCGTGTCAGCTTTATCCTCGGTACGGGCAAGATGGATGAAGTTTTACGGGAAGTACAAGAAGTGTATGCCGCCGGGGTGCGCTTCTTAAAGGTCAAAGTTGGCAAGGATTTTGACAGCGAAACTACGCTGATCGAGATGATCCGTCGAGCTTATGAAGATATGGACATCTACGTGGATGCTAACGAATGCTTTGACATCAAAAATGCCGTGCCTTACCTCGCGCAATTGGCCGATTTTGGCGCGAAATATTGCGAGGAGCCGCTACCAGTGCGCCAACTTCGACAACGGGCGCAAGTCCGCCAGGAAAGCAGTGTCCCGCTGATCGCCGATGACAGCGCATTTACGCTTGAAGATTTAGAACGCGAGTTGGATTTTGACACCTTCGACATCCTCAATATCAAGACGGCGCGAACTGGTTTTAGCCATTCCGATGCCATGCTGCGACGTGCGGTGGGGGCGGGTAAGGGCATCATGGTCGGTTCGCAGGCCAGTTCGCTGCTCGGCTGCCTTCACGCAATTATCTATAGCTGCCAGTTGGAGATCGAACACCCGACTGAAGGGACATTTTTCCTGAAGGTCAAAGATGCCGAAACGATCAAAATTGAAAACGGATATGTAAGCTTACAACAGGTGGAAGATACGCTTATAGAGATGCAGAATCGCCTTTCAAGCCTACCGATCTAGAGCGTTAAATTTCAGGGTATTAATGACAAAATTTCGTTTCAAGCATCACATTATCGACCAAGACCTGCCGGAAGGGAATTATGCCCAGACGGCTTTGGCTGACCTGGATAATGATGGTCGCCTGGAATTTATCATGGGGCAGCAGTATCGAACAAGTTTGGATTCACCCTAGCTGGCAATAAAATCTATCAAGAAATCCCTCTCTATTTCAATAGACCATCTATAGATGGGAAATATGGCCTACTCCGTATCCTTCTCATTGCTCATGTACGCCTTTCACTAAGCGGTTAAAGTGATGTTAATACATCTGCTTTACTACTTTAAGGAAGTGCAGCGATGCAATTTAGGGGAAGCGCACGAGTTTACACCGCTGATGACCGTAAAGTTGGTCGCATTGTGCGAGTGGTTCTGAACCCGATCACTAAACAAATTACGCATATTGTTGTCCGCGTAGGTGTCATTATCACCGTAGATAAACTTATCCCGTTGTCGATGTTTCGCAGCGCCACCTGTGATCGCGTTACCCTGTGCGGCTCTGTTGGCAATTTGAAGATGCTGCCCGATTACTCTGAAGCCGAAATCCCAGAACAGGAATTGGTCAGCGTCCCGGTTGACCTGGGCGGCGAACTCTATGTTTATCAGCTTACCACCACGCCAGTTGACGGGTCATCCCGTTACGACAAAGGTGTGATACCGAAAAATACCATTGCTTTAAAAGAGGGCGCGTTAGTATTTAGCGACGATGGTGGCACAATCGGTAACGTTGAGAGCCTCGTGGCGAACCCCCGGACGGGCTGCGTAACTCATGCGGTGATCTCGCAAAACGCAGAATTAAAAGGCCGGAAGCCTGTTCCGATGTCGTGGCTAAAGATTATCGGCGCGGATGAAGTGCATCTGTCGGTAAACCCAGCCGCCTTCGAGCGTCTGCCAATTTATTAAAATAGCTGGAATGCTGCCTTACATC
>JALHNB010000007.1 GCA_022843745.1 Anaerolineae bacterium | reverse complement strand
GCTTTTTTTGCGGCCTTCCGGCATCCTCGGTTCAGGCCAATCGATTGAGAAAGTTTAGGGGGACATGATGCAAACGCGAATCGCAGAATACTGGTCCCGCCTCCCTCGCGCGGGGCAGATCGCCCTCCTGACAGCCTTCGTCATTCTTTTGCCATTCCTGATGGACATCCTGGAAGGCCTGACAAATTTCGGCTTGCTGACTCAGATCAACCGGGCGCTGATTTATGTGGTGTTGGCGCTTGGCCTCAATATCGTCGTCGGTTTCGCCGGGTTGCTTGATCTCGGCTATGCGGCTTTTTTCGCTATCGGTGCCTATACATTTGGCGTTCTTACCTGGCCGACACATGATATTGAAGCCAGCTTCTTTATCGCCATTTGGGTTTGCGCGGCAGTGGCGGCCTTTTTCGGCATTCTGGTCGGCGCACCCACTCTGCGGCTGCGTGGCGATTATCTGGCAATCGTTACACTGGCTTTTGGCGAAATCATCCCCACGCTGGTACGCAATCTCAGAGGTCTGACCAACGGCAGCCAGGGTATGACTCCACTGGGTAAGCCGAGTTTTGGATTATTCGAGAGGGCGCTGTCGCTCGAAGCGGGCAGCCTGAATGTGGGTGTCGATCCCCATTTCTGGTTTTATGTGATCGTCGTTGCCGCCGGAATCGTGTTATTCACCTCGCAGCGGCTGGACAATTCACGCCTGGGACGCGCCTGGAAAGCCATCCGCGAGGATGAAACCGCTGCTGACTTCATGGGTGTCGATCCTATCCGCACCAAACTGCTGGCGTTTGCCATCGGCGCGTCCTTTTCAGGATTGGCAGGCGCAGTTTTCGCCTCGATGCTCGGTGCTATTTTTCCCGAATTATTTCGCTTCCAGGTGTCGATTTTTCTGCTCATCATCGTCATCCTCAGCGGCATCGGCAGCGTCTACGGTGTGTTGATCGGCGGTCTGATTATCTCGACATTTGACGGCGTATTTCTGGCGCAGATTTTGCCGGAAATTTTCCCCAAAATTGATATTCAAAGCCTGCGTTGGGTCTTCTTTGGTATCGGCCTGATTTTTATCATGATTTTCCGACCACAGGGTTTATTCCCGCGCAAATCGAAGGGGCGGCGAATTGACCCTGAAGTCATCCCCCTGCAAAGTGAGGTGATAAAGTGACCCAAACTCTGCTGGCAGCAAAAGGCATCACGCGGCGTTTTGGCGGCCTCGTCGCGGTTGATAATCTGGACTATACGCTCGACATGAACACCATCGCTAGTATTATCGGTCCGAATGGTGCAGGCAAAACGACTTTTTTTAACATTATTACCGGATTTTATAAGCCCAGCAGTGGCACCCTCTTGTTCGAAGGCCGCGAAATCGGCGGGATGCGCCCCAATCGCCTGACTCAAATCGGTCTGGCACGCACCTTCCAGACGATCCGGCTCTTTGGTAATCTCACCGCGCTGGAAAATGTGCTGATCGGGATGCACCATCTGTTAAAAGCTGGTTGGCTTGGCAGCATTTTGAAGCCCCGCTGGGTACTTGAAGAAGAAGCTCGCGCCAAAGAAGAGGCGATGGATTTATTGCGATACGTCGGGTTGGACAGTTACGAGGAAGTGTTCGCGCAGAGCCTGCCCTACGGAATGCAGCGGCGGCTGGAAATTGCCCGTGCGCTGGCGACCAAGCCCAAACTGCTGCTCCTAGATGAGCCGACTGCGGGCATGAACCCGAACGAAACCCACGATATGATCGGTTTTATTCGCCGTCTGCGCGATGATCGCGGGCTAACGATCCTTCTCATCGAGCATGACATGCAGGTGGTGATGAACATCTCGGATAAAGTAACCGTGCTGGATTACGGGCAAAAAATCGCCGAAGGGCTGCCTGTCGAGATTCAACGCAACGAGCGTGTGATCGAGGCATACCTGGGCAAGCGGGCATTGGAGCTTTTGAAAAATGGTTAATCCACTGCTTCAGGTCGAAAATATTCATACCTATTACGGCAACATCCACGCCCTGCATGGCATCAGTCTTTATGTCAATCCGGGCGAAATCGTCACGCTGATCGGCTCAAACGGCGCGGGAAAATCGACGACGATCCGCACCATCAGCGGTATTATGCACCCTCGTCAGGGAACAATTTTGTTTGATGGGCAGCCGATTCACACCATCGAGGCGCATGATCTGGTATCACGCGGCATCTCACAATCCCCAGAAGGACGGCGTATTTTCCCCAGGCTGACCGTGCGAGACAATCTTGAAATGGGCGCGTTCAAGCGAAATGACAAAAAAGAGATTTTGAGCGATATCGAGATGGTTTACGGGCTGTTTCCCCGCTTAAAAGAGCGCCACAACCAGCTTGGCGGCACCCTTTCCGGCGGCGAACAGCAAATGTTGGCGATTGGACGCGCGTTAATGGCTCGTCCGCGCCTGCTGCTGCTTGATGAGCCATCAATGGGATTAGCGCCCGTCCTGGTCGAGGGGATTTTCGAGATCATCAAAAAAATCAACCAGCAGGGAACGACAATTCTGCTGGTTGAGCAAAACGCGCTGATGGCACTCGAAGTCGCCCAGCGCGGCTATGTGCTGCAAAGCGGCTCCGTCGTTCTCAGCGACAACGCCGAAGCCTTGCTGCATAACGAGATGATCCGCAAAGTTTATCTGGGCGAAAACTAGCCCTGATTTTCTTTAAGCCAGTTCTGAAAATCATCCTCAATATTCTGCGGCCACGCGCGGTCAATCTCACCCGGCGTGTAGCGGCCTTCATCAAGGCGCTGCTTACCGAATTGATCGCGCATCCGAATATCTTCCGAGCGTTCGACCACTTCCTGCGCCAGATGCGGCGGGATAAATATCACGCCTGTGGGTGTCCCCAGAACGACATCGCCGGGAAGCACCGTTGCCTCACCGATGCGAATCGGCATATTGATTCCAGCCAGCGTGACCGCTGCAATCGCCGTTGGGTCTAAACCACGACAGAAAATCGCGAAATCGGTAAGCTGCGAAACCCCCTGAAAATCGCGGATACCACCGTGAATAACTGCCCCGGCTTTCGTCCGCGCCCGCAGCGAAGCCGAAAGATTATCGCCGACGAACGTGCCATCTTTGATCTTGCCAAAAATATCGACCACCATCACGTCATTAAGATGAAGGGTGTCGATCACCCATGAATTTTGCCCGCCGATGCGCTTGTCATTTTCGCCCGTTTCCGCGACCAGATCGTGAAAATCAGGACGGTGTGGGATGAACATAGTTGTCACGGCGCGTCCAACCAGGATCGTCCCCGGATGCGTGTTCAGCCAGTTGCCTTCAAATTGGTTGTGATAGCCGTGATGACGCAGCGTACCCCAGGCTTCTTCAGTCGTGACCAACTTCATACGTTCGATAATGTCATCGGCAACGCGCGGCCTGCCATCGGGGTATCGCTCGCCCTGATACAGGCGAGTCAGCTCAATCAGCGCTTCCGGCGGAGTAATAATGTGCATAATCTGTTCTTTCTATCATGTGACTAAGGAAGACAATCTTCAAATTTATACGATCTTTGTAGGGGCGCATGGCGGTGCGCCCTTAACGATAAGAGGTTAAGTTCATTTGACCATAAACATTAGACTCGCCGCAGCAAACCTCGCGCACGGTAAACTTCCGCCGCCTCGCGCACCATACGGCCTGTCACGGGCGCATTATAGACAACTTCCAGCTTCTCCGCTAAGGCCACGAGTGTCTCAAATGTTGAGCGCCCTGGGCGCAGCATCTCGTACATTTGCAGCAGTTCTTCATTCGGCACGGCGGTCAGTTCTGCCGCGCGTGTCAGATTCGCCGCAAGCTGGGTATAGCCCGCCTCCCGTGCGATTTCAGCCTGCGCTCGTAGCGTTTCGGCACTGATTCGCAAATCAGTAATCGAAAGATCGCCGTTAGCAGCGGCCTCCAGTGTGATTTCCGAAAGTAAGCGTCCGCTGGCAGCTTGCAGCGTGTCGGCGGCGTTTTCCATAAGCGGGTATTTTGGATCGGTCATAAATTGGGTTCCCAGTCAAAAAGCAGCTCCACAGGCAGTTGGTCAACCCGCACCTCTTCGGTTTCGCGGCGGTGTAGCAGCGTCGTCTTGACGATCAGCCGCAAACGCGCGCCGTTATCGACCTTCACAGGGACGGGCGTTGACGATTGACCTTTGGCGTACTGTGCGGCATTACGTCCGATGGCCTCATAAGTTTCGAGCGTGAGACTGGGTGACTGTGGGAATAATTCGAGGTTGTTAAGCGGTGCTAATCCCCGTTTTTGAATGACGGTTGTCCCGCGCGATTGGATGCCAATGGCGATACCTGTCCCGCTAAGACGTGCGCCAACATGCCCAATCGCCGCGCAGTCCGAACTGTGATAGACTTTCACGATCCGCGCGACCAAACCCTCCAAAGCAATTCCGGTCAGCATGGCCGCCAAAACGTCCTCATGCTCCAGGCCGCCAATCGTGCGGGTCATGGCTTTGCCGAAAGCCGGCCCGACAGCAATCACGACTTCCTGCTGTTCGCCACGCACCGCCGGGCCAATCTCGACCAGCTTGCCCGAAGGTTCGCCGATCTGCGCATCGATAAACTGGCGGGGTGATTTCATCTGCGGGATTTTTTGAATCTCCTGCCACCGTTCACCTTCCACGCGATAGCCTGTGCCGGGGCCGCCGTAATCATTCACATCATTGATGGCACTTTTAACTTTAAAGTTTTCGTCAAAAATGGCCGATGGCTGCAAATAATCACCCGCGACACGCTGCCGCCCCATTTCGAGCATATTTTTTGCGACATCAGTAAAGCCATGTTTTTGCAGCGCCTGTACAGCCGCTAAAATGGTAATATCGCTGTTGAGAAAGCGGTCTGCAGCCGCCATATCCGGGACAAGATCGCGCTCCGGCATATCATCGCTGCTGTGGGCAACGGTTGCCGCTTCGATTTCAACATCACTGATCGCGGGAAAGCCCAATTCAGCATAAACCGCCTGAATCGCTTGCGCGGCACGGCGGCGAATCGCCAGCACATCCTGCTCATTGACGGGCTTCAGGCCGCCATCCACCTGCATATCACGCTGCAAAACGTTGTAATCGTCAAAATCTTCCGCGTCGAAATTGCCGCCGCCGAACAAATTATCACGCTTTGGAACAGCGCTGTAGCCGGAAAAAATGAAATCCGTGCCGGGGATAAATTGCAGCATCAGCTTGGCCGTTTTGCGGATAGCGGAGTGCGATGCCAGAGCGTCATTGCCCGCTGCTACTTCCAGGCCGAGCATGGATGCTAGCAAATTTTCAGCCAGGACGACGCGCACCCCACCCGGCAGCGCTTCTGGCAGCGCAATGCACGAAATCGAGCCATTTTGAACGCCCTGACTGCCCGCGCCACGCGCCACCAGCAAACATCGCGCTTCCAAAAACAACATCGAACAGCCTTCAGCATGTCCCATCAACGCCTCTGAGCCTGTGCCGGATGTAAAACGCACTTTGATGCCGCGCGAAGCATAGGATGATGCCAGAAACGCTTTTGACCAGGGCGTATCATCACCATCGACAAACACGCGCTCCGTACCATAGACCGAAAGTGTTTCGGCATACGACGTGAGTCCCTTCATCGCCAGCCGCAGGCCGAGCGCTTCTTCCACCGCGCATTGGGTCAGCACACCACCGCGCCCAGTCTGTGTGCCGACAAGGATAGCCAGCGCATCCAGCGGAGCAAAACGAGCAACGCGCACAGTCGTTTCCACTTCGGCGAAACCGCGCAAGCCCGCTTCTGCCGCGTCCGCCGCCAGAAGCGCCGGGTGTTCGCGCCAATTGGTGACATGCGCCTGATTAGCCGGGGTGCGCCGGATGCGCATTTTCGCCAGCCCCATCATCATTTCCAGCACGTTCATATGGCGAATAATTTCGATGAGTTTCGCCGCCGTACAACCGCTTGCCAATCGCTGCACATCCGCGCGTGGGATATTAATATCCGCCAACATCCGCGCGATCTGGAGCGAGGGAGTCGCCATCGCTTCCTCGGCTGCGGCCAAATTCAGGCCATGATCGGCGATAAACCAGTCAATCGCGTCAAAATCGGCACGCTGTTTGCCATCCATTTCGACAACCTGGCCGTTTTCCAGGCGCAAACTCGGCTGTGGATCATATGGGCTGTCTGTGACCATCAACCCGGCTTCCGCCCAGGGTTCGACAAATGTCTCTTTGTTAATATCTCGCTGCGCCAATATCGCAAAGCGGCGCGATTCGGTCATGGTAGATTCCTTATAAAATGATGCCCGATCATAACGCGAATTTCGCTATTCAACAGCCGCCAAAGCATGCAGCGTCAGCACAATATATTCCACCCGTCGCGCTCCAAACTCATCCAGCCGCACCCCGCACTCGCGCAGAATCCGCATGATGGTTTCCTCAGCAGCGTCTTCCGGCAGCAGGCTGATAAGGCGACTCAGCATTTTTGCGCCTTCCTCAAATTCGCCGTGCGCCAGCGTATCCGCACAGCCTTCGATGACCGTTTTCAGTTCAGGGTTGGGAGATTTGGCAAATTTCTTGCGCAGCGCGATCACAGCTTGCGCTTCAGCCGTCGCCGTGTCCTGGCGCATCTGCCGCAGCAACCGGATAAAACGCTGCTCCTCGCCGATGAGACGTGCGACTGAAAGCGACAATTCCATACGCGCACCTTCATTTTCGGTCTTTTTCAGAATGCTGAACAATGTAACTGCCGCTTCTTTTGCTTGCAGATTGCCTAACGCTGCCGCGTAAGCGACCTGTAACCCTTTATCCGTTTCGGTTTGCAGGCGTTCATTCAATTCTGGAATAACCGATTTATCTTTCAATGTACCCAACGCTCTGGCACAGTGGGCGCGAATCGAACGATATTCCGAGTTCAACCCTTCGCGCAAGGCAGGAAGCGCGTGTTCATCGCCAATGCGCCCCAACGCCCAGGCTGAAATCACGGTTAGCGAGAGTTCTGTGCCTCTTAAAATATTAATCAATGCTTCGACAAGACGGGGGTCAGGCGGCATCCTCGCGGAAGAAATGATCGCTTCAAAGCGCACATTAAAGCGCGGGTCTTTCAGCGCTTCCATCAGCTCATCGATCATCAGCGGACTTTTGGTTTGCCCCAAACGCTCGGTCATGATGACCGTTTTGTGTTCATCTTTCGCGCGGTAGTAGCGAACCATCGATTCGAACGCCATGAAGGGATTGCCGCGAATAAACATCCCGGCGAACTCAGCTACACCTACATCGCTGTCGGCTTTGACGCGCTGAAATAAGAAGATGCTAATGGCAGGCAGCACCAACCCTAAAATGAACAAAGGCGTAAAGGGATCAAGGACAATGCCGATAAATTGACCGGAGATTCCTCTCGACAAATCCAGAAACCAGCCGCCCGCAACCTGGCTGATACCGCCGATGATACCCATCGCGGCATAAAATACGGCCATATATTGCGATTTTTTGTCTGACGGCACAACACCCACATAGAGTAACCGGGTCACACCAATCGCCCAGGCAATTTCGCCAATGCCAAACACAATCGCCAGCGCAAAAGCCACCGGAACGCTTAAATCTGAAAAGCGCGGCATGAGCATCCAGCCAACGGGAAGCAAAAGTTTTAGGATGATGCCGGAAAGCATCACTGGCTTGCTGCCATAGCGATCCGCAGCCCACCCCACCAGAAACGTCGCTGTCAACCCACCAAAGAGCGTTCCCATTTGCAGCAGAACGATCACACTGTCGCTCAAGCCAACCTGCTCCTCCATGAAAAGCGGCTGGAAGGACAACATCGGTGTCGTGCCGATAACGATCAGTGAAAACGCGGCCAGATAAAGTACAAAGTTTTTGTCCTGCGCGGTCTTTAACAAATCCCTATAAGACGATTTCTCCTCGCTATCCTCTTTTGCTGGCCCGCCGCCAGGGATATGCGTGGATGTCCATACCGCTATCACGCCAAAAATCAACCCGACGACGAACAAAAACATAAACCGTTCCAGCCCGGCAGATTGTTCCAGCACATAGCTGGCAACTGCTGTCGCGATCACAGCGGCGATACGCGAAAAAATGTCGTTGATCGCCGCATATTTACCGCGAATCGAGTTGGGAATGTATTCCTGCGCCCAGGGGTAGATGCCTGTCTCCGAAACTGCGCGGCATAAGGCGAAACCCATCATAATCGCGCTGATATAGATCAGCAAAACACCGCTGCCAAATGTCACCATCACCCAAGGAACAATCAGCAAAAAAGCAGTGATAACTTTACGAATGGCAAAAAATGTCACAAATGTGCGCTTGTAGCCAAATCGGGCAACGGCGGGCGCAATAAACAGCGCTACGAGGCCAAAAAATGGCATCAGCGACAGGAGAAAGCCTATTTCGGTATTAGTGAAATCCAGTTCGCTCAGGAACAGAACGAACGCTGGGCCAAAAAACGTGAACTGCGCAAAAATCGTATTGGTAGCGCTTAGAGCCGTATTCCAGGGTAACAGTCGTATTTTTTCAGCATTGGTTGGTTCGCTAGACATAAAATCAATCCTGGTGATACGAATAATGAATGCCTATTATTGCGCCGGAAGCAAAAACTTGCACGTTTCTCAAGCCAAAATGCTCAAATCAGCTTTTCTGAATGCTGCGATGGCCTTAATCAGCTTATCTGGAAAGTTGCAACGGCCTCAATATGGTAAGTTTGCGGGAACATATCGACAGGCTGCACATCCAATAGGCGATAGTTGCTCTCCACTAATCGTTTGGCATCCCGCGCCAGTGTCGCCGGATCACAGGACACGTACACGATTTTCTTGGGTGAACGTTTGACCAACGCATCCAGCGCTTTGCGTTCCATGCCTGCACGTGGCGGGTCGATCACAGCAGCGTCAAAACGCCCTTTCAAACGCGGTAATACCTGCTCAACAGCGCCTTCGACCAGTTCAACGTTCGACGTATCATCCAGGTTTATGACTGCATCGCGCACGGCCAGCGGATAACTCTCGACAGCCGTCACTTTGGACGCGCGTTGTGTCAGAAATGCCGTAAATAGCCCCACACCGGAATATAAGTCGAGAACACGCTCCTTGCCTATCAGCGCCAGCTTATTCAGCACCAGATCAACCAGTGTTTCGGCCTGCTTCAAATTAACTTGAAAAAAGCTGCCACCTGTGACCTGAAATTTCTGATTTTTGATGCTGTAATGAACTTTTCCGTCGTTCGTGTTATCGGAAGCAATCAGACGTTCGTCGCCGTCTGTACCAACCTGTACACGAATGCGACCCCCTGCGCCCCGTTCTTCACCCGAAAACGAATCAAGCATTTCGCGCAGTTCAGGCCGGATGATATGGCATTCATGAATTGGAATAACTGTTCGATCATCTGTCGCCACGAATCCGGGTCGCCCGTCGGCTGTAACATGCACGCTGATATGGGTTCGATAATCCCAGGGATCGGGGCTGGGGATCGTCGGATATACAGCGGCATCTTGAAAACCACCGATTCGCCGCATCTGGTCAGCAACCACCTGCTGCTTGAAAGCGAGCTGCGCCGCATAATCCATATGCTGCCATTGACACCCGCCGCATTGTCCAAAATGCAAACAGCGTGGCGTAACGCGCATTGGTGAAGCATCCAGCACAGCAATAACTTCAGCGGTGGCAAAACGCTCTTTCTCTTGCGTGATATGCGCTGTGATTCGCTCACCGGGAATCGCGTAGGGAACGAAAATCGCACGTCCGTCATGCCTGCCGAGCGCACTCCCGCCGTGAGCCATTGCTGTCAATTCGAGTTCAAGTAGAGTTTGATCGACCATAGCCGGAGATTGTACCACAACCGCCCACGCTTCAATTACTCTTTTAAGCATTAGGCGGTCTGGCGCAATAAAAGTTTGAGCTATTTACTATTGCAGTGAATAGTGACCAAAAAACAGAGTCTAATCATCACTTTGACTCGGAAACCAGATAATGCTTGATAAAATCTTCGTTAATTGTGACACCCAATCCTGGCCCGTCTGGTACAGTGATCCAGCCATTGACGGCTTGCACACGCTCGTTCGTCAGCTCGTTACGAATGGGTGTTGTTTCTACGCAGTCTTCGAAAAGGAAAGCATCGCGGCAGGTGCAAAGCCAGTGCAGGCAGGCCGCCGCACTGAGGGGCGATTTGTAGAAATGGTTAACAGGTCGTGCGCCGGACTCCTGAATACGCTGGCCGATATAATCGGACTCCGTGAAGCCGTTGCGGGCAAGATCAATCTGAAAAATATCGAGCGCATGGCGGTCAATCCAGGGGCGGAACGCATTGCGACCACATTCTCCCTCGCCCGCCGCGATGGGAACGGGTGAATGATCGCGCAGCCACACGTAGCCGTCGATGTCATCCTGATGCAGCGGTTCTTCCAGCCAGCCAATATTATATTCACTGAATTGGTGCGCACGACGCAGCGCGGTTCGCGAATCATAGACGCATCCGGCATCAATCAGCAGTTCCGCATCACCCACGCCAGCACGTGCGCTCCTGACCAATTCAAGATCAAGCGCCTCGGATTGTCCCATCGGCTCCCAGCCAAATTTCACGGCTTTGTAGCCTTCGCCTGTCCAGCGCTCTCCAATCGCTTTTGTCTCCGCGCCATCGCGCCCGAACAAAATCGAGGCATAGGCCTTGATCGTATCGTGCTGTTTACCGCCAAGCAGCGCGTGAATCGGCTGGTTGAGATATTTGCCTTTCAAATCCCACAGCGCCATATCGACACCCGCCATCGCGACAATGCCGATGGAGCGCCGCGCGTTATACATGGTACGACGGTACATTTTTTCCCAGAGGCGACGGGTATCCAGCGGGTTTTCACCGATCAGCAGTTCCCGCAAGCCGCACGAGATATTGTGGCTGAATGGCGCGTCGATAATCGACTGGATGATTTCCGGTGATGCGTCCGCCTCGCCAATCCCTTCGAGTCCATCGTCGGTGCGGATACGAATCAAAATCGTGTCCTGCGCACCAGAAGTTTTGGCTTCGACGTTTTCAATGCGTAAAATCTGACTAATAACTTGCGTGATTTTCATGAGTCTGATCCTTATTGCGGTTGCAATTAGCAAAGGTTATGCTATGTGCAAATATTCAAATAGCGCTGAGGGGAATATACCATGACAACCGACAATCCGGCGATTACCGAAGAATTTTTGATACCATTTGAATGGCCGGGCAGCTACTACATTGGCGAAGAAGAAATCGAAGCGGTCAATAAAGTGCTGTTGGCACGTAGCCCCTATCGCTTTTATGGTCATGATTTACAACATTATGCCGACAAAGTTGAAAATTATTTTAAGGAACGCCTCGGACGCAAATACGCTGTTCTCGTCAACAGCGGAACGGGCGCACTCTCTACCGCGATGATGGCCGCCGATGTTGGCCCTGGTGACGAAGTATTACTACCCGGTTATTTTTGGGTGGCCTGCCTCTCAGCGGTGATACGCTGCGGCGGCATCCCCAGGCTGGTCGAAATTGACGACACCTTTACGATGGATCCCGACGATCTGGAACGCAAAATTACGCCGCGTACCAAAGCCGTGCTGCTGGTTCACATGAGTGGCGCGTGCGGTAATGTCGAGCGCATCGTTGAAATTTGCAAACGCCACAACGTCCTGCTCATCGAGGACACCGCGCAGGCTAACGGCGCAAGTTTTCACGGCAAACCACTCGGCAGCTTTGGGGATTTGGGAATCTACAGCTTCCAGTACAACAAAAATATCACCGCTGGCGAGGGAGGCATGGTCGTTGCCAGCGATGATATGCTCGGCAAACGTGCCTGGGCGTATCACGATGTCGGCTACACCCGCAATGAGGCAGGCCGCGTCGATACCACTGGCCCTGTGAAAACCTGGGGGCAGTGTACCCATATGAGCGAAGTTTCCGCCGCCCTGCTCTATGCCCAGACTCAAAAACTTGACCTGATTACCGCCACCATGCGTGCGCGTAATCAACAGCTTTACGCTGGACTATCGCAAATCCCCGGCGCGAAACCCCGCCGTCTGGTTGATCCGGCTGGCGACAGCGGCCCCTTCGTTTTGATGACTTATCCAACGGCTGAGATCGCGCAAAAATTGGTCGAGATGACCCGCGCCGCAGGGGTGCGTCCTGGGCCGCGCGGCGCAAGCAATATCCGCATGACCGATTGGGGGCTTCATATTTATTACAACAACGTCAGCCTCGTGGAAAAACAGGGCGTAAACTCCGCAGGTCGTCCCTGGAGCGACCCACTGAACGAATTTGCTAAAGATTATCAATATGGCAAAGGGCTGCTCCCCCAGATGGACGATCTGATTGAGCGCTCCGTCATGATGACCGTGCCGCCTGCCCTGACACCCGAAACCTGTGATCGCATTATCGAAATTTACCAGGACTGTGCTGCCAAATTGGGCTTGAAATAGAATAATCTCCGATCTCCGTATTGTAGGGGCGCATCGTGATGCGCCCTAACGCAAAATCATAACAAAAGGACACGCCATGCACCGCAAACTCTTGATCCCCGGCCCGATTGAAGTTGAAGATGAGGTACTCGCAGCGTTGGGAGCGCCTGTCATGGCCCATTATGGTGAAGAATGGGTGCCGTTTTACCACGAGACGATGGATCTGCTGCGTCAGGTCTTCATGACCAGCGGCAAAGTTTTTATGCTCCCCGGCTCCGGCAGTCTGGGGGCGGATGCCGCTGTAGGCTCAACTTTTGCGCCCGGTGAAAAAGTCTTGCTGGGGATCAACGGGTTTTTCGGTACACGCTGGAAAGAAATTCTGGAAGCGAACGGCGCGATCCCGGTTATCATCGAAGTTCCCTTTGGCGAGGCGCTCGACCCGGCGCAATTTGAGCAAATATTGGTTGATGACCCTTCGATTGTCGGTGTGATTGCCGTGCATCTGGAAACTTCAACGGCGGTATTGAACCCAATTCGCGAGATTGCCGCCGTCGCCCATGCGCATAACGCGCTGTTTATGGTCGATGCGATTTCGTCGCTGGCCGGGACACCCCTGCCGATGGATGAGTGGGGAATTGATGTTTGCGTTTCTGCGCCTCAAAAAGGGATAGGCGGCATCGCTGGGTTAGCATTTGTGGCGGTCAATGATCGCACATGGGAAAGAATGATCGCCATGCCTGAAAGATCGCGTAGCTGGTTTCTCGATCTGCGACGCTGGCAGCGGGCGGCGGAAGGGCCAAATAACTGGCATCCCTACCCCGTCACGATGCCCAGTTCGACCATCATGGGGCTACGTGCTGCGCTCCAATCCCTCTTAAACGATGGGTTAGAAGCGCGAATCCTCAATTATGAACGCATGGCAAAGCGTCTGCGTGAAGAATTGCAAGCGATGGGATTTTCTCTGTTTGTACCCACCGATATTATGTCACCTGTATTGACGACAGCCTATTGCCCGGACGGTATCAACGCACCGGAAATGGTCAAGTACATCGCCACAGAACATAACATTCAGATTTCACTGGGCTTCGGTCATTTCCGGGAACGTATGGTGCGGATCGGTCATATGGGCGGTGCGCTCGATGATGGTGACATTGATGCGCTGCTGGTCGGCATTCGCCAATTTTTAGCCGAGCATCAGCCCGCCCCCGCGAAATAGATAGCCAGCATCTTCTGTAGGGGCGAAGCGGTGCTTCGCCCTTTTTTGGTCTTTATCAAAAAGACAGGCCCTGCCTCTGAATTACTCCGGCAACACATACTCCGCCGCCGCCGTTGCCAGCAGCGCAGCACCGATGACCATCGAATCCTCATCAAAATCGAATCGCGGGTGATGATGAGCGTAATCCAGACCGCGCTCATGATTCGCCGAGCCGACCATTAAAAACAGGCCGGGAATGCGATCCAGAAAACACGACATATCCTCACCGACCATTGACCTGAAATTGTCGGTATAAGTGAAATCCGGTGCAGCTTCTTCAAACACGGCTTTCATACGCTGGGCAATCGCCACATCATTAATGACCGGAGGTGTCATGGATTGGATCACCAGCTGAGCTTCGCAGCCCATTGAGGCCGCAACCCCGTCCACAATCTTGTGAAAACGCTCGACAACCAGATCGAAAATTTCATTTCTGAATGTACGAATCGTTCCTGAGCATTCGACGCGCTCCGGAATCACGTTATAGGCATCACCCGCGCGAATTTTTGTTGCCGAAATGACCGCCGTCTCAATCGGTGGGACATTGCGGCTGACGACAGATTGCAGAGTCGTGAGGATGTGAGCGAGGGTCAGCACCGGGTCAATTGTGTATTGGGGCATCGCCGCGTGACCACCTTTCCCCTTCACGATCAGATCAAAAATACCGACACCTGCCAGCAGCGGCCCCGGCACAACAGCCACTTTTCCAACCGGAAGCTCATTCCAGAGGTGCAAGCCCAGGCTGACCTGCGGAACAGGGTCGATCAGTGCGCCGTCATCAATCATCGCCATCGCGCCCTTGCCGATTTCCTCAGCAGGCTGGAACACAAATTTGACGCTTCCCGCCAGCTTGTCCCGGTGCTGCGAGAGCATCTCCGCTACCGCCAGCGCAACCGCCGTATGACCATCATGACCGCAGGCGTGCATGACTTGCGGTGTCTGCGAACGATATTCAACGTCATTTTCTTCCTGAACGGGCAGCGCATCCATGTCACAGCGCACCAGTACGGTTGGGCCTTCGTGATCCCCTTCCAGCAAGCCGATCACGCCTGTTTTGCCGACTCCGGTTCGCACTTCGAGTCCGAGTTCGGACAATGTTTGTGCCACAATGCCAGCGGTGCGAACTTCCTGAAACGATAATTCGGGGTGTTGATGAAAATCACGGCGGCGGGCGATCATCGAGTCGCGTAGTGCGTTCGCCTGGGAGCGAAAATCATTCATGGTTTGACCTGTCATCTAACAGCGAAAAGTCTAGTGAGTATATCGTCAATAGTTATCAAATAAAAAGCCCACTCAGCGAGCCGATTCACGCTAACTTAAATTCCGAGACGGTTGCGCCTGAGAATTTCAGCCTTATTCTGCTTCGTCGTCGGCTCGTGCCCCGGCAGTGGCAGAATCATCTCGTGGATAGCATCAATAATCCACTCTTTCTGTGGGAAAAAGGCTTCTTCGAGTTCTGCGGGAGGCGTGATCCAGTTACGCGCCCCGATTACAACTACGGGAGCATCGAGAAAGTCAAACGCAAGCTGCGAAATATTTGAGGCCATCGTGTGCAGAAACGATCCGCGCTCACAGGCATCCGAAGCCAAAACAACTCGCCCTGTTTTCCTGACCGACTCAATGATGATTTCGTAATTCAGCGGGTTGATAAACCGTGCGTCGATCACTTCCGTCGAGAAGTTATAGCGGCTTTCGAGTTCCTTCGCGGCATCCAGTGCGCGATAAAGCGTCGCGCCAACCGTCACAATCGTCAGGTCACTCCCAGCACGGCGCACAGCGGGTTCGCCCATCACGACCTCATAATAGCCCGTTGGAACGCCGGATTCGACCAGAATTTCCGGCTCAGGATAAAGCCGCTGGCTCTCAAAAAATATCACCGGGTCGGTGCCGCGCAGCGCCAGATTGAGCATTCCCTTCGCGTCATATGGTGTCGCCGGAAACATGACTTTCAGGCCGGGGATGTGCGCCGCCAGCGATGTCCAATCCTGCGAGTGCTGTGCGCCATATTTCGACCCCACCGACACACGCAGCACCAGCGGCATTTGCAGCACATTGGCTGACATCGCCTGCCATTTCGCCATCTGGTTAAAAATTTCGTCGCCCGCGCGTCCCATAAAATCGCAGTACATCAATTCCACCACGACACGCCCGCCGCACATGGCGTAGCCAACAGCCGTCCCGACAATCGCCCCTTCGGAAATCGGCGAATTAAACAGACGATGATACGGCAGCGCTTCGGTCAGGCCGCGATACGCCCCAAATGCCCCGCCCCAATCGCGATTCTCCTCGCCATAAGCGATCATCGTCGGGTCTTCGTAAAAACGGTGAATCATCGCCTCAAAGATCGCTTCGGCATAGGTGAGTGTCTTGAGTTTTGGCAATGGCTGTCCATTTTCCAACCCAAAGCGATATTTTGCCTGGGTAACGCTCAGGCGACTCTCTTCCTTTATTTGTAAAACTTCGGAAGTTTCTTCCGCCTTGCGATCTTCAAAATTATTCGAAAACATCATCCCGCCAATCGAGTCGATAGTGGTATTGACACGCGGGGAAATCTCCAACGAAATCGCCGCGTTCAAGATTTTGACCAGCCGTTCGACAATATCGGCATGGCAGTTTTCTAACATGGCTTCATCCGCATGATTATTGATTTTTAGATACTCGCCAAAACTGATAAGTGCATCCTGTTCGCGCCACAGATCAATCTCGGAGCGATCCCGATACGATGACGCATCCGAAGGTGAGTGACCGGAGAAACGATACGTCACGGTATCCAGCAGAACCGGGCCACGCCCTTCCAGCAAAATCTGTTTTTTGCGCTCGATCGCGTCTGCCACAGCCAGTGGATTGTAGCCATCGACGCGCTCAGCGTGCATCGCGTCAGGATTCACGCCCACGCCGACACGGGCAAGAACGCCAAAACCCATCGTCTCACCCAATGTCTGACCACCCATACCGTAAAAGTTGTTCATAAAATTGAAAAGAATCGGCGGCCTCCCGCCCACATCCCAAAGCGTCAGATATTGATCCATCGACGCGAACATCATCGCTTCCCAGACCGGGCCGCAGCCCATCGACGCATCGCCGATATTCGCGATACAGATTCCCGGCTTGCGATTGACACGTTTGAATAAGGCCGCGCCTGTCGCGATGTCCGCCGAGCCGCCGACGATGGCATTATTGGGCATCACCCCAAATGGCGGGAAAAAGACGTGCATCGAGCCGCCCATGCCCTTGTTAAAACCATTTTCACGCCCAAAAATTTCCGCCAACATACCGTATAAGATGTAATTAATCGCCAAATCCTTAACGCTGCCCTGCGTAAATTGCTCGACGACACGCAGCGCCGCCCCGCCCATATAATTTTCCATCACGTCCAGCAGTTGATCGTCGCTGAATTTTTCGATGCAGACGAGGCTTTTTGCCAGCACTTCGCCGTGACTGCGATGCGACCCGAAAATAAAATCCTCTGCGCCGAGGTGATAGGCCTGACCGACAACCGTTGCCTCCTGCCCGATAGAAAGATGAGCCGGGCCTTTGTGGTTGTAGGCGATATTTTCGTATGACCCGTCGCGTTTCAGCTTATCCAGCATCGTCTCAAATTCGCGAATCACGACCATATCGCGATACATAAGCATGAGATTTTTCGAGCCATACTTTTCGGCTTCGGCTGCCGGGTCGGATTGATAAGCGTTGATGGGAATTTCAGGGCTGGCGATGACCGTTCGCATACGCACTTCGGACGGGTCGATCATAATAGACTTGGGCATTATTTTGTCCTTCGTTACAGGGCAAGCAGCAGTTCAAACTCTGCAAGATTGTGAGTGAGTGCTTGCAGAAAACGCGCGGCAGGCGCACCATCCACGACCTGATGATTGATGGTCAGCGACAGGCCGATATGCGGGATAAATGCCACCGCGCCGTCAACTTCAACAGGCTTGAGGTTGATATTGCCCACGCCGAGAATAGCAACCTGTGGAGGATTCAAAACGGGCGTGAAACTCTCAATCCCAAAACTACCGAGGTTGCTCACCGTAAACGTGCCACCGTTGAGTTCGTCCGGCTGGACTCGACCCTCAATGCAGGCATCCGCCAACCGTCCGGCTTCAGCGGAAAGCGCTTTCAAGCTCAAGGTATCGGCATTGCGGATTGCAGGCACGACCAATCCGCGCGGCGTATCGACGGCAAATCCCAGGTGAACTCGTTGATGCTGATAAATCGTCTCATCCACAAAAAGCGCGTTGAGATCGGCAAACTGTGGCAGCGTCCGCGAAACCGCGTACATCACAAAATCGTTAATCGTCACGTTTTGCAGCCCCAGCGAATCGGGGCTCGCCTTACAACGCTTGCGATAGGCCAGCAATGCACGGGCATCAGCAGTGATATTGAGCGTCAACTGCGCCGTCGTTTGCAGCGAAGCCAGCATCCGCGATGCGATAATTTTCCGAGTTCCCTTCAACGGAATCACGGTTATATCGTCGGTTGTTTTAGAGGGTTGCGGTTTTGAATCCACTGGATCAAGGTCTTTGGCTGTTATGCGCCCACTTACATCACTCCTGCCTTCTTCCGGCAGCATAAAATCGCCGCTTTTCACCATCGACTGCGCCAGAGGTGTGATACGCGGTTTCGTCGCCGCCGCGTTCAACACATCACGCTCGATAATGCGACCTTCCGGCCCACTGCCATTGATAATAGACACGTCGATTTGCTTGAGTTCTGCCAGATTTCGCGCACGTGGGGAAATCGCAATCGGCGCATCGTGAATAACGGGTATCTCAGATTGGACAGGCTGGGTATCAGCGATCTTCGTTTCGGGCTGATTCTGATGATTCTGTGTCCCATATGGACGTAGCGATGCAATATCGTCTCCGGGCTGACCAATCGCCGCTATCGGTGTCAGCACGGGAACATCATCACCGATGCGAAAAAAGTGTTCGAGCAAAATCCCTGCCGCCTGGCTTTCAACTTCAAGGAGCGCTTTATCGGTCTCGACTTCACACAAGGTCTCGCCCTCGGCAACAGTATCACCCGGCTGCTTTTTCCAGCTTGCGATAATGCAGCTTTCCACACTTTGTCCCTGTTTAGGCATAACAACTGCGACAGCCATTGCTTTTAGAGCCTCATCTGCTATTTATGGTGAACACGATCATATTCCAGTATTGTTTATGACGAATACGATTATATTCCATTAAGGTCAGCGTCAACAATTTTTACGAGAGAATGTTAAACTAGAATAGCTTAGTTGCGTTAAGCTGAATGGATTGCCCGACGCATGAGAGGATTGCTCAACGTATGATGAGTGGAATTGAAGCAATAGAAATATTACTGGTCGATGATAGCAAAAGCCAATTTATGATGGTGAGCGATTTTCTCGAAGCATCCCAATCGGAATTCCGGGTCGAGTGGGCAAAAACTTTGGACGATGCCCAGGAAAAAATTACAACACATGCCTATCATATTTGCCTGGTCGATCACGATCTGGGCGAAACACGCACAGGCCTGGACTTAATCCAGGAACTTGTTGATGCAGGATGCAAAATTCCTCTCATCTTGCTCACCGGTCATAATGATCGCAAAATCGCCATGCAAGCGCTCCAGGCTGGCGCAGTCGATTACATTGACAAGCTGGAAATCCGGCCAGGCACGTTGGAACGTATCATTCGTTATGCCATCGAACGTTCACGCAATTTGCGAGAGCTTCAACATGCCCTCGAAGCCGAGCAGCATCAGCGAGCGCTGGCCGAAGCGCTCCTCGACTCTGCCGCTGCGCTGAACAGCACTCTCAAATTTGACGAAGTGTTGAAACGCATCCTCATAAATATCAGCAATGTTATCCCGCACGACTTTGCGAATATCATGCTCATCAAAAACGGCTTTGCGCAGGTTGTAGGTTGTCAGGGGTATACATCAGAAATCGAAGCTCAACTCTATGAAACCCCATTTCAGGTAAGCACTACACCCAGCTTTCAGCAGATCGTCACCACCCAGCAGCCCATCGTTATTACCAATACTCAACAGTTCGAGCAGTGGGTAGCGCTCCAGATTTCGTATGCCCCAGTGTCTTATATTGGCGCACCGATCATCCTGGAAGGTGAAGTTATCGGCTTCATCAACGTGGACAGCACCAAACCGGGCTTTTTTACCACAGAACATAGCAGCCCTCTCAAAGCCTTCGCGGATCAGGCTGCAATTGCGATCAAAAATGCTCAGGTCTTTGAACAAGCTCAGGCATTAGCAGCAGCAGAAGAGCGACAACGGCTCGCGCGTGACCTTCACGATGCCGTTAGCCAAACGCTTTTTTCTGCCAATGTAATCGCTGAAACGCTTCCCTTGTTTTTTGAGCGAAAGCCCGAAGAAGTCCAGCATGGACTCGCACAACTCGCCAAATTGACAAAGGGCGCGTTGGCTGAAATGCGAACACTGCTCGTGGAATTGCGACCAAATGCGCTTACAGAGACCGATTTAAGCGTATTATTGACTCATCTGGTCAATGGTTTTCGAACCCGCACTGATGGGGCAATTATTTTGAATATTAATGGTGTGGAACGTGCGCTGAAGTCGAATGTTAAAGTCGATTTTTACCGAATTGCGCAGGAATCTTTGAATAATATCATTAAACATGCTCACGCCAGCAAAATTGAGGTTACACTCAATTGGTGGTCAGGTGGTGTCCTGTTGAGCATTCAGGATAACGGGCGCGGCTTCAATCCGGAGCATATCCCCGCAGACCATATGGGCATTCGCATTATGCGTGAACGTGCTATCAATGCCGATATTGCCCTGGAAGTTACCAGCACAATGAACCAGGGCACAATAATTATGACCTCATGGAATGAGAGCAATAACGATGAGTGAGCAACCGCTAATCCGAGTCATGGCTGTGGACGACCATATGGTAGTACGGCAGGGATTCGCAACTGTTCTAAAAGCCTACCCCGATCTCGAAATGGTGGGCGAAGCCAGCAACGGTCAGGAGGCGATTCAGCGCTGCGCCGAATTGCAACCGGACATCATCCTTATGGACATGATGATGCCCCAGTTGAGTGGTGTGGAAGCCACCCGCGTGATCCGTGAACGGCACCCCAACACACAGGTTATTGCGCTCACCAGCTTCAGCAACGACAAACAGCTTGTCCAAGCCGCCTTGAGCGCGGGCGCAACCGGCTATCTTTTTAAGGATGTATCTGCTGCCGATCTGGTGAACACCATTCGGGCGGTACACGGCGGCACACCTGTTTTAGCGCCGGACGCAACGCGCCTGTTGATCCAGGCTAAAACCGAACGCCCGCCCCAGAGTTTTAATCTGAGTGAACGCGAATTAGAGGTATTAGCACTGTTGATTGAGGGTCTGAGCAACGGTGATATTGCTGGACGTTTAACCATCAGCCGTTCGACTATAAAATTTCATGTGAGCAGTATCCTGGGAAAGCTGGGCGCCAACAGCCGAACAGAAGCCGTTACAATTGCTCATCAACACAAACTGGTCAAGTGACCTATCCACCTATCTTATCAAAAGAGACTAGCCATAACTCTCCTGATGTCAGATGCGCAGCGCGGCATTTTATTCTAATCTGGACTCAAGGTGAGATAGATGGCTATGGTGAATAATAATGTCCTTAAAGACCGTTTTGATTATTGAAGACGATGAAGTGTTGTTATCCGTCATCGAAGAGCTTCTTAAATTTGAGGGCTTGAATGTCATCGCCACGCGAAATGCAACTACAGGCATTCAGTTAACAACAGAAGCGCAGCCAGACCTGATTCTGTGTGACATCAACCTGCCCCAAATCAGCGGCTATACTATTTTCGAAATACTCAAAAAAGACAGCCGTACCAGCGCCATTCCCTTTTTATTTATGACTGCTGCCCACGATTTTGACAAAATCCAGCAAAGAACGTCGATAGGTATTGAAAAGATCATTGGCAAGCCATTCGACGTGTCGGCATTTTTGGCAACTATTCACCGCTGGGTCTAGGGATTTTCTCTCATTTGCAGATATTATTGTAGGCGTTATCTTTTAGCTGGATCAGCTATTTTGTGTTCACCACTTTTAGGGAGAGAAAGATGATTAAAGAATTTCGGGAATTTATTTTGCGAGGCAACGTTCTAGACCTGGCGGTTGGTATTATCATTGGTGCCGCGTTCGGTAACATTGTCAATTCGCTGGTCAAAGATATCATTATGCCGCCCATTGGATTTATCCTCGGCAACGTCGATTTTTCCAATTTATATATCCTATTGAAGGACGGTGCTGCCCAAGCCGGACCATACGCATCCCTTGCCGATGCGCAGGCAGCGGGTGCGGTCACGATTAATTATGGTCTGTTTATCACGCTGATCATTAACTTCATAATCGTCGCTTTAGCTGTATTCTTCCTCATCAAAGCCGTAAATCGCATGTCGAGACTGCGCAGGGTTGAAGAAGCCAAAGCCCCGGAACCGCCGAAGCCCGATCCCCAGGAAAAACTCATTGCCACGCTGGATCGTTTGGCAAATGTCCTGGAAACGCAGAAAAAATAGACTGCCGATCAATGGGGGGATTTTCGTAGGGATGCGAATTACACATCCCTACGAAAGCGCTATAAATCAATTTCGAGGAAACGCTCCAACCAGCGATTGCGCCAGATACGACGCAGAACAAACATCCACATCAGAGTCGCAACCCCAATCAGCAAATAAACTGGAAACGGCAGCGCGATCAGGCCAAAGAACTGACGCAGCGGCTCATAAAGCGCGGTAATGACAAAACCCGCCATCATCACCCCTGCGATAATCGTAGGTCGCCAATCCCCGCTGAGTTCATCGCCGCCAACAAACCATTCGATTGGAGGCTCGACGAAAATCAACAAAATCACTCCTGAAAAGACGATGAAAGCGGTAAGCGATGTCTGCGCGATAAGCTGCGACACTTCCAGAATGAAGGCATCTTTGGTCGAAATGTCGTAGTCAATGTCGGAATAACGCTCAAAACTTTCAATCGCGGCGGGTGTGACATTAAAATCGATGAGTTCTGCCGCGCTTAGGAAAAAAGCAACGATGTAGATGAGTAAGCCAAATAAGAAGATCGATGAAGCGGCGGGGATGACGAAATGCACGATTTCCCGCAAAATGCTCCGGCGCGGCAGCGGGCCAGGACGCGCCCATACCGCCAACGCCAGTGTCGGCAGCCCAACTGTCAGGAAAGAGAGCAGTGCCGTTTGGGTGGGCAGAAACGGAAAACCAAGACCAATGATCGCTACCGCAATAATCAGTAGGGCTGAATAGACCACGCGCGTCAAAAACAGGCGCAAAATGTCTTTCATGCCATTGATGATACGCTGACCCTCGGTAAAGGCGGGTGGCAAAGCCTCAAACGAATCGCCCAGCAGAATCATGTCCGCAACGGCGCGTGTCGCCGAACTACCGCTTTCCATCGCGATACTCATATCCGCTTTCTTCAGTGACAGGACATCATTGACGCCATCACCGATCATGGCAACATATTCCCCCTGTTCGCGCAGCGCCTCAACCAGCGCTTCTTTTTGGCTGGGAGTGATGCGGCCAAAAATGGTCGTCTCGTTGGCGGCATGCTTAAACTCAACATCGCTCATCTGCGCCAATTCCGGCCCGGAAACAAATTTCAAATCGCCTGGCACACCAGCTTGCCTCGCCAATGCCACAACTGTCTGTGGGTTATCACCGGAGATCACTTTTAACTGAATACCGTTGGTGACAAACTCAGCCATCGTTTCTTTCAGATGTGGGCGCAGCTCATCACTAAAAACAACGAGGCCAAGCAACTGCAAATCCGGGAGCGTGGGTTCACCTTTGTCGTTATGCAATGTGATAACATCGGGATTATAAGCACAGACGAGAACGCGCAGTCCTTCATCTGAGCATTTCCTGAGATGTTCATGCGTACTTTCGTCCATCGACAGATGGCTTTCCAGCATTTCCAACGCGCCGAGGACATAAGCACCTCGCAATTCCGGTTGGCTAAAAGCCAGCGCACTCCACTTACGCGCGGATGAGAACGGCACTTCATCTGCGAAAGGTCGCTTTGTGCCTTTCAAACTTGCCGCTAGCGCCTCGCCTGTTTTGTTGTTATCGGATGCACTATAAGCGAAGTCGCCCAACAGTCTCTCAAGGTCAGCCTTCTCAATATTGACCGGATAGACTTCCTGATAATTGATGTGGTTAGCCGTCAATGTACCAGTTTTATCCATACAAAGTACCGTCACATTGCTTAAAGATTCGACGGCATTCGATTGCTGAACCAGCGCACCCCACTGAACAATCCGCTGCGCACCCATCGCATAGGCTAGGACGACCATAAAAAACAGACCGTTAGGCACTAAACCGGTAATCACAGCTGCGATCTGCACCTGCCGCATAAATGGCACTTCAGAAAGAATCGTGCCAATCAGGACAAGAAAGCCAATAAAACATGCCAGCAGCATGAGAAGCCGCAGCACAAAATTGATCTCTCGCTGCAACGGTGTATAGGCGATCTGGAACTGCCGTGCATTCACCGTCAGATTATTGGCGAAACTTTCGTTGCCCACGCGCGTGGCCTCGTACATTGCCGTTCCAGTGACACAAAAACTGCCCGATAGCAGTTCATCGCCCTCTGTCTTTGGAATCAAATCGGATTCACCCGTGAGCAGCGATTCATCCACATCAATTTTGCCGCTGCCAACCACAATACCGTCCACGACAAACTGATCCCCGGCGCGGACAACAATCACATCTCCAACTACCAGTTCGGATGGGTCAATAATCTGCTCATGTGAGTCCCGGATAACGTTCACTTTAGGGCGCGTCAGTAAGGCGATTCGATCAAGCTGACGTTTGGCGCGAATTTCCTGAAATACACCAATAATTACATTCAGAACAATAAGCCCCACGCTGGTAACAGCGTCGCTGACACGTTCGATGGCGATCATCACCGCGCCAATGGCGAACAGGATGATATTGATAACGTTAAAAACGTTATTGACGATAATGTCTTTATACGAACGGCTGGTTTCGATTTTGACGTTATTACCCTGACCATTCTGGCGGCGAGAGTTCACTTCGCTTGCTGTCAGGCCAGTAATCTGCATCCCGTCGTCATATTTGACGTGCTGCTGGAAATCAATTGGGGTATGCGCTGATGCTTCGATTGGTTTCATCGAGAAGACCCCCTTCTCAAAATAGACTATTGAAATTATTAATCTGAACGAACACTCCACCATACGTATAGGATGCGCAAGAGTTTCGCGCCGGAGGAATCAGCCAGGGCGACCTCAGAAATTTTCCAGGATGTTTTTCTGTAGAGGCAGGTCTGACACCTGCCCGGAGACCCCAAAAAACCAACATGATTCTACTTAGCGGATAGCGGCATCAGGAGCGCCTGCGATAAAGCCGCCATCGACATACAACGTTTGTCCGGTAATCATGCTGGCCTGATCGGAAGCTAAAAAGACAGCAGCATTAGCAACATCTTCGACCTCCGCCAAGCGCCCCAGCGGGATCGCGCCAGTCAGCTTTTCCAGCGAAACAACGCCTCGCTCAACAGCAGCAACCGTAAGTTCAGTAGCCACCCAGGTCGGCGCGACGGCGTTCACGCGGATGCCGAACGATGCCCATTCGACAGCCAGCGTTTTCGTCAGTGAGTTAATCGCGGCTTTGGCGGCATTATACGAAGCCCGTCTGGGGAGCGCAGCCTCGGCAGCAATCGAGCTGATACTGATAATTACGCCGCCGTGCTGCCCTGCGGACATGGCGCGGCCCACCGCCTGCGCACAAAAAAACACACCACTAAGATTGACCCCGATCAGGTTATTCCAATCATCTTCGGTCACGTCCAGCGAGGGCTGCTGGCTGGTAATGCCCGCCGAATTGACCAATATGTCGATGCGCCCCAATTCGCGTACAGCAAAATCTGCCATCGAGAAACATTCGGCCTGATGTTTGGTATTCACCTGAAAAACACGCACTCTGCGCTGCGGATATTTTTCGCTCATTCTCTGCGCGGTGGTCTCGGCGCGTTCAGGGTTGATGTCCGCCAGCATCACATCCACACCCTGTTCCAGAAAAGCCCACGCACACGCCTCGCCGATCCCTCGTGCGCCACCCGTAATAATCGCGACTTTTCCGTCAAAACTCATGCTCGTGTCTCTATGGTCCCTGTGTGTCGCGTCTCTTTACAGTGGCAGACCCGCTAATAAACCGCCGTCCACATTATAACAGCCGCCTGTGCAGAAAGAAGCATCATCACTGGCGAGAAACAGGACGAGTTTAGCGACTTCTTCCGATGTCCCAACACGCCCTAACGGATGAACTTTACCCCAGCTTTCAATCGCGCCTGACGGATTTTCCGGTTCAAAAACATCGGCGGCAAAACGCAGCAGCGGTGTATCAATCGACCCCGGCGCGATACAGTTGCAGCGGATGTTTTCGGGCGCATGATCGAGTGCAACCGTTTTCGTAAAGGCCACAATTGCGCCTTTTGTCGCCGAATATGCCGCAACCGTGCGCTGTGTCGCGAATGCCTGCACCGAGGCCGTATTGACAATCGCCCCGCCGCCGCGCTTGCGCATTTCCGGGATGACATATTTACAGGTTAAAAATGAGGCACGCAGGTTAATGCTCATCATCCAGTCCCAGTCTTCTTCCGACATATCGACAACGGTGCCATATCGGATCACCCCTGCGTTATTATGCAGCACATCCACCCCGCCAAATGCCTTCACCGTTTCTTCGACTAAATGCTGCACATCTGCTCTCTGGGCGACATCGGTCTTGACAAAAATCGCCTTCCCGCCATTTGCCTTGATTTCGTTGACCGTATCATTTCCGGCGGCCTCGTCAATTTCGGCAACGGCGACACTGCCACCCTCTGCCGCAAAAGCCACAGCGCTGGCATGTCCCATCCCTTTACCCGCGCCAGTCACAATCACAACTTTATTTTTAAACCGTTCTGCCATTTGTACTTTTTCCTTTTGTCAGATGTATTTTCTATTCGTTACTAGTTGTTATGTGTACTTTTATATTTGTTATGTGTACTTTTTCGTTTTGTGACGATTATAACGAGGTTAATCGCAATTCGCATGGGTTCGATAACGCTTTGAATTGGTGAAAATGTCAACCTTTTCAGCCAGTTTGTTGTAAATATCTAGTAATGCTTGTTATATTCACAGGCATCAAAATACACCAGTGTATCGAAATGGTTTTTGCAAAAGGAAGAGACATGAAACGATTTATTGTTCTGGCACTTTTATTAGGGCTGATGGTACTGCCACTCGTGGGTAGTGTCGCGGCGCAAAGTACCGAAGGCACGCTTGTCATGCGCAGCATCGGCAATATGTCCACACTCAATCCAATTATGTGGACGGATGGTGGATCATTTAATCTCGTCTCAATGATCTGGCCCATTCCCTTCTCAGTTGGTCGCGACTCCGGTCTGCCAGAGCCTGGCCTTACTTCCTGGACGATTTCGGAAGATGGATTGACATATACCTTTACGATTCGTGACGATGCGAATTGGAGTGATGGTACGCCGATTACATCGAACGATGTGAAGTTTACCTACGATGCCGCTGCTTCCGATATTGTAGGTTCGCCCCGCAAATCCAACACCACCAGTTTCGCAGCGGTCAATATTGTTGATGAAAAGACCTATGAAGTGGTTCTCAACGACATCAACTGCGCGGTGATGCAGGATTTCCTGGCAATTCCCTGGATGCCTGCCCATCGCTTCGCGGCAGATTTCAGCGATGTGACAACCAACCCACTCAATCAGTTTTCTGACATCAGCGGTGGCCCGTACATCCTGGAAGAAATCGTACCTGACCAATTCCAAAGACTGACCGCTAACCCGACTTATTGGGGCGGCGAACCAGCAATTAAGACCGTCATTTGGCGCGTGATGACCGATAATGCCATTGCCAATCAGTCATTGCTGGCGGGCGAAATTGACTGGAATTATATGGAAGGCGACCTTTTCGAACAGTTCCAGCCGCGTGATAACTTCAATTCCGAAACGGTTTATGCCGACAGCGTTGGCCTGTTCTTTATGAACTGGGCTGACCCTACAAATCCACAGCCTGCCTATGACGCAGACGGCAATCTGGTAGAGCAGACACCGCATCCGATCTTCAGCGATGTTCTTGTGCGCCGCGCGGTACAAATGGGTTATGACAAAGACGCTATCCTGGCGACTCTGGGCGAAGGCGGCGGTGGTCGGCTGGTCGGCTCAGTTGTACCCTGGATGGAATGGGCATTTAACAAGGAACTGACCCCACCTGCTTATGATCCTGAAGGCGCAAAGGCTCTGCTCGACGAAGCAGGATGGATCGATACCGATGGTGATGGCATTCGTGAGAAGGATGGCATTCCCTTCAAGTTTGATATCGTCTACAGTCCCGTCACCAATTATTTCGAAACCACTGCCCTGGTCGCGCAAGACCAGCTTAGCCAGCTTGGTATGGAAGTAACTGTGACCTCGCTGGAATGGGGCGCTTATCTCAACGATGTACTGCTGGCACAGAAATTTGACGCTTCAATCGTAAGCTGGGGTGGTGGTTCACCGCCTGACCCAACCTCAACTGAGCCGCTGCTACTGAGTATCGGCGACCAGCCGGGTACAGGATTCAACCTTACTTCCTACGTGAATCCCGAACTGGATGAGCTTTATCGCCAGGGTCGCGCACTGGTCGGCTGCTCGCCTGAAGAACGCGCCCAGATTTACGGTGAAATCCAGCGCATCCAACTGGAAGATGTGGCAATCGACTTCACGATTTCGCCAGCAACGGTTGAGGTCATGAACAAACGTGTCACAGGTTTTGACCCCGGCCCCTGGTGGACTACACAATTCACGATCTCAGAATTAGGGTTTGGCGGCTAATTCGTACCTGATCTGATTGATAGGGGCGGGTCTATGATCTGCCCCTTTCTGATTTATCGTTATGGTTTTCATAGAGGAACATTATGGGGCGTTACCTGCTAAGACGACTCGTTCAGGCAGTGCCAACAATTTTTGGTGTCACCCTGATCTCCTTCCTTCTCATGATGGCAACCCCCGGCGACCCCATCTCGCTCATCACCTTTAACCCGGACTCCGACCCCGAAACAACCATGATGCTGCGCCGACAACTTGGCCTCGATCAACCGCCATTGATGCAGTACCTCTATTGGCTGATCGGCAATGATTGGGTCAATATCGACGTGAATGGGGATGGCACAGGTGATATGTGGGGCAAGCGCCAGGGTTTTCTGCGTGGCGATCTGGGGCAGTCGATCAAATATAAATCCTCCGTCCTGGAACTCATCCTTCAGCGTGTAGGACCAACGCTGCAACTTGGCATTGCTGCCATCCTCGTTGGCTACGGTCTGGGTATTCCAATAGGATTGCTTTCAGCCGTCTATCATCGAAGCTGGATCGACCAATTATCGCGTGTATTATCGGTTCTCGGCAATGCCGTACCAAGCTTCTGGCTCGCGCTTCTGCTCATCATCGTTTTCAGCGTGAATCTGCGCGTACTTCCCATGAGCGGCATGTTTGATATCACTAAAAACAGCGCAACGATCACGATATTTGACACTATCCCCTACATGATTATGCCTGTCATCGTGCTTTCTCTCGGCATCATCGCTGGTATTTCGCGCTTCACACGTGCGCAGGTGCTTGAGGTCATGGGGCAGGATTATGTCCGCACAGCTAATGCAAAAGGACTGCCGATGCGCCGCGTTCGTTGGGGTCACATTATCCCCAATGCACTGATCCCGGCGGCCACGTTTCTCGGCCCGACGCTCGGTTCACTCCTCGGCGGCGCGGTTATTATCGAGCAGGTCTTTAGCTGGCCGGGCATGGGGCGATTGGTGATTGATGCCGTGTTTCAACGCGATTACCCGATCATCATGGGCAGTGTAGTGATCGGCGCACTCATGTATATCCTGGGTGTCCTTCTCTCCGATACGCTATACGGGCTGCTGGATCCACGCATCCGATTTAATTAAAGGTCAAACATGGCAAATGTCAAAGTAGCCCCCATACTCGTTACCCAGCTAGAAACCAAAAAGCGTTCGCCTTCATTTTGGCAATCGGCACTTCGGGGTGTCCTCCGTGACCGGCTGACCATCGCGGCGATTTCCATTCTTGTTATCATGACGCTCGTGTGCGTCATCTCGCCACCAATCGTGGAAAATGTGCTTCAGGTAGACTCAGAGCGTACTAATGCACTGGATCGCTTTCTTCTACCGGGCGAAAAAGGCCATATACTGGGAACCGATCAGGTCGGGCGTGACCAGTTTGTTCGTCTGCTCTATGGCGGGCGCGTTTCGCTGGCAATCGCTTACTTTGGCAGTGTGGCGGGTATCGCTATTGGCGTGACATTTGGATTGATCGCCGGATATTTTGGCGGCTTGATCGACGACATCATAAGCTGGTTCATTAATACACTCTCGTCCATTCCGGCTATCTTTTTGCTCATTTTAGCGGCGGCCATCTGGTCGCCATCACCCGTGACGCTGGTGGTTCTGCTGGCGGCTTTCGGCTGGATTACGACATGCAGACTGGTTCGCGCTGAGGTACTTTCGCTGAAAGAGCGTGATTTTATTACGGCTGTCCGCGCGATGGGCGCAGGCCATTGGCACATTATCGCCTCACATCTTTTCCCGAACGTGCTGTCGCTGATTATCGTATCCTTGACGATTGATGCTGGCACGCTCATCCTGATCGAATCCGGTCTGAGTTTCCTCGGCCTGGGGGTACAAGCACCAACACCCTCCTGGGGCAATATGCTCACCGATGCCCGAACCTTCCTGGTTAAAGGCGTTCACCTGATCGTCTGGCCGGGAATCCTCATCACTTTCACCGTTCTCTGTTTCTATATCGTCGGCGATGGCCTGCGGGATGCACTCGACCCGCGCACATCGCGAAAATCATAACCTATAAAGGAATATTTGAATGTCTGCTGATAAACGCCCCGTCCATATTGACGATCTGTTCAAGTTGAAATTTATCCATGACGCTCGATTTTCACCCGATGGCTCAAAAATCGTCTATTCCGTTTCGCACATTGATGGCGATAAAGACGAAGAAAAAGAACATATTGCGCTCTGGCTGATGACAACAGAGACCGGGGAAACACGCCAACTGACCTCCGGCCTGACTTCCGATTCGAGTCCCCAGTGGTCGCCGGATGGCAAACAAATCGCATTTATGTCGGCACGTGGGGAAAAACCCCAGATTTATCTGATCTCGGTAGACGGTGGTGAAGCACAGGCGCTGACCAAACTCAAGCAAGGTGTCGGCAGTGGGCCGGAATGGTCGCCAGATGGCAAACAGATCGCTTTCACGGCGACACTTGACCGCGAACCCCGCGATCCGAAAAAACCCTATCGCGTGGATCGTCACCCCTATCGCTTCGACAACATGGGCTATCTCGATGATGTCGTTCAGGATATTTACGTAATCGACGTAGACAGTGGCGAAGTCAAGCAGTTGACTTCTGACCGCACGATGAACAGCGGGCCGAAATGGTCGCCCGATGGGCAGAAAATTCTCTACACCGTCAATTTTCCCATTGATACGATTCGCTGGATGCCGGGGCTGCGCGTGGTCGATCTGGATGGCAAAGTACAGGACATCGTTTGGGACTGGGGATTCGCTGGTACAGGCGCATGGCTGCCGGACAGCCAACACATTGCGTTTATCGGCACGACGGCTGATGCGCTCCCCGGCGCGAAATCCGACTTGTGGATTACTGACCTGAACGGCAGCACTACTGAATGTCGTACTGCGGGATTAAAAGTTGGCGTTGGCGGCGGCTTGCAGGACGACATGCCTGTAGGCGCATTCTTTTCGTCGGCGCTGTACCTCACCGAAGATGGCAAAAGCGCCTACGCTCCGGTTCAGGAAAGCGGGAATGTGAGCGTTTACCGGATCGCGCTGACAGGCGACGAAAATTGGGAAGCAGTTTTGGCTGGTGAACGCGCTATTCATCTGCAAGGGATTGACAAGGCGGAACGACATTTATTGTACAGTGTCAGCACGCTGCAAGACCCCACAAATCTCTATATAGCAGACATCGAAGGCGCGAACGAAAAGGCGCTTACGACATTTAATACCGACTTCCTGGGGGAAATTGCGCAGCCATCCGTCGAAAATCTTCATTTCAAAAGCCTGGATGGTGTCGAAATTGAAGGCTGGATTATGAAGCCTACGGTAGGTGAAGCACCCTATCCAACCGTTCTCTACATTCACGGCGGCCCGCACGGCGCGTTTGGCAATATTTACTCGTTTGACTTTCAGATGCTGGCTGGCGCAGGTTACGCAGTCTTGTTTATCAATTATCGCGGCTCAACCGGCTACGGCGACGAGTTCGCGACGGCAATCAGCGAAGGCTGGGGCAACCTGGACTACGACGATCACATGGCAGGCATTGATTACGTCATCGCCAAAGGCATTACCGACCCGGATCGACTCGGCGTATGTGGACTTTCCGCAGGCGGATTTGGCACGTGCAATATCATCGGCAAGACCCAGCGCTTTAAAGCAGCTGTCCCTGAAAATCCTGTCACAAATTTTCTGACTCTCTATGGCATTAGCGATATTGGTACGCTTATAAAAGACATGATGCGCGGCAAACCGCACGAAAAGCCAGAGCTTTATGCCCGCCTCTCGCCCATCACTAGGGCGCACCTTTGTACAACCCCAACGCTGCTCATTCAGGGCGAACACGATTGGCGCTGCCCAGCCGAGCAATCCGAACAATTTTTCACCGTTCTGAAAGACAATGGCTGCATCGTCGAAATGCTGCGTCTGCCGGAAAGCCCACACGCAGGCAGTATAGGGGGTGCGCTGCCTGTGCGCCGTGCGCATAACGAGGCACTTCTGGAGTGGATGAATCGCTATGTATTAGGCGAAAAATAAAGCCTACAAATAGGTTCTTAGGGATTATGGGGCGACATCCGTGCCGCCCCACTACTCCGAATATCTATCAGAAATTCGCCAGCGCGATCTGCACCTTCACCGACGAGGGTGGCATTTTACTGGCAAAAGTGAACGCCGTTATGCTGTCCTTGAATGGGAATGTATCGGTAATCAGCGGCCTGACGTTTAAACGTCCACTCCCCATGAGCGCTAAAGCTTTGGGATAAACATGCGCATAGCGGAAAACATGTTCAATGCGGGCTTCCTTAACCTGGGCCGCGACGACATCATAGGCAATCGGTTCACCCGGCATTCCAACGTAAACCACGCGACCAGCCGGACTGAGTACCTCAAAAACACTGGCTGCCGCCTTTGCATTACCGCTGGCCTCAAAAACAATATCCACGCCCCAGCCATCCGTCACTTTTGCGACAACATCAACCAATTTTTCATTAGCGACGTTCACAGGCAAAATTGGCCCCAGTGAAGCGGCAAGATCGAGTTTGGGCTGCTGCACATCGGTCATAATCACCTGGCTGCATCCCCCAGCCAGCGCCGCTAAAGCTGTAACCATGCCAATCGGCCCCGCGCCCATCACGACTGCCACATCCCCCGGCTTGATTTGTGCTTTATTCGCCGCGTGCATCCCGACAGCCAGCGGCTCGACCATCGCCCCTTCCGCAAAGCTCACCGTGTCCGGCAGCTTGAAAGTAAACGCCTCTGGATGCACCACCGTAGGCCGCAGGACACCATGTATCGGCGGGGTCGCCCAGAAGCGCACCGCAGGATCAAGGTTATAAATACCGAGCCGGGTCGCCTTGCTGTTCGGGTCAGGAATTCCCGGCTCCATGCAAACCCGATCTCCAACTTTGAGCGTCGTCACTGACGAGCCGATTTCAATCACCCGCCCAGACGCTTCATGCCCCAGAATCATCGGCTCACGCACGATAAATTGGCCGATGCGCCCATGCTGATAATAATGCACATCGCTGCCGCAAACGCCGACGGTATGCAGCGCGATCCGCACATCATATTCGCCTAAATTTTCATACACTGGAATGTCACGTAATGACAACTGACCAACACGTTCTAAAACCAAAGCTTCCATTTTTATTTACGCTTTCGTCTATCCATTTCAAGCATTCATCTCCATAATAGCAACTACAACACGTTTCGCCACAAACCACTTGCGGGGACAATCCATATATGACGACGTTGTTCATCACTTTCGGTCTGCCGGGTGCAGGCAAAAGCTATGTTGCCAGAGTTTTTAATGAATTCGGATTTTTTGTTCACGATGGCGATGATGATCTGACCGACGAGATGAAAATCGCGATTGCGACGCAAAAGCCAATCAACGATGCCATGCGTGATGCGTTTTTTGACCAGATCATCCAAAGTATCTACCAACTCAAGCCAATTCACCCCCGGCTGGTCGTCGCCCAAACCTTTATCAAGGAAAAATATCGCCTGCGGGTGCGGGAACATTTCCCCGAAGCACAGTTCATCCTTGTCGAAGCCGATACCAACGTTCGCGAAACACGATTAGCCCATCGCAGCCACCAGATGCTCGATATGGATTATGCGCGAAAAATGTCCACAATTTTTGAACCACCGCGTATTGACCATCTCATTATCGACAACGATGGAAATGGCGAGAACAGCATTAAACAGCAAATCGAGGCCATTCTCCAGAATCAAGGTCTGTGAAACCCATCACTTTTTCAAACTTTTGCGCTATCATAATGCCTTGTTAAATTTTAGAGATGGGATGATTGTGAAAAAAGTCATCGTCACAGGTTCAAATGGGTTAATCGGCTCGGAAGTCGTGGCCTACTTCAATCACTTGGGCTGGCAGGTTTTCGGCGCGGATAACAATATGCGCCGCGATTTTTTTGGCGAAAAAGGCGATACCCGCTGGAATCAGCATCGTCTGGAAACGCTCTGCAGAAATTTCACGCATCACGAACTCGATATTCGGGATCGCAGCGGCGTGATGAACTTCGTCCAGCAGGTCGAGCCGGATTTGATCGTTCACGCGGCGGCACAGCCCAGCCATGATCTTGCTGCCAAACGCCCATTTGACGATTTTGATGTGAACGCGGGCGGCACACTCAACCTCCTTGAAGCGACACGCCAACACGCCCCCCAAGCGGTGTTTGTGCAGATGTCCACCAACAAAGTTTATGGCGACAGGCCGAACAGCATCTCCCTCGTCGAAAAAGACACGCGCTGGGATTATGCCGACCCTGCTTATGCCAATGGCATTGACGAATCATTCAGCATCGACCAATCCAAACACTCGCTGTTTGGTGTTTCCAAGACTGCCGCTGATGTGATGGTGCAGGAGTATGGGCGCTATTTTGGGATGCGTACCTGCTGTCTGCGCGGCGGCTGCCTCACCGGGCCAAATCATTCCGGTGTGGAATTACACGGCTTTCTGAGTTATCTTATCCGCTGCAACGTCGAGGAACGCGAGTACACTATCTACGGATACAAAGGCAAGCAGGTGCGCGATAATATTCATGCCTATGATGTGGCACGCTGCATCGAGATGTTTTACGAAAATCCGCAGTCCGGCGCGGTGTTCAATCTCGGCGGCGGGCGCGACAACTCGATCTCGATTCTCGAAGCGTTTGACCGTGTATCCCAGCTTACCGGCAAGCCGATGCGCTATCATTACGTGGACGAGGCGCGTGTAGGCGACCATATCTGCTATATCTCGGATTTATCGAACCTCCAACGCAGCCTGCCGGGATGGGGCATCACCAAAACGCTGGACGACATTTTTGACGAAATCGTCACAAGCTGGCGGCAGCGACTGCTCGAATCGGTCTATAAATAGGCGCAACCCATCAGTCTATAAATAGCGATCTAAGGGATAATATGAAACTTTCACTGGTCATCCCGGCGCGTAACGAAGAAGGCAATGTCGAAAAAACGGTTGTCGCCTTACGCGATTATCTGGATAGCGTGGGCATCACCAACCTCGAAATCCTGGTGGTCGATGACGGCAGTACAGACCGTACTTACGAGTTGGTCTGGGCAGAACACGTCAAGGATGAGCGTATCCGCGTGGTGCGCAATACCGGACGCAACGGCTTTGGCCGGGCGGTGACATTTGGCCTGAATCATTTCACGGGTGACGCGGTGATGATCTACATGGCGGATGCGTCGGATTCGCCCCAGGACGTGGAAAAATACTACTATATCCTGCGCGACGAGGCCGACTGCGCCTTTGGTTCACGCTTCATGCGCGGCTCAAAAGTCTACGACTACCCCAAATTCAAGCTGGGTATTAACCGACTGGCGAATTTCGTCATCCGTTTGATGTTCAATATACCCTACAACGACACAACCAACGCTTTTAAGGGTTATCGCGCCAACGTAATCGAAGGCTGTCGTCCGCTGGTATCCCCGCACTTCAATCTGACAATCGAGATTCCGCTGAAGGCGATGGTGCGTGGCTATTCCTATAAGACCATCCCGATCACATGGCGCAACCGCGATATTGGTGTCTCTGCGCTCAAGCTGAAAGAACAAGGCAGCCGTTATCTCTATACCCTGCTGATCGTCTGGTTCGAGTGGCTGCTGGTCAAACATGATACTTACCGCACCGACAGCACTGTTTTTAAACCCTGGAAGCCTGTGAGCGAACCTGATATTCCGAGCGACACAAATTGAAAAAGCGGATTCTGGTTACAGGCGGAGCTGGCTTCATCGGCAGCCATATTGTCGATTTACTGCTTGCGCGAGGTGATATACCCATCGTTTTAGATAACCTGACAACAGGCACACGGGATAACCTCAATCCAAACGCCGAATTTATCATGGGTGATGTGCGAAATGAAGCCGATTTAACGCCCATTTTTGAGCGCGGAATTGATGCCGTGCTGCATATCGCTGGGCAAGCATCCATCCGGCTCTCGTTTCAAGACCCCGCTGCTGATTTGAACGTCAATACGCTTGGCACGATCAACATCTTGCAGCAGTGTATCAAATATCGAATCCCGCGCCTGATTTTCGCCAGTTCAATGACGATTTACGGCAATAATCCGGTTGTCCCAACGCCGGAAGATACGCCCCCTGCCCCGATTTCATATTACGCGATCACCAAATATGCCGCAGAACGCTACGTCCATGCGACAGCGCTGCGCAAAGATTTGGGGTTCGATTTTCACGTCACGTCCATGCGGATGTTCAACGTGTACGGCATCCGCCAAAGCCTGACGAATGCCTATCAGGGCGTATTCGCGATTTTTATCGGCAATGTCCTGCGCGGCGAACCAATCAACATTCATTCCGATGGCGAGCAATCGCGCGATTTTGTGCATATCTCGGACATCGCACGTGCCTGGGTAGATGCGATTGACCAACCTGCCAGCTATGGGCAAGTCGTCAATCTGGGGACAGGCCATTCGCTGAGCGTCAATCTGCTCTGCGATGCTGTATTAGAATCATTCGGTTACACGCGCGAAACGTACCCGGTAAACTATCATCCCGCGCAGCCCGGCGACATGCGTATCTCCGCTGCCGACATCAGCCGTGCAAAAGCACTTTTAGGCTGGTCGCCGCAGGTCGCATGGCAGCACGGGATGCGCGAGACGATTGAATGGGCGCGTGGGTTAAACCGCTATTGAGCCGCCGCTTCTTCAGCCGCTGGTTGGGCTTCGGGCGCTGGTTGGGCATCATTCGTCAATTGAGTCACTGGCCCACCTGTAATAAATGTGCTTTCATAGACATTCGTGGCTGGGCAGCCCGTAAAATTGAGGACAAAGACTTTACCCTCGGCATCAGGGCCGGAATTGACCTGATATTCGCCAGTCGTCAGCTTGTAGAACGCGATCTCATAATATTCGTCAACCAGCATGTTTTCTTCGGGCGTTTCCGGCAGTTCGGCGAGTTCTTTTGCCGACAGGTCAAAGGCGCGCGAAGAACGACCATCGTCATCAATATCCAGAACGCGAATCGCGCAGCTATCACCGTTTTGCAGGATATACACACCATAACGGCCAAAGCAGTTCACAGTGCGGTGAGTTTTGCAGTTGCAGGGCAGGCAGGCATTGGCGACACCAGTCGGCAGCGCCAGAATGAGCAGGGTTGCCCCCATAATAGCGACGATCAGAGTAGCGATGAATTTACGATACAGCATTTTGTCTTTTTCCTCTCCAAGCGGTACAAATACAGCGCCCAATTTTATGGGGGAAAACGTAATTTGGCTACCGTAGTTTTCTCACGTTATCTGAGTTGATAATGCCCAAACAACTTCGTCTGCAATCCGCAGCCATCATTTTCTACGCGCTGATGGCCTTTATCATCCTCTATATTCTGTGGTTTACCAATGGCACACATGTCACCGGATATGACTATTTCGATTATCACTGGAATATGTGGTGGATTCGCCATGCGCTGACCACACCCGGCCTGAATGTTTTTGAAACCAATTACGTGATGTTCCCGCACATGAATAACCTGGGCTATCATGCGTTGACGGCATTCTGGTATCCGGTTTGGGCGCTGGTCGAGCCGCTGGCAGGTACGTTCACGGCGATGAACGTGATTATTTTCCTGATGTGCTTCCTCAACGGCTACCTGCTGTTCGTCTTCCTCCGCAGCGAAGGTGCATCACCGGGAATCGCGCTTATTGGCGGGCTGGCGCTGCAAATTTCGCCTGTCTCCCGTTATTTTTACTACAACACACACATCAATCTCGGCGATTGGTTCTGGCTTCCGGCGCATTTGCTTCTATGGAAACAGATCGTCTCGTCTGTCGAAGCGGGCAAAATCCGACTGGCCGTTTTCTGGTCAGTGGCGCAGGGCTTCGCGCTGTGGGGGTTGGGCTTAACCGATCTGCAATTTCCGATTTTCGTGGCGTTTTTACTTGCTCCGTATGCCCTCTATACCTTCTGGCGAGCGAAAAAGCGCCTCCCGATCATTTTCGCCGGACTGTTAACCTTAGCGATTGCCTTCGCGTTATTATGGTTCGCTGGGCCGCTGCCATATATGCGTAGCTTCACGGGTACACTCGCACCCGGCGGCGTTGAGGATCGCCCCGGCGTACCCTTCCCCGGCGGCTATCTGTCGATGTATGACGTTTGGTGGAACTGGAACACACCGACGCTCGGCGGATTCGTCACCATCGTCACGATTATTTCGCTGATCGTCGCACTCTCGCGCCTGCGCCGCCGCATGCCGTCGGATCGCTGGCTGTGGTTCGTGCTGATGCTGCCACCGCTGATCCTGTCGATGGGGCCGAATATTACGCTGTTTGGCATGAGCATCCCGATGCCCTTTCGCCTGCTCCATACGCTCACCAACGGCATGTTTCGGATGCCCTGGCGACTCGCGCCCATTTTTATCGTTGCTGCCTTGATTTTCGTCGCCAAAACCTGGACACCGATTTTGCCACGCGCACAGCGTTATGGTGTCCTCATTGCGGCCTTTTTGCTGTTAGGGCTGGATGTTCGCATGTTCGAAACCGCGCCGATTGACCCGATCCTCTATCCGTATAATTTTTACGAAACGATGGGCGAGGAGCGCGGCGAACCCTACGACGATTATGTGGTGGTCGAAGTGCCGACGGGCGTAGGGACAGGCGAGGTTTTGATTGGCGATCCCCACGTCATCACCTATCAGTTCTACGGCATGACTCATCAGAAGCGTATGGTCAACGGCTTCATCTCGCGCACACCGACGGAAAATTTCTGGCCGCTGCGCACCGATGACCCGCTGCTGAGTTGGCTCGGTCAGCGCCGTTTGCTTGAGCCGGATTTGGTCGAGCCTAAGCTGCGCCAGATGATTTCGGAATGGCCTGTCGGATACATCGTCATCCATCAGGATCAGATTGGGCGCAACGGTTCGACCAATCAGGAAATTATCGGCTATTTTAATGCCCTGCCGGACTTGCTCTGTCCCATGTTTGTCGAGCATGATGCCGTCGTCTTCCGCACGACCTGGCATCCCGATGGCTGCCCGCCGCGCATCCCACCGCAGACCGAATCCGGCGCATATCAGATTGACATCGGCGCGGCAGACGATGTGCGCTATATCGGCTGGGGCTGGCATTGGCCGGAAGATGTTTCTGGTCTGAATTTGCGCTGGACAGGCGAATATCCGCAAACGAAAATTTACGTCGATCTACCCCCCGGCGAATATCAACTTGAAATTTCAGCACAAGCTTTTTGGGAATCGCGCGAACTGAGCATTCTGGTCAACGATACGCCGCTGGACGAAACAGCGACGGTTTCTGTCGATTCTCTGCAAACTTACACCTTCAATATTCCAGAAGCGGCTGTTGGCGACGGTCAGCATATCACCGTAACGCTGGATTACGACAACGTGATTGTCCCCAACGAAATAGGCCAGAGCGCCGACCCGCGCAAACTAGCAATCGCCGTCGATTGGATACGTTTCACACCGAGATAATGCGCATGATTCAAACTGTCAGCCAAAAACCTTCAACGCTCATCGGGCGTGCATTGGTGATCGTGATCTTTTTCGCGCTCATCGCCTTTTTAGCGCTCTATCTGCCGATTTTTAATATGGATACGTCGATTACAGGATCGCAAGTTACCGACTATTTTCAGTTTCACTGGAATTACTGGTGGGTACGCCATGCCCTGACAACCCCCGGCCTCAATGTCTATGAAACCAACTACATCATGGCTCCCTTCACCTCGAACCTGAGTTATCACACGCTGACGGTGTTCTGGTATCCGGTCTGGGCGCTGGTCGAGCCGCTTTTCGGGACAATCGCGGGCATGACAGCGGTTTTTGTCGTGGCATTCACGCTGACAGGCTGCACATTTTTTATGCTGCTGCGGCGCGAAGGCGTTTCCTATGGGTTGGCGCTGGTGGGCGGCACGATGCTCGAACTTTCACGCCTCATGTTCAGCGCCACCTACTGGACAACTGTCAACATTATGGGATGGTTCTGGTTGCCCCTCATGCTGCTGACCTGGGGTGAGATCGCGCGAAGCAATCAAAAACCCGGCAAAACATTGCTACAACGACCCCTGTTCTGGACGATTTTGTTTGGCGTTGCGTTCTGGGCGATGGTGCTGACTGATATTCAATACCCGCTGTTTTTAGCATTTTTGATCGTCCCCTACGGCCTGCTTACCCTCTGGCGAACGCCAACCTGGGCCGGACGTGCGCGGTTGGCGGCTCTCGGAGTGCTTGCTCTTGCTATAGGGTTGGTTTTGCTCTGGTTTATCGGCCCGCTGCCTGACCTCTTAAAATTTGATCGCTCCGGGCTGGCGGCTACACCCGTTGACCGCGCGGTTCGCATCCAGTTTCCCTGGGATTTCATCCGCAATACACCCGTTGAAGAAGGCGTTCCGTTAGGCACAGTCTACATCCCGTTCATGGTCATCGTGCTGATTATCAATGGGTGGCTGCGCAAACGCGAAAAATCCTCGCTGCCCATGCGCTGGTTCTGGCTGACGCTTGTCCCGCTGCCGCTGATCCTATCACCGGGCGCGTTCATCAACATCGGCGAAACCCAAATCACGCTGCCCTATATTTTTCTTCACCAGCTTCTCGGCGGTCAGTTCCGCTATCCTGAGCGCTTTATGCCCGTTTTCGTTATCCCCGGCGTACTGTTCGGCATGATGACGCTCACACCTATTCTGAAACGACATTCCCGGCTCAAAATCGCCTTTCCAGCCGCGTTTATGTTCATCGTTCTCGCCGACTCACGGGTGTTAGAATCGGTAGTTATTCAGCCAAAGCCACAGCCTTACCATTTCTACGAGGAGATGGGGAAAGAGCCGTATGATTATGTCGTGGTCGAAGTACCAACAGGCGCAAGCAGTGGCGAAGGCATTGTCGGTGAGCAAAAATACGCGGCTATGATGTATTACGGCATCACCCATCACAAGCGCATGGTCAATGGGCATATCTCGCGCGTGAATTTCGCCCATTTTTGGGGCATGCGCTATGACGATCCCATGTTGGCGTGGTTGGGTCAGCGCCGCTTTATCGAGCCTGATGTCGTCGAGGAACAGTTGCGCGAACGCATCGCCGAATGGCCGATTGGTTACATCGTGATTCACAGCGATTACATTTGGAAAAATGGCCCTACGCTGCAAGAAATTATCGGCTACCTGAATTCATTGCCCGACCTTGTGTGTCCAATGTGGATCGAGCGCGATGCCCTTGTTTACCGCACAACATGGCATCCCGACGGCTGTCCGGCACGAATCCCACCTGAAACGGAACCTCATACCTACAGAATTGACATCGGCACATCCGGCGACGAAAAATTTATCGGCTGGGGCTGGCATTGGCAGGAAGACGTTTCTGGCCTGACTCTGCGCTGGACGGGCGAATACCCACAGACACAGGTTTACGTCGATCTGCCACCGGGTGAATACGAAGTCTCGCTCTCAGCGCAGGCTTTCTGGGAAACGCGCGAATTGAGTCTGCTGCTGAACGACACGCCAATCGGCGAGACACAATCTGTCACAACCGACACGCTCCAAACGTACACTTATCCGCTTCCATCTGAACTCGTCGGCGATGGCAAAAATCTCAGGCTCACACTGAATTACGACGACATCATCATCCCTAAAGAGGTCGGCCAGAGCGAAGACGAGCGCAAACTCGCCATCGCCGTCGATTGGATTCAGTTCAGACGGCTGGGTGATTAGCGATGCAATTCAAACGCCATCCTGTCGCCCTCGGCTTTTTCCTGTTTTTAAGCATCCTCGCCCTATACTGGCCGCTGCTCCACACCGCGACTCATACAGGCGGCTACTGGACAACCGATTATTATCACTTTAACTGGAATTTCTGGTGGATTCGCCATGCTTTAACAACTCCCGGCCTCAATCTCTACGAAACCAATTTTGTCCTATTTCCCGCGACGACGAACCTTGCCTATCACACGCTCACTCCATTCTGGTATCCGCTGTGGGCGCTGATCGAACCAATAGCCGGCACGTTGGTCGCCATGAACGTCATTTTTGTCACCGCGATGGCTCTGACGGGCTATACGGCATGGCTGCTCTTGCGGCGCGAGAGTGTGCCTGACGGCTTATCGCTGGCCGGGGCAGCCGCTTATATGCTCACCCCCGCCATGCTTCTCAGCGCCATGCTGACCAATGTCAACTACCTCAGCATGTTCTGGCTGCCTGTCCAGATTTTGATCTGGGGGCAAATCGCGCGACATATCGGTCAGCCGAAAAAGGCCCTGATGTGGGCGGTCATTCAAGGACTCGCGCTCTACGGCATGATGATGACCGATTACACATTTTTGCTGTTTTGTGTGTTTTTGCTCGTGCCGTATGCCCTGCTTACTCTGTTCGAAGCACACTCATGGTCGTATCGCGCACGTCTGGTCGCATTTGGCATTCTGGCGATCCTGCTTATGGTCGTGCTTTTATGGTTCGTCGGCCCACTGTCGTATATTCTGACATTTGATCGTTCTGGCCTCTCGCCACAGCCGCTTCAGGATGCGCAAGGTATCCCATTTCCCGAAGGCTATTTTTCGCGTTTCGCCACCTATGATCGCAAAGTGACACTCGGCTGGTTCGTCCTGCCCGTCACCCTACTCACATTAATCGCCAGCGTGACAATATTGCGCCGCCGCGTCCGCGATTCACGCCGCTGGTTCTGGCTGGCGTTGGTGATTGTGCCGCTGATTCTTTCCCCAGGCGGCAGTATTTTGATCGCAGGCAGTGAAATCTGGATGCCCTTTACCGCGATGTTCAACCTGCTCAACGGCATGTTTCGGGTACCGTCACGTTTCGGCGGCCTGCTGATTTTGCCAGCGATGATTTTCGTCGGGCGAACATGGGGGCCGCTGTTGACGCGCTCACGCGGCTTGAAAATCGCGATCAGCACCATTGTGATTTTGGCGGTTGTGGTCGAAGCGCAGTTGTTCGCGCCGATGCCGATTCAGCGCGTGACGCAGCCCTACGATTTTTACGCCAAAATGGATGAAGAACGCGGCGAACCTTACGATGATTACGCCGTCCTCGAAGTGCCTGTCGCGGGCGGCTCTGGTGAAGCGTGGGTCGGTGAGTTTCGCCCGATGGAGACGCAGTTTTACGGCATAACTCACGGCAAGCGCATGTTGAATGGCTCGATTGCCCGTGCGCCACTCGCGAATTTCTGGTATTGGCTCTACGACGATCCGATGCTGGCGTGGCTCGGTCAGCGCCGTTATTTAGAGCCGGAGGTCGTCGAAAACCAGCTTCGGGAGCGCGTTTTTGAGTGGCCGATTGGCTATATTGTGATTCATCAGGATTATATCGGGCGCGTCGGCCCGACGAATCAGGAAATTATCGGCTATTTCAATACGCTGCCGGATTTGCTCTGTCCGGTTTACGTAGAAGGTGATGCTGTAGCCTACCGCACGGCATGGCATCCCGATGGTTGTCCAGCGAATATCCCGCCGGAGATCGAACCCGGCAGATATCAGATCGACATTGGCAGCATAGGTGACGAAAAGTTTATCGGCTGGGGCTGGCACGGGCCGGAAAATATCGCCGGAATCACCGTGCGCTGGAACGGCGAATATCTACAAACACAGACTTATTTCGACCTGCCACCGGGCGAATATGAAATTTCACTCTCCGCACAGGCATTCCACGAATCACGCACTCTGCGAGTCTTGGTCAACGATACGGCTCTGGATTCGGCTGTATCTGTCGCGACAGACTCGCTGCAAACATTCACCTTCACGCTCCCAGCAGAGATTGTCGGCGACGGCAAACATCTCAATTTGACGCTCGATTATGATGGCTGGGTCGTGCCAAACGAGGTTAACCAGGGCGGCGATCTGCGCAAACTCGCACTCATGGTCGATTGGATTCGGTTTGAGCGATTAGCAGTTAGCAGTTAGTTGTTAGCCACTACCAAGTAGATTATCCAAGTATGGGCATTGTAGGGGGGGTCTGAGACCCGTCCTCTATCGAAACTCTCTCAATTTCCCGTAGAAATAAATCGCTTCTTAGCTGATAAGGCTAACCGCTAGTGACTAAAAGCTAAGGACTTTCTTCTATAATCGCCGCGTACAATTGCTCGGCGGCGAGATGATGTGCAGGAACGCCAGGATGTGAATCGAAGCGGTTTACGATCATATCGTATGGGTTTTTGTCGAGCAGCACATCGCTCATATTCACGACCTGAACATCACGCGACTCGAAAAAATCTTTGACGCGCTGCACTGCCGGAGCAGAATCCGCAACGGCGGCGATCTGCGGCCACAAGAGGATAATCAGCCGCGTGTCATGATCGACAGTCCAATCGACAAATTGGTTCAGCTTGTCCACCTGCTGATTCCAGAGATTGTCGTCCATATGCGCATCAATCAGCCGGTTGGTGAAATTTTCTCGCTTCAGCGGCGATGTAAATTGCGCAACATTGTAGTATACGTAATTTGGCACGAAAAAATTCAACACGAACCAATACAAAGTCGGGTCTTGAGGAAAATCAAAAATTGCATCCGGGCTAAGTTCCGGCGTTTGCAGCAGATAGTCAATATCGTTGAGGTAATACGACAGCACGACGATATTGGGGCGCAGCGGATAACTATCCAGTCGATCTCGCTCGACATCGCTATCCCAACCCGACTGTGCCACCAGATTGACATCATAGCCATCGCCAAGCTCGCGCTCCATAATTTGCGGAAACGTGTCGTCAATATTATTAACGCCATGTCCCATCGCGAACGAATCCCCGACTACAGCAACCCGAATCAGCCCAGGCGCATCCGGTTTCGGCTCATAATCGCGATAGCCCAGCGAATTATTGTGTCCCAAGCCGAAATTCTGATACCACCAGTAATTCATCGCCGTGAAGCCGTAACCGTCGGTGGTGATGTAATAAATCCGCATCCAGGTTTCAGCGGCGATAAAAATGAATACTATCGTCGTTAGCATCACTAGCACACCCGACAAGCGGCTTTGGCCCAATTTTGCGCCCATCGCTCGAAGCTGCGGCGCATCGGCATCATAGGCCAGCAGATAAATCAGAAACCAAGAAATTGCCAGCAGGTAGAAAAATTCGACAGGTTTCAGCGCCCGTCCGTTCGTCGGCTGATATTGGCTGACCCAGTAGCCTAAAGACAGGCAGATGTAGAATAGAATCAGAAACCAATAGAGAATCGGATGTTCGCGCAGCCAACGTATAGGCGCACCAACCGCTTTCTTCAACGGGAATGGCAGCAAGCTAATGATGGTGATAACCCACATCACGATCAGTGCCGGGATAATCAAGGGGTTTTCGGGCGAGATTGCTTGCAAACCTGCGATGGTCGCGCCTACAACCAGCAGCACCCAAAATCCACCTAAAACGCGACTATTCATCGAAAAATCCTTACCTTAATCCGAGCGTGCGCAGCGAAAGCCAATGAACCAATCACGTTTTTCAGGATCAGCCCGGAAACGAATGGCGCTGCTGGCGGCAAAATCAATGTAGCTGCCTACCCCACCGCGATAGACCCGCTGCTCGGTGCTGTCTGCGTTTTCGCGACCATCGGCGGCATCATAAGGGTAACGCTCGTAAAGGCTGTTCACCCATTCCCACACATTGCCGGACATATCATACGCGCCGACCCAGGAAATGCCCGCTGGCTTGCTACCTACGTCAGCCGTTTCATTATTAGAGTTGCGATCAAACACCAGATTGTCGTCAACGAGTTCATTGCCCCAGGGGTACATCAGGCTATCCGGCCCACGTGCCGCATACTCCCACTCCGCCTCGGTAGGCAGTCGTGCGCCCCGTTTGACGCAAAAATCACGCGCCTCGTTCCAGGTCAGATTTTCGCGAGGTCGATTATCGCCAGGGAAATTACCCGCTTCGCCATACTGCTTGTTCGTAACTTCGTAGCGGTCAATCCAATAGGGCGCTTCAAAGCAGATTTGTGTCACAGGCTTCTCATCTCGCCTGCCCTCTTCGTTGCCCATCATAAAGCAGCCCGCTGGCACCTGCACCATCATCACGGCATCAAATTCGCTTTCAACAGGCACCCAATCGGCATTTTTCGCGACCTGAGTCGGCGTGGGAATCGATGTCGGCGTGGTCGCACTTTGGGTGGCACAGGCACCTAATGCCATAAGGAATAAAAAAAACAGGATTTTCGTCACGGCTATTTGAGCTTTCTCAAATTGTTCAAAATTGCGCAAATCGCTATAATACCGCGATTGTGCATAATCGAACACCTTTGTAGAAACGAAATCATATCATGCCTCGATGGTTTCTTGTATTGGTCACATTCAGCTTTTTGCTGCTCGGCATCACCGTGCAATCGCAGGACATACCCGATCCTAATCGTTACCAATGGGTCGAAGTTGCCAGCGATTTCGACAGCCCGATTTTTCTGACTCATGCTGGTGATGAGCGCCTATTTGTTGGCGAACAAGGCGGGTTAATCTGGATAATCGAAAATGGCGAAGTCCTGCCGGATCCATTTTTAGACATCTCAAATTTGCTCTCCGACGACGTTTTCGAGGGTGGTTATACGGAGCGCGGTTTACTCACCTTTGCTTTTCACCCGGATTACGCCGAAAATGGCCTCCTTTTCGTCAGCTATACAGATATTAACGGCGACAGTGTGATCGCCCGCTACCATGTGGCAGCGGATGACCCCAATCTGGCTGATCTCGACAGCGCCACGACGCTTCTGACCGTCGATCAACCCTTTGCCGATCACAACGGCGGCTATATCGGCTTTGGGCCAGATGGCTATCTGTATATCGGGTTTGGCGATGGCGGTTCGCTGGAAGATCCGTCCAATAATGGTCAGAAAACGGACACGTTTTTAAGCAAAATCCTGCGAATCGACGTGAACGCCGAGACGTACACCGTACCAGACACAAATCCATTTATTGGCAACGCCGATTATTTACCGGAAATCTGGGCCGTTGGCGTTCGTAACCCCTGGCGTATGAGCTTTGATCGTGCCACTGGCGACCTGTATATCGGCGATGTCGGTCAGTGGGATTGGGAAGAAGTCGATTTTCAACCAGCGAATAGTAAGGGCGGTGAAAATTATGGTTGGAGTGTATACCAGGGTACGCACCCATTCAAAGATCAGCCGACCAGCGGCGAAGTCACAATGCCCATTTTTGAATATCCCCATGCGGAAGGTTGTGCGGTTACAGGCGGCTATGTCTATCGCGGCGCGGCGCTTCCAGAATTGCAGGGAGTCTACTTTTTTGGGGATTACTGCACGGGGAAAATGTGGTCGATGATTCGTCATGAATCCGGCGTGTGGCTAACCAGTTTATTCATTGATTCCGATCAGGTCATCACGTCATTTGGCGAAGATGTGAACGGTGAGCTTTATTCCCTGGATTATAAGGGCATCGTTCACCGCCTGGAGGCAGCACCCTAACTGCTCAATTCCTGCTGCATAGCCGTGCCAAGTCGTTCCCAGGCGGCGATCACGCGGTCATCAAACAGGTCATCGTCGCTGTTTTGAATCTTGTTGTGTGCATCTAACCATGCAATCGTGCGGCGTGCGCCTTCAACCCAGGGAATTCGATATTTGAAGCCCAGGTCAGTATGTGCAGCGCTGTTGTCAAAAATATTGTTGCCCTGGAAATTTGTCACGACCACATTCATCTTGTTAGAATCGATCCGCGCCAGAACATCCGTCGGAATATGGACAAATCGCGGTTCAGGAGCGCCAGCAGCCTGCGCCAACCCATGATAATATTGATCCCAGGTCAGCCATTCTTCGCCGGTGACGTGATAGGCCTTGCCGGACGTTGCCGGGTTTCCAACCGCCCCGGCAAAGGCACGCGCGGCATCGTCAATGTGACACGCGCCCCACAGCGAACTGCCGTCACCATGCACGATAATCGGCTTGCTCTTGCGCATCCGGTCAATATATTTCGTACCCCAACCTGTTAGCTCAACGACTGAGCCGCCTTCGCCGTAGGTCATCGCCGGACGGATAATCGTCACATTCAGGTCGCCACGCTGGTGAGCTTCGAAAAAGGTATTCTCACAGCGGGTTTTGTTGCCGCCGTAATCATCCCGCAGAACGCGCGGTTCATTTTCGAGAATCGGGTAACGATTAGCAGGTTTCTGATACACATCGACGGTGCTGCAAAAAATATACTGACTGGTGCGTCCTTTAAATATGCGCACAGCGCTCTCGGCCTGTGGTGGCGTGAAGCCGATCATGTCAATGACGCAATCGAACGTCCCTGCCTCAGTCATCTGTCGCTCAAAATTTGCGAAATCGTTGCGATCTCCGATGATGTTATTGACGGTACCTCGATAGCGAACCGCGCTTTTGCCACGATTATAATGAGTCATATCATGTCTGCGTGACACCAGTTCGCCGGTGATCGACGTGCTAATCAGACCCGTTCCGCCAATAATCAAAATCTTCATTGCGCAATTCCTTTATGTAGTGACGAGCGCACCGATTTCGTCGAGCTGCACGACCAATTCGCTGCCCGTGCGGACAGGCATTCGCGCTCTCATACCCAGCATCTCATTCGCGGCGTTGTTCAAGTCATCCAGCGTATGTTCACCATCCACCAGACGCATCAGAATTTCTTCGCCCGGATGCAGATCGAGATAACGCGGCGTACCGGGCATGATAACGCGCCGTGTGTTACGAATCATTCCCTGGAAATAATACATACCGCTGCCCATACGTGCCGAGGAGTGCAGATTCAGCTTACGTCCGGCGTATTTGGCGTTCGCATCGGCATCCGAAACGGCTGTGCCGAATAAGCCATCAACCAATTTTTGCGCTTCGTGGATCGGATAACTGCCGAACAAGCTCAAGGACTCGGTGCGGTTCGCATATCCGCTTGCCACCCGCGTGAAGGCTTCCCCATCGGACAAATTCAGCCGATTTTCATCTGCGTGAAGAGTGCGCCGCGCCTGCCACCACCAGGTTTCCATCGTAAAATTATTGCTGTACCAGAACGCGGCCATATCACGATATGCCTGCAAATTCGTCCGATAGGTGTCCTGGTAAAAATCCCAATAACTGGTAATTTGAGCATCATCGCCAGAGCGAAAAACAGAATTGATCGTGTAAGCCGCTTTTTGACCGAGTTCCTGCGCCAGCATCGCTCCGGAGGACAGAATCGGATCAACAAATCCGGCTGCATCGCCACACATCGCCCAACCCGCCCCGGCCATCTGGCGGCTGGTATACGACCAGTCCTGAATCGAAACCACGTCTCGTTTTTGATCGGGGAAATAGCGAAAAAGTTCAGCCTTGTCCAGCAAACCATAAATTTCGGGGCAATTGCGGATTTCTTCGAGGTATAGTTCCTCCGGCCCTTCGTCCATGTCTTTCAAAACACTACGATGCGTCACAAAGCCGATGCTCATTACATCAGGGCTGACCGGAATGTACCATATCCAGCCACGTGGTGTCGTCGCGATAAAAATACGCGAAAGTTCAGGATGCCCGACGTATTCGAATCGCCATTTTGCGCCCTTCCAATAGCCGTAGAGCGCATAATTATTCATATTCTCGTCATAGTCGCGCAAGTCAAATGCCCGCCCCAACAGCGAATCCTGCCCGGTGCAGTCCATCAGCAGGCTGCTCTCAATCGTCTGCCGCCCGCCGTCATCACTGAATTCGACACCCACAACACGTCCATTATCAATGATCGGCTTGTGAACATGCGCACCCTCGCGCACTTCCGCGCCCATCTCAGCGGCATGTTTCAGCAAAATGTGATCGTATTCGTCGCGACGCACCTGCCACGCTTTGACGAACGTATCCGACACCGTGCGTCCCTGCGCGGCCAACTGCGAGATAAGCTGATTAAATTCAAAACCCCAGGGTTCGCGCTGCTTGCCCCAAACGAAACTCGCGCCCAGCTTTTCGATAAAGCCGTGTTTATCGACAGCATCATACGCGCCTGTTTCACGCAGAATGGGCGTTGCTCCTGCCAGCATGGACTCACCGATGTGGTGACGCGGAAAAATTGCCTTTTCCAGCACCAGAACACGCAGGTGCGGCGCATATTTTTTGACCAGGGAAGCAACCGTGCTGCCCGCCGGACCGCCACCCGCAATCACCACATCGTAATGAGTCATAATTATTCCTCTTTGCCGTATTGAAAGGGCGAGGCGTACCTCGCCCCTACAACAGCCATTAATCGGCGGCGATAAACACCGACTTATATTCACTATAGTGATCGAGCGCGGCCATGCCCTGTTCGCGCCCAATCCCACTCTGCTTCATCCCGCCAAACGGCGCTTCGATATGGACGCTGCTGCTGCTGTTGACCGACATCATGCCGGTTTCGACAGACCTCGCCACCCGCAGCGCCCGACCAATATCGCGCGTCCAAAGCGAACCTGAAAGTCCATACGGGCTGTCATTGGCAAATTTTACCGCTTCGGCTTCTGTATCGAACGGCATGATACCGACTACCGGGCCAAAGACTTCTTCCTGCATGATCCGCATTCCGCTGCTCACGTCCACGTAGACCGCTGGAGTCAGATAATTACCATTCGACAGCGATTCGGCTGTCGGCTTTTCGCCGCCGCACAAGCGCACCGCGCCTTCGGAATCGCCAATCCGGATGTAATTTGCTACCGATTCAAGATGCTGCGGGGTAATCAACGGCCCCATCTCCGTACTTTCGTCGGTGGGATCACCCACTTTTAGCGTTTTGGTACGCGCTGTAAAACGCTCGACAAATTCGTCATAAACCGGGCGCTCGACTAGAATCCGGCTGCGCGAGCAGCAGTCCTGTCCGGCGTTGTCATAAACCGCGAAAATCGACGATTCGATACACACATCAAGGTTAGCATCGCCAAAAACGATATTGGCCGATTTGCCGCCAAGTTCCAGCGAAACACGCTTGATTCCTTCAGCGGCCTGTTTCATCACGCCAACGCCGATTTCGGTTGAGCCAGTGAATGAAATCTTGCGCACCAGCGGATGCGTAACCAACGCCGAACCTGCAACGCTGCCCGATCCGGTAATGACATTCAACACGCCCTCTGGCAGCCCCGCTTCAAGCACGAGATCAGCTAACGCCAGGGCGCTCAACGGTGTGGCGCTCGCAGGCTTAACGACAACGGTGTTGCCCATCGCCAATGCCGGGGCAATTTTCCAGCCTGCGATCACCAGCGGGAAATTCCAGGGAACAATGAGCGCACAAACGCCCAATGGTTCGCGGAATGTGAGCGCTGTACCATTGGCATTGACCGGAATCGTCTGACCATGAACTTTGTTCACCGCCCCGGCATAATATTCAAATGTGTTGGCAACTGCACCGATCTCGCCCCTCGCCGCGCTGATCGGCTTGCCACCATCGCGCGATTCAATCTGCGCCAAAAACTCGACCCGTTCGCGAATCAGATTGGCGATCCGCTGCAAAATCTGGCCGCGTTCGCGGGTGCGTATCTGTTTCCAGCGACCTTCGGTGAAACGCGCGTGTGCAGTTTTGACGGCTTGATCGACATCGGCAGCATTGGCCTGGGCGACCTGCGCGATGACTTCACCTGTCGCCGGATTATAGGTTGGCGCGGTGCGTCCGTCCGAGCCAGCCACGCGCTGACCACCAATCGCCAAACCTTCAAATGGAGTATCTTTTGCAACCATGTTCTTACTTATCCCTATATCGCTACCCAATTCTTATTCCGGCGTTACGTAAGCAGCAGAAATGCCACCATCAACCATAAAATCCGTCCCGGTGACGAACGATGATTCATCCGAAGCCAGATAAAGCGCGGCATAAGCGATTTCTTTCGCCTCGCCAAAACGCCCAACTGGGATATGAACCATGCGCCGCTGCTTTTTCGCCTCGGTGTTGAGAAACTTCATCAGCAGTTCGGTACGCAGCGGGCCGGGGCAAATCGCATTCACGCGGATATTTTGCCGCGCATGAATAATCGCCAACTCGCGAGTCATCGCCAGAACACCGCCCTTGCTGGCCGTATAAGCGATCTGTGGCGTGGCCGCGCCCATCACCGCCACAAACGACGCGGTATTAATAATCGAGCCACCACCCGCACGTTGTAAGGCCGGAATGCCATATTTGCAGCCCAGGAAAACGCCCTTCAGGTTAATTGCCATCGTCAAATCCCAAACCGATTCTTCGGTGGTCATGGCATTGTCGTCATCGCCGTGCATAATTCCGGCGTTATTGAACATCACGTTCAGCTTGCCAAATTCCTTCTCGGCGACATTGACCATATTTTCGCAGTCTGCCGCTTTCGAAACATCAGCATGAGCGTAAACTGCTTTGCCGCCCTGTGCCTTAATCATCTCAACGGTTTCTTTGCCAGCCGCGTCGTTGACATCAACGACCACAATGGATGCTCCCTCGGCAGCAAAAAGCAGCGCGGTTTCCCGTCCGATACCGCTGCTCGCGCCGGTAATCAATGCAACTTTATCTTGTAAACGCATACATCCTCCTCGTAAAGCTAATAGCTTTTAGTCATTAGCTTTTAGCCATTAGATGAAACTCAAATACAAATTATCTAGCAATCCCATCGTAGGGGTTCAGCGTGCTGAACCCTGGTATCAGGTCATTTTATCAAACCGAGTTATGCAGCAGTATTTTCACCGTAGGGGCGCAATATATTGCGCCCTGCAAAGTCAATTCCTTCTGATAACCCACTTAACAGTTATTCTCAAATCTGCTCAAAATAACGTTCGCGTTCCCACGTCGTTACAGCGCGGTCAAAAGCGGCCTGCTCAGTTTTGAAGAAGTGCAGATAATGCTCAAAAACCGCGTCGCCAAATGCCTCACGAGCAAAGACACTCTTTTCATAGGCGATAATGGCATCGCGCAATGTGCGCGGCACTTGCGGCAGATTCGCTGCTGAGTACACATCGCCCGTAAAGATTTCCGGCGGCTCAATTTGATTGCGAATCCCATCCAGGCCGGAGGCCAACGCCGCCGCGAACGCCAGATAGGGATTGATGTCCGCGCCGGGAATGCGCGATTCGATGCGCAGCGACGAGCCGTGACCGACCACGCGGAATCCGGCAGTGCGATTGTCAAAACTCCACGCGAGGCTAGTCGGTGCCCATGAACCCGCCTGATAGCGCTTATACGAATTGATCGTCGGCGCGTAGAACGGCATGACTTCATGCGCATGAGCGATCCAGCCACCCAAAAACCAGCGAAAATTTTTCGATCCGTGTACGGGACCAATTGTTTCATCTCCAGCAAAAAGATTCGATTCGCCTGCTGCATCCCACAAGCTCAAGTGAAGATGCCCGCTTGACCCGGCCAATTTCTCATCAAACTTCGCCATAAAGCTGACCGACAACCCCAATTCATGCGCGAGGTCTTTGAAACACTGCTTGTAAATCGTGTGGCGATCCGCCATCGTCAGCACATCGGCATAGCGAATATTAAGTTCGTGCTGCCCCGGCCCCCACTCGCCCTTGCTGGATTCCACCGGAATGCCGCTGTGGGAGAGATGCTTGCGGGCAGCGGCGTTAAGAACTTCCTCGCGTGTCCCCTGTAAAATGTGATAATCCTCGATGTACGAGCCAAAATGCTTGAGATTAGCGAAATTTTTCTCGCGGGCGCTGCCGTAAGTCTCGTTAAAGATGTAGTATTCCAACTCCGACGATCCATTCGCCAAAAATCCCATTTCAGCGGCGGCAGCGACTTGTTTGGCGAGGATACTGCGCGGCGCAACGGAGACAGGTGCGTTCGTTTTTTCATCATATGGTGTGCAAATCACGAGCGCTGATTTGTCCAACCAGGTCGCCATGCGCAAGGTAGCTAAATCAGGAACACAGTTAAAATCACCATAGCCGAGTTCCCAACTGGCATATTTATAACCAGGGATCGGTTCCATCGGCATATCGACAGTGAGCAAGTAATCACAGGCGTGCATTCCCGATTCGGCAGTATGCTCCATAAAATATTCAGCATCCAACCGCTTGCCCATCAAACGCCCATATAAATCTGAAAAAACGGCTACCACCGTTTCGATTTCGCCGGAATCGATTTTTAGCTGCAACTGCTCCAGCGTCAACATGCCACGTTCATTCGCCATAATTAACCTTTATCCTTCAAAATCCGGTACAACGGCGATCACAATCGAGGTCGCCGGGCCGCCCAGCCGCATATCAACACGCGCACTGGCATAGGCGTAAGCCTCAAATGGGTCGAGTCCCTGACCATCCACCAGCAGCGCGAAAGCTTCATCGAGTGCGATCTGATAGGCTTTTTCCAGCGTATCGCTCATACCCAGGCAAAGAGTGCTGTCCGCCACTCGCAAACGCGGATAATTGAGCTTCAGCCCTTTTTCGAGGCTAATGCGCAGTGTTGCCTGCCCTGCCGCTTCCAGGCTGACCCATGTCGGCTCGGCCACGCCCATCGCTGCGTGCAGGTCGCCCATCGCCAGCAGCGCACCCGGAACTTGCACAGGGAGATAGAGTGTCGCGCCTGGGGACATTTCGCGCAAGTCCATATTCCCGCCCCAGGGATAAGCAGGCATAAATGTCGAGCTTTTACCCTCGGCAGGTGCAACGCCGATACACCCGATCATCGGCTGAATCGGCGCACTCACGCGATCTGAAATTTTGGCTTTGCCATTTTCAAGCGAAATTTGCTTGACACGCACCGAGTCAGTTTGTTTGCCCAGTCCGCCAAAATTCGGCAGCCATACCGACCACGCCCGCCGCACCTGAACATCGAGAACCTCGATTTTGAGCGAATCGCCGGGTTCCGCACCGCGCACATACACTGGCCCGGTTACAGCATTAAAATTTTCCAGCCCGATTGCCTCAACCGCTTCACCATTCGACAACCGTTCATAGGCGGCATCGCCCGTTTCAAATGTCACCGTCGCGCCGGAGTCGATTTCTAAAACTGGCGGTGTTGTTCGCTCAAATGCAAACGCACACTGCTCTTTTTTCAAAAAATAGGTGTCGGCCATTTTTCAATTCTCCATAAAAATAACGTGTCAATAAGGGCGCAAGGCCTTGCGCCCCTACGAGATTAAAAGTTGTACTGTAGGGGCGTAGCGCGACAGAATCACGAATTACGCTCTGCCTCAATTCGGCTCAAGAACCCGTCAAGCACCTGCATGTAGCGTTCAGGTTCTTCGGCGTGTGCCATATGCGAACTGTTCTCGAAAAGCACCCACTCTGCGCCGGGAATGCCGCTGCGAATGGTCTCCGCGATCAGCGGGGTTGCCTCGTCATATCGCCCGGAAGTCACCATCGTCGGCGCACGAATCTCGCCCAATCGCGGGATAATATCCCAATTTTTCAGCGTACCAATCACATGAAATTCGCTCGGCCCGTTCATTGTGTTATAAACTTCGGGATATTGATCGGTTTTATCATATGTGCGCTGCACGAATTCCGGCGTAGGGTCAGTGCGACAGACATGACGTTTATAAAAAACCATCATCGCGTCTTTATATTCCTTGCTGGTGGTCGTGCCAGCGCTCTCATGTTTGAGCAGCATCGCTTGAACATCTGGCGGCAATTCATCGCGCAGGCGATTGGCCTCAGCGACCCATTGAATCATACTAGCTGGCGAACTGGCAATTGTCAGGCTGGCAACCCCTTTAGGCTGAGTCAGCATATATTCCATCGCCAGCATCCCTCCCCACGATTGCCCCAGCAGGTGAATCGTTTCCAGGCCAAGCGCTTCCCGCACGACATTAATCTCTTCAATATACAGGTCAACAGTCCACATCGACTGGTTACTGGGTGTATTCGAGTTTCCACAGCCCAATTGATCGTAAAAAATCACGCGTCGTCCGCTATCAGCCATCGCGTCCAACGATTCCAGATAATCGTGCGCTGCACCGGGGCCACCATGTAAACATAAAAGCGGTAGTTTGCCGGGTTCTTCTTTCTCACCAACAATCCGATACCACGTTTGATAGCCTTTGAACGGGATATATCCTTCTTGAACAGCGCTCATGAATTGTCTCTCCTATTTTTGCAGCGATGTGCGCGGGTCAATCGCATCACGTACCGCATCCCCCAGCAGATTGAAACCCAGCGTTGTAATAATGATGGCGACAGTCGGCACGAAAATCATCCAGGGCGCGATTCGATAGCGACTCTGCCCCTCGGCGATCATATTACCCCAGGTCGATGTCGGCAGCGGTACGCCCACGCCCAGAAAACTCAGCGACGACTCGACCAGCACGGTACTGGCAAAACTCAGGGTCACCCAGACAATCGTCACGGTGATCGTATGCGGCAGGATGTGCCAGAACATAATATAGCCGTCTTGTGCACCAGATGCGCGGGCACTTTCGATAAATGCCCTTTCGCGCACAATCAAAACCTGACTGCGTACCAGACGTGCTAATGCAGGCCATGTAATCACCGTCAAAATCACGACGACTACTGACACACTGGGTCGCAGCACTGCGGCTAAACCAAGCGCCAATAAAATCGCCGGGAACGCCAGCAGCACATCGGTGACTCGCATCAGGATCGTATCAATAATACCGGAATAATACCCTGCCAGCATCCCAACCAGCGTCCCGAAAACGGATGCCGTGATGTTGGCGACGAGGCTCACAAACAACGAAATTTGCGCACCATACAGCGTCCGACTCCAGATGTCACGGCCTAAGTGATCCGTGCCAAGCAAGAATCGACCATTCGGCGGCAGCGGTGTGCCGACATCGGATAAACCATCACGAAATTGTTGCAGCGGATCATCGGGCGCGAGAACAGGTGCCAATAATGCGCCAATCCCGACCAGCAGAATCAACGCACCGCCGACCCATGCACGTGGCAGCCGCCACAGCCGTGTCCAGAAGCCGCGATTTTGCTTCTTTTGCAGTTCAACCAAGCTGAAATTACCCCTTCGTGAGCCGGACGCGCGGATCCAGCGTGATGTACAGCAGATCAACCAGCATATTCATAAAGACCACAGCAATCGAGGCAAAAAGTACCGTTCCCATGATAATCGGCGTATCCTGGTTACGGATCGCCGTCCACGCCTGCAAGCCGATCCCCGGCCAGCCAAATACCGCTTCGATAACCACAACGCCACCCAGAAGCAGCGCCAGATCAAGCCCAGCCAGTGTTACCACAGGGAGAAGCGCGTTACGCAAGATGTGTCGAAGCAGCACCCAGCGCGGCGATACCCCTTTGGCCTTCGCCGTGCGGATATAATCGTCGCCCATTACGTCCAGGATGCTGTTGCGCAGGACGCGCGAATAAAATGCTGACCCGCCGAAGCCGAGTACCAGCGCAGGGAGTATCAGGTGCAGTACCGTTCCATAACCACCCAGTGGAAATATCGGGATGAGAAAGCCAAAAAGATACAGCGCGACCAAACCCAATGCGAACGGCGGAATCGAAATCCCGATCAGCGACAAAAATGTCGTCAATCCATCTGCCCATGAGCCAGGACGAAGTGCTGCGAGAATGCCCAGCGGAACGCCAATCAACAACTCAACCAGCAGTCCCGAAAACGCTAATTGCAGAGTCGCGGGCAAGCGCTCGAAAATCGCTTGCAGCACTGGGCGACTGTCGCGTGTCGAGTTGCCCAGATCACCCTGCACAGCACGCCCCAGGTAACGAACATACTGCACCGGGAGAGGGTCATTGAGACCCCAAAGCTCCCGGATGCGTTCAACCGTTTCTTCAGGAGCGCGCGGCCCGGCATACATTCGAGCCGCGTCCCCTGGCATCAGAAAAACCATGATAAACGTGATCGTGGCAACGCCAAAAATCACGCCTGCTGCTCCGACCAACCGCCGGATCAGATAGCCGATCATAAGTGTGACTCTATTTCAGGCTGGCCGTGTCAAATCTCAACAGCAGCGCGGGATCGGATTCGATCGACAGTCGCTCACTGACGAAATAATAATTGACGCGGTGTTCCAGGAAGATGTTGGGCAGCAGTTCGCTCAACCTCTTTTCGAGTTCCCCGAAAGCAGCCCAGCGCTCATCTCCTGGCGGCAGCAGATTGATTTCCTCAAAATACGCATCGAGTTCTTCGTTGCAATAGCTTCCCCAGTTATACGAGCCACCGCATTGCAGCAAAGGTTCGTACATATTCGAAGGGTCAGCATAATCCAGATACCATTCGGTCATCACCAACTGCACAACATCCGGTTGGTTGACGAGCAAATCGACAAATTGTGCGCTCTCCAACGATGTCAACGTCACCTGTATCCCGATTGCGGCCAAATCTGCGACGGCAGCCTGCGCTAGTGAAAGCTGCGTCGGATCGGTTGTGACGAGCATTTCTGTTGTGAATCCATCTGGATAGCCTGCTTCAGCCAGAAGTGCTTTTGCGCCTTCGGGGTCATAAGCCTGCGGCACCAAATCTTTGTTATCGCCCAGAACGCTCGGTGGGATCGGGCCAGCCGCTTGGACGGAACGATTATTCATCAACTGCACCAGAAAACTGCGGTCAATTGCCATGTTCATGGCCTGACGCACACGCAGGTCACTGAACGGCTCAATATTCGTGTTGAAAATGATGTAGTCGATATTCGGGAAGGCCGCCAGTGGCAGTAAGCGTTCGGACAACACCGGGTCAACATTGATAAGCGCGAAATCGGAATTCGGCACGAAATCCAGCGAAACATCGGCCTCGCCGCTTTGGATACGCAGGATGCCGATTGACGGCTCAACCCCGATAGATAGTTCAAAACCGTCGAAATTCGGCAGACCTTCTTTGAAATAATACGGGTTGCGCGTTCCCGTCATGCGGATACCGCTTTCCCACGACTCAAAAATGAATGGCCCCGCGCCCAACGGCTGGCGACCAAAATTTTCCGCTGCTTCCACACCTTCACTCGCGATAATCATCCCCGGCGCTAACGCAAAACGCAGCATCAAGGACGACACTGGGTAGTCGAGTTTAAATTCAACCGTTTTTGGATCAATAACGGTAATACCACTCACCGAATCCGCTTCGCCGTTCTGACGAGCTTCTGCGCCTGTCACCGCAGCGAACATATAAGCGGTAGGAGAAGCCGTTTCCGGGTTCAGCAGACGTTCAAAACTGTATTTCACGTCATCGGCGGTGATGTCACGACCATTCGAGAACTTAATACCCTCGCGCAGCGTGAAGGTGTAGGTCAAGCCATCCTCGCTCACGACCCACGACTCGGCCAATGCAGGCTGTGGCGCACTGTTATCGTCCAGCGTAATCAGGCCGCGATAAAACAGGGACACCGCAGGCCATGTATCAAATTCGTAGGCAATATGCGGGTCAAGGGTGCGAACTTCACTGTTGGTGACAATACGCAGAATATTGTCGTCCTGTGCTTGGACAGGCATCATTGATAAGACAGCAGCAAGCATTAACGCGATTAAAAATAAAACTCGGACTCGCCTCATTCCAGACTCCTTATGCAGCGGAATATATTTAGGATGGCTAAATTATAACGCGACAGTTCAAAGGCCGCATCTCAACAAAAATGATAAATTTCTGTGAAAATCAACCAATGCCAATCAACGGCTGTCGCGCTGATCAAAATTATCAGAACATCAACGAACCGACTGCCGCGCCGTCATCCCACCGGAACGGTAATCGTACACGTCGGGAGATAGGATAACCACTTCCCTTCGATCCGATAGCTGCCTGCTACCGCCACCCAATGCGCCGAAAATCTGCGTAAATAGCGGTCATCAACCATGCCTAAGCGAACAGGGTCATCCACATAAACGTACAAACGCTCCTGCCCTACGGTGATGCTGCCCGGATCGGTTCTTGTGGCTTGATAGGCTTCACCTTCACTGTTCCAGGGCGGCGGGATAAATTCGATGCTCACTTGCTGTCCGGCACGAAGCGGCCCGTTACGACTCGCACAGGTTTCCAGCGAAAGTATATTGTTAGGGGGCGCGGGGATCGCGTTTGTGACAGGAATCGGGTCACATTCACCCGTTTGCGCCACGTCACTGGACTGAATCCAATTGCTATTGGTCAACTGCCACCAGACATCCTGATCAGCGTCAGTCGTTTGAAAAACAGGCCGGACGGATGTCTCGGCGGGGATATTGTTGACGGCATCATAAAATAAACCCGGCCCTGCCCATAACGTCGTCGAGCGAATCGTCCTCCGCCTGCAACTGGTATCGACAACAGGTATCACTTCCGGTGTTTCGGTGACTTCAACGACTGCCAGTTGCGCAATTGCGGCCTCAATCCCCTCCGGTGTCAGCGGGTCAATCAGCGTGAGGCGAGTCGGCAGGCTGTTGAGTGGCAGGCCGCGCAAAGCAACCAGATCATAGGGTTCGGCGGGTGAAGGCGCATCTGTCGCCATGCCATCTTCATTAATAGAAACTGAAGCTTGCGCACCCGCTGGAATCATCTGCGTTTCGCCGTTTACAGTCAACTCTGCTTGCCCTTGCAGCACATGAATGGTCAAATTCTCCCCAGGCTGCGCTTGCAAAAAAGCTGTTGCTGCCAGTCGCATCTGGATGCCATTCACGATCAAATCGACATAGGTGAAGGTATTCGGCGTTTGCAGCAGCAGGCCGCTGTTGAGCGCACCATCACACAGCAGATTTTCAACCGTTTTCAGTGTAAAAACCTGAAATGCTCGATACACAGGCGTATCAATGCCGACGACACTCAGAGTCCGCAAATCACCATCCGCGCGACCAACATCCGCACCAATCCAGCCGAGATTATTGCTATTCGGAATTTTGACTCTCAGCCAGTCACCTTCCTCAGTGCGACCATTGGCGATCACGGTTTTGTTGATCGCCAGTCGTTCGACAATTTCGCCGTTAATTTCCGGCGTGTGGCGGATATTCAGCGCCCCGGTAGCCGTAATGACAATTTCCGGCAGCGGCGGCACATTATTTTGTACTGCGGTATCCCCTAACAATAGCAGCGTGACACTGCGTTCTTCATTATCCGTCAGGCTGGCCTGGATATAGAGGGAAGCAATCGAAATATCATTCTCCAGCGGCGTAACATGAACGGATTGCAGTGTGTCCGCCTCGACAATATCACCGGGTTTGGTAAATACCGCGTCTGATTCGCCCTGAAACGCGCTTTCAACCGCCCCGTTGCCATAGCAGGCTTCGTTACGTTCCAGGCCAAAGCAAGCTGAACCGGAACGCGATAACGAAAGCAAAATTTTCGCGGGGCAAATCGGTTCTTGAGCCTGCGCCGGAAAGACAAAAAATAAAGATAACAGCATCCCAAAAAATAGCTTGTTCATCGCGTTTCCCCGGTATTTATATGTGCCTGTAAGAAATATAACATGGCCTTCATCCAGCGTATGGCGAGCGTATGGAAATCGTTGTCTTGTTCGATGAGATGAAATTCTCATCTTCATCTTATAATCAATTAAGAACCCCGTGTCAAAAGCGGAGCAATTTTATGAGACGAATAGCCTTTTTTGCGGCGCTGCTTATTTTTTCGCTCGTCGGCATTGGTTTGGCGCAAAATGTGCCAAGCGAAGAATTATTTACTGAAATTCGCCAGATCGGGCGACTCCGTCCGCAGGGCATTCAATATGACCCCAATTTTGACCGCTTCGTGCAGGTCGATTTGGCAGGTCGGCTGCTGCTTGTAGACGCAGCGACCTATGAAACGCAGCACATTCTCTACGAAAGTGGCGCGTACAACGCCTATAAATTCAGCCACGATGGACGCTATCTGGCGCTGGCAATTGATAAACGGATAGAGTTATGGGATACACAAACAGGTACTCTCAGCGCCGATTTTTCGCCGGATGGTGCGAATCTCGTCACTGGCCCGCTGCATTTTTCGCCTGACGATGGCTTGCTCCTGCTCGATACCGTAGTGCCTGCCCCGGCTGCCACGCGCCGCAGCGAAAACGACACCAGCATCATCCCCTGGGTATGGGATTTACTCGCCACGCGCGAAGAAGCGCCGACCACCCTGCCCAATCAGGCGAACGCTTACGCTTTCTTCAATTTCCGCAACGGCCTCGTACTTGGCCCCAACCGCAATTTCATCGCCGGAATCCCCGCGCGTTTACAAGTCATCGACGGCAGAAATATGGATTTGCCTGTCGTCACCGAAATCGAATCGTCCCGTATCGAAGTCGATCCCATTTACGTGTGGAACAGTCTGCGCGATGATTTTATGTACGTCGATCCGTCATTGGGCGGGCGACTGGTACAGCTTGATACCGATAATGGCAGCCAATTTAGCATCCCGGTTGGCAGCGGCCTTGCGTATGGCAATATCCGCGACATGAACGGCCTGCAATTCAGCAAGCTGGCACGTATCATCGGCGAACCCAACAGCCAGAACGAAAACTCATTTTTACGGCTGCTTTTCGGTGAGGATTACCGCGCGCAGCACAATTACCAACCACTTACCGTGATTCTGCTCGACATCCTTCAGCCACTCACCGTCACCCCCGACCAGATGGGCTTGCTGGTCTACACCTTTAACGAATCCTCGGCCTCCGGCGTGATCGAATTTGTGCGTCCGCAGGATGTTCAGCAAATGGTGCTGCACCCCGACAACAAACATTTGATGGTACGCCGCGCTTCTGGCTTGCAGCCGATTGAAGTTTACAATCTGGAGACAGGCGGCCTGGAACAGACCTATTTTCCATCTGAACCAGATAGCGGCGGCAGTCATATTCTGGCTTATAACGCGACAGGCACGGAAATCATCACCGATTTTCAGCGTTTTGACGCGAACACGGGCGAGGTGATTCTCGAAGACATCAATTACACGTCCGGCTTCCAGCAATTTTATTTCACGCAGGACAACCGCCGGATCGTGACGCTCAACGGCGATGACTGGCGCGTCTGGGACACAGAAACAGGCGAGATCATCCAGCGTGAACGGGTCATCCTGCAAGGCAACGTACTCCAACAGTCGCCGGACGCGGATCGCTATCTGACCCGCTACGGTACGATTGATGGCGAAGTGATGGAGATCGTCAAGGTCGGCCAGAACGAGCGCCAGAGCATCACGATTCCCTATTTGCCAGGGCGTTCGATTGAGTCGATTATCCCCAGCGACGATTGGCAAAATTACTTCGTCATCTATTCCGCCGACCCATTCAGCCAACATTATCCCGGCAACGAGATCGCCGTCTACAACATCGAACGTGGCAAGCTGTTTTTGATCGCCGGCGATGATCTGCCGCAGCCAGATGGTCGCCAGTATGGGTGGCTGGATAGTGAGACGATTTTTGTCAGCACCAGCAATCTGAATGTCGGAACACAGCCTGAACGCATTTATGGAATTGAGTATTCCCCTTCCGGTTTGCCATCATGTCTGGTCAACACCTATCCTGAAAATTGGCGGCAGTGGGTTGGCCTGTGGGAGCAGTTTAATCTTCGGATGCGTGCCGACCAGTTGGGACGATTAACGCAGCGTCTGTGTGAATCGCTGCCATCCAATGCCGATGATCTCATTCCCGCGCTAACCCCAACAGCCCGTTTCTTTTATCAGGCCAACGCTACGCCGCTTCCAATCGCGATTGTTGGCATTCCGACCTGCCTCACCGCCACTTTTTCACGCGAATCGCTGGATTATGCTGCCCTGTGGCGCGAAATAACCGTTGATCTAACTGAAGAGCAGCGCGAAGAACTCGGCAACCTGCTCTGCGAGGGACTTATCAGTTCCGTGTCGCAGATTCGACCAACGCCGACAGTGGACATCAACCAACTTGTGCCGCCGACCTCGACACCTGTCGCTGCCGGGCCGGAAACGACAGATCGCGGACAACAGCCTATCCTCTCGGTCATGACCATCAATATCGCGACCAGCGAACGCTTCGTCGGCAGCTATATCCCGCCAATTCCTGACACCCGGCGCGATACGCAATTGATTATCAATTTATTTAGTAATGAGGAAGGTTATTTTCCAAATAATGCCGCGCTCAGTCCCGACGGTACGCGGTTGGCAGTCAACGACGCGTCAGGCTTTATTCGGATTTTCCGCCTGACCAAACCCTACGATGCGCTGGTCGCGGACGAAGTGGCGGCTGTCGTTACCCGTCAATCCAGTGAAGCCCGCAGCATCGGCTTGCTGCCTACCGCGACGGAATCATTTGACTATGTCGGTCAGCCCCGCCCCACTCTGACCCCCACGATTACCCCAACGCCACCGCCGCTCGCTGAAGCGACAGTCGATCAGGTAAATCATGGCGAAGTCGAAGAATTTTGTCCCGCCGAAACACTCTATGATATTTCCGCGCCACCACCAGACTATGACGCACGAGGACGCTTATTTGTCCCGCCTGTGGGTCGCAGCGATGATGTCTGGGTACTCGAACCTGAAACCGGACATCTCTATCCTGATGAATCTATCCCGCTTTGCGTACTGGGCGGCTGCGAATTCTCGCCAGACCGCGACTGGATGATCCAACAGGACGACAATCTCACCGTTTTGCGCCCGGACGGCACGAATCCAACCATTCTTTACCGGGCGGCAGAAGCTTCCGAATGGCCGGGTTCGATCTCGTGGGTCGGGTCACATACCCTGGAATATCGCTATCAGGGCTATATTCCTGAAAAATACAACGGCGCGATTACATTGACACGACGTTTTGACCCGGCATCTGGTTTCCTGACCGATCCATTCGAACAGCCGGAAGGGATTATTGTCAACGATCTATCAACCAACGTGCTGGCTGTGCAGCCCACCGTCGGGACATTAGCGTTAGTCAGTACGCCCTACAACAGCGGCAGTGGCAGCGGCTCAAAATATTACATCTATGATCGTGAAACGGGCGAGGCGGCTTATTTCGCCCGCGTGGATAACGGCGGCCTCGAAAATTATCAGTGGGATCCGCTGGGGCGCGCACTCTACTATCGCATACCCGGCGAACAGGATTGGTTTATTTTCGATGCCAGCACCCGCCAGCATCGTATCCTCGGCGAACTTCCCACTGGATATTGGTCGCGCGACTTCCGCTATAGAGTCGATTGGTACACACTGCCCGATCAGGAAGAGGTTCAGAAACGGCTTGAAGCCCGCCAGCGTGTGCCGAAAATCAGCATTTGGGATCGCGAAACTGGGCTGACCCGCCGCTACTGCATCCCTGAAACCGGGCTGACGGATTATTCTGGCACACCGCTAACCTGGTCGCCGGACAGCCGTTATCTGGCCTTCCGAATCCAGCTTCCATTCGAAGGCGATGTTTTCCCAACACCCGTCACGCCCAACGCGCCCACCGTGGTTCCAACGCCGATACCGTTGGAAACTCAATATCAACTGCGCGACCCACGCACCGTCATCCTGGACACCTTAACGGGCAGCGTGACGGTTCTCAACGCAGAAGTCAGCACCATCGCAGCCTGGACGGAGGACGCAGAATGATGAAAAAAATCATCCTCATTTTAGCGCTGCTGCTCTCGTTCTCCGCTGCTTCCGCGCAGGAGGCCGAAATTGACGACCCTGAGCCAGCCATAGTCACTGATGTGTATGTCACCACCCAGGATTTTAGCTCTCTGCGCACCGGGCCGGGGACAGGCTTTCCCCGCCTGACCGTCCTCGCGCCTGTCGTCACCCTTCCGGCGGTTGGTCGCACATCCGATACCCGATGGATACAGGTCTATCACGAAGGGCAATATGGCTGGGTCGCGGCGATTTTGCTGGTATGGAGTGGCGACGTGATTACCCTGCCCGTAGACGGCATCAACCCGACTCCATTTATCAGGCGGGCAGGCGCACTGGGCAGGACAACCCGCGAAACGCCCATTTATCGCACCCAGGTCACGCCGGAAGATCAGGTCGGCACACTCCCCGCCGGAACAGAAGTCGAGTTAACGGGGCGGCTGGGCGGCACAGGCTACTTTGATTTTCAGATCGTCTATCAGGGTCAGCTATATTGGGTCGGCTCGTGGAATATCCGCGTCATCGACGGCACGTACCGCCGCCTTTTGGACATCGCCTATCTCTATCCCTATGGGCGGCTGGTATCGCAGCTTGAGCGTAATATCGCCCAGAGCATCGGTAGTTTTGCGCAAATTTCAAGCGTCTGGCAGCGTTTGAGCGTGGGAGATCGCGTAAGCTGCACACCGATCCCCCTGTTCGTTCGGCGTATCATCACCGATACCGACGCGCAAAAAGAGCCGAACTTTGTCCCGGCGGTGCTGGCGCTAGACAACGCGATCACGTCCATCAACACCGCGATTTCCTCATTTGAAGATGCCTGCGGCAGCGACGATATTCTCGCAAGAGGGACAATAGATGCCGCTTTAGCTGAAATTGATAATGCTGAACGAAATTTGATTCTGGCTGGATCGCTCATCGAACCCCTTCGACGGCGCAATCCGCTGCTGGATACATCTACCCAAGATCAATAAGGAGAATTCATCATGAAAAAACGCTTACTGGTTATTTTTATGCTCATGATACTTTTGTTTTCGGCGTTCCCAGCGCTGGCGCAGGAGCAAACCGAGACACCCGAACCGCTGCCGGAATGCCCGATTTTTGAAGATCAATCCACCGACATTCGCACCAGCTATTACATGGGCGAAGGGTTGGCTTATATGTCATCCGAGCAGCTTGCCGCCGCCGAATTCAGCTTTACCTGCATTATCCGCGTGATTCAGCCGGACTATATGCCCGCTTATATGTCACGCGCCATTATCTACACGCGCTATCGTGATTATGAAAAAGCGATTGAGGACTACACCAGCGCCATCGAACTTTCGCCCGATCTGCTGCCTGCTTTCAACAATCGCGGCATCCTCTACACCGCGCTTCAGGAATACGAAGAAGCCGCTGCCGATTTCGACAAGGTGCTGGAACTCGATCCTGACTACATGGCAGGATACAACAATCGCAGCATCCTCTACGCGGTACAAGGCGATTGGGACAACGCCCTCACGATGCTGCAAGATGCGATTGAGCGTTCCGGCATCGAAACCGTTTACGAACAGTTGACCGACCCCGAACGCCCCAGCGACGCAGAAGAAATTGAGTATGATCGCATCGATGCACGTGCCTATGCGCTGATCGGCATCGTCTATTCGTCGCGGGCGCTGGAAAATTATCAAAAATACCTGTTCCTCGCACGTGGCTCGGCTGACCAGCGTATCCAGAGTGCAGCGGGTGCATTGGAATCGCGCTTCACATTCGAGACTCGGCTGGACGATGGGACGTGGCTGCTGACCGCCGATTTCTCGCCCGTTGGTGAACAAGAAGATCAACCATGAGTAAGATTTATCGGCTAATTCTGGCGATTAGTCTGCTCGTGATGCTCTCTGGTAGGCTGACCGCGCAGACTGAACTGGAATGCGATGACCCGCTGATCGAAAATGCCGCGCCGACGTACTATATCGGGCAAGGCGATGTTTATTTTGAAGGCGGCAATTACGCCGAGGCGGTGAGAGCCTATAGCTGCGCATTGGAAATCGAGCCAGATTTTGCCTCGGTCTATGCCAGCCGGGGCTATGCCTACGCCGCGCTCTCTGACAGCGAAAACGCGCTGGCAGATTATGATCGTGCGCTGGAACTGGACGAAACACTGATCGCCGCCTACAACAATCGTGGCACACTTTATACGCGATTGGGCAATTTCGGCCTGGCGATTGGCGATTTCGAACTTGTGATCGCGCTCGACCCGGATAACGCCGTCGCCTATAACAATCGTGGTGTCGTCCATGCTGCCGAGCAAAATTACGATCTGGCAATTGCCGATTTCCAGCAGGCCATCACGCTCGACCCGATCTATGCCATGCCTCACGCATCATTGGGTGCAGTCTATTCGGCATTGGCAGCCCAAAGCTACCAAAATTTCATGGGCATTAACGGTCACAATGCCCGCCTGCCTGCTGGTACACCCAATGAAGTGCTGCAAGCGGTGGACGACAGCCTGCGCAATGGCGACTTTTCCGTGTGGCTACCGCTGCTGACCCCGGCACGCTGAAGCAGAAAGGCAAATGACGGATGCTTCGAAAAATTTTGGCTGTGATGACGATCCTCGTGGCCTGTGGGGTATTGCTGGTCGTTCCGGCTGCCTCACAGGATGGCAGCGGCGTCATCACCCAGGCCAACCCGCGCGGCACGTCTGGAATCGGTGCGCTTAATCCCCTGCTGTGCGATAACCCCGACTGCCAGCGCCTGGTCGATTTGCTGTTTCCGATGCTTTTCGCCGTTGACCCCGCCAATGGAGTCATCGTAGGTGCGGCACCCGAAAATAATGGGCTGGTCTTGGAGCCGGGATCGCCACAAGGCACGATTCAGACTTTCCGACTGCGCGATGATCTCACCTGGAGCGATGGCGTACCGATCACCGCCTATGATGTTTTTTACACGTATCTGGCGATCACCAGCGATTGGGTCAGTTCATCGTTTCACAACCACATCAATTCCCGGATTTCCGGCGCACAGGTTATTGACGACACAACGATTGCTTTTGCTTTTAACATGCCCGGCTGCCAGACATTAAACCGCGCCAATTTCCCGATTTTGCCATCACGCATTTTCGATCCCGATTTTGACGCTTTCGTAGACAGTTTTGGCGCACAGGACGACGAGCCGCGCCCCTATGTAGACTGGCTGGAAGCCTATCCGCAGCAAAAATTTGGCGTGATAAGCAGCCACGCATTCAATAATGAACCCTTCCCCACCGCCGGATTATTCGACTTTGATGAAGTTCGCCCCATGCAGGACATCCGCCTCATCGCGGAAGATGGCGCACAAGCATTCATCTATACGGATTTGCCCCCCGGCATGAGCGCGGTGCAGTATTTCCTGGCAAGCGGCACCAATATCCTCATCAACCCACCTTATGAAAATCGCGATGATTTGAAAAATGCCGAGGATGTGCAAATCGCTGAATATCCCGGCACCGTCTGGAATTTTATCGCATTCAATACGGCTGACCCGCTTGAGCCGAAAAACGCTTATGATGAAGATGGCGAATGGGTCGATCAAGGCCATCACCCCCTTTTTGGCGATCCGCGTGTGCGCCGAGCGCTTCAGATGGCGATTGATGTCGATCAGCTCATCGAGGTCGCATTGCTTGGATATGGCACCCCGCTGGCAGCCAATCAACCGTCGCAAAGCTGGGCGTTCAATCCCGATTTGCAACCTGTTGGCTATGACCCACGTACAGCGGAACGACTGCTCGAAGAATCCGGCTGGAAAGATGTGAATCGCGACGGTGTGCGTGAGTGCCGGGGCTGCCTGTACGCGAAGCAGGATACTCAACTCTATATCAATCTGATGGTTATGGATGGGCAAGGCCGTGTGCTGGCAGCCGATGTTATTGCCCGCCAGCTTCGACCACTTGGGGTCTATATCAATCTGAACGTGATGGATGATAATTCGGTACTCAGCGAGGCTCGTCAACAGCGCTACGACGCTTATCTCGGCGGTTGGACACAGCCCTATACAGATGATCCCGATCAAACGAATATTTTTACGCGCACGGGCGACATCATCGGCCTCAGCGATAATACAGGTTCGTATACTAATGAAACCGTCGAAACATTGATGGAACAGGCTCGTACTCTACCGGGCTGCGATACCGCCGCACGTGCGGAAATTTACCACGAAATTCAGACGATTTTGCAGGAAGATCAGCCTTATATCTGGCTTTACAGCGCTAATGACATGTTCGTGGCCGATGGCGGTGTCCTCGGCTTCGACCCGCGACCCGGCAGGCCGTTCTGGAATATCCGAGATTGGATTGTGGTCAAATGAGAAAAATCATAAGTCGATTCGGATTAATCTATGTTCTGATTCTTTTCGTATTTTCTGGCGTGGCTTTTGCGCAGGAAAACAGCAGCGATTTCAATGTGCGCGTCCGGGCGGAAAGCGCGAATGTGCGTGGTGCGCCGTCGGTAGAATCGCAGCCCGTTGCGTCAGTCTTTCGTGGTGATCTCCTACAGGTCGTCAGCCGCAATCTGGACGGCTCGTGGTTCGAAGTGCGCCGCCTGGGACGACTAACGAATCTCGGCTGGATTTTCGGCAAGGTCATCGAATGGGATTTTCAGGTCGAGGATTTGCCATTGGGCGATTTCGTCACGGGCGTGATCGGGCCAACACCGCTGACCTACAGGCCGGAGTTCGGCGTGACCACACTCCAGGGCGCATCCCTGCGAGATCGCCCTTCGCGTAGCGGCACATTTATCCGCAACATCCCGCCCCTTATCACCATCCCGGTGCTGGAACGCAATCAGGATGGCACATGGCTGCACATCAATTATCTGGGCTTTGACGGCTGGATATCTGGAGCCGCCGTTCGCCGTGTTCCATATGTGCTGGAAATTCCCGAAGCAGCAGGCTTGCCACCGCTGGAAACACTTCGCGTTGTCGTGATTCCCGTCGAAATCCAGCAAGCGCAAATTGACCGCCTGCGCGAATTTATCCTGGCGCGTCGCGAACTCGCTTATAATCTGGAGATTTTCTGGTGGGCGGTTTTCCGGGGTGAAGTCATGCCTTGTGATGCGCCTGAAGCGGTTGCAAAATATCCCTACACAGCTCAGGATGTGCGCGAACTGCCAGAATTGCAGAGATACGCGCCCCGTTTGGGAACAGCAGTGGACTATCTCAACGATGCACTCGTTCCTTTTGAAAATTGCGGCGTGACTCCGCCTCAAATGGTGATCGAAGCACGTGACGGCGCGATCAACGCCCGCGTGATTTTCAACGCCACGCTCGATCTGGTCGATCTTTTAGAGGAAGATGTCGTCCAGGCACGTCGATAACATTCAGGATTTTGCATTTACTGTAGGGGCGCACAGGTAGCACCACATGATAGCGTGGTAACGTTTTCTAACCCTGTTACGACTTTTTAAACGGTTCACAAAAGCTCGCAACAGGTCTGGAAAGCCCCTCTCCAAAGCATTGGAGAGGGGTTGGGGTGAGGTTGACGCATGACCACACTATTTTGCGGTGCTACCACAGCCGTGCGCCCTGATACATCAAAACTGCATGGTTATTCCCCGCATCACCCCAATCCGGATCTCGCTAATTTCGATGTCGCGGATTTGTGTCCGGCTTCTCAAACGTGCCACCTGTCTGTAGCAAGCACACCTGCTGCCAATTTGAACGGCTATCGGCACTCGTCCAATACGGCGCGACCCGCCACGTATATGTCCCCGGCTCATACGGCAAATCATCAAGGATAATATTGGCTGTCCCAATAGTGCTGTCGAAAGCGCGGCGCACACCCGTCGGCGAGATGACGATCACACTGTAAACATTCGCCCCCGTTAATGTCGGAAAAGTCACGACCAACTGGGTATCCCCTGCCAAAAAATCGCCGGAGCGCGTATAGTCGCCGTTCCACTGTGAGCAGACATACGACGACAGATCAAAAACATCCGGCACACGCCCATTGGCATCGCGCGGGAGCAGTCGTCCGGTTGGGAAAATCGAGTTAAAAGCGACGCTGGTGCGCAGCAAACGCGCATAGACCCAGGCCGGTGACTGACCAAAATCAATCTGCAACCACTGGCGACCATCCCAGCGCTCGAAAAAATCGCCCGCCCGCCCCAAGACGACAACCGACGCATCGCGCGGTAACTGCCCAATCGACTCGTAAGCGAAATCTGGCCCAACACGCACTTCAGCCAGATCAACCGTTACAAGCCCATAAATTTCGTCGATTTGTTCCTGTGCGTGAACACCAGACGCAATCAAAAGCAAAAATAAGCTGCATAAAAGAATTCGTTTCAGCATGTTCAAACTCCCTGGGACGTATCGCTGAAATCATTATAAATGACCTTCCGCGCAGGAAACTTGACGGATAGGGTACGCCAAATCAACGATCAGGTCATAGATCAGTCGTTAGTCGTCAGTCCATAGTCTTTAGCTAAAGACTAATCGCGAACAGCTAATTGCTAAATTTAGGGTTTTATGACGAGGAACGCGCAGGAGTTGCCATTCAAGCGCTGCAAAACGCGGTAAACGAAATCGCCATAGGCTTCCGCCGCAATCGCGACCATATCATAGCTGCGCTCAGAAAGCTCGCTAACGATCACATCTTCCAGCATCCCCTGGCGGATTTTGACCCTTCCGGTCACGTTTACGCTGGCTAACACCTGCCCATATTCGGTGAGATGCGCGGAATGATTTGGGGAAAGCAGATTCGCAAAATCGCTCAGGAGTGGGCTGCCCTGCCCATAAGATGGAGTCGCCGCCGCCAAAAGCGTTACAGGCACGTTGTCATGATGGGCAATCGGAATCACCCAATCCAGTACGCGGCGATCCGGGGTATGACCGCGCAGAACGTGCAAAATATTTCGCGGCAGCGCCTGCCCTTCCCGCACCAACAAAATTGAAGCCGTTGAGCGATTGACAAGCTGTGCTAGAAGCTGCGAATCAGCCACACAGCAGACGATTAACGAAGGGCGCACTTCCTGGGAACGCTGAAGCAGCGCGGCCATTGATTCGGGTTGGGATTCTTCACAATTTAACGAGAGCGCGACGGCGATTTCGGCGGCATAAGCGCGTATATTGGCTTCACACTCTGGCTTATCCGTCCAGAACATAAGCGTTGAAGTGCCTGCCTCGCCGTCTTCCTGCCAGACATAATCCAGCGAATGCTTGATTTCTTCGGCATCGCTGCGAACAGGCGTGACTGCTGCGCCGAGTACCGCTTCCAGCACTTTAACAACGGCCTGGTTATCCGGGTGTGCCATCGCGACGGCAATAAAATCTTCGTCATAGGCGATGGGCAGCGCCAGATGATAATAAGCCAAACGGCGCGGTAGACGGCGCGCCAGTTGGGAGTTGAGCGTGATTTGTGATAGCGATAAGAGTGGATACATTTATTTTTTCATTAGTTCAATGGCAGCAGTGGATACATCTTAGTTCAATGGCAGCAGATGAAAATCACGCACTCCCACATAAACATGATCCCCTGGCCGAATATTAAGTTCACGCGCCTTGTCCGGGTTTACCAGCGCATGAACCGTCTGTTCCCAATCCTGCACGCGAATCGCAACGCGCTCCAATACACCCGCAAAGGCGATACTTTCGACAATCCCACTTCCGAGCAAATGGCCTTCTAAGTTCTCTGGAGTCAGCGCGATCTCTACCGATTCAGGGCGGAGCATCATCTCCACGCTTTGCCCGGCCAAATGATCGGTCTGCGGTGGCGCGGGTAATCGTTTATCGCCCAGATGGATCGTCGTCCCATTGCGCTCTGCGGCCAACAGATTCACACTGCCCAGAAAAGTCGCCGTGAAACGATGCTGCGGCTTGCGATAGAGTTGGTACGGTGTTCCGACTTCGAGCAGTTCGCCACCGTCGATAACGCCAATACGATCTGCCAGTTCAAATGCTTCGTCCTGATCGTGCGTGACCAGAATCGCCGTCACATTCAACCGCTGTTGAATGTCGCGCAAATTCTGGCGTAGCTGCGCACGAATTTTCACATCCAGCGCACCAAAAGGCTCATCAAGAAGCAGCACTTCAGGGCGCTGCGCCAACGCTCGTGCCACAGCCACACGCTGCTGCTGACCGCCGGAAAGCTGCGACGGCATCCGGTTTCCCAAATCCGCCATGCCAATCAATCCAAGCAGTTCATGAACCCGTTCGTCGCGTTCAGCTTTCGGCACACGCAGAATCTCCAGCCCAAAGGCGATATTTTGCGCTGCCGTCATGTGCTGGAAAAGTGAATAATTCTGGAACACAAAACCAATACCGCGTTTTTGTGGCGATAATGCCGTCACATTACGGTCATTCAGATATATTTCGCCCGTATCCTGCGGCGTTAGGCCAGCAATCATCCGCAGCAGCGTACTTTTGCCACTCCCGCTTGGGCCTAGTAATACGAATAATTCCCCGGACTCGATTTCCAGAGAAAACTCGCGAACGATATTCTGAGCGCCATACTTTTTCGAGACTTTATTCAGTAGGATCGACATGCTGACTACCTTTCTCACTTGGATCACGCCGCAGCCAGTTCATAACGACCAGAATGCCCACAGAGATCACGCCAAGCGTAATCGCCATGCTGTATGCGCCAATGTCATTACGATCATGCAGCGAACGATAAATGTAAATCGTTGCCGTTTCGGTCACACCCTGTACACCGCCGCCAATCACCGCCACCGCGCCAAATTCACCCAACGCCCGTGCCAATGTCAGCACAATACCATAAATAATGCCGTGCCGAATTGCGGGGAACACAATCCGATAAAAAGTCATCCAGGATGATGCGCCCAACGTAAAAGCAGCCTCTTCTTGTTCTCGTGTCAGCGAGGCCAACACGGGCATGACCTCACGAATCACGAATGGCAGCGAAACAAACACCGTTACGACCAGCATACCCGGTAGTGAAAATGCCAATTGTATCGGGAAATTCTGTAACCAACCTGTCCGCCCGAACAGCACGATCATCACGTAGCCGACGATGACAGGCGAAACGACGAAGGGCAGATCAACCAGTGCATTAAAAAACCACTTGCCCGGGAAACGATGACGTACCAGTACCCAGGCAACGATAAGCCCCAAAATCGCGTTAATCACTGAAGCGGTGATCGCCAGGAAAAATGTCAGGCGTAACGAAAGCAGCGCTTCCGCCGCGGTGATCGCCTCTAACACAGGTTGAATACCATCTTCAAACGCGCCGCTGATGACCGCTACTAACGGCGCAAGCAAAAGCAAGCCCGCGTAGACAACGACCACTGCAATGAGCAACCAGGGCCAGAATGTGCGTACAGGTTTCTCACGCATACGACTTTCTCCTGTAAATGAAATCGACACCCAGCGTCACCACCAGTGAAACCAGCAGCAGTATAACCGATACACTGCTGGCTGCGGCCATATTGCCACCTTCCACCTGTCCGAAAATGTAGACGGCAGCCGTTTGTGAGCGCATGGGGATATTGCCGGAGACGATCACAATCGAGCCAAATTCACCCAGCGCACGGGCAAAACCCAGCAGTCCACCCGTAATCATCGCCGGAAAAATCGCTGGCAGTACCACCCGCCGAAATGTCACCCAACTCGACGCACCGAGCGTAAATGCCGCTTCCTGCTGATTCGCATCCAACCCTGCCAGAACAGGCTGCACCGCGCGAATCACAAAGGGGTAGCCCAGAAACAGCAGCGCCAGGATGATTCCCGGCGGCGCGAACAAAACGCGAATTCCCAATTGTTGGTCAAGAAATCCACCTATAAGTGTCTGTGGACCATAGAGCAGCACCAACATAACGCCTGTAACCAGCGTCGGAATGGCAAATGGAAGGTCAATCACCGAGTCCAGCAGCCGCTTGCCAGGGAATTTATAAAACACCAGCACATAAGCTGTCAGTGTACCCATGATCGTATTGACGACAGCCATCACCCCGGCTGTCCAGATGCTTAACCACAACGCGCTCAAAGCCGCCGGACGGGTAATATCCGTCCAAAAAAGATCAAGGCCGCCGCGCAGCCCTTCGATATTGATGACGATCACCGGGATCGCAATCAGCACAATCAGATACGTTATCGCCGCAGCACGCAGCCCCCATTCACCAAATGGCAAATGAGGGCGGGCAGCGGCTTTTGCGGGAAAAGCCAGTTGCATAATCTTACTGTCCTTTTACCTCGGCAATCATTTTGGTGAACACACCTTCTTCACCGAAAATACTGGGGACGACTTCTGCCCAACCACCAAAATCGGCGATGGTGAATTGATCTTCAATCGTCGGGTAGCGTGTCTCGTCCAGAACGGCAGGTTCGGGTGTCGCTTCGGCGCCTTCGACGGCAGTCTCTACAGGCGGACGGAAACCACTTTCGGCAAAAGCGGCCTGCGCTTCTGGTGTATAGACAAACTCAAGGAATGCTTCTGCTGCTTCACGGGTACCGTGTTTATCGACATAAACATCGACCAGTGCAATCGGATTTTCGATCAGAATGGTTGATGTTGGATAAACAACCTCGAACTCGCCACCTGCTGATAACCCAGCATAATATTCGTTTTCATAGGTAATTGCTGCGTCGCCAATACCACGTTCAAAGGTGAGGAAACTTTCGCGACCATCCGCATCCATCACGCTGACATTGGTGAATACGTCAGTGATAAATTGTAGAGCGCCCTCTGCCCCAGCCTCATAACCTTCAACATGACCGCGATAGGCCGCACCGTAGGCACCCATCACGTTCCACTGTGCACCGCCGCTGGTCGCGGGGTCAGGCGTAATCACTTCCACACCGGGTTTCGCCAGATCAATCCAGTTATTGATCGCCTTTGGATTACCAGGACGCACGACAATCACCGCCAGAGAGGTTGAAACCATGCCGTTGTAACCATTGGCTTGCCAATCATGAGTAATCAACCCGGCATCAGCAATACGGGTGACATGCTGTTCCTGGGAAAGCGCCACAATATCGGCCTCAAAACCACCCGCAACTGCACGGGACTGTGCGCCTGAAGCCAGATACGATTCCTGAAAAATCACCTGCTGGCCGTCATGCTGGTCTGCCCAATATGCCTGAAATAGTGGGATAATTTTGCCATATGCTTCACGCGGGACAGCGTAACCCGCCAGTGTCAGAATGATCGGGCCTTCCTGCGCCTGGACAAATCCGAAGCTCGAAAGCAGGATCAGCAGCAAGAAAACCGACGATAATTTAAATTTCTTCATTATATTTGCTCCTGTTAATGACTCTACATAGGAGCGCAGTATAGCGATGGGCGGTGATAGGGGGAGTTACGATGTGGTCACAAGACGGTCACAAAATCGACCTTTATACACTTTATTTCTATTGATTACGGCGCATCAGGGCATAACCAATGCCGGGGACAGCCTCGATATAGACGGTGTTATCGGTATCTTCTGGCTCGATTTTGCGACGAAGGCGATAGACTAACTGCTTGAGCATCGCACGGTCAGCGCCGTTTGGCCCCCAAACACGGTCAATCAAAGTGTTGACGGATAGCACCTGCTCGTGGTTGAGCATCAACGTTTCCATCAACTTGAATTCAAGCTGTGTAAGCTGAATCGGCGGCTCATCAGGGCGCTCAAACGTGTGTCGATCCGGGTTAAGCGTAATGCCGACAAATGTGAGCTTCCCTGGCAGCGGGTTTTTGCCAGCACGACGCAAAACCGCCTGCGCCCGCGCCACCAACTGCGCCGGACTGAACGGCTTGGTGATGTAATCATCCGCGCCCAACGCCAGACCTTTGACAACATCGTCATCACTATCGCGTACCGAGAGCATCACAATCGGCGTATCCGATTTTGTTCGAATTTCCCGGCAGACTTCCAGGCCGTCTTTGCTCGGAAGCTGCAAATCCAAAATCACAATTCCTGGCGATTCCGCATAAAATCGCTCTAATGCCGTCACGCCATCGTGCGCCAACAGCACGTCAAAACCCGCACGACGCAGCGTAAATGATACTACGTCGGCCAATACCAGATCATCATCAACAACGAGGGCTTTCATGTTATTTCCTCTACTGGAGTGAAGGCTTTCATACCATTTCCTCTACCGGAAGCGTGAACCAGAATATTGAGCCGCCACCTTCGCGCACGTCCACACCGACCTGTCCACTGTGCGCTTCGATAATCGCTTTCACGACGGCTAAACCTAAACCGGAGCCATAATCGGCATTGGACTCCGCGCCCAGCCGGACAAACTGCTTAAAAATAACTTCGCGCTGAGATTCGGGTATCCCCTGTCCACGATCCAGGACGGCGATATATAACGATTGTTCACGCATTTCAACCTGAATGTCAATGGGCGTTGCCATCGCGCTGTATTTACTGGCGTTCGAAAGCAGATTCACCAGCACTTGAGTCAGCCGTGTCGGGTCGAGTTTCAACACAGGCATTGACAGCGGTTCATCGAGCGTCAGCGTTTGTTGGCGACGGTTCAAAAATGGCTGCACCAGCCGCACGGCCTCCCCCAAAAGATGATTCAATTCCGCAGGTCGGCGACGCAGCGTGAAATGATTGGCCTCGATCTTGCTGCTTTCCAGCAGGTTATCAATCAGGCTTTGCAGGCTCGATACGCTTAAGTGCAGCGAATTCAACAGTTCATTGATCTCCGCGACAGAGAGATAACGAACATTTTCCAGCAGCAGTTCAATCGAAACTTTCATCCCAGCCAAAGGTGTACGAAACTCATGCGAGACATTCGCCAGAAAATATGCCTGCAAGCTTCGGCGTTGAATATCTTCGGTGACATCACGCAGCACAATCGTCGTCTGTCCATCGGCACGTTCACGAGCACGGGTCACGGCTACGGTAATCACCTGACCATCACGCAGGCTGATTTTGACGGTTCGGCGGGCTTCCTGCGGCGGGATGTAATCGCTGAATGTGCCTTCGGTCTCGCTGAGTAACGGAATTGTGGCGTTTAATTTTTGCCCAACCGCCTCCATTTCTGGAATCTGCGTGATCCGCGTTGCCCCTTCGCTGAAAAATGTGACGATGCCATTGTCGTCAAACGTAATAATACCTTCGACAATCGAACGAATCAGCGATTCTGACCATTCTTTAGCTGCCAGGAGTTCGCTCAGGGTTCGCGACAGATGTAAGCGGCTTTTTTCCAATACATCCGCCAATGCGCGTACTTCAGTTGTTTTCGATGCCGCCTGAATCGGAGTCGATAAATCGCCCTGCCCGATGCGCTGCGCCGCCGATGTGAGCTGCCGCAGTGGGTGAAGGCGTGTGCGAATATAGAAGCCGCCTGCAAATGATGCAATGATCGTAACAGCCAAAGTCGTCAACAACAGTAATCCCACGACCCTGCCTTCTACAGCCAGCAAGCCTTGCAGCGGCAGCAAAATTTCTAACGCCGCAGAAGGCGTGTTTGCGAATCCTTCGAGTGAGCGAATATGCCCGTAATAACGAATCCCATCAATTGTTCGTTGGAAACTGCCTGTCACGTCAGTTTCAGGTAAAAAATGATACATGAAACCTGTTTGCTGACTCAGCCGATTTGCAAATTCATCATCTAACCGGATAGCCCCTGTAATCAAACCAAAGTTTTCGACGCTATGCGTGTTCGTTAAAGCCAGTTCCGTATCTGTTGGGGCGCTTCCGCCAACAATATTGTTATTTTCTTCGAGGACATAGAGATAATCGAGGGGTGTATTTCGTTTAAAATCTTCCAGGTAATCATCCAGAGCCACCCAGTCGCGCTGCTCGACCAGGCTTTTGAGCGTTGGACGTTCCGACGCCAGTGTAACCAGGCTTTCGAGTTGTATCTGCTCAAAATCAAGAATCAACGAGCTGTGCTGACGCGCATCTTCAACGCGGCTAATCACCTGCTGCTCAAGTTCACTACGAATCAGCAAATAAGCGGGGATAATAGCCGCCGATGCAGTCAGGAAAATAAATACCCCCATGATAACCGTCAACTGGCGCGTGAGATTGACGGACATAAGCCTCACCTCGTCTATTTCATCCGATTGCTCCTATTCTATCAAACAAAAACGTACCAGGAAGAATTTTCCCGGCACGTTGTAATGCGATTTGTATTTTTCAGGAATGGATTTTAGCGATTAAAGGTTGCAAGCGCGGCGACGATCCGTTCGCTCACGCCCAATTTGCCATAAAAATCGGGATGCTCAGCAGGCACAGGGCCACGAGCTTCGTTGATCGCAGCGCTAAAATGCTCCCAGTCCGGTTCACACAGCCGATTCCAGCCTGAGAAAACAGTCTCCGTCCATTCTGTGGTGTTACGCACAGTAACCGTCGGACGGCGCAGCATGTAAGCCTCTTTCTGGAGGCCGCCGCTGTCCGTAACAACAATTTTGCAGGCATCCAGCAGCGCGACCATATCCAGCAGGCCAACGGGTTCAATCGTATGGACATGATCGGCAAATTTCAGGCCAACTGCTTCTACCATCTTGATTAAACGCGGGTGCATCGGCAGGACGACTGCCAAATCCATCCGATTCAATGATTCGATAATGGCGCGAAGGCGTTCAGGATCATCGGTATTCGAAGCGCGATGAATCGTGGTCACAGCGAACCCCTGACGGTCTTGACCGTCTTGACCGTCTTCTAGCCCAATCTGTTTCAGAAGTGCGGGTTGCCGTTGACGCGCACGTTCCACCAATCCCAAAATCAGATCAATGCGGACATCGCCGATGAGCTGAACATTTTGGGTAATCCCCTCTTTTGCGAGGTTATCGACAGCGACCTGTGTCGGCGCGAACAAAATCGTGCTGATGTGATCGGTAATCACGCGGTTGATTTCTTCCGGCATCGCGCGATCATAACTGCGAAGTCCGGCTTCGATGTGCGCAATAGGAATACCCAACTTGGCGGCTGCCATCGCCCCGGCGACTGTCGAATTGGTATCGCCAAAAACCACGACCCAATCCGGCTGTGTCGCCAGCATGGCTTCTTCGATCTTCGCCAGGATTTGCCCGGTCTGCTGTCCATGACTGCCGCTGCCAACCCCCAGGTTCAATTCCGGCACAGGCAGATTCAACTCCTCAAAGAAAACATTCGACATCTTATCATCGTAATGCTGACCTGTGTGGACAAGTATCTCGGTGTGCTGCCTGCGAATCGCTTTGCTCACAGGGGACGTTTGAACAAACTCCGGGCGCGTCCCAACAACCGTCATAATCTTCATCAAAGCGCAACCTTTTCCTCGTTGATAATCTCCGAAACCTCGCCAGATCGCATAAAATCCAGGGCGATTCGTAGAGTTTCCAGACCATCATAGCCAGTTACAGTTGGGCTGATGCCGCGCTCGACAGCGCCGACAAAATCAGCCAGTTCTGCTGCCAGCGGTTCGTGACGCGCAATCCGAATACCCAGCACATTACCCTCACTCACGCCGCGCAGGATACTCAGCGTATCCCATTGGCTGGGGGCGTTTTCGTTCTCGTAGAAGAATAATTCCTGTGACAGCAGATCGCACGTGAACATGCCTCGTGCGCCCGTAATGGTCAGACGACGAATCTTCGTTGGGGTAATCCAGTTCACGTCCAATATCCCAATCGCGCCGCCCTGGAAACGCATAATCCCATTGAACATATCCTCACGCCCGGAATGGATCGTTTGCAGCGTCTCAGCATACAGCCGGAGAACAGGTCGCTCCATCAGGTAGCGCATCAGGTCAATATCATGGGAAGCCAGATCAAGAACGACACCTGCATCCTGAATACGCGGCGGATAGGGGCTAAGGCGCTGCGTGTGAATCTTATAGATACGTCCGGCCATGCCTTCCCGCACCCGGCGGCGCAGTTCCATGACAGCCGGGTTAAAACGCTCGATATGACCCACCGCCAGCGTAACGCCTTTTTGACGCGCCAACTCGATGAGTTTTTCAGCTTCTTCAACGGTACTGGCGATAGGTTTCTCGATCAAAACGTGAACACCACGTTCGATTAGCTCACATCCAATTTTAAAATGCAGGCTGGTCGGCACTGCCAACGACACCAGATCAGGCTTGCATTCGTCGATCAGCTTCAGATAGTCGGTGTAGTAGGGAACGACAAAACTCGCCCCAACTTTAGCTGCCGTTTGTGCGTTCTGGTCGCCAATACCCACCAGTTCAACGCCTTCCATCTCGCGATAAACACGGGCGTGGTTGCGCCCCATGCTGCCAACACCAATAACGGCGGCTTTTAACATAACTTGTTTACCTCATCAACGATATAAGCCCGTTCTTCATCATTCAGACCGGGGTGAACAGGCAGGCTGAATACTTCCAGAGTCGCCTTATCGGTTTCAGGAAGCGTTATATTGTCATATCTTCCGGTCTGTAACAGAACAGGCTGCTTGTAAATTGGCAGTGGATAATAGACACGCACGCCGATGCCGCGTTCGTTCAGGCGCTTGGTTACGGCATCGCGGCTGACCCCTTCAGGGACGCGAACGGTATATTGGTGATAAACATGCTTAAAGCCTGACTGCGGCACAGGCGTTTTAACACCCTGCATGTTTTTGTTGAAATATTCGGCGTTGGCAATACGGCTTTGCGTCCAGTCTGGCAGGTGTTTCAACTGCGGAATGCCGATAGCTGCCGACATATTGGTCATGCGGAAGTTATAACCCAACGTCTCGTGGTAATACTGCGTGTTCATCCCCTGGTTGCGGATCATGCGCAGTCGGCGGGCGATTTCATCGTCATCGGTCAGCACCATGCCACCCTCGCCTGTCGTCATATTTTTAGTGGGGTAAAAACTGAAACTCGCCGTTCCCCATGTGCCGACATAGCGATCATGAATGGCTGCCCCATGTGCTTGCGCGGCATCTTCCAGCAGAACAAGATTGTACTTTTGGCACAACGCTTCAAAACGCGGCATATCCGCCGGGTATCCATAGAGGTGAACAGGCATGATCGCTTTTGTTTTTTCGGTGATAACGGCCTCGGCGCTTTCCGGCGACAGGTTGAATGTGTCCGGGTCAATATCGGCAAAAACTGGATGTGCGCCAACGCTCATGATACAAGAGGCCGTCGCGAAAAAGCTGAAGGCCGGAATAATGACCTCATCGCCCAGCCCAATCCCATGCGCCATCATGGCAGCCATCAGCGCCGTCGTGCCATTGTTCATGGCAATACCGTGTTTCGCGCCATGATAAGCGGCAAAAAGCCCCTCGAATTCAGCCACTTTTTTGCCTTGAACCAGTTCACCGCTGCTGAGAATAGCGACCACAGCTTCTTTTTCTTCCTCGCCAATCTGCGGCCTGGCAATTGCAATCTGCATCGTTTTTTCTTGTATCATGAGTTTTGTTCCTATCAATTTATAGTCAGTTCGCTGGTCATTTTCGTAGGGGCGACCCGGCGGGTCACCTTTACACGAGATACTTATTATTTTTGGCACTCACAATCGCGGGCGGCTTCAAGCGTCGTCTGGCGATTCCCGCAAGCGCAAACATAGCCGATCAACCGAGCAGGGTTACCTACGACCAGCGCATAATCCGGCACGTCGCGCGTGACCACGCTGCCCGCGCCGATCATCGCCCAACGACCAATCGTAATGCCACAACGAATGGTACTGTTTGCGCCTATAGCCGCCCCCTGCTGCACCCGTGTCTCGCTCACTGTCCAATCATCCAGGCTCTTGAGCGACATATCCGGGTTAACGGCGCGGGGCATCAGATCATTGGTGAAACAGACATGGGGGCCAACAAAAACGCCGTCTTCTATCGTGACACCATGAAAAACAGAGACATAATTCTGAATTTTTACCCGGCTGCCAATCTGAACACCTGAATCGACAAAAACGCCTCTCCCTAATACACATTCCTCGCCAATCTGAGCGTCCCGGCGGATATGGCAAAGATGCCATATTTTTGTCCGAGCGCTGATAATCGCCCCGGTTTCGACCAGTGCCGTAGGGTGAATGTAGATGTCGGATTCATTATTGACTGTAACCATATCCGTTAACCCAACTCCAGCTTTTCAAGACTTCCATCGTTATAATATGAAGTATATCTTGTTGAAACTTGCAGATTCCTTATTAACATATCGCTGAAAACTATCTAAAAATTTCAATTGAGACGCCTCATGAGGAGGAAATGATTTAGTTTTTAACAAGGTAGCAGGATCAAATCCACATGCTATAATTTGCAGCGCATAAAATAGTAAATAATTTCCTCATAATCCATGCGCATGTCACGAAAGGAGATCACAGCCCTGCAAGTAGAGTCAAAAAGGTAAAGACTGGAGATCACTTTTTAGGAGGAATATTCATGCAAGTAAAAATAACAGTCAACGGAACGCTTCACGAACGGGATGTCACGCCGAGGACGCTGTTGGTGCATTTCCTGCGTGAAGACTTGGCGCTGACAGGCACGAAAATCGGCTGTGACACCAGCCAATGTGGGTCATGCACTGTGCATCTGGATGGCAAAGCGCTCAAATCCTGCACCATGTTGGCAGTGCAAGCTGATGGGAGCGATGTGCAGACGATTGAGAGCCTTGCGCAAGACGGCCCACTCCACCCCATGCAGGAAAGTTTCTGGGAAAAACATGGTTTGCAATGTGGTTACTGCACGCCGGGCATGATTATGGCATCCATTGCACTGCTGGAAAATAATCCCCATCCCAGCGACGAAGAAATCCGTCACGGTTTGGAAGGCAACCTGTGCCGCTGTACAGGCTACCAGAATATCGTCGCGGCGGTCAAAAACGCCTCCGAAAAGATGGGAGGATGAGCGATGGCTACCGCAGTTGTTGGATCGCGCATCAAACGCCGTGAGGACCCCCGCCTGATCACAGGCGAGGCGAAGTATCTGGAGGACATCAAACTCCCCGGCCTGGCTTACGCAGCAATCCTTCGCAGCCCTTACGCTCATGCCAATATTAAAAGTATCAATATCGACAAAGCCAAAGCGCTTCCGGGCGTTTTGGGCGTTTTTACTGGAAAAGATTTTGCCGATGTGAATCCCCTTCCCTGCGCATGGCAGGCAGGTGGTGTCCAAAACAACGCGAATACGCCCCGCATTCTGGAAATCGACAAAGTGACCTTTACGGGCGCAGGCGTAGCTGTCGTAGTAGCCGAAGATCGCTACACCGCCGAGGACGCACTGGAACTTATCGAAGTCGATTGGGAGCCGCTGCCTGTCGTCGTGGACGCTTACAAAGCGACACAGCCTGGAGCGCCACAACTCCATGAAAACGCACCCAATAATGTCTGCATGGAATGGACGGTTGGCGACCAATCTGCCGTTGACCAGGCGCTTCATTCAGCGGACATCGTGGTCAAGCAGCATATCCTCAACCAGCGCCTTATTCCAACGCCGATGGAACCACGTGGGTGTATTGCACAATATCTGGCAGCGACGGGCGAATACACCATCTGGATGACTTCGCAAGCGCCGCACGTTATGCGCCTGTTGATAACCGCCTTTGTTTTTGGCATCCCCGAAACCAAAGTGCGCGTGATCTCACCCCAGATTGGCGGCGGCTTCGGTGCAAAAATATTTTTATATCCAGAATATTGCCTTATGCCAGCACTGTCGAAAAAGCTCGGACGCCCAGTGCGCTGGATGGAAACACGCTCCGAAAATTACATCTCCACCACACACGGACGCGACCACATCACCGACATCGAAGTCGGCGCAAAACGCGATGGCACAATCACGTCGCTGAAGGTCAACACCTATGCTAACCTGGGTGGCGTTCTCTCGACCATCGCCCCCGGCATCCCCACCACCCTCTACGGGCGTATGCTCTCCGGCGCGTACAAGATTCCGAATATTTTCTGTCGTGTTTTCGGTGTTTACACCAACACGGGTATGGTCGATGCCTATCGCGGCGCAGGCCGCCCGGAAGCCACCTATGTGGTCGAGCGTGCTGTTGATCTCGTCGCGCGGGAGCTGAACATGGATCCCGTTGAGGTGCGACGCAAAAACTTCATCCAGCCGGAGGATTTCCCCTACGACCCGATCATTCTGCGCGGGCTGAAATATGACAGCGGCGATTATGACAAAGCCCTGGATCGCGCACTGGAAATGCTGGATTACGCAAATTTCCGCAAAGAACAGGCCGAAGCGCGTCAGCAGGGGCGTTACCTGGGTGTCGGCTTTTCGACCTATATCGAAATTTGTGGCGTTGCGCCGTCGGCCTGGATCGGGCTGCCAGGAGAAGGTTGGGGTGCGGCTCTCTGGGAAAGCGCCAATGTCCGTGTCCATCTGACGGGCAAAGTCGTTGTCACCACCGGGTCACAGACGCACGGACAAGGACACGAAACCAGTGTCTCGCAAGTTGTGGCGGGTGAACTCGGAATCGCGGTTGAGGACGTGACCGTCCAGCACAGCGACACGCTCGGCACACCTTTCGGCTACGGCACTTATGGCAGCCGCAGCACAGCAGTTGGCACAGTCGCCGTCTACAACAGCCTGCAAAAAATCAAGGAAAAAGCGAAAGCGCTAGGTGCGCACATGCTCGAAGCGGCAGTCGAAGATGTGGTGTTTCAGGACGGCAAAGTTCACGTCAAAGGTGCGCCGGACAGAGCCAAAACGATTCAGGAAATCGCTGGCGCTGCGGCGCTGGCCTACAGCCTGCCACAAGGTATGGAGCCATTTTTGGACGATACCACCTACTACGACCCGCCCAACTGCACCTATCCATTCGGCACGCACATCTGCGTGGTCGAGGTTGATCCCAGCACAGGCAGCATCGAAATCAAACGCTATATCGCTGTCGATGATGTCGGCAACGTCATTAATCCCATGATTGTCGAAGGACAGGTACACGGTGGCATCGCGCAAGGTGTCGCCCAGGCGCTTTGGGAAGCCGCAGTCTACGACGAAAATGGTCAACTGATTACCGGCTCACTGATGGATTACGCCCTGCCACGCGCAGACTTTTTCCCGCCATTCGAGTTGGATCGCACCGAAACGCCCACGCCCGTAAACCCGCTTGGCGTTAAAGGCGCGGGCGAAACAGGCACAATTGCCGCAACTCCCGCTGTCGTAAACGCGGTTGTCGATGCCTTGTCACCGCTGGGTATAAAGCATCTCGATATGCCACTCGGTGCGGACAAAATTTGGCGGGTTATCCAAGAACATACGAACGGAGTCTAGGCTATGTATCCTACTGAGATTGATTATCATCGCGCCAGTTCCATCGCGGAGGCTATCGAGCTTTTGAGCCAGAACGACGACGCAAAATTGCTGGCGGGCGGGCATAGCCTGATCCCCGCCATGAAGCTGCGGCTTGCTCAACCCGGCCTGTTGATCGACATCAGCCATCTGGAAGAATTGAAGTCCATTTTTGTAAGTGGCGACAAAATAAGCATCGGCGCACTGGCGACCCATGCTCAGATTGCTGCTTCTGCGGATGTGCAGTCCTATGCCCCGGCTCTTGCCAGTGCCGCAGGCATTGTCGGCGACCAGCAGGTGCGCAATTGGGGGACGATTGGCGGTAATCTCGCCCACGCCGACCCCGCATCTGACCCGCCAACCGTCGTGCTGGCTTATGATGGAGTCATCCATATTCAAGGCCAATCTGGATCACGCTCGGTTAATGCGCAGGATTTCTTTGTCGATCTTTTCGCGACAGCGCTCGAACCCGGCGAGATCATCACCCGGATCGAACTGTCCAATTCATCAAGTGCCAAAAGCGCCTATGTCAAGCTGTCGCACCCGGCCTCGCGCTATGCGGTTGTGGGCGTGTGTGCGGTGCTGGAAATGAATGGCTCAACCTGCACTAGCGCTCGTGTCGCAGTCGGTGGCGCGACCATGAAAGCCGTGCGTTCACCCGGCGCGGAAAGCGTCCTGACTGGCTCATCGCTGGATGATAGTGCGCTGAATGCCGCAGCAGCAGCCGTCAAATCCGATATTGAGGAATTTTTGATCGGCGACATGAGTTATCCCGAAGACTACCGTCAGGCAATGGCTGGGGTCTATCTCAAGCGGGCGGTTCACGCCGCACTCGGTTCATAAAATATATTGTAGGGGCGCAATTAATGTAAATTAACAATTAAATACGGATAGCACAACCACGTCTTCGTAGGGGCACGATGTATCGTGCCCAGGCAAAACGCTGAAAAGGGGTTGATTCATCAAACCCCTACGAACACGGTTATCCGTATTCATTTGTAAAACCACATTATTGCGCTCCTACGTCCAAACAAAAAGGCACAATTTCATGTTCAACAGCGTTGACTCTGTCCAGCAGGCACTCGCAGCACAACATTACGTCGCAGAACGCGGATTGGCGACCAGCATCTATCTTTCAATAAAACTCGGCAAGCCACTCTTTCTGGAAGGCGAAGCTGGAGTCGGCAAGACCGAAATCGCCAAAGTTCTCTCGCGCATTCTCAATACCCGGCTGATTCGCTTGCAGTGCTATGAAGGTCTGGATGCCAGCAGCGCACTCTATGAATGGAATTATGCCCAGCAAATGCTTCACCTGCGTCTGATGGAAGCCAGCGGATCAACACGTAACGAGATGCAGGCCGAATTATTCAGTCGCCAGTTCTTACAGCCACGTCCCCTGCTCCAGGCCGTCGAATACAGCGCCGAAAATGGTGTCGCACCCATTTTGCTGATCGACGAAATAGACCGTGCTGACGAAGAATTTGAGGCGTTTTTGCTGGAGATTCTGTCCGATTTTCAAGTCACGATTCCCGAATTAGGGACAATCGCGGCCAAACATCCGCCTGTTGTTGTCGTCACGTCAAACCGCACACGCGAGGTTCACGACGCGCTCAAACGCCGCTGCCTCTACTATTGGATTGACTATCCCTCGTTCGAAAAAGAACTCGAAATCGTGCGTGCCAAAGCGCCGGACGTAGCACCCATGCTGGCGAAACAAATCACGGCCTTTATTCAGGAACTGCGGCGGCTGGAATTGTTCAAAGCGCCCGGTGTGGCGGAAACGCTCGATTGGACAGCCGCTATCGTCGCCCTCGATCAACGTGCGCTGTCGCTCGAAGTCATCGCAGATACCGTCGGCGTTATTTTGAAATATCAGGACGATATCGAAAGCCTGAATCGCGAAGTGCTGCAATCGGTCTTTGAACGCGCCTCAATACAAGCGCAGTTATCCAACGGTTAATCATGGCTGACCTTTACCTGCGTAGCGATATTGATCTCAGTTTTCAGGGCGGTCAGCTCCTTCATAATCTTCTGCTTTTCGGGCGCGTCTGCAAAATGCTGGGTATGAAGGTTACGCCGGATGGCATGATCGAAGTCGCCCATGCGCTGGAATTTATCAGCCTGGGCAAAAAATCAGATTTTTATTATGCCCTACGCGCTTTGATGGTCACGCACCAGCGCGATATTGAGCTTTTTGATGAAGCTTTTGAAATATTCTGGCAAACGCCGTCGGAATACGGAACAGCACTCAATTTGAAGGCCGTCGGCGAACCCCGAAAACGGCGAAAAACGCCCTCGCTGCTCCCGCCAACTGCCCAACCTGATGATTCTTCAACCGGCACACCCTTGCCTGATTCCACACTGCTGGCGATCATCCCAACCTTCAGCCAGCAAGAAACTCTGCGGCATAAGGATTTTGGCGAGATGACAGGCGCGGAACTTTCGATGGCGCGGCAGATTATCGCCCGCCTGCCCGCTTCACTCGGCTACCGCGAAACACGTCGATTCCGCGCGGGCAAAGGCCAGCAGTTGGATTTGCGCCGGACGTTCCGCGCGAACATGCGCTACGAAGGCGAAATTTTCAAGTTGCCGACACGCACCCGGCGGCTCAAACCCCGTCCGCTGGTGCTGATCTGCGACATCAGCGGCAGTATGGAGCGCTACACCCGCATTTTTCTACACTTCATTCATACTTTCGCCATCAGCATGTACCAGGTCGAGTCGTTTCTGTTCAGCACACGCCTGACGCGCATCACCCATCATGTACGCCACAAATCGGTTGACCGCGCACTCCACGAAGTCGGCAAGCGAGTCAATACCTGGGGCGCAGGCACAAAAACAGGCGAAGCGTTGCAGGATTTTAATTACCATTGGAGTCGGCGTGTTTTGGGGCGCGGCGCGATTGTGATGCTCATAACGGACGGCTGGGATCGCGGCGACCCGGAATTGCTCAAACACGAAATCGAGCGTTTGCAGCGCAGTTGTCATCGCCTGATCTGGCTGAATCCGCTGCTCGGCGCGCCACAATACGAACCGCTGACGCGCGGCGCACAGGCCATGCTGCCGCATGTCGATGATTTTCTGCCTGTCCGCAATCTGGCGAATCTGGAAATACTCGTGCGCGAATTGCAAAAATTGAGTTGATTTGTGGGAAATAAATCATGTTAGATATTTTAGAAACCGTCGAAAATTGGCTTAAACAGGGGCGCAACATCGCTCTGGCAACCGTCGTCTCGACCTGGGGGTCTGCTCCGCGACAGATCGGCTCAAAGATGGCCGTCACCAGCGATTTGGCGATGATCGGCTCGGTCAGCGGCGGCTGCGTCGAAACCGCCGTGATCGAAGAAGCTTCCGAAATTTTAACGTCAAAAAAGCCACGCCTGCTCAATTTTGGCATCAGCGACGACACCGCCTGGGATGTTGGCCTGACCTGCGGCGGCAAAATCGGCGTCTTTGTCGAGCCGCTCGACAGCACATGGTGGCGCTGCGTGACCGAATTTATCTCGCAGGATCGCAGTGCTTCAACGATCACGATTTTAAGCGGCGACTCGGCTGGCGGCAAAATTCTGATCGACAAAACAGGTGGAATCCATTACGCCAGCGCCGCCCTGAGTGGTGAACAGCAAACCACCCTCACGCAGGCCAGACAGCAAGCAGGGCGCACAACAATTGGCGACCTCGATGTGATGATTGATATTTATCGTCCGCGTCCCCACCTCATTTTGATCGGCGGCGTTCACATCGCCATGCCACTTCAAAATTTCGCCCGTCAATTGGGCTTTCGCGTCTCATTGGTTGATCCGCGCCAGGCATTCGCCACCAAAGAACGCTTTTCCGATGTCAGCACGATTTTGCACAGCTACCCCGATAAAGCACTCAATCAACTAGGATTAGATGAGGATACTTATGTCGCTGTGCTGACCCATGACCCTAAAATTGACGACCCTGCGCTGCGAACCGCCCTGCCGAGTCCAGCGCCCTATGTCGGTGTCCTCAGCAGCAAGCGCACCAACGAGGAGCGTATCAAACGGCTCACCGAGGCCGGGTTATCGCCGGAACATCTCGCGCGGATTCACACGCCCATCGGCATTGACATCGGCGCTAAAACGCCCGAAGAAATCGCGCTGTGCATCATGGCGGAAATCGTCGCCGTTCGCAATCAGGTACGCGCATGAAGTTCGGCGCTGTAGCCGTCGATGAGGCCGCCGGGAAAATTCTGGCGCACAATCTCGTCGGCGAAAGTGGTCACAAAATTCTGAGCAAAGGCCATCTCCTAACCGATGCTGATTTGCTCACTTTGCGAAAACTCAATTTGCAAACGGTTGTCGTCGCTGAACTTGAATCAACCGATTTAGGCGAAAATGAAGCCGCACGGCGTGTCGCGACAGCGATTGCAGGCGACGGTGTGCGCGTGGTTACGCCGGGAGTTGGACGCGCAAATCTGATCGCCGAAATATTTGGCCCGCTGCGAATCAACGTCCCGGCACTCGACCACTTGAATAATATTGACGAGGGCATCACCATCGCCACGCTGCGCGAACACACGCTGGTGCGCCCCGGCGAATTATTGACACTCGTCAAAATTATCCCGTTCGGCGTACCGACAGCACGGGTGGTCGATGTCGAATCCATCGCACACGAAGCTGCGCCTATTATCTCAATTCGCCCACTCCTCACACGTTCCGTTGGCTTAATTCTCACTGGGCCAGAAAACGCGCGTGAACGTTTGATCGCATCGTTTCATAACCCCGTGCGCCAGCGAGTCGAAAATCTCAACAGCCATTTGGACACGATGGTCTATGTGGCGCATTCTGCCGAATCGATTGCGACGGCACTGCGTGAACAGTGCGCAGCGGGGCGCGAATTGATTCTGGTCGCGGGGATTTCGGCGATTATTGACCGCGAGGATGTTGTGCCGACAGCGTTGTGTATAGCAGGTGGAAGCGTCGCCCATTTTGGCGCACCCGTTGACCCCGGCAGCTTGCTCATGCTTGGCTACATTGACCACATCCCCGTTATTGGCGCACCGGGGTGCATCAAATCGCTGAAAACCAACATCATCGACTGGATTTTGCCGCGTTTGCTGGCTGGTGAACGGCTCACGCGCGCTGATTTCGTGGCGATGGGACACGGCGGCCTGCTGGATGACATCAGCGAACGCCCAATGCCCAGAGGAGAAGGATTGCTAGAATGACATCAAGCACTTGCTATACCTGCGAATTAATCCAAAAACGAGACGATGGTACATCCCCACTTTGGGATTCCATCTATCGGACGCCATATTGGGATGTCGTACACAGCTATAACACGTCCTTGCCGGGATGGATGGTCTTAATTGCGCGGCGGCATATGACCGCTATCGACGAAATGACAGAAGAAGAAGCGTCGGAAATGGGAAAGCTAATCCGTCAGATTTCGATAGCTTTGAAAGAGGTCACAGGCTGCCTTAAAACTTACGTGATCCAATTCGCTGAGGCAGCCGATCACCCGCATGTGCATTTCCATATTGTGCCGCGCATGGCTGACCAGCCGGAAGACCACAAAAGCGTGAATATTTTCCGCTACCTGGGCGTACCCGCCGAGGAACGGGTAAGCGAAAACACCATGAATGACATCGCCACGAAAATTCAGGCTATTCTCGCGTTAATGTAGTTATAAGGAGCGCAAACCCTCGCACTCCTCATCGTTTTTGGCAAACTGTCTGCATGAAATGCATTTAGAACCTGTTTGACAATTCGATTTGCAACGCTTTTATGGCTTGCATTTCCCCTGCTGAGTTTGAATTTCTCCCCTTTCTCCATGCAATGGGGAAAGGGGCCGGGGGATAGGGGATGAATTTCCAAACAGGTTCTTATCAACTTCACCTAATAAAGCAGCTTCCTATTCCCCTCTCCAACGCATTGGAGACGCGCAGCGGTTAGGGGTGAGATTGAGGGATTTTTAGCCTTTTAACGCTTCAATGCCCTGTAGCACCACTCGTGATGTCATCGGCAGTTCGGTCAACCGTGCGCCCGTGGCATCCGCAATCGCGTTGGCAATCGCGGCGGCTGTCGGCACAACGGGCGGCTCACCCACCCCACGCGCACCAAACGGTCCAAAATCGGACGGCACTTCGACAATCACCGTTTCGATAATCGGCGCGGCCTGCGTGATGTCCGGCACGGCGTAATCCATCCACGAGCCGCTTAAAAGCTGCCCGCTTTCGTCATAGGTCATCTTTTCGTACAGCCCCCAGCCGACACCTTGAGTCGATCCGCCCATCATCTGCCCCTGCACCGCCAGCGGGTTGATCGCGCGGCCTGCATCCTGCACGACCACCAGACGATGAAGTTTGACCTCGCCTGTTTCCTGATCGACACTCACTTCGGCTAATTGTGCGCTGAATCCTGGCGCTTGTGTGGTGATCGCGTTGCGACCATGCGCAAAGACAGGTGGATATTTGCCGTCAAATTTCATTGTTTCTTCGGCAATTTTGTTGAGCGCAATCGCCTTATTCGGCACACCTTTGACCTGAATTTTGCCATCCACGATTTCCAGGTCTTCGACAGCCGCTTCAAATTCTTCGGCGGCAATCGCCAGCGCTTGTTGACGGGCTTCCTTCGCTGCCAGCACGACAGCCGCGCCCGTTGTGTAGGTCACTTTGCTGCCCGCGCTCATCCCGGCGTAGGGGGCGGTCTGCGTATCGTTAAAAACGACGCGCACTTTATCCGCCGTCACGCCGAATGCCTCCGCTGCCAGCATCATAAAGCTGGTCGTCGTACCGCTTACATCGACTGAACCGACATTAATTTGCAGCAAGCCATCGCGGTTAAGCTGACAAATCGCCGCTGCGGGTTCAATGCCCCCCGGCCAACCGCCAACCGCGATTCCCACGCCGCGTCCGGCTGCCCGCGCTTGTTCGCGATTCTGCCATGCAGGATGATCGCGCAGCGCCGTCAGAACTTCTTGCATTCCAATGCTCGGCCAGGTTTTATTATCCGGCTGTGGGTCGCCAGCACGGGCAGCGCTTTTCAGCCGCATTTCCAGCGGATCGAGACCAAATTGATGTGCTAATTCATCAATAAGGCTATCAATTGCAAAAATAGTCGAAGGCGCACCGGGCGCACGATAGGCTCCTGCCGATTGCTTGAAGGTCAGAACATCAATCGTATCAACCTGATAATTAGGAATCCGGTAGAAACTAGCCAGCATAAATCCAAGAAACGAGGCCAGCCCCATCGGATAGCAGCCGGAATCGCTGTAAACTTCGGCCTGAAGCGCGGTTAATGTGCCATCGCGTTTCGCGCCCAATTTTGCGTGGATTCGGACGGGCGGCGCGGGATTCGTCGAAACCAGTTCTTCCATACGGGTCAAAATCAACCGCACCGGGCGACCAACTGCCCGTGCAGCCAACGCCACTAATGGCTCATACAGCGCATTCTTGCCGCCGAAACCGCCGCCAATCGTCATCGCGATCACGCGCACATCGGAGTCCGGAACGCCAAGCGACTCAGCCACTTCCTGACGCGCATAAAACGCCGCCTGTGTGCTTGTCCATACGGTACACCCACCTGTCACCAGATCAGGTTGCGCGATAATGCCGTGCGTTTCAATCGAGCTTTGATGCACCATCGGCGTGTTAAATGTTCGTTCAACGATCATATCGGCCTGAGCGAAACCCGCCTCGATATTGCCTTGAATCCATGACTTCCGGCTGGCGATATTTCCGTCCTGCTCATCTTCATCGTCGTCGCTGCTCACGTCTGCCCCGTGCGCTCCGGCTTCGCTCGATCCTGTCGGTACGCCATTCGGCCATACCAAAGGCGCACCTTCTGCCATCGCCTCGTCAATCGTCATGGCGACGGGAAGCGGATCATATTCGACATAAACCTGCTCAAGCCCATCCGATGCCGCTGCTTCGCTGGTCGCCACGACGAGCGCCACCGGCTGCCCCACGAACATCACGCGGTCACGGGCTAACATCAGCCGATAGCGGGATGACGGTACAATTTTAGGCAAATCCTCGGCAGTCACGACGGCGACCACACCCGGAACCGCCAGTGCGTTTGTTTTATCAATGTTAATCAGCCGTGCATGGGCATACGAACTCGGCACAAATCTGGCGTGAAGCATACCCGGCACAGTTAAATCACCGGCATAGCGCGCTGTTCCTGTAACTTTTGCACGACCATCCACCATCGGTGTTGGTTTTCCAATTGAGCTAAATTCCGACATCTCGCGTCCCTTCCCCAAATGTAATTTTTCAATCAGGAGTATAGCCTACAGGTATTGATTCTCAAATTATTTGAGTGAATAAAATCATCTCGCCAGCGGCAGATCGACTGGACTCCCACCTTCAGCCGCCGATTGCCGAATCGCCAGAATCAATTCCTGATCCAAACGACCTTGTAGCGGGCCATAAGTCGGCTCGGTATTATCACGCACGGCATCAACCAGACTCATAATGCAGCCCGCCACACCGATTTCATCGTCATGCCACTGCGGGCCGTGTCCCTGATGCGATAACAAAAACGGATTTTCCCAGCGCACAATTGGCATATCAGGGTCGCCCGTGTGAGCGACCAATGCGACCAATGCACCACCATCCACACGCTCCCAACGGCGTTCCAGCGTAATAAAACGCGGTGCTTCACCACCCGGCGCAAGCAGTGACAGCCGTTCCTGCACATCCAGCCCCACACCAACCGTGATTCCCATACCCTTTTCTGCCAGGAATCGGCTGCTGCGCCACCAGCGCAGCGGCGAGTCATAACCGACGCTCGTCCAGTGAAAAACACCCAGACGACCATCCTCAAATTCGATCATGCCGTGTTCCTGCGTTTCATTGCGCGGAACAGTGTTATCCGCCAACCGGGAATAGTAATCGGTCAGCGGGTATTCGTGAACCGAACCCGTCACCCGCACAGGTTCCGCATCAAACCCCAGATAGCTGCGCATGACGCTGATTCCGTGATAACCATGTCCGGCAAAATCGCTGAATGATGTATGGACACGCCCAAACAATCCAGACGCAATCAGCGCCAGCTTGATCTGTTCCAGCGGACGGCGATGAAACTGCTCGGCGATCTCAATTTTGAGGTTACGTTCTTGCGCCGCCGCGATAATCGCATCCGCCTCGCTCATTTTATGGGCAATCGGCGTTTCAAGGAGCAGGTGTAAGCCTTGTTCAGCAGCCATCAACCCGACTTCACCATTCGCACCATAAGTCACCGAAACGATGCCGATCTGGGGCGCGGTCTCGCGGGTCAATTGATCGAGATTGGTGTACCAGAGAACGCCGAGGCTCTCACCCAGCTTTCGAGCCGAGTCCGTGCTGCGCCCCCACACCGAAACCAACTCCACACCGGGTAGTGCGCGTAACAGCGGGCCATAAAAATAATCCGAACGTTTACTGGTTCCAATGATCGCAACGCGAATAGGTGTCATCAATAAGTCTCTTTCTGATTCAGAATAGCTATCATCAATAAATTCGGTTTCGCGTCGAAAGCAGATCGTTCAACGGTCTTTCAATAACCAGGCAATCGCCTCATCGCGACGGTCAGCACGAAAAAAACGCACCGTATCGCGAGAGCGTAACATACCCACAAACGCCTCAGCCAGCGACAGCAAAAACCCTCGCATATAGAGAAATGCAACCCGCGTCGGTGGACGATTTGGATATTTCCGCATCGTTTCATTCGCCCGACGTAAAGCGTAATTCATGGGCAGCATTCCAGTTTTCGTATTGTCATAAAGCGCTCGAATGGTTTCACCCGATGGCGTGTTCTCAATCACCGTTTCGGCCTGCGCGATCCACTCGTCCACCGCGCGTGTCGTCGCTTCTTTAAATACAAACTGATAAATACCATTTTCCAGGAGGGTTAGTTCCACCGCCCAACCGACAGATTCATCCGACATGTGTTTTCGTTTCTGAGGCTTCCTTTATGGAGTTGATTTTAACTTGGGATATTCCTCCCGGTCAAATAACAACACTTGGCTCATAAAAAACTACCTCCTTATCCTATTGATAAACCCCTCGCCTGTGCCATCTTACAAAAGATATTTCGAATTACGCTAAAGGGTAGTGTTTTAACAATTGAGGTTTACTGAGATGGGAAATTTTAAATTAGACAGTCGAACGATCATTATCGGCGTTGTGATTATCGCCGCTATCTTCCTCATAGTGCCGCGTCTATTCAATACCGACAATACGCAAGTTGATCTTCCAACCGATCAGAATTCCGGCAACACTGACTTTGACACAGATGACAATATCGAAATCGGGAATGTCGTGACGACATCCGCCGTAGATATGAACGGCTGCCCGACTGATTCCCGCGCCGATTTTGAACCGGGTGAGCAGGTCTATGTCGTCGCCGAAAACAGCGACTTCCCGGCTGGCACCAGCGTATTCGTGCGCCTTTATCATGAAGGTGCGGCACTGGAAGATGCACCGGAAATCCAGGCGGATCGTGACTACACCAATTCGTGCATCAACTTCATTTTTGAACCCACATCGGGACAGGAATTTGATGCGGGTGATTACCAGGCGGAGTTCATCATAAACGGCAATTCTGCTGACACCGTAAACTTTGAAGTCCGGTAGAAAGGTCTGTAATGGATAACATTGTTACACTCTGTTTAGTGGGTGTGCTGGTCATCGTTGGTTTGATACTGATCCCTCGCCTCCTGCGCGCTTTCGGCGGACAGAACTACAGCCAGCAAGGGGATAATCGTCCTGAACATGACGATCCCAATATCAACAGCGGTGGTTCATTTGGGCGACCATCGGGTGGACAGAACTCCACCCACGACTCGCCGGATGTCCAAAGTCGAGGCACGTTTGGGCGATCACGCGGAAACGATACCAGTAGCAGCGGAAGTAGAAGTAGTAGCAGCACGAGCCAACGCAATGACAGCCCGAAAGTTCAAAGCCGAGGCAGCTTCGGCAGAAGCAAGAAGTAACCTATCAGGGCGCAGCGTTTGCGCCCTGATTTTTTATGCGGATCGCAGCCGTTCCGCCGCCAATCGTGAACCGATAATATTGCGCGATACCGGCCCGATTTCCAATTCCGCCAGCGGCCCACTGACATAAATCCCCGGCGACCAGCACAATAATTCATCCACAATGGGATAGCCGCAAGCAGCAAGCGGCAAGTCATATTCGTTGATGGCATCATCAATGAAAGCACCGCCGGGGCGCATAGACTCAAAACCCGTCGCCAGAATCACGAGATCCGTTTTCAGCACCTCACCATTGAGCAAATGAAGCTGAATCTGTCCTTGTTCATCCACGAATCCGTTTTCCACTTCGCCACTCTGCTGATACAAAAATCCACTTTGCACAGCTTTCTCCAGGTGCGCAGCAACATCCGGCGGCATCGAGCCGCGATTGCGCACCTGTTTAATAATGGCGCGGCGGCGGTCAAAATCGCGATCCTGATGAAATTGCGTGAGGCAAATCGACGTGACCCAACAGGGGTCGCTGTCGAAATGCGCGATCCGAACGGGGTGACGCATGAGCAGCTTAACCGTTCCCGGCTGCTGATCGGTCATTGCTAAGGCAGTTTGCGCGGCTGTGATTCCCCCGCCAATGATAGTTGCCTGTGACCAGGATAATAAATTTTCGCGCACAAAGTCCATATCAAAAATATGGTGGATACGCGCCCCGGCATTTCGCAGATTAATTGCCCAGGTCGGCCAGTAGGGTTGTTCGGTAGCGCCCATCGCCAGCACTACCCGCCGCGCCTCAAGGCTGCCGTCAGCCGTTTCGACACGCCAACCATTATGAATCCGATCTAATCGCTCGGCGCGTCCGGTGATCCGCAGCGTATCCAGATGATAATGTTCGATCAGCCACGCGCAGTGTGCCTGGAAAAAATCAAATGACGGACGGCTGTACTGAGGAATAAACCGCGCCAGAGATTTGCCCTGCTGAATCTGAGCGAAAAATCGTAGTGAAAAAGGGTCGAAATGAAGTTGATGCGCCAGCGGTGAGCGCAGAAATTCCATGCCCGTGTTGACCGCCAGGGCTGTCCAACGTGCCAGAGGCTTATGATACGGATCGAGAACACGCAGACGATCACGTGGCACACCTGCCCGCACCGTCAGCGCATGTGAAATCGCGGTGCCGTGAACACCACCACCAATAATCAGCCAATCCAGCATGAGAGACCATCCAGCTATGTGCTACTAGCCATCACCGCGCGTCTAGGGTAGCTCCACATGATAACGTGGTAACGATTTTCTAACCCTGTTACGGTTTTGTAGACGGTTCACGAAAGCTCGCAACAGGTCTGGAAAGCCCCTCTCCAAAGCATTGGAGAGGGGTTTGGGGTGAGGTTGCGCTATCGTGCGCCCCTAGCTGCCCAATTGAATACGATCAATCGTATTCTGCCCGACACATCGTCCCTGAGCAAGCCCATTTTCGATACTGATGCGGTAGTGAATGCCAGCATATAAGCGCGAGAGAGCTGCCTCTTGTGCCGCTTGCTGGAATGATATAAACGAACGCGGCGGGAGCATCCGGTTTAAATGCGTGACATCGCTGAATGTCACCTCGCCCAATAAATGCGACAGCACAACGGCTGCGGCACTCGATACGACTGAATGCCCGGACGGGTATTCAGGAAATGGCGGCGTATTAATCATCGGTTTCCAATTGGGATCAATATAGGTGTCGATATAGGTGATGGGGCGAATCAATTGAACCCGATATTTCACTCCCCAGGTAGAAATGAATGAATCCGCCAGCGCAATTCCGGTCAGCGCATACATCTCGGCTGCCCGTCCCAGCGACAAGCCAAGCTGTTCGACCAATAGATTTTCAATGGATACCCAATGCCCTGGTGGTGTGCCTGTTTCCCCACTGTAATCTGCCCAGAACAGAGCGATAGCTTCCTGTTCCGGCGTTAAATTTGCGCCTGCTGCGCGTACTTCCTCAGCCTGAGCATAAAATTCGGATGCCGGATCGGTGCTAAATTCGATATTCAGCGGTATATCGCAGGAAGATGCCAGCGGCAGCGCGAACGTGCGCAGGCTGCCCCAATACGGCTCCATCGGGCGTTGACCATCCAGCGGTACCCAAAACGCTGGATCACCCGTCGGCAGCGTATACGAAAGTTCGCGCGTCACGGCATAATTATCCGCCGCAGCCCATTGGAGAATCAACTGACCCACTAATTCACCATGATCCTTCGAACGGTTGAACACATTCACCGGCACGATTTCGCCGCGTTCAAACTCCACTGCCTGTCTCAGTGCCGCGAATCGTTCAAGCTCCGTTTCCGACGTATTTTGAAGCAGTCCTGACGCGACAACTGCGAGTGCGCTGTTGGCAACCAGAGGCCAGTCATAATTAATACTTGCATCCGGCCTGGGCATGTGCGGCATGGCGTGGAGTTGACCACTCAACGAGCGATTTTGCGGCATGGATGGCAAAACAGCCTCGTACAGCGTGATGCCAGCATAAGCATAAATACGCGCGGCAACCGGAGGTGACAACTGTTCGTCACGAACGCTCTCAATCAAACGCTGCATCCAACGCACTGCGATTTGCGCCTCATCATTTACGATCTCAGGCACGGTGGTCGGCGCGGGATTAAGGATTTCGGGGGTAAGTGTTGGAGTGGTCAGTTCACTGGTCGCAGGCGCAGTTGTTGGGGGTACAAGTGTTGGGGATAGAGGTGTCACGGTTATAGCAATTGCGATTGGCGCTTCGGTGACAGTCTCTCCGATAATGATGGCTTCCCCACTGGTGATGCGGCCACTTTCGCCAGTCGCCATTTCATCATCAATCGTGCCGCTGCTCACAACAACGCTTCCCCCGAAGCTGTAAATACCCAGACCGAGCGCTGTCGCCGCGACTTCTGCGCTGCAACTGGTTGCCTCCACGACGTTGCCCGAAATCGTCGTGTCACTGATCGTTACAGAACCCGTGTGCGTATAGATGCCACCGCCATAGGCATTGGCGGGTGTCGTGCCACACGTATCCGACGCAGCAAGGTTTCCAGTGATAATGCTGTTACGAAGTGTGGCTGTACCTGAATAAATATATAACCCGCCGCCGCTGGCATCTGCGAGCGCATCGCTATCGCTAAAAACCGATACCTGGTTATTCGAAATTGTGCTATCGGTGATTGTCACGCTGCCTGTGTGAACATAAATCCCACCGCCCGCGCTAACTGCCGTGTTGCCAGCGATGATACTGCCTTGGAGAATCAGGCTGCCGCCATAGGTGTAAATTCCCGCGCCGGAGTCGAACTGCCCTCCCGTGACAGTCAGATCAACAAAGGTCGCTGTCGTGTCATCATTGACCGTAAATACCCGCCCCGCCATACCCCCATCAATAATAGTGTTCGCGGTTCCGATCCCTTGAAAAGTTAAATTTTTATCGACCAAAACATTTTCAAAAAAAGTACCTGCGCCGATAGCGATCAGATCACCCGCCTGAGCGCAGTTCACCGCCGCCTGGAGGGTCAAATAAGTCGGGACATCGCGCTCCGCCGGGCAGGGATCACCCGTGTTGATTGTCCCGCTGTCTAAATCAACGGTCAGGGTGATTGTTTCCTGAGCATAAACAAAAGATATAATCATTCCCAGCATGAGTACGATTGCGAGGCAGCGGATAGGCCGTAAATTCATCAAAGCATTGCTCCAATTTTATCTCAGTAAAATAGCGCAAAAACGCGCCCAAAGCAATTCATTTGTAATCACATGAACCCAGGTTATTGCAACATCGTTGGCGCTGCGTCAGGCAAACTCGCTGGCGCTGCGTTATGATGAACCGCATGTTTGCCAAATTTCGAAATTTCACCAATCTCATCCCTCGCTGGTGGATCTGGTATTATCGCGCACTTCTTGCAGGGATAATTTTGACCAGCCTCGCCCCGGTTGGCCCCCGTGCGCCATTAGGAGCGCCGCAAACAGTTGAAACTGTCAAGCCGCAGGTTTGCGTCCATACACGGCTGATCGACGAGGTATACGAATGGAAAATCCAGCGTTCATTAAAGCTTATCCGTGAAATGGGTGCGGATACAATTGTCGAATTTTTCCCCTGGGCCTATATCGAACGTGAAAAAGGTCATTACGATTGGGCATCAGCCGATGTCATCGCGCGGCACGCCCGTAACCAGGGCATTAAAATTATCGCGCGTATGGGTTTAGTCCCTGCCTGGGCGCGGGCAGACCTTGAAGAAGGCTTTACGACTCTGAATTATCTGCCCGAAGAGTCATTTGACGATTTTGCGACCTTTGTGGCAGCGTTCGCGGAACGCTATGCGGGTGAAATCGACCAGATCATCATCTGGAATGAGCCAAATTTGTCCTTTGAGTGGGGTTATCGCGGGGTTGATCCGGCTGGGTATGCACGTCTCCTGCAAGCAGTTTATGCCCCGGCACACGCCGCCAATCCGAACGTCCTCATCCTCGCCGCGCCACTCGCACCGACCTTAGAGCCACAAGGCAGTCCGAATGGTCTGAATGACCTGCTTTATCTCGAAGCGCTGTATCAGGAGGGCGCAGCGGATTATTTCGATGTTCTGGCCGTTCATACCTATGGCTTTACCGAGCCGCCGGAAGCCGAACCCGGTGCGGATCAACTGAATTTTCGACGCGCTGAACTGCTGCACGACATCATGCAGCGCTACGATAACCCGCAAAAGCCCATCTCGATCACCGAAAGCGGCTGGAACGACAGCCCGCGCTGGACGAAAGCAGTTCGCCCTGCCCTGCGCATCCAATATACGATCAACGCTTTTGAATATGCCGAGCAAAATTGGGACTGGCTCGACAAATTATGTGTCTGGGTATTTCGTTATCCTGCGCCAACTTTTAGCTATCCCGATTATTTTACGTTTGTGACGTCCGATTTTCAGCTTAAGCCGATTTATTATGCGGTGCAGAATTACGCGCGTGGTTGGGAAACGAGTGAGAATCTATGGCTGCCCGCCCCTGGCGACTAGCGATTATCAGTTTGATTTTCGCGCTTACCGTTTGGATATGGGCGTTGGCGGGTATTTTATTTTTGATTCGCTGGAACGCCGTTGAACGTCCCGGCCCGCCCGTCCGCGAATTATTCCCCTATGGTGAAATGCGTATCGGTGTTGATGCCAGCAACCCGCCGTTTGCCGTCGCGACGGCTGACGATCTTTTTGGACTGGAAATCGACTTAGGACATGCGCTGGCAGAAGAAATCGGCGTTCCGGTACGCTTCATCAATATGGGCTATGACGGCCTCTACGACTCAATCCGCGCCGATCAGGTCGATATGGTAATTTCGACACTGACAATGGATCCGTTACGCACCAACGATGTACGCTATACCCAGCCCTATTTTGACGCTGGAATGGTGCTGGTCAGCCCGTTAAATAGTCCGATTACCGCTATGTCGGATTTATCCGGTCACACGCTGTCCTACGAATTTGGCTCGGATGCGGACAGCGCCGCGCGTTTATGGCTGCGACGCATTCAAGCATTCGAAACGCAGCCCTACGAACTGCCGGAATATGCGCTCGATGCAGTGCGTCTGGGCCATGCCGATGCCGCTCTGGTGGACGCGCCCAGCGCACGCCTCTACCTGCGCGACCATCGCAATTGGCTTGTGCAAATGAATTATGTTACCAGTGTCCCTTATGCGATTGCACTGCGCATTAACCGCTGGAATACCTGGGAGCGGGTCAGCCTCGCCCTGCAAGCGCTGTCCGATAATGGTACACTAGAAAGCATCCTAAAAAAGTGGCTGTAGAAAACCAATGCACATCAAAAATACTGCACAAATCTCACCCTTTGAAAGCGCACACGGCGAAGTTGTCTACGAATTTATGGGGAAAGCAGCGGGCGGCGCGGCGCAGCACAGCCTCGCGCAGATTGTCCTGCCACCGGGAAAAGCAGCACTTAAACATTATCATCCGGTAGCCGAAGAAAGCTATTATATTCTGTCAGGTGAGGGGCGTGTCGTTCTGGACGGTGAATCGCGTATTGTATCCGCCGGGGACGCAATTGCGATTCCAGTGAATGTTGTCCACCAGATTTTCAATGACGCGACGGAGAATCTCGTTTTTCTAGCCATTTGTGCGCCGCCCTGGACACCCGATTGCAGCGTGTTTGTGCCTTAATCCGCCAGTAATTCCTCGGCCAACGCACGATAGGCCAGCGCCGCTGGACTGTTCGGCGCATCTTCGATCACGGCTCTGCCGCGATGCGGGGCATCGAGAACACGCACATCATAGGGAATCACCGTCTGGAAAACCTGACCCGGCAGCACCGCCCTCAGTTCATCGACAACCGTCTGCGCATAATCGGCTTGCGAATCGTACATCGTCGGCAGCACACCGCGCAGTTTCAAAGCAGGGTTGCGCATCCCATCACGCACGCGATCAATCGTATCTTTGATCGCGCGAATACCCAGCATCGCCAGATAATGACACTGAGCCGGGATAATCACTTCGTCCGCAGCGACAAGGCTGATCGCGGTCATCACGTCCAGGCTGGGCGGCGTATCAATGAGAATATAATCAAAATTGATGCGGCTGCTGCGCAAAACTTCGCGCAAACGATCCAACGGCTGCTGCTCCTGGATAATTTTTACCGCTGCTGTTGCCAGGTCTATGCTGCCTGGAATGAGCGCTAACCCCGTGCTAAACGGCCTCATCGCCCGCGTGACCGTCATGCCATCATACATGAGCAGTGAATAGCTGCTGCGCTCGGTATGATACGGATCAAGTCCCATAAAAACCGTTAAGCCGCCTTGTGGATCAAGATCGACCATCAAAACACGACGCTGCATCTGCGACAACGCCATGCCCAGGTTTAAGGCCGTCGTTGTCTTACCCACGCCGCCTTTTTGATTTGCAATAGCCAGGATTCGAGTCATGAAATAACCGATAGTGTGTTTGAGAATTCTATCCATTATAGCGCTAAAAATTCTGCTCGTTTTAATGTTACTTTTGCATATCAATTTACGAACTTATATCGGTTAATCATAGTCTGGATACTTCATCTACGGGCTAACACATAGTCTGGATACTTCATCTACGGGCTAACACATAGTCTGGATACTTCATCATCCAGCCGCTATACTGGCAACCATGCAACACATCGGTATCGACGCACGCTTAACCTATTATCGAATCGGCGGCATTAGCACCTACATTCGGCGTTTAATTCATGCGCTCGAAATGTTGGATATGGAAAATCAATATACGGTTTTTCACAGCCGCAAAGCGCAGGAATCTCTAGTAAAACGATTCCGGCGTGCTTCGCTTTGGACACCATGCCATCACCGTCTGGAACGGATCGCGTTGTCCGTCGAACTAGTGCGTTTTCGCCTGGACGTGCTGCACAGCCCGGATTTTATCCCCCCTTTGCGCAGTGCGCGGAAGCATATCATTACCGTACACGACCTGAATTTCCTGCATTATCCGCAATTTCTGACTACCGAGAGCCGTCGTTATTATAATGACCAGATTGAAGGGGCTGTACGACAAGCGGATCATATTCTGGCGGACAGCGAAGCCACGAAAACCGATCTGGTCAGCATGTTAGCAGTGCCGCCGGAAAAAATCACCGTTCACATGCTGGGCGTAGACGAGCAGTTCAAGCCTCTGCCGCCAGCAACATTAGCCCATTACCGCCAGCAGCTAAATTTGCCCGACTCCTATTTTTTGTTTGTGGGAACTTTTGAACCGCGCAAAAATATCATCGGCCTGTTGGAAGCCTACCGCCTGCTGCGTGATCGACTGCCGGATGCACCCGCGCTGGTACTAGCTGGCAATCGCGGTTGGCTCTTTGACGAAACGATGGCAAAAATTGACCAGATGAACCTGGGCTGGTATATCCATTGGCGAGAAAATGTCTCGCAGGAAGCACTGCCCGCGCTTTACAATATGGCGACGGCGCTGGTCACACCTTCGTTTTATGAAGGATTCGGATTTCCGGCGTTGGAGGCGATGGCCTGTGGAACTGTGCCGATTGTCAGCAATCGCTCATCGCTGCCGGAGGTTGTTGGCGAGGTCGGCCTGCAAATCGACCCCGATGATGCTTCAGCCTTGAGCGATGCTCTGTATCATGTCCTGACGGATTCAGCGTGGCGCGAAACCATGCGTCAGGCTGGCCTTGCCCGTGCCGCGACTTTTACCTGGGAACACACCGCCAGAATCGCGCTGTCGGTGTATCGGATATGAGGATTCATGCGTCTGCTTATGCTCACACCCAGCCTGCCTTACCCTCCCCATCAAGGCGGCGCAATTCGTAATTATGGAATTATTTACGGCTTACATGCTGCCGGACACGACATTACGCTGATGAGTTTTCACGGTGACAGCCCTACCGTCGATTCAACACCACTTGTCAAACTGTGCAGCCGAATCGAAACAGTGCCATTCCCGCATCGCGCGACAAATCAGCGCTTTCGCGAACTCCTGTTATCCTCGAAGCCGGACTTGGCAAACCGCCTGCGAAGCGACGAATTCAGCTATCGGTTAGAATCACTGCTAACGGAAACACAATTTGATCTTATCCAATTTGAGGGACTGGAAATGGCTGCCTATCTGCCATTGACCCAAAACAGCGGCGCAAAACTCTGCTATGATGCTCATAATGCCGAATTTGCCCTCCAAAGAGTGATTTTTGAGGTGGATCTCAGCAGCCCATTTCGTTGGCCGAGCGCAGCCTATTCGCTCATTCAGTCCAATCGTATCGCGCATTTCGAGCGAGAGGTCTGCCAGCAGGTCAATCGTGTCATCGCTGTCTCCGATGAGGATGCCAACGCCCTGCGCCAGTTATGCCCAGACGCGGCTGTATCGGTGATCCCTAACGGCATTTTTGCGGATGACTACACCCAATCCGGTGAATATCTTGACCTGGGTCAACACGTTTTAACATTTACCGGAAAAATGGACTATCGCCCAAATGTCGATGCCATGCTTTGGTTCACGGGGTCGATTTTTCCGCAGGTGCAAAAGCGTATCCCGGATGTGCGCCTTTACATTGTCGGTCAGAAACCACACACCCGCCTGGAATCACTGCGCGAGAAGCCGAATATCGAGCTAACGGGCTGGGTGCCGGAAATCCGCCCCTTCCTCCACGCGACCAGCGTCTATGTCGCCCCATTGCGAATGGGAAGCGGTACACGCCTCAAAATTTTAGAAGCAATGGCTGCGGGGTGCGCTGTCATCGCGACGACTCTTGCTGCTGCCGGGCTGCCGCAGCCTGTAAAAGACACGATGGTGATCGCCGATAACGAGGCCGATATGACCGAAGCCATTGTTACACTCTTGCAGGATGACACCCGCCGCAAAATGTTGGGTGAGGGTGCGCAGATCGCGATCAGGCAGTATTATGACTGGTCACTGCTGATCCCCCGGTTGCTCACTAGCTATAAGGAAATCGGACTTGGATAGAGAAGCGCTCGTACTCCGCAATAGCAGTATGGCAACGGCCTTCCACGCGATGCCGCTCAAGCACTATGTCCGCCGTGCGATGCTTCATTTCATTGCCGGAATGCCTGTTTTCCCGATCAAGCCGCGACCCGCCAATCGAATTTTGTTGATTCGCCCCGATCATCTCGGCGATGTGCTGCTCACGACCCCGGCCATTCATGCGCTCCGTGCTGCCCATCCCAAAGCCGAACTTCACGCGCTGGTTGGACACTGGTCAGCCGCCCCGCTTGCCAGCTACCCGGAAATCGACCAGGTGTTGACACTCCCCTTTCCGGGTTTCAGCCGTCTCCCCAAAGATAGTTGGCGCTCACCCTATCAACTGGCATTGAGCGCAGCGCGTAATCTCCGGCGCATCGGCTACGGCAGCGCGATTATTTTTCGGCCCGATCACTGGTGGGGCGCAATGGTCGCGTATCTGGCTGGCATCCCGGAACGAATCGGCTACGACCTGCCGGACACCGCGCCCTTTCTCACAAAAGCTATTCCCCATCAGCACGATCATGCGGTTACGCAAAGCTTGCGGCTGGTCGAAGCATGGACAGGTACGATCACACCGGAAAATGCTTTTTATCGTTTTCCAATTGACCACGTTGACCGCAGTTATGTTGATGGTTATTTGCAGGAATGGGGAATAAGCCCTGATCGACCTGTGATCTGCATCCATCCCGGCTCTGGCACATGGGTTAAACATTGGGCCGAAGACAAATGGGCAGTCGTGGCGGATACGCTCGCCGAGCAGCTTGACGCGGCGATTGTTTTTACCGGCGGCGATCACGAACTCCAGCTTATCAAGCGCATCACCGCGAACATGAAGCAAATGTACTGTGTGATCGCGGGTGAAACGCATGTTGGTCAGCTCGGCGCACTTTTTTCGCGGGCGCGTGTCGTGCTAGGGCCGGATAGTGGCCCACTCCATCTCGCCGCCGCAGTCGGCACACCAACCGTGACGCTCTTTGGCCCGGCTGACCCCGTAGAATTTGGCCCCTGGGGATCACCACAAAAACATATGGTTCTGACTTCCAATATCGGCTGCCGACCCTGCCGCGTCATCGACTGGGCCGACGATGATCCTGAAAATCATCCCTGTGTGCGTGAAATCAGTCTGGCACAGGTGCTAGATGCAGCCCGCCGCGCAGCCAGCTCACATTGATGAAATGGATTACAATTGGGTTTGAAAAAGCAAATAATAATGCGATAGAATTATGAGATATAATCGACGCAGAAGGAACAAATCATGATTGACCCCAAAATCATCCAATCAATCGGTAATCTGGTAGCCAAAGACGTTCAAAACAAATACCCCTCTGTCGTCATCAAATTTTTTGCAGATCGTGTGCGGGACGAAATACAGATTTATATTACCGACAAGAATACCCGAAACGACCACACCGGGATGCTCTACAGCCTGGGTACGATCCCCCCTGAACAGACCACAGCCGTAAAAGACATCGCCAAGTTTCTTGAAAACGGCATTGAGAAGCAGGTTCGCTTATTCCTGCGAGTAAAAGATGGAGATAGCCCTAGTCCGGAATAACCACTTTATCTAAATCCGGCTCTGGCGCTGGATAAGCCGGGTTCATATCCTCAAGCGTCTGAACTATCGCTTTTGTTACCACGAGGTCGCGATACCATTTAGTGTTCGCCGGGACAATATGCCAGGGGGCGTAATCCGTATTACAGCGGCTTATAGCATCCTCATAGGCTTTCATATAATCATTCCAACGCTCTCGCACAGGCAGATCACCCATCGAAAATTTCCAATGTTTTTCAGGGTCTTTCAGCCGATCTTCAAATCGTTTTTTCTGCTCATCTTTGCTGATATGCAGGAAAAACTTCATCACGCGCGTCCCGCTGTCCGCCAGCAAGCGCTCAAATTCGTTGATCTGATCGTAATGTCGTTTCCAGACCTCCTTCGGCTCTAGCGCATTCACGCGAACGACCAATACCTGCTCATAGTGGCTGCGGTTAAAAATGCCGATATAACCTTTTGGCGGCACCTGCTGATGAATGCGCCACAAAAAATCATGCGCGAGTTCTTCGGCTGAAGGCACTTTAAAGCTGGCTACACGCACTCCCATCGGGTTAATTCCTTCAAAAACCTTTCCAATCGTGCCATCTTTGCCTCCCGCATCCATCGCCTGAAACACAATCAATAGGGACTGCTTATTCTCTGCGTACAGACGCTCTTGAAGATTTTCGAGCTTATCCTGTAACTGATCGGTTTCCGCCACAGCTTTTGCTTTGTCATAATCGCCGCGAAAATCTGGATCGTAGTCCTGCAATTTGACTTTGCTGCCGGATTTGGGAACAAGGTGATTTTTCATGATGTGAGCGCTTTCTGATTTTCTATGAGATGCTTTTTTCAAATATCCAACATTCCGGGCCATAAGTAAAACCCAACGACTCGTTCAATTTACGCGCGGCTATATTACTAGTTTCCGTCCACACGATCATATTTTTGATCCCGCGCCGTGCCTGAAACCGCATCTGCTCCTGCATTAAGCGGCTTCCGAGATGCTTCCGGCGATAAGGTTCTTCAACACTCAGCCACTCAACGGTGATCCACTCGTCAAAACCGGAACAACCGCGAAAATGTGCCGGGACACCCCACGCCTGACACTCGCCAGCCACCGCTTCGCCTGATCGGGCTTCCAGTTCCCATTGTAGCCGCGCCTCGTCAATCTGCCACACGAAACTAAAATCGCTTAAAGGCAAATCATCATTTTCCAGGTTTACCTGCCCGGTCATGATGACCCATTTGCCATCGACTTCAAAACCGAACTTTTGCACATCCCGGATGATATGCGGCCATACATCGGGAATCCCGAACCAGCCCACACCAAAGCCGAAGCGTGGGCAAAAATACACACTTGAGCATCCCCGCGCAATCGACTGACCTATGAAAGCACCCAGCAGCGCATCCAGTACGCCTGGTTGATCCGGCGCACTGAATAACCACGACAGGACTCCACTCAGCGCTTGATTTTCGACAGGCTGCGGAAAAAACCAATTTGCTGCTGCAACTATACGCCCATCGTCTATCATACAACGGGTGTGTGACGAGAAAACATCGCCATCTTCAGGGTAATGCACCGTCCAAGCGGCATTCGGCTTGCTGACAACATAAGCGACCTGCTCTTGCGTCAGTGTCCATCCCGGCGGCACAAGGCGCATGTGATCGTTCACCAATTGCGTCAGTTGGGGCAATAATCCATCGTGGTAGGGTACGACTTCCATAGACCTCAGCTTCTAATTTTCCGTTTGGGATTCAGCCTGCGGTGTGACTGTGCGCGTGGTTTCGTTGCGATAAGACACCATGCCGGGGCCAGCACTTTTAATTTTCTTGACGTATTTGCGCTGTGTCACGTCCACTATCGCCTTTGCTTCGCTGCGTTTTGTGCTGTAATAAGCCGCGATCTCCGCCGCACGCTCAATAGCCGACTCTGGAATCTGCCGCCCATCAAATTTGACAATGACGTGAGCGCCGGGGACATCACGCGCATGCAGCCACAAATCTTCGCTGCTGCCCTTCTCAAACGTAACCATCTCATTCTGGCGGCTGTTGCGTCCAACCCAGATCACGAAACCGTCACTCGTAACGACTTTGATCGGCGCACTTTTGCCACCGCCCATACGCCCGGCGCGTTTACCCTTCCAATAGCCTTTCGATTGAAGCACTTGCTGCACCTCGTCAATCTCCGGCCAGTTGTTCGCCAATTCCAAATCCATATCTAACTGTTGGAGAAACCCGATTTCATTTTTCGTTTCTGCGACGAGGCGTGGTACATCTTCAAGCGCGCGCTTGGCCTTGTCGTAGCGCGAAAAATAGCGCTGCGCATTTTCCAGCGGTGTGACCGTCGGATCAAGCGTGATAGTGAGTTCAGGTTGATCGGGGTCATACTGCGCCTTGAGTTCAGTCTGGCCTTTTTGCAGCGTGTATTGATACGCCAGAATCAACTCACCGCTTTGTCGCAGTAGGTAGCGCTCACTTTCGTCCTTCAGGGAGCTTTGCAGCGACGCCAATTTCCCGCCGAGTCTGGTCAGCGCTTCTTTGATGGCGGCATGAACCGGAACTTTGGCAGCATTATAAGCATCCTCGCCAACAATCGCACCGAAATAAGCCGCCATCGCCTCACTGGTCGAATCCACACGATGCCAGCCTGGCATACTCGCCAGCGGATAGACGCTAAAGGCCTCGATGCCATCTTCCGTCTCGACAATTCCCGGTTGCCATTCACGGTTTGCTAAAGGCTCAATGACTACACGAATGATTTCAAACAGTTTATCGGCATCAGCATCGGCAGCTTTCTCATTGATTGGGCTGCCCGCACGGTAGACGATCTCTTTTGCCAGCAGCGGACTCATACCCAGAATATGCGAAGCCAAAAGCTGCGTTGTTTTGCGTTTGGGGTCATCGTTTTGCGCAATCATATTTTCAAGATCATCCAGAGTCAGCCGTGTTGGGTCGATTTTCCCCGTTTGCGGCGGCGGCGGAACATATTGATGTCCAGGCAAACTCAGGCGATAACGGTTATCTTCCGGCCCAACACGCCGCATACAATCAATAATCACACCCGCCTGCACCAGCAAAATATTGCTGCGTCGCTCCATCGGTTCGACGATAATCGTGACTTCGCCTTCCGGCCCCTGCGCGTCAATATGGATGATACGCTCCCATGCAGGCTGGCTGACATGCGTAACAATACCACCTTCGACATACCGCCGAAATAACAGACCGATCTGCTTGGGTGTGGTCACGCCACGCCGCAGCTTTTCCGCGACGATGTGAACACGCGGTGTATGATGATCCGCGCTCATATAGAGATATTGGCGACGCTGACGGGCATAAATTTCCAGCCCGATTCCCGTTTGATCGACATCAATCGAGTCCTGAATGCGCCCGCCGACGAGCGTATCCATAAATTCGTCCACCAGCGATGAAATTGTAAAAGCATCAAGATACATAGGTTATGACTTTAACAGGTGTATTGTTATGACTTTAACTGTTGAATCAACCCTAACAGGTTAATTTCTTCCCACAATTCCACAATTCTACCATTTTCGATGCGATGTATGTGGATTGAGGGTGAAACAGTTATTGCATTTGAAGAAATTGCCTGAGCATCTCCCACGTAGGGATACCACGTCGCCCGCCCGGTTGGGTCGCCTTCAGCGCAGCAGTCGCAGATGCAATTCGGATTCGCTCCGGCAGCGGCATCCCCTGCACCAGCGCCCACGAATAAGCGCCGTGAAAGACATCACCACAGCCTGTTGTGTCCACCACATCCACCGAAAATGCTTTCTGATGGCGCGGGATTTGATCGGCATCCAGATACCAGCATCCGTCCACGCCGCATGTCACCGCCACGATTTCACGATCCGGTGTCCACAATTTGAGGGCGGCTTGCTCTGGGTTCGACTCGCCTGTTATTTTCGTCGCCACCCGCGACGACAAAATCAGGTGGTTGACCAGCGGAAAAACATCATCGAACCCCGGCCATTCAGGGCGTTCGAAATCAGCTACTACCGGGATTCCGGCTTCACGAGCAATCCGCGCAGCACGAAGATTACCCACAGCGCCATAATCATCCATAAACAGCAAGCCTGATGATCGAATCACATCCGCTGGCGGCAGCGTGTCGTCCGCCCCGGCACGTCCATTTGCTGAAAAAAGAATCGTGCGTGTGTGCGCTGTCCGATCAACAATGATAATCGCGTGAAGGGGTTGAGCATCATCCCGGCGCACAATCAGCGAGGTATCAATGCCCTCGTGCGCCAAATCCTGCTCGACAAATGTCGAGATTTCGTCATGTCCCATCACGCCTGCATAACCGCAGTGCGCACCCAACCGAGCCGCCGCAACCAGTGCCGTTGCAGTCAGTCCGCCACCATGACGTTCGGTATGCAAAACCTGCATCTTGGTATCCGGCACGGGAAATGACGACACGTAGAGCAAATCGTCCACCGTCGCCACACCCAGGCCGAGAATATCCCACTGCTGATTCATGAGCTGTATATCCGATTAATAATTAAAAACAATAATTTTTGTGGGCTGTAGGGGCGCAGCGTGCTGCGCCCTGATACCTATATTCAGGTTGTGTCTAGGCCGTCGCTGCTTGCGAAATAGCAGCATGGGCATCACGCGCATCCGCTTTATCATGGATGACCGCTTTGAACGCCTTTACTGCCCCGGTGACATTTTCGACACCCCAGATATTGCGCCCAATCGTCGCGCCTTGGACACCACAGTGAATCGCATCGGACATCATTTGTAACCCATCGAGAAGCGTAGGCGCTTTCGGCCCTCCCGCCGCCACCAACGGAACGGGACAATCCGCGACGATCTGCGCGTGGGCAATCGGATCACCACAGTACGGCACTTTCACCACATCTACGCCCACCTCGACCATGCAGCGCACCGCCCAGGCGATGTCTTCTGGACGATAAATAATTTGCAAGCCGTTCTGGACATCACGCGGATAAACATGCGCGATAATCGGCAGTTCAAACTTCGCGCCCTCTCGCACATAATCGGAAACATTTTTTAAGTAATGTGCCTCTGTCGCGCCACGAACAAACGAGACCACCGCCAGAGCGTCCGCCCCCATATGCAGCGCCTCCTCGACAGTCACGACCTGTTCCTGAGCGCTGTCATCCGGGCGAACGACGCTGCTCTGGAGAATCATCGGAATTTTTCCGGCATAGGGTTCCCACAGTGAGGTCGCAATCCCTTTGTGCATCGTCACTGCGTCCGGCTTACCCTCGAAAATCTGCGCGAGAGTCTGGCGCAGATGTCGCAATCCAGGCGGGATACCTTGCTCGTAAATCACATAATGGTCAATGGCTACCGAGCATAACCGTCCACTAGGATGCGAGAATATCCGATTAAGGCGAATCTTTTTGCCAAGTCCCATATAAAATCCTTTATTTTTTGATAGTTGTAAGTTGAAAGTAAATAGTGAGAAGTGCGGAGATCAAAGTTTTAGCGTTCAGGCTTTGTACTCGGCACTTTCAGTTTTTCATTCTAATGCGCGTCTGGTGTCAGTAAATAGGCGATAATATCGCCCAATTCACGATCAGACAAGCGCTCTGGGTAATTTTGGGGCATCGCGCCGGAGAAATCTTCGACGATGTAGGCGGTGGGGTGCAAAATGGATTCATAAATATAGGCGGCAGCGGTCAGGGGTGGTCGTCGGGTGGCAGCACGTTCGGCAATGCCCACAAACGCGGGCGCGATTCCATTTTCCGCTCCGGCGCGGTGGCAAGCCACACACTCATAGGTCGTGAGCAGTGTTTCGCCATTTTGCGCGTCAGCATCCACCAGAAGCGGCGTTACAATGTCCAAATAGGTGTCGGCGCTCAGGTTTGCGGCGGGTTCGCTGCGAACAGGATTCTCACTCGCGCCGATAAACTCGACGACAAAAATGACGGCAAACGCGACCAGCAAAAACAGCGCCACGTAGACCGGCCATCGTGCGGCTGATGATTTTTTCACGGAAATCCCTGTTGTTACAGTAGTCTGTAGATTATCTTCTTACAGTAGTCGATCAATCATCATCGCCAGAAAGAGGAAAGCGAGATATGAAGTCGTATATTTATAGAGGCTGCGAGCAATGGCTTTATCGGCGACTCGAATCAGCTTAATCGCCATCCAGAGCAGCCCGATTCCCAAAATCGCTGCGGACACCATATAAACCCAACCCAGCATATTAATCGGCCCTGGAATGAGCGTGATGATGAACAGCAAAATCGAGTAGATCAAAATCTGATAGCGGGTTGACCGTTCGCCACGTGCGACAGGCATCATCGGCACACCCGCGCGGGCATAATCGACATTCACCAGCAGCGCCAGCGCCCAGCTATGCGGTGGAGTCCAGTAGAAAACAATCGCAAATAACAGCAGCGCTTCGATTGAAACGGTTCCAGTGACAGCCGCCCAACCGACCAGAACAGGCATCGCGCCTGCGCCGCCGCCAATGACGATATTGACACTGGTGTTGCGCTTCAGCATCATCGTATAAATGACGACATAATAGATCGCGCCTGCGAAGGCCAGCCCCGCCGTAAGCCAATTAACCCAGACACCCAAAATCAAAACGGACAGCAGTACCAACGCGATACCAAATAACAGCGCGTTCATCGGCGTAACCCGTCCCGATGGAATCGGGCGGCGGGCGGTACGTGTCATTTTCGCGTCCATATCGCGGTCAATATACTGGTTAATCGCGCCTGCACCTGCCGGAGCCAGCGCCCCGCCAATAAGCGTCGGGATTAAAATAACCAGTTCGGGAACACCTTTGGCCGCAATCACCATCGCCGTTACAGTGGTGAACAACAGCAGCAAAACAATCCGCAGTTTTGTGAGTTCAAGGTACGTGCGGATCACCTTCATTAGTGGGATATCGTGTCGGATTGTGGTTTCCATGCTACCTGTTCACGCGCACTATCGGCGCTGTTTAAATATTCGATGACGCTCAAAACGATCAGGCACGCCCATGTCGCCGCTGCCAGGCCAACGTGTGCCGCGCCCCAGAATGGCCCCGCGCTGCTGAGAACAAACATCGCGCCAACACCTGCTTGCGCGAGATAGGCGACCAGCGCCAGTACAGCGAAACGTCGCACCGCTGCTCCCCGGCTTTGTAGAGCTTGCCAGAGCAGCAGCAGCAATGTGATGCCCAGCGCCGCTACTGCAAATCGGTGAATCATGTGGATCACCGCCAGTTGACCCTGGCTAAACGGGAAAATATCGCCGTTGCACAGCGGCCAGTCGATACACGCTAATGTCGCACCGCTGCCGCGCACCAATGCCCCGGTGAGGATAATCACCAGCGACAGGCCAGTTGTTAAATAGGTAAGGGTCGTTATATGATCGCGTTCATAACGTTCGGAAGGTTTATAACGCGCCGCGACCACCGCCACCAGCAGCGATGCCAGCAGCAGCATAGCCGTACCCAGATGCAGCGCGACCATCGTCGGCGGCAGTTCCAGGATGACAACAATCGCACCGAGCGCACTTTGCAAAAAGAACAGAAATGTAGCTAACACTACCGCACCGAAAGCCAGCCGATTCGCTCGATATTTCCGCCAACCGACCACCAGTGTCGCCAGCCCCATCACGCCGATAAGCGCCGCGAACAGTCGATGCAGCCACTCAATCCAGGCCGTCAGATTGTCCAGAGGTGGAAAAATGGTTCCGTTACAGGTCGGCCAGCTATCACCGCAGCCCAAGCCGGAATCGGTCACACGTACAACAGCACCAAATACGATCAAGCCAATTGTCAAAAGTGCCGTTGCCAACGCCAGCGACGAGAACAAACGTGACGGATTCGCCACAGTCTCGCGCGAAACTTTAGCCTGCTGCATTAAAAATCTCCAATAAAATTCCTGGAAGCGGTTGGCTTTTAGCTAAAATCATAAAGTCGTCTATTGCGATTAATTTATGGCTAATAGCTAACGACTAACAGCTAAATTTACGTTTTTTGTGCTGCTTCCGCGCGTCCGGCTCTTGTTCCTTCCACACTCATAGCGCCGCGTGGTTGGTTTTCGCTCTCTTTGGCTTGTTTTACGAAGCGGTGCAGCAGCCACATGACTAATGCCAGGGTCGCAGCAATACCGATCAGATTAAACAGAACAAAGCCGACCAGCAGAACGAGTTGCTCGGCTTTCCAGGGGACAACCGCCAGAGTCGAGCCATCCGGGCTGCCAACCTGCCGCAGCACAGGGAAGAAATCCGCTGCATCACGGTTCGTCGTCAATTGCGCGGTCAGGCCGCCAGCAAGGATGAGAATCACCATGATGACAATAAGAGTTGTCAAACGCTTCACCGCACGCTCCTCACACTAGAAATGCCGCTATTATAACTTGCCACACCGGAATTGCAGCCACAGATAGATTGTACTATTTCTCACAACCTACGGCAATAGCCCAATCACACAACATCATCGCTGGAATCGGCTTCTGCGGCATCCGAAGCCTCTTGCAGGTTATCATCAATAGCATCAGATTCTTCAATCGAGATTTCCGGCATGGAGATTCGTTCCCCATCAGCCCCTTCGCCCGCAGACCCAGCAGTTTCGAACTCCCGCTGATAGCCTTCCGTCATTCGGCGACGGCGCGGCAGTGTAAACGTAAACGTACTGCCCACATCGAGGGTACTTTCCAGCCAGATATGCCCGTGATGCTTCTGGACAATCGACTTGGTGATCGCCAGCCCCAACCCTGTGCCTTCGATCTTGGATTTATCGACAGTGCGGGAACGGAAAAACCAGTTAAAAACGCGCTCTTGTTCATCCGGCGATATGCCGTATCCTGTATCGCGCACACTGATGCTGATAAAATCCGGGTCATTGACGACGGTGATCCACACTTCGCCGTCATCGCGGTTATATTTGATGGCATTGCTCAACAAATTGCTGATGACCTGCCCCAGCCATTGCGGATCGCCACTCACCCATTCCACATCGGGCGCAACATCCACATAAATGCGGACACCTCGGCGGGCAGCAAGATTTTCGACCAGATCAATCGTTATCTGAATGAGCGAGCGCAAATCACAGTCCGCAAAATTCAAGGTGAGGTCGCCTTCAAGCTTTGCCATATCCAGCAGCGCAGAAATGAGATGATCCATTCGATCCAGGCCGACCAGCGCACGATCACAAAAATGTTTCTGGCGTTCGGTAAGCGGGCCACCCATCTCAATCAATTCGATGAACCCCTGAATAGCGTTGAGGGGTGTTTTCATCTCATGGGCAACCACACGCAGTAAGTCGAAAGGAAGATCATCATTTGTCATGTTAAAGGCTCACGAAAATAAAGTGGGAAAGGTATTTAAGGCATAAGCCAGCCGTGTCCCATGCCACGTTAGCAGCGATCCATCAACCAGATGTATCCGATTTTTGTGCGCCGCCGGAATATCGAGATTGGCAAACAGCGATATATGCGATTCATTAAATTCAAACGGTTCGCTCGGCAGCAGGATCACATCCGGCTGTGCTTGAATCACCTCGTCCATCATCACACGTGGATAACGGGTATCTCGCCCCTCTGCGCGTGGGTCATCTGCCGCATAGGGCGCAGCTTGTCCCAGATCAGCTTTTAAAGGATAAACACGATCTCGTTCGGCAAAAACATTCGTTCCACCACACACGCGCAGCAGATCGTGAATATAAGTATCAGCGTTAAAGGTCATCAACGGGTCGAGCCAGATCGGAGCAAAGACGCGAACCACAATTTCTTCGTGGGCTTTGGTAATCCCCTGCACCCAATCCATCGTCTGCTCAATCAACCGAATACGCGGCACCATCACGGGTTCGTCGAAAACGTGCATGATATTCCAGAGCAGATTGATGGCATCGCTCACGGTTTTCGGAAATGTTACCCATACCGGAATCCGCGCCGCTTGCAGCGCCATCACATCTTCTTTGCGATTTTCCTCTTGATTCGCGATCACCAGATCGGGCTTAAGCGCGATGATACGTGCCACATCAGGATTTTTTGTCCCGCCGATGCGAGGCAGGCCTGCTACACCCGCAACCGGATGAATACAATAATCGGTAATAGCAATCAGGCGATCACCCAGGCTCAGATCAAAGAGTGATTCAGTTACGCTGGGAACAAGCGATACCACACGCTTGGGCGGGTGCGAAACTGGCGCGTCCATCGTGTAAATATGGGTTTGATCGCTCATAATTCCCCCTAGCCACACAAATGTTTTACGCCAGGGCAACGACCTGGTTACGTGCCGGGCCGACACTTACGGTTCGCACGGGAGTCTCGCATAAATCAGCAATACGTTGAATATAGGTACGTGCCGCTGCGGGCAAATCAGCCTCATGGCGTATGCCACTCACATCTTCTTCCCAACCTGGCAGCGTTTCAAGAATCGGCTTCGCACGTTCCAGATCAGAGATCATCGTCGGCGGGAAATCATAACGCTTTCCATCAATCTCATAGGCGACAGCGATTTTAACTTCCTTCAAACCACTCAAAACATCGAGCTTTGTCAGATACAACTCGCTAAAGCCGTTTAACTGGGCTGCATAATGCAAAATAACCCCGTCCAGCCAACCGCAGCGGCGGCGGCGACCAGTGGTTGTGCCAAATTCATCCCAGAAATTTTCGCCTGTTCCCCGCAGCCGATCCCCAATTTCATCATTGAGTTCAGTCGGCATCGGCCCAGCACCCACACGTGAGCTAAAAGCCTTTGCGATCCCAATCACGCGATCAACATACAATGGCCCAAAGCCCAACCCGGTCAGTGCGCCACCTGCAATGGATGATGAACTGGTCACATAGGGATAATCACCATGATCGACATCCAGCATCGTCCCCTGTGCGCCTTCACACAGCACCCGTGCGCCTTCGCGGAGTCTCTGGTTGATATAGACGCTGGTTTCGCACAGATAGGGCTTTAAACGTTCCGCTGCTTCGATATAGGTGACTGCGCTTTCGTGCGCGTCCAGAAGCTCCATATTTTGCTGTGAGAGAACGTGATTGGCACGTTCGACGGCATCATGCAGCGCCTCAGCAAATTCTTCGGTATCGCTCATTAATCCGGCGCGAATCCCCTGCCGAGCCGCTTTATCCAGATAAGCAGGGCCGATTCCCCGCAGTGTCGTGCCAATGGCTTTGTCGCCACGCGCCTTCTCAGCCGCCTTGTCCAACGCGATATGCGCCGGGCTAATGATGTGTGCGCGTGTGCTGATGAGCAGTCTCTTGGGTGAAATATCGACCCCCGTTGAAGCCAATGAGTCAATTTCCTTCAGCAGGTTAACCGGGTTAATCACCATCCCATTGCCCAATACACAGGCGGTCTGCTCGTGCAGCACGCCCGATGGCAAGAGATGAAATTTAAACACCTTGCCGTCCGCATACACCGTATGCCCGGCGTTATCGCCTCCGCCAAAACGCGCGACGACATCGGCCTTTGCCGCGAATTCGTCAACAACACGCCCTTTGCCTTCATCACCCCAATGTGCTCCTACAAGAATCGTTGCAGGCATTTATCTCGTCTTTCTGTATTTATCCAGCGCTGTAGTCTCGCCCCAGCGCAACAGTCACTTGTTTGTTTCCCCACGTTTCGACTTCGCCATCTGGCCCCAGAGCCAGCGCCGATCCAAACCCGATACCCACTGCAATTGCAGCCGGTTGAGCGCTCAAAACCGTTTGAGCCTCATACGATTCGCTGACACTGGTCACGCCCGTCAGCACCAGGGCGCTTTCCAGCCAATCCAGGCCGGATATGATGTTACTCGAATCCAGCATGACCCATGTGCCAAATACTGACGCGCTTTCACCCTCCGCCAGCACAACAGCACCGTTGGCAAAAGCATCTTGAATTCCCGAAATCGCCGAACCCATCAGACCATCACGCGCGTCCAGAGTATCCACCTCGGCAGAAATAACGATGATTCCGGCCTCAGACAGTTTTTGGCGAATCGTAGCGTCATCTTCCGCCATCACGTCCACCAGATAGCCCGATGATGCGCCCAGGTCTTCCATATCGGCGAGAGTCTTTTCAGCCTCTACACCACCCATCGAGATGTATGCCACACCGCCATCCGCAGACGCGCGTGACAGCACCATCGCCCGAACTTCATCATCCCCGGATGCCGATAAAATCAACCATCCGCGCCCATCCATCCAGCGCAGAATTGCGTTACTCGCCATGCTTGATTATGCCTCGAACGTCATCACTCGGAAGGACTCGATATAGCGCGGCGCATCATCCGGCGACTCAGGATCGCGTGAGCCTTTCCGCATCCATTCGGCCATCTCGTCCATATTTTTGATCTGGCTTTTATGCTGGCGCAGCGCCGCTATTTGAGCGTCGATATACCCCGCCACGTCAATTTTTTTGTTGGGGCTAACCGTGCCAGAAATATAAAGCTGACGTACTTTATGCGCTTTCAGTCCCTCATCGCGCTCCATTTCGATAAAATAGAGTCGATTACCCGCTGTGGGGAACACGGCATCGAATGTCGCCTGTCCAATCGCCCGATGATCGGGATGATTAACGTAGCCATCGCCAAACCAGAAAACGGTTGGATCACACGTCACGACAATATCCGGCTTTCGCAGCCGAATCATCCGGGCAATATCGCGCCGCAGTTCGAGCGTTGGCATCAATTCGCCGTCGGGATAGCGCAAAAATACGACATCCTTCACGCCCAGTGCCGCCGCCGCGTTGCGTTCTTCTTCTTCCCGAATGACGATCAACCGTTCATGCGTCATTTCGGGGTCGTCACTGCCCTTATCACCACTCGTCGCCAGAACGAACGTGATTTCCGCACCTTCAGCAGCCCAACGCGCAAAGGTTGCCCCCGCGAAAAATTCCGGGTCATCAGGATGGGCAAAAACGGCCATGACCCGCTTCACTTGCTCACTCAAGATCGTTCACCTATTCTTTCTTTTTGTCCTGCTTGTCCTGCGCACGGTTGCCAGGCTTCTCGCCGCATTCGCAGGCTTCACCTTCGCCATGTTTGGTGCAGGGTTCTTTCGCCTTTTTTTCCAAAGCGCGTAGCTCATCCAGTGGGATCAATTCTTCACGTTTGACCAACTGGCGCACACCGTCTTCCATGATAACCGTCACGGCATCCTGAAGCGGGTGAATATCCAGCACTTTGGCCTCGCCAAACGGCGTTCCAACTTTTTTATTCCGCTTGGGAAGCTGCTGCCGCGCCTGCACATACTGCTCGTATTCATAAACCAGACAGCAGCGCAAACGCCCGCACATCCCGGTAATTTCCGATGGATTGAGCGAAATACCCTGTACTTTCGCCATTTTGATCGAAATAGGGCTAAAATCCGTCAGGAACGTGCTGCAACAGCGCAGTTCACCGCACGCGCCATACCCCCCCAATAGCTTGGCAACATCGCGTGGGCCGACCTGCCGCATTTCCACCTGCGCGGGAAATGTGCGGCTCAACTCCGTCCACAATCTGCCTGTATTGACTTTGTCATCGGCGGTGAAAATAAAAACCAGCGCCGAACCGTCATAATTATACTGGGCAGCAACGAATTTAACCCCATCAAAACCACCCATTTTGGTGGCTTTTTGCTGGCAGATTGTCAGCGCTTCGGGCTGCTGCATCTCCCAGTGCTGTTTTAAGCTCAGATCGCGCGAGGTCGCTGGCCGCAGGATCGGACGGTGTTCGCGCTCGGTTTCATCAGGCGCGATAAAGCCCATAATCTGCCCCATCTGACGGCCACGAGCCGTTTCGACAATGACAAAATCGTTCACCTTTAGATCAGGATAGGCGGTGTAATCAAAATGATACAGCTTGCCTACCTTTGAAAATCGCACGCCTGCTAGAAGCTTGCGTTCATCAACCTGTGGAATATCGGTCATAACACTTCTCGTCAGATAATAAAGTTAATGTCACTCTGTTTAATGATAGGCCGAGAACGTCAATCCTGCAAAGCCTGAAACATTTGCCCGTTTCATAGCATCCGAATATATTGTATATTCTACCTTTAAGCGTTGATAAAAGCGCGGGCAGACTTTCGCGATTCATAATCATTGAGGACACTATGCGCACCCTGACCATGAAATTTGGCGGCGCATCCGTCGGAACAACTACAGCGCTTACCCAGGTCTTGAGCATCGTGCTCCAGGAGCATGAGCGCTGGGATCATTTACTATTGGTCGTTTCTGCCTTAGACGGCGTGACTGACGCGCTCATCGAAGCGGCACAGTTGGCGCATCTCAGCAATCGACGTGGCTACCGACGCATCGTCGCCACCCTCCGCACACGCCATCTCTCGCTGGTTGAGCAGCTTCCGCTGGGTACCAGCGAACGTAATGCCCTGCAAGCGGATATTGACCGTTTGCTCTTTGACATGCTCGATGTATGCCAGACGATGGCCGATACACCCGGCGGATCGTCGATTCCAGCCATGTTCGATAAAATTATCGGCGTGGGCGAACGGCTGGCAGCCCGTATTGTGGCTGCCCTTTTGCGGCAAAATAATCTGCGCGGGGTTGCCATTGATGCCACTGATCTGATCGTGACCGACAAAGTATTTGGCAATGCTTCCCCGGATATGGCGCTCACGCGGCAGCGCATCACGCAAAATCTACTGCCCATGCTCACGCGCAGCATCATCCCCGTTGTTACGGGCTTTATCGGCGCAACGCCTGAAGGCCAACCCACAACGCTTGGGCGCGGCGGCAGCGATTATACAGCTTCAATTCTGGCCGTTTCGGCGAACGCGGATGAGGTTTGGATGTGGGCGGACGTAGACGGCATGATGACCGCCGATCCCCAGGAAGTTCCCGAAGCGCGTACCATACCCCTGCTCTCTTATGACGAAGTCGCTGAACTCGCCTATTTCGGTGCGCGTATCCTCCACGCCCGGATGATCGGCCCGCTGCGCGAACATCATATTCCGTTGTGGATTAAAAATGTCTTCAAGCCGCGCGAAACAGGCACATTGATTCAGGATGTTAATCTGGATGGTGCGCAAACCCTCAAGGCCGTCACGTCAATTTCCGGCTTGGGGTTGGGTGCGCCCTACAGTGGGCCGCTGACCCATATTTCCGCGATGATTGACGAAGCAATGTTTTCCGCAACAGGCAGTCACGCCGACGTGATGATCTCCGCACAGTCCTCTGCCCGCAGTTTAGTAAGTTTCATCATACCGACCAGCGCCGGGCCTGAAGCAGTGAGGGCGACTCGCACCGCCCTCGAAAAACGCTTGCAGGCAGAAGTCAGCGATACCTTATGGACAATTCAATTCGTGACGATTGTGACCACCATCGGGGCAAATCTGGATGAGCTAACAGGGTTGATCGCGGGGATTTTCCAGGCTTTAGGTGGTATTCGAATTTTAGGGATCGCGCAGGGGCCGTCGCGATGTAGTTTGTCAGTAATTATTGACCCCAAAGATACCGAGCGCGCCCTATTCCAAATTCACGACATGCTTATCAATAACGATTGATGTCGTTTTAATAACCATGCTGCATTGGTCATTCTGCTACACTAATAACGATTGATGTAGCGTTCAATCTCCCAGGCCGTTACCTGGCGATTGTATTCATCGACTTCCTGCTGTTTAGCGGCGAGGTAACTATCACTGATATGCGGTCCCAGCGCCGATAGAATCACATCATCTTCAGCCAATGCGTCCAGCGCGTCGCCGAGTGAAGTTGGCAAAACTTCCGCACGTCGCAAACGGACTTTATCCTGTCCCAGCAGCGTTTCTTCCAGCGGCTCTGGCAGCGGGATACGTTGGCGAATCCCATCCAGCCCGGCCTGAAGCATTACGGCAGCAGCCAGATAAGGATTGCTGCTCGGATCAGGGCAGCGTAGTTCCAGACGTGTGTGTTCTTCTTTACCGGGCATATTGCTCGGCACACGGATCAAAGCGCCCCGATTAATATGCGCCCAGGTGACATAAACGGGCGCTTCAAAACTCGTCCCCAGCCGCTTATAGGAATTGACCAGTGGTGCCAGCACCGCGCACATCGCCCGCGCGTGCCGAAGCTGCCCCGCCAGGAAATAACGCGCTGTTTCCGAAAGGCCGTATTCATTATCCAGATTTGAGAAAACATTCTCACCAGTTTTCAGATCATGCAAGCTCTGGTGAGTGTGCATCCCGGAACCGGGCAAATCCATACGCGGGCGCGGCATAAAGGTGCAGTGCAAATTGTTATGCTGCGCCACCGACTTGAGCGCCATACGTGCCGTCAGAATTTGATCGGCGGAGATCAGCGCGTCGTTATAGCTGAAATCAATCTCATGCTGCCCGAACCCGATTTCATGATGCGCGGAATCGACACAAATGCCCATTGATGTCAGCGTGGAAACCATTTTGCGGCGGATCGACTGCGTAAAATTCGTCGAGAGATCAAAATAACTGACTTCATCATGCGGGGTCAGCGGCAAAATGGCGTTCTCAAGATGTCGATGAAACAGGAAAAATTCGAGTTCGATGCCCGTTTTATAAGCAAAGCCCATTTTTTCGGCCTGCTTAATCACGTTGATAAGCGCCGTGCGTGGATCGCCGATAAATGGCTCTCCCTGCGGGGTATACACCGTACAGATCAACCGCGCTGTACGCTCCTCAGGGGTATCCCAGGGGAGAATGGTGAACGTTTGCAGGTCTGGCATAAGCACCATATCGCTCTCTGCCGCCCGCGCGAATCCCTCTATAGATGATCCATCAAATGCGCACCCGTTCTGCAAAATATGTTCAGCATCGCCGACGGGGACAACGATACTTTTCACCATACCTGTGATGTCCGTAAACCACAGGTTGATAAATTTCACCTGCTGTTCATGGATCGCCGTTAAAATTGTGTCATGAGTTGTCATAGATATGCCTTTAGCTTGTCAGCTTGTCAGCCAGTCAGCTTATCAGCCAAAATACTGAGACGCTGAGACGTTAACTAGCTTACCGCATATCCCGCCCATACGCACGGCTCATTTCGCCAAAAACCCGCGCCGTCCATTGTCTACCCCTCACAACGGCGGCTCTGGCAGCAGGCCGAGATGTCCCATCAGCGCATCCAATCCCAGCATGTAACTGCGCCAGCCAAAACCCGCGATTTGCCCAACACATACCGGGGCAAGCAGCGAACGATGCCGGAATTCTTCGCGGGCGTGGACGTTCGACAAATGGACTTCGACAACGGGCAGAGCAACAGCACTGATCGCATCGCGCAGGGCAACGGAGGTATGTGTGTATGCGCCGGGATTAAAGACCACGCCGTCTGCCCAATTACGCGCGACATGCAGAATGTCGATCAGGGCACCTTCATGATTGGACTGCTCTGCCCGCAGTTCAACCTTATATTGATGGACGTGTGCCGCTGCCAGTGCATTGATTCGCTCCAACGTCATCGCGCCATAGATGCCCGGTTCGCGCATCCCCAGCAAATTCAAATTCGGGCCATGAAGGAGTAATATTTTTTTGCTCATGTTAAATCGCTCAATAATTGAATAATCGTTTCTTATTGCAAATCGCTCAATATTTGAATAATCGTTTCCTTCGGCACATCTTCGACAATAGTTGGCTGACCGACACCTCGCAGCAGCACAAATCGCGAATGACCGCCAAGCCATTTTTTGTCCGTCGCCATCGCCGCATAAATCGCTTCCGGGTCGATTCCATTCAAACGGCGTGGCAAGCCGACATGGGCAAGAATATCTTCCATGCGCTCCGGAATGTCTGAATCACACAAATTCAGCGCAGATGAAAGCCGCGCCGCCGCTAATAATCCAACACCGACAGCCTCACCGTGCGGCCATTGGTAATGAGTTGCCTGCTCAACGGCGTGACCAAATGTGTGACCGAGGTTGAGATGGGCGCGTTCGCCCTTTTCGAACGGGTCGCGCTGCACCACATCCACCTTGACCTGCACCGCCCGTCGAATTAGCTCAACTTTACCTGACTGCCCCCCCCTCTCTGCTTGCGGAGACGCGAACGCGGTTGGGGGGTGAGGTTGTATTGAAAAACCTGTCTCTGAAGAGGGTGAGGGGTTCTTATTAACCATGTCCAGAATCGATTCGTCCGCCAGAAACCCATGCTTGATGACTTCCGCCATGCCGCAGCGCCATTCCCGCGCGGGAAGCGTATCCAAAACATCAGGGTCAATCAGCACCATATCCGGTTGTTTAAAAGAACCAACGAGATTTTTCCCCTGCGGCAAATCAACCCCAACCTTGCCACCAACACTCGAATCAACCATCGACAGCAGCGTTGTGGGAATCTGTACAAAGCGAACACCCCGCATATAAGTCGCGGCGGCAAAACCCGCCATATCGCCTACCACACCGCCGCCAAGCGCGATCACCGTGCTGCCACGATCCAGGCCAGCGGCAATAAAATCAGCATACAATTGGGCAATCGTTTCGAGCGTTTTGTATTGTTCGCCGTCCGGAACAACCGCCAATTTCGCTTTCGGCAGTGAGGCCGCGAGTGATTCACCATGCAGCGGCGCAATCGTCGTGTTGGTGACAACGACACTTTTCCCCCACGCTCCAGCATATATCGCGAGATTTTTCAAAATCCCCGACTCGATCAAAATATCGTAATCGCCACCGGGTGCGGTTACGTGAATGCGTTCTGCCATAATGCGACAACTTCCTGGGTGATCTGGTTCGGCGTTTTGCCTGTTGTGTCAATTTGATGTGGAATTTTAGCGTAAATCGCGCGGCGTTTTTCGAGCAGGCTTTCCCAATCGCCGGAAAAAAGTGGGCGGCCTGTCTGCCCTGTCAGCCGCTGGCGAATCTCATCCGGTGAGGCATTCAGGCAAACTACAAAACCTGATGCGACCATCACGCGCAAATTAGATTCATCAACCAGCATCCCGCCGCCCGTCGCGATCACCAACCCGCGCTGTCCCGCATAAAAACGGCAGACGCGCCGTTCGATGTGCCGGAAAGCCGCTTCGCCATCCTGAGCGAAAATCTCTGGAATTGGTTTTCCAGCAACCTCGACGATTCTTTCGTCAGTGTCGATAAACTGTCGCTGCAACGCCGCCGCGACACCACGACCTACCGTCGTTTTGCCTGTACCCATAAAGCCCGTGATGACAATATTGCGATCATTCGTAGCCAAATCGCCACTCCGCATTATCCATCGGCAGGTCGCTCAGACGCGCCTGTCGCAGCGCTTCGAATCGTGGCTGCATCTCTTGCAGGCTGTCACCACCAATTTTTTGGATCAGCTCATCAGCGATCACCAGCGCCATCATCGCCTCGCCAATCGGCACCGCACGTGGGATGGCACAAAAATCGCTGCGTTCATAGGTGGTTCGGTCTGTCTCGCCTGTCGCCAGATCAACCGAGTTCAGCCCTTGCAGCAGAGTCGAAATCGGCTTCATCGCGACTCGCGCAATAATCGGCTCACCCGTCGAGATGCCGCCTTCAATACCCCCGGCGCGGTTCGATTTGCGAGTCAGGTTTTCGCCAGCTTTATCGAGGGCAATTTCATCATGCACTTCCGAGCCGCGCTTCCCTGCATTTTCAAATGCTGGCCCGATTTCCGCGCCCTTCATGGCATGAATACTGACCATCGCGCCGACAATACGCGCATCGAGCTTGCGGTCATAATGGACATGCGACCCCAATCCTGGCGGCACATTGAGCGCGACCACCTCGAAAACGCCGCCGAGCGTGTCTTTCGCGATGATGGCCTGCCGAATTTCTTCGTGCATCTCATCAGAAATCAGCGGATCAGGACAGCGCACATCATTATTTTCGGCATTGGCGATGCGGTCATCCAGCGAAAAACGCTCCGTCCAGCGCACTTTTACGCCGCCAATCTGGACAACATAGCCGCCGATGACGATGCCGAATTGCGCCAGAAAACGCTTGCAAATTGCGCCAGCAGCAACGCGCATGGTCGTTTCGCGGGCGCTGGCACGTTCCAGCGACAGCCGCAGTTCGCGATAGCCATATTTGATCGCACCTGTCAGGTCGGCATGACCGGGACGCGGCGTGGTCATCGGCTTAATATCTTTTTCTTTCCAGTTCTTCCAATCGCGATTTTCCACCAGTAAGGCAATCGGCCCTCCGGTGGTCAGCCCATTCATGACACCGGACGTGATGCGTACTTCATCTTCCTCAATACTCATACGCCCACCCGCGCCGTAACCTTTCTGGCGGCGGCGCAGTTCACCGTTAATATCCTCCGATACGAGTGGCAGCCCGGCGGGTATGCCCTCGATAATAGCGGTTAACATCGGGCCGTGACTTTCCCCGGCAGTTAGAAAACGTATCATATTTTACTTATCCTACACCATGCGGATTTTATGTAGGGCATGATAATGGTCTTTAGAGATTTAAATCGGATATTCGAGGGTCGCGTTGGTAAGGGCGCAATATATTGCGCCCTTATGAAAACAACATCCGATTTATTTTCTGAAAGCCCATTATCATGCCCTTTCTGTAGAGAAATGACAAACCATACCCAGATTTTACGTGTGCAAATACTGCCGGAACCAGCCTAAAGAGCGCTTCCAGGCATCATCAGCCGCCTCTTTCTGGAAAGAGGGGCGCTCATCATTAAAGAATGCGTGTGGTGCGCCAGGGTAAATGACAAATTCACAGGTTTTGCCGTTCGCTTTGAGTTTTGCCTCGTTCGCATGTACCTGCTCTAATGGAATACCTTTATCCAGTTCGCCGTATAGCCCCAGATAGGGCGCTGAGACTTTGCTGGCATCCTCATCCGAAAGAACCGCACCGCCACCGTAAAAGACGATCACCGCGCCGATATGCTCCCCGGAATAGGACATCATCGACGATAGTGCGCCACCCATGCAAAAGCCGACTGTTCCGGCTTTCTTGGGGATTACGAACGGCTGCGCGATCAGATAATTCACCGCGCCCTGAATATCTTTCTTGGCCTGCGGACGATCCAGTTCCATCACCAATTTACGCGCATCATCCGGTTCTTCAGCGACTTTGCCGCGATACAGATCGGGCGCGAGGGCGACAAATCCCTCAGCGGCGAAACGTCGAGTGAGGTCTTTGATATGATCGTCCAGTCCCCACCATTCCTGAATCACGACCACACCGGGATATTGACCCTCGTTCTCCGGCTGCGCCAGATAACCAGGAGCCATGCCGCCATTCGCCTTAAACTCGATCATTTGGGTAACAATATCCATTTTTGACCTCACATCAATTACTTTTTTGCGGATAATGCCGCCTGCGCTGCATCGAACATCACATCTACGGGCGCATCTTTACCCGTCCAGATTTTGAATGCTGCTGCCCCTTGCCGCACCAGCATACCCAATCCCCCTATCGCACGTCCACCACGAGATTCGCAGGTTTCCATAAGCTGTGTACGTTCCGGCCTGTAGATCATGTCATACAATGTCACGCCAGCCGGGAAATCCAGATCATCCGGCCAGGGCGAGTTTTCGACATTCGGCCACATGCCCACAGGTGTGCAGTTAATGACGAGCGAAAAATCATCCTGCGCGGCTTCCGCCATCGGTTTGAACTGCGCCGAACGGATACCAGCGGAAAGAGTCAGGTCAGCCAGCATAATCTGAGCGCGTTCGGCGGTTCGGTTAGTGATATTAACTTTCGCACCAGCATGAACCAGCCCATAAACGGCTGCCCGCGCCGCACCACCCGCACCGATAATCAACACGGATTCGCCATTTAATTTCACGCCGTTTGCGGTCAGGTCATCAACAAGTCCGGCAACATCGGTATTGGTGGCGCTGTTATTGCGAAAATCAATCGTATTCGCCGCCCCCAACGCCCGCGCGATTTCATCGGGCTTCACGTAGGGCATGACGGCTTGCTTGTGGGGAACGGTCACGTTGACACCCGTATAACCGCCCTCATCGCGCAAAATTGATAGGCTCTGCCGCACGATGTCCGGCTGAATTGGTAGCAAATCGTAACGCCAATCTTTTAACCCCAAAGCTGCAAACGCCGCGTTGTGCATCGCCGGGCTGATGCTGTGTTCGACAGGCCAGCCCATCACACCGACTCGATATTCCCTCATATTTCATCCCGTATCTGCAAGCTATCGGACATTCATTTTTCGCATTTAATTATCGAACGTCTCTCCCCATACACTGTCTTTTCCTCCCCTCTCCATAAGCGAAGCGAAATGGGTGACTGAAGGGAAGGTCGGGGGAGGGGTTTTTGATGAGAAAGTCATAGATTGTGAAAGTCTCATCTTCAGAACGTTCGAATTTTGGCTGATTGCTGACCGCTGAAAGCTGACCGCTATTCAAACGCTCACGCCCAATCACGCTTCCTCTAAAGCATCCTGCTCAACAAGCTGCCCACCCAGCCGCGCCAACGTTTCGGCAAAACCAGGGAACGAATCGCCCGCGCATTTCGAGTCATTGACAACCGTCTGCTCGTCGGCGATCAACCCAGCGATGGTCATGCTCATCGCCACACGATGATCGTCATGCCCATCGACAATCGCGCCCATCAATTTTTGTGGGCCATCAATAATGAAGCCATCTTCGGTTTCCGTAATTTCCGCACCCAGTTTTTTCAGTTCCCCCGCCATCACCTTGATACGATCTGTCTCTTTGACGCGCAGTTCTTCAGCATTACGGACAACCGTGCGGCCTTCCGCGCACAGCGCCGCGACCATAAACACTGGAAATTCGTCGATCATCCGCACAACCGTATCCCCGCCAATCTCGACAGCCTTGAGCGCACTGTGCCGGATTTGCAATGTCCCGGCTGGTTCGCCTGCTTCGAGTCCCTTGTCGCTGACGGTGATGTCCGCGCCCATTTCCAGCAGCACATCCAGCAAGCCCGTTCGAGTCTCGTTCAGGTTGATTCCGGTAAGGGTGATGTCGCTGTCCGGCGTGATGCAGGCCGCGACGATCAGAAACGCTGCCGATGAAAAATCACCCGGTACGCTAAAATCCTGCGCCTGGAGTGTTTTTCCCGGTGTCACCGTCACGCTGTGGCCTTCAACCGCCAGATTCACACCCATCGCACTCAACATGCGCTCGGTATGGTCACGCGCCGGGCCGGGTTCGACCACTGTCGTCGCGCCATCCGCGAACAAACCCGCCAGAAGGATGCTGCTTTTCACCTGTGCGCTTGCCATCGGCATCTCGTAGCGAATACCCTTGAGATTCGCAGGTTTAATCGTCAGCGGTGCGCGGTCATTGGTGGCGGTGATGTCAGCCCCCATCAGACGCAGCGGTTCCATAATACGCTTCATCGGACGGCGGCGAAGCTGTTCTGTGCCATCCAGCACACTTCCGAAAGGCTGTCCTGCCATAATCCCCGCCAGCAGACGGATTCCTGTACCCGCGTTCACCAGATTGAGTGTTTCCGTCGGTGGGTGCAGTTCGCCACCATAAATTGTCAGATCGTTGGCGTTGTGTCGAATGACCTGTACACCTAAACCCTGAATACTACTGAGTGAGGCTTCGGTATCGCCTGCCGCCAGCCAGCCACGTACATGGGTCGTCCCCTGCGCCAGCGCACCAAACATCACCGCCCGATGTGAAATGGATTTATCGCCCGGAACGGTTGCCTCACCGTGCAGCCCATCAGTGGGGCGCACCACAAAACTCCCTGTTGCCATTATTTTTTCACCCCGTTTTCGTATCGTTCAAACCATTTTATCCGCGCCTCTCGCGTCGGCTTCAGCGACTCGGCGAGGTGCTGGTCATCATGCGAGATCAACATCGCTTCGAGAAGTGCAAGCTGTACCCTGAATAGCGCCAGCAAGGTTGCCACAGCCTGGGTATTTGTGCTCAGAATATCGCTCATCATTTTAATATCCTGGCCTGCCAACCGCGACATATCACGAAAGCCGCCCGCCGCAAGCTGCCACACCGCATCATCGGTTTCGCCCTGCTTGGCAACCGTTGCCACCAGCGCTGAACTGAGCAAATATGGCAGGTGACTGATCGCCGCGACAACCTGATCGTGCCGCTTGGCTTCCATTTCAATCGGCACTGCGCCCAGCGCTTCGATCATCGACAAGGCCCGCAGCCGTGCGGCAGGCGTTGTCCGGCGCGTCGGGCATAACACAAACGGACGACCTTGATATAATGCCCCATCGCTGGCGGTGACACCGCTGTTTTCCTTGCCCGTCATCGGATGCCCGCCAATGGCATGGATTCCGACGGGCAAATTTGCCATCGCATCGCATATATCCTGCTTCGTACTGCCGATGTCCAGCAGCAGCGTATTGGAGCGCAGATACGAACCAATGCGCCGCCGCAGCATCTCAGCAATGAGTGTCACAGGCGCGGCCAGAATCACCAGATCGGCCTGTGATACCCCTTCGCGCAAATCATCCGTCGCATGATCGACAATGCCACGCGCTAGCGCATACTCCCGCGTCGCCGCGCTGGGGTCTACGCCCGTGATCGTCTCCGCCGACTGGCGCAGCGCCAACGCCAGCGATCCCCCCATCAAACCCAAACCTACAATTGCTAAATGTCGGCTGCTAAAGCCACTCGCTGACATATCTTCCTCATGAGTCAACCGCTAAGGGTGACACCCATCCGATAAGTAGAAACTTCAAATCCCTGCTTCTTGAAAAATGCCTGCGCTTCCGTGTTGAACCCAGCCGTATCCAGCGTCACCCGATTGATTTTTTCGGCACGCGCCCAATCGATCACAATGTGGATCAATGCGCGACCACATCCTAGTCCCTGATAGACCGGTTTGACCCCAATCTGGTCGATATGAATCGTATCCAAAGCGTAAGTATAGGCATTATCAGGGCGATGGTTCACCCGCGCATACACATAACCTGCTGCTTCACCATCAATTTCAGCCAGATAGACGCGACCATCCACATCCGCAAATATCCGTTCCCGGAAATCAGCAATTATAGCCGCTGGATTGTCAGGCTGCTTGAACAGATGCGGCAGCGCATTGGCATGAAGCCGCTGCACATCGGTGTTCAATTCCACCAGCAGGTCAATATCTTCAAGAGTTCCAGGGCGAATATTCATTGATATTAAGCCGTCCGCCCGACTGCCTCGGCAATCCTGCGTACCTGCTCCATCATCGACGCGAAACGCTGCGGTGTCAAACTCTGCCGCCCATCAGAAAGCGCTTCTGCCGGATTTGGATGAACTTCGATAATCAGGCCATCCGCGCCCGCCGCGACAGCCGCCCGTGCTACAGGTTCGACATATTCCGAGTAACCGACAGCATGGCTGGGATCAGCAATCACGGGCAAATGTGTCAGCCGTTTTAAAACTGGAATCGCGTTCAGATCGAACGTATTACGCGTCGCTTTTTCGAAGGTGCGGATTCCGCGTTCGCACAGGATCAGCTTCATATTGCCGTGCGCCAGAATATACTCCGCCGCCATCAGCATATCTTCAATCGTGCAGCTCATCCCGCGTTTGAGCAGAACGGTGTGCTGGCTCTCACCAACAGCATTGAGCAGCGTGAAATTCTGCATATTGCGTGCGCCGACTTGCAGCACATCGGCATATTGGCAGACCATCGGCACGAGCGCCGGATCCATCACTTCGGTGACAATTGGCAGCCCGGTCATTTCACGCGCTTCGGCCAACCATTGCAAACCCTTTTCGCCATGCCCCTGGAAGCTGTAGGGTGAAGTGCGCGGCTTGAATGCGCCACCCCGCAGAGCAGTCGCACCTGCTTCCTTGACCGCGCAGGCCGCCTCAATAATCTCGGTGCGTCCCTCAACCGAACACGGCCCAGCAATCACCACCACCTTGTTGCCGCCCACTTTTGAGCCATTCAACGGCACAAGGGAATCGGCTGGGTGGAACGTCCGGCTGGCGAGTTTGTAGGGCGCGGAAATTCGCACGACTTTATCGACGCCTTCCATCGCACCATAATTTTCTTCCTTCAGCGGCGTTGGGCTTTCCCCCACCACCCCGATAATCGTGCGCTCATCACCTTCGGAAATGTGGGATTTGTAACCATCGCTTTCAATCCGAGTAATCACACGCGCCATCTGCTCTGAACTTGCATCCACTTTCATCACCACGATCATGTTAGTCTCTCCCGTTTAAGACAATTTTGTTATCTGGATAAAAATCAGGTCGTAATTTTTCCGCCCCGCGCATGTAGATATGGCGCAGTTCGCCGAGTTTTTTCGTCGTATTCCAGTGAATCAGCACTCGGATACACCTCGGAATCCCGTTCGGCACAGCGATTTCCTGGCATCCCATCAGCGCCGTCTGGTGCCAGCCCAGGTCACGCGCCGCCTTCGCCGGATAAGCCGCCGTCAGATCAGGCGTTGTCGTAAAGATCGCGCTGGCGACGTATTCTTCTTCAATACCGTTCGCCTCGATCACCGCCTCCAATAACTCCTGTGTCGCACGCCAGATCGCCTCCGGTGTATCTTCGGTGGCTGTCGTCGCGCCGCGCACCCCGCGCACCATCATGCTCATACTTTCCTCCCTGTGCTTGTATATGTTGTTTGTGCCACTTGGGATATGCAATAAAAAAGGCGCGGAGCGTATGCCCTGCGCCTTTGACGTTCGATTTTTAAAAACTAACGAACCAGACCCATTTGCCCAAGTGGCAACGCCCAACCCTTTACTATGTCGCTCTTAAAGTAATAATAATAGCTGAAAGTTTGCGGGTTAAGCACGGTATCGTCCTGGTCGTCCTAGTCGTTTATGATAACGAAAGAGAGCATATCAAGTTTCATCGAGGCTGTCAAATCTTTACTCACAACATTTAACATTTACGTTGATGTTGTACAAAAATCCCTGTCGATTTTGCACAGGCGATCAATCCAATGCCTGTCGCAGCGTCGTCGCCAACTCGATTGCTTTTGCCGCACCTTCTTTTCCGGCCTTCACGAGTGCGCTGCCGACGATAAAGCCATCCAGCAGGCTGCCGACTCGACGTGCCTGCTCCGGCGTGCTGATGCCAAATCCCATCACCAGCTTTTTATCCGTGTGTTTGCGCAGTCGCTCGATAAAATCGGTCAAATCCGGCGGCAGTTCAGTCCGCACACCCGTCACGCCTGTCAGCGCTACAACATAAATGAAGCCGCTGGCCTGCTTGGATACCAACTCCATGCGCTCATTACTACTGGTCGGCGCAAGGAAAAACACTAGCGCTAACCCTTCACGATGGCAGACTTCAGCCAGAAGAACGCCTTCTTCCGGCGGCAAATCCGGCACGATCAAGCCATTTGTACCCGCCGCTTTCGCGTCACGCACAAAGTTTTCGATTCCATAGGCCAGGATTGGATTCAGATAACCCATCAGCAGCATCGGCTGGTGGACTCCCCGTGCACGCAGTTCCCGCACCGCCCGGATACAGTCGCGCACCGTCGTGCCATTTTCCAGTGCGATCTGAGTCGCCGCCTGGACGACTGGCCCGTCCGCCAACGGGTCGCTAAACGGCATCCCGATTTCGAAACCATCGACTCCCACCTCAGCCATGCCGACAATCGCTTCAATCGACTCGGCATAGTTCGGATAGCCGATTGGAAAATAAGGCAAGAACGCTGCCCGGTTCTGTTCTTTGGTATCGGCGAACATCGCGTCAATCGCCTCAAGACCGGTCATTTTGCTCGTCATCATTTATTCCTCTTGAACTCGTAAAATTTCAGCGCTCACAAACTTTTCGCCATCAAATGCGACCCGTACACCTTCACAATAGCCGCAGAAGCCGCCCCAGGCCGCGTGATCGGCATCCGGCAAAACGCCAACCGCCCCGGCTTCGATCAGCCCGCCATGTGTAATCAGCAGCGCCGATTCGCCATCGGCTAAATTTTTGGCAACTCTACGCCAGAACACTGCCATCCGCCCGACAAATCGCGCCGTCGCGCCACCTTTACGTGCGCCTCCAGCAAAAGCCGCGAAACCCGAATCCCAGGCGATTTCATCCTCAACCCCCGGCTCAATCATCGCCAATTCAGGATATTCCACTTCAACCGCATATCCCATCGCAATCGCCGTTTCGATAGCGCGAATAATCGTACTTGCACCCACGTGGTCGAAATGTCCCATCGTCTGGCCCACGCGCCGCGCCATATCGACACCGTTCTGATTCAGATGATCGCCCGGTTTAAACCGTTCCGCGTGTCGCCGTACCTCTAAATAACGCATTTTTTCATTCCTTTGGGCGCACGGCTATGCGCCCCTACATCACGAATCACTGCCGTAGAGTCTTTCAAGTCCCTCTCTATGAGCGAAGCGAAATGGGGAGGGATTTAGGGAGGGGTTCTTTTTAACTCCCGCCGCATCGCATCCAGCCCGGATTGTACGATTTCCAGCGCCACGCCCACACGCATCGCCCAATGCTGCGCGTCGGTATCGTAAATTTCCGCCGCGCGACGCTGTGTTTCCGCGTCCGCGGCCTGATCGGAGTAGCGATCTGCCGTCTCCCAATCCAGACCGTTCACTAGCAGCGACTCGACCTTGAATCCCGCCCGGTGCAGCACGACAATCCATTCCGAATCCGCGCCCATCGCCCGCGCTGGCAAGCTATTGACCATCAAAAATTCGACAGCACGGCGGCTGAAAGCTTTTGATCCCGCACTCAAGTCCAACTCTTGCCCCAGCAGTGCTGAAAAAACACTGTTTGATATTTTTTCCGTTTGGCGCAGCGCCTGTGGATGGGTGTCCCACGCCTGTTCCGTGCGCCCGATCACCAGACAGTCCGATTGTTCGATCCGTTCCGCCGTTTGCCGCAGTTCATCCGGCGCAATCTCGACCCAGCGCAGCAGCCGATCCATATCGGCGTAATGCACATGGCTGGCATCGGTTTCGAGCGACTTTTTGAGCGCCATATAGCGACCCTGCGGCCATTCTGTATTCACAAACGCTCGTACATTCGGCAGCGCTTTTACCGCTTCAACATCTTCAGAGTGAGCGTGAGGCGGCATCGAGATCGCAATATCCGTATAAATCGCCTGCAACAGCGGATATAAACGCCGCAAACGATTGATTTCGCCGCGTGGGTGATAAGTCGTAGCCAGCACGACGCTCATAACAAGTCCTTGTAGACGGCGAAAAACTCCCGAAACAGCGGCTCAAAGCCGAAGCCGATTTTCAAATTTTCCAGGTCTTCAACCCCAAAATAGCCGAGCGCTTGCCCCTCGTTCAGTGCAATCGTCTCCGCTGGCTGGTCAATCGGCCCAACGAAAATGTACCTTCTCACCGTAACACGATTACCGCCTAAATCGAGAATTTCATCGTAAACTTTCCAGAGTTTCAGCGGCAGTTCGAGTTCAATCTCTTCCAGCAGTTCGCGCCGTATGGCTTCATCCGGCGTTTCGCCCGCTTCCATCGCGCCGCCAAATGTCGTCCAGTAGCCGGGAAACATCAAATCCGGGCGATCATCGCGCTGTTGCAGCAAAATCTTGCCCTGCGGATTGACCGGAATCGCGCTCACGCCATGATAGAAAATTTCATCAGACATTCATGCCCAATTCCTTGATGACTGTATCCAAATCCTTGTCGCCGCGCCCGGAGAGATTCACCAGAATCACGGCATCTTTCGGCAGTGTCGGCGCACGTTTGATGACCTCGGCGACGCCATGTGAGCTTTCCAGTGCGGGAATAATGCCTTCCAGCTTGCATAGGGTTTGGAACGCGGCTAAGGCTTCATCATCGGTGGCGACGGTATAGTGTGCGATCTCGTTTTCGCGAAAATAAGCATGTTCCGGCCCAACCGAGGCGTAATCCAGCCCCGCCGAGACGCTGTGTGTGTTCATAATCTGCCCATCCGCATTTTGCAGGACGAACGAGCGTGTCCCTTGCAGCACGCCGGGTCGCCCCATATTCGGATCGGCAAATCGTGCCGCGTGTTCACCACTTGCGATGCCATGCCCGCCCGCTTCGACTCCAATGAGTTCAATATTTTTGTCGTCACGGAAAGCATGAAACAGGCCAATCGCGTTGCTGCCGCCGCCCACACAGGCGATACACACATCTGGCAACCGTCCTGCCTCCTTTACGATTTGCTCGCGGGCTTCCGTGCCGATTACGCTCTGGAAATCGCGTACCATCATCGGGTAGGGATGCGGCCCCAGCGCCGAGCCAAGCAGATAAAATGTCGTGCGCACATTCGTGACCCAATCGCGGATCGCCTCGTTGATGGCATCCTTCAGCGTTTTGCTGCCGCTTTCCACCGGGATCACTTCCGCGCCGAGCAGCTTCATGCGAAACACATTCGGTTTTTGTCGCGCCATATCGACGCTGCCCATATAAACGTGACAATCCAGCCCCAGCAGCGCCGAAACCGTCGCGCTGGCGACCCCGTGCTGCCCCGCGCCGGTTTCCGCCACGATGCGATGCTTGCCCATACGTTTCGCCAGCAAAGCCTGCCCGATGGCGTTATTGATTTTGTGTGCGCCCGTGTGCGCCAAATCCTCGCGCTTGAGATAAATCTGTGCGCCGCCAAGATGTTCCGATAAACGCTTGGCATAGGTGACCGGAGTCGGACGACCCGTATAGGTCGTCTGCAAATGTGCCAGCTCATGCTGAAATTCCGGGTCAGCCATCGCCTCTTTGTAAGCGACGATCAATTCGTCCAACGCGGGGACAAGCGTCTCCGGCACAAAGCGCCCGCCGTACTCGCCAAAATAGCCACCTTCATCGGGAACGTTCGTCACGCCCGTTTTGATATAAACATTTTCATCCAAGATTATTTTCCATTCCATTAATCGCTTGTTAAACGCCAGTGACTTTGCTCCGGCGTTCCATCAATACAACATCTCGCCACACGCCATCGCGATAACCGATTCGTTCTCGATAGCCCACTTCGCGGAAGCCGCAAGCCTTATGAACGACGATGCTGCCCACATTTTCGGCAAAAATCCCGGCTTGCAGCGTCCACAGGCCAGCGCGTTCAGACTCATCCACCAGTGCTTGCAGGAGCGCTTTTCCGATGCCTTGCCCACGCACGGATTCAGCAATGTAGATACTTTCTTCGGCAACGCCTCGATATACATGGCGGCTGGAATAGGGCGATACCGCTGCCCAACCGACAACTTCACCATCTTTACGGGCGACCAAACGGCAGATTTGCAGGTGCTTTTCATCCCAAACCGACCACTCCGGCGCTTGAGTCTCAAAAGTCGCGTTGCCCGTCGCGATCCCTTCCTCGTAAATCCGGCGAACGGCATCCCAATCCTCTGCCTGCATCGCCTCAATCACCCACGCTTTATTCACCGTTCAATTCTCCGACTAAGTATCTATCCACAGACCAGCTTCTTAAAGCCCCTCGCCATGACGCGAATGCGGAGGGGTTGGGGTGAGGGTTTTGGATAGGTCCTAAATCACCAGATGCTTCTCACCGTTCAGGCAGCGTTTCACCAACGTCAGCACCCGATAGGTATAGCGATCCTGCGACACGATAAAATCTTCCAGCCGCATTTCAATGACCGCCGCACCCAGCCCCACCGCCTCTCCGGTGATGACCTCGCGCTCCCCCGCGAACAACGCCAGCCCGTCCTCAATCGCAAACGCCACCAGCCCACTGACCTCTTCCTCCTGAATCTTGTATGTGCTTAGGGGCGCATCATAAATCAGGAAAAACACATCATTAAATTCATGGTCGAGCAGGCCATTAAAACGTGCCACACCGAGCCGTATTCCCGCAGGAATTAAGTCATCGAAATCGACTTCCAGCCCAAGCTCCTCACGAATTTCGCGGACACCATCGGCTGGAACTTCCCCCGCTTCATAATGTCCGGCGGCGGTGATGTCCAGTAGATTCGGGTAAATTTGCTTATCCGGCCCGCGCTTCTGCATCACGATATAATCGAGACCATCCGCCCCACGATAGATCACCCAGCAGTGAAACGTCCGATGCCAATCCCCATCTCGATGTACCGCATCCCGGTCTTTCACCCCCAGATGCGTCAGATTTTCGTCGTAAATATCCAGCATTTCGGTCAATTAGCTATGCCTTATGTCCTTCATCATTCAGGATGCGGTTTTCGCTGCCTGAATAAACGCTTTCACTTTGCCATGATCTTTTACACCCGGCTGGTCTGTTGGCTCGACCCCGCTGGCGACATCCACGCCCCAGGGCTGGATCGCCTGCACTCGTCCCGCAATATTTTCCGGTGTCAGCCCACCCGCCAGCATCAAACGCGGCACTTCTGCTTTGACGGCCTCCGCAACTTCAGTGCTGGCCTGTTCGCCTGTTCCGCCATAGAGCTTGGGGTGATAAGCATCGAGCAGCAGCGACGGCACACGCTCGTTAACCGGAAAATAGGGACGATAATAATTCACGTCCTCCATCGCCATCGCCTTGTTCATCGGACGAATCCCCTTGAAGCCGATGCCACGCAGCTCCTTCAACATTTCATCGGATTCGTCGCCGCTTAATTGGGCGAATGCCAATCCGACCTTGATCGTCACTGCCGAAATCGTCCCGACAATCTCGTTGGCAAATACGCCCACCAATACCGGGCAACCCGTACCCAACTGCTGACGCAAACCATCACAGATCGCCAACGCTTTTACTGGCTCGATATAGCGCGGGCTGCGCTTGAAAAAATTAAAGCCGAGTAAATCCGCGCCAGCCTCAGCACACGCCAGCGCATCCCCAAATGTTGTCAAACCACAGATTTTTACACGAGTATTCATCATTATTCACGCTCAAATGGATAGATTCTTCGCATCCAATATAGCATGTTTATAGCTTCCACCCGCATATTCTGTGAATAAACTCACCAAATCCGCCACCGCCTTTTCGACATCCTGGCGACCTTCGGCATGGTGCGCCTCAATCGTAATCACAGCCTCAGTCGTTTCGAGAGTCGCCGCGCTTTCCGCACTTTGCCGCCAGCACCAGCGCCGCGCGAACACGGTGTTCGTCTCGTCCGTAAAAACAACTTCACCCACCTGCGGACGATCCGCCTCGTCCTGCCCCAACTGCGTATAACGTTCACTGCCGTCGGCGAAATGTACCGTGATCGCGCCTTGTATCGCACGTCGATCCACAACCGCAATGGGCAGCGCATAGCGGATACTCACCAGATTACCGATGTCCACCAACGTGTTGATGCTCGGAATATCGCCCTTTTTGATCACGCGCCGTGTGAGCGATTCACTCGCGCTGCGATATTTCGTCGGATCAACGCCAAATTTTCGAAAAGCCTGCCGCCACGCCGCCAACGCGGGAATTTCGCTCAACGAGCCATCGCCGCGCTGCGCGATGATCTGCTGCTGCGCCTGATATTGTTTCAGAAGTGCCTCCGGCGTTAGCGTGTTTTTCATCCCCTCGGCGACGATAATCCCGCCGATCAAAGTCGGAAAACGTTCCGCGATTTCCGGGTGATACTGAAAAATGGTCATGCTTTTCCTCGCGGTTGGCTGCTGTATTCGCGAACCTGCTGCGCCATATCACCCGATTTCACCAACGATTCGCCCACCAGAATCGCGTGAGCGCCGGACTGACCCATGCGCCGCACATCATCCACACTGCGAATCGCGCTCTCCGCGACCAGTGTCACGTCAGCCGGGACAAGCGCCGCCAGCCGCGCCGTCGTGCCTAAATCCTCCTGAAATGTTTTCAGATCACGGTTATTCACACCGATTAATGTCGCACCGAGTTTTAAGGCGCGTTCCATTTCCGCTTCATTATGTACCTCGATCAGCGCTACCATGTCTAACTCGCGAATCAGCGCGTGCATATCCGCAAGCTGCGAGTCTTCCAGCGCGGCGACGATCAACAACACCGCGTCCGCGCCAGCCGCCCGCCCTGCATAAATCTGATAGGGATCGACGACAAACTCTTTGAACAGCAGCGGCACATCCACTGCCTGCCGGATCGCCGTCAGATAGCGAATATGCCCCTGAAAAAATTGCTCGTCGATCAGCACCGAAATCGCCGATGCGCCATTTTGCGCATAAGTCGTACCGATGATAACCGGGTCAAAATTTTCGATCAGCACACCTTTGCTCGGAGATGCTTTTTTGACCTCAGCGATCAGCGCGACAGTATCTCGGCGCAGCGCAGCGGCAAAATCGCGCGGCGGTACTGCCAACTTTGCCGCCTCTATCACCGAATCAAGCGATTTATGCCGCAGGTTTTCGGCATTTTCCTCAACTTTATGTGCCAGAATCTTATCAAGTATCGTATCTGTTTTTATAAACATAATTCTTCTCTGCGCCTCTACTTCTTTGCGCCTCTGCGTTGCGCTTTTTAATTGACGCTCGCGCTCGCCAATTTCTGACTGCAAGCGATCAGCGCGTCCAGTTTCGCCAGTGCCGCGCCGCTGTCAATCGTCTTCTGTGCCAGCGTGATGCCATCCGCCAGATTATCGACCAGCCCGCCCGCCACCATCGCCGCGCCCGCGTTCAGCACGACAACATCACGTTTCGCGCTGTCCACCGTGCCGTCCAGAATCCCGCGCAGAATCGCCGCATTAGTCGGCGGATCGTCGCCCAGCAGGTCAGAAATATGCGCACCAGCGAAGCCATAATCTTCCGGCTTCAGGTCATACGACTCCACTTTGCCATCATGAAAATGGCTGACATGATTCGGGCCTGTCGTCGTCAATTCATCCAGCCCGCCATATCCACTGACGACGAACGCCGATTTTGACCCCAACGCGCCCAACACGTGCGCCAGCATATCGGTCAGATCGCCTGTAAACACGCCCATCAACTGCCGTTGTGCGCCTGCGGGATTGGTCAGCGGCCCCAAAATATTGAAAATCGTGCGAATCCCCATCTGACGGCGCGGCCCAATCGCAAATTTCATCGCCGGGTGCATCTTCACAGCGAACATAAAGCCGATGCCGACTTCATCGACACATTGCCCAACCTGCTCTGGTGTCAGGTCAAGATTCACGCCCAATTCCGCCAGTACATCGGCGCTGCCACATTTGCTGCTGGCGGCACGGTTGCCGTGTTTGGCGACTCGCATCCCCGCCCCGGCGGCTACGAACGCCACCGTCGTGCTGATATTGAACGTGCCGGAACGATCCCCACCCGTGCCGCAGGTATCGAGCAAGTCGCCCTCTGCTCGCGTTGGCACATGATGCGCGTTAGCACGCATGGCGCGGGCGCTGCCGACAATTTCGTCCTGAGTCTCGCCCTTCATGCGCAAAGCCATCAGATACGCGCCGATCTGCGCATCGGTAGCCTCGCCCTTCATAATCTGATTCATCACCGCCTCGGCTTCTTCCTGCTGAAGATGCCCAAAGCGGCTGGTTACATCAATCGCGCGTTGAATATCCATCACGACACCGCCACAGTTTCTTTCATCTCAAGAAAATTGCGCAGAATTTGTGGACCGGCGCTTGTTAAGATGCTCTCCGGGTGGAACTGCACACCCATGACTGGCAGCGTTTTGTGCCGCAGCCCCATGATTTCGCCCTCGTCAGTATAGGCCGTAACCATCAATACGTCTGGCAGAGTCGCTTCCTCCACAATCAAACTGTGGTAGCGTGTCGCTTCAAATGGATTTGATACGCCCTCGAAAAGCGCATCACCTTTGTGATAAATCATGCTGGTTTTACCGTGCATCAGCCGGGGTGCGCGTTTGACCACGCCGCCATAGGCCTGCCCAATAGATTGATGCCCCAGACACACACCCAGAATCGGGATCGTCTCACCCAGATAGCGGATCACATCCAGCGAGACACCCCCGTCATCTGGAGTACCCGGTCCCGGCGAGATGACAATTTTGGCCGGATTCATATCGCGAATCTGGTCAAGCGTAATTTCATCATTGCGGATCACGCACAATTCCGCGCCCATCTCGCCCATTTCCTGGACGAGGTTGTAGGTAAAGCTGTCGTAATTATCAATCACCAAAATCATTTTTTCTGCTCCAATTCGCCTACCGAGCCGCTTGGCAGCCCTTCCAGATGCGATAAATCGTCTGCGGTCACAACTTCCCATTGACCCGAATCAGCACGCGCAATCGTCGTCACCGAGGTGTTTCCCAGCACCACACCGTAGACATCGTAGCCGGGGATCAGCGCTTCCAAAAGCATATGCGTCGCTGTCGTGTGCGTCAGGATACCAACTGTATTGCCCTTAGCATCCTTCAGCACGTCATTAAACGCTTCCAGAACGCGCTTTTTCACGTCCGCGCGTGATTCACCCTGCGGCACACGATAGCCTTCAATGTCCGCCTGCAACTGCTCATATTCGCCGGGATACCATGCGCGAATCTCGCTGATCGTCATGCCCTGCCATTTGCCAATGTCGCGTTCACGCCAACGCCCATCCAAGATCGGCGCATATTCCAGCCGTTCCGCCAGAAGTTGAGCCGTTTCGACTGCGCGTTGAAGGTCGCTCGAATACAGTGCGCTCAGGCCGATATTGCGGATATATTTTGCCAGCGCCAACGCCTGCGCTTTGCCATGTTCATTCAACGGGGAGGCCACCCAGCCCTGCCATCGCCCCAAGCTATTCCAATCCGTCTCACCAGGCCGAATAAAAATTACCCGTTTAACTGTCATAAAATCCCCTTTCTAGCTCAAGCCTTCTTCGGCCTGGCGAATCGCAGTCGATACCGCACGTGCTTTATTCAATGATTCTTCGTATTCCTTGCCGGGGTCGCTGTCGGCGACGATGCCCGCGCCCGCCTGGATATAAACGGTGTCGTCCTGCATCAGCAGCGCACGAATGGTGATACAGGTATCCATCGAGCCATCGAAGCTGAAGTAACCAACGGCGCCGCCATATAATCCCCGGCGTGTACCTTCAAGTTCTTCGATAATTTCCATCGCCCGAAATTTCGGCGCACCGCTGAGTGTGCCAGCCGGAAAGGTCGCCGCCAACAGATCAAACGCATCCATGTTCGGGTTAAGCTGCCCCTCAACCTGGCTGACGATGTGCATCACATGCGAATAACGCTCGACATACATCATCTTCGGTACTTTGACTGTGCCATATTTGCAGACTCGGCCCAGATCGTTGCGTCCCAGATCAACGAGCATGACGTGTTCAGCGCGTTCTTTAGGATCAGACATGAGTTCTTCAGCCAGTTTTGCATCTTCTTCATCGGTCACACCGCGCGGACGTGTCCCGGCGATAGGCCGCACGGTTGCCACGCCGTCCTCAAGCCGCACCATCATTTCCGGCGATGCGCCCATCAGCGTCAGGTCATCACCAAATCGCAGATAAAACATATACGGTGAGGGGTTTAACGCCCGTAACGCGCGGTAAATCGTCAAGGGCTGTGCGCTCGTCCGGCGGCTGAGTCGTTGCGAAAGGACGATCTGGAAGGCATCGCCAGCGGCGATGTATTCCTTCGCCGCACGGACATTTTCCTCATACTGTTCACGGGAAACATTCGATTTAATTTCTTCGTTGAGTGGATGACCGCTTTCGGGGATATAGGGCAGCGGCCTGCGCAGCACATCCATCATCTGGTCGATACGGTAGAGCGCGTCATCATAGGCCGCGTCCGGGTCGCCTGTATTATGCGCGTTCGCCAGCAGAATAAGCTGATGCTTGGCGTGGTCGAAAATCACCAGCGTATCCGGCAGCAAAAACGCCGCGTCCGGCACATCGAGGTCTTTGGAGGCCGTATCGGGCAGGCGTTCGAAATAGCGCACCACATCATAGCTCATAAAACCGACTGCACCGCCGACAAAACGCGGCAGACCTTCGATTTTGACCGGGTTGACCCGGCTGAACTCATCCTTGACCGCCAGCAGCGGATTTTCGCGTCCTTCAAGTGTGCGTGTGGTCTTCTCGCCATGAATGACGCGCGTGACGACATTATCCTTGACCGTCACCACGCCTTTAGGATTAACGCCCAAAAACGAATAGCGTCCGACCTGTTCGCCGCCTTCAACGCTTTCGAGCAAAAAAGAATGATCGCCGAGTTGGGATAATTTGAGATAAACGGACACTGGCGTTTCGAGATCAGCCAGCATTGTGCGGTAGACCGGAACCAGATCGCCCTGCTCAAACAGCTTGCGAACTTCGGCTCGGCTTGGCTTGGCGCTCGTGCGGGTACGCGGAGCGGCAGGTGAAAAAGCCATTATTTGCTCTCCTCAACACCACAAATAAAAAGAATCCCTACGTCCATACAAGGACGAGAAGGGATTCCCGCGGTGCCACCTTGGTTCTCGCGGCCCATAGGCCACAAGCGCTCAATCAGATACGGGCAATAAGCCGATATCCTGCGCTTTGGTAACGGTGCGCCCTCCGGCTTGGGCTACTATGACTTCGCCCGCGCAACTCCCTGGCCCATTCCCCATCTGCGCTTGTGCCACCTTCACAGCAACCGGTGGCTCTCTGAACATCGCTTTGATGTGTACTTTTCCAGATCAACGTTTTTGAAAAGTTATTACATTGAAAACGATACTAACGAGAAACGCGCGGCTTGTCAAGAAGTTCGTTTATCAATTTTGAACGTTCCACACCCAATCTCGTATTGGGCTTCGTAAACCATTTTGAAAGGTGAATTGTGGAAAGTGCAATCAAACTTCAGCCAACAAAGCGTATTTCGATCAGCAAACCGACCATCGCCAATCTCATTGTTTGTGGAATTATTGGCGCGGCATTCGGCATCCCGTCGCGCAGCATTCCCGCGTGGCTCGTGGGCGGTGTTCTGTTCGGATTGGTGATGGGAAGGGCAACAGATGCAATCTTCAGCCGTGTCCAGCATCGTCAGCGCATCTACAACCGCCGTCTGATAATGCTCGTGCTGTTCGAAGCCATCATCACCGTATTTATCTTTGTGCCACTTTATGCAGCCCGTTTCAGCGTATTTCCGGTGCGTTTTCCGGTCACGATTGACCCCGCCGATCTGGGCTTAACTTACGAAAACGTGAGCATCCCGACGGCTGATGGCGTGACTCTGGCAGGCTGGTATTTCCCCTCGCAAAACGGCGCGTCGATCATCGCGCTTCACGGTTACAACGGCAACCGCACTCAGGTTATCTATCACGCGCAGGCATTGATACAACATGGTTACGGCGTTCTGGCGCTGGATTTACGCGCCCAGGGTGAAAGCAGCGGCGATAAATCAACTGGTGGATGGGAAGGCAGACTCGACATTCCCGCTGCCGTCGATTTTCTCCAAAATCGCGACGATGTTGACCCGGTGCGTATCGGCGCAATCGGCTTTTCGGCAGGCGCGAACACCATTATCAATGGCGCGGTGACAACCGAAGCAGTCAAAGCGATTATCGCCGATGGTCTGGGCGCGAACAGCCGCGAAGATATTGTTGACCCCGTTCCGCCGCAGTATCGACCCATCTGGGGACTGATGTCACCACTTTACTGGATGCTTGATCGGGGCATGGAAATGTTCAGTGGCATTCCGGCTGCCCCGCCCTTCAAAACACTGCTCCCGCAAATCGCGCCGCGCCCGATTTTTTTCATCACCGCTGGCCGCGAGATCGAGCAATGTTTAGGCCGCGAATATTACAACGTTGCGGGGGAAAGTGCCGAGCTATGGGAACTGCCGGATGATAGTCACATCAGCGGCTTCCTGGCAGATCCCCAGGAATACACCGAGCGCATGGTGTCATTCTTCGATAGGAATTTGCTCAATTAAGAGTTTGAACCACAGAGGCACAAAGTTCACAGAGGAATGTAAATTTTCTCTGTGTCCTCTATGTCTCTGTGGTTCAAAATGAATTTCACTTCGGACGCAAAATGATATAGTTAAACCCGTTCATCGCCACTTCTTCTTCGTGCGAGTAAGCGTCCCCAATCGCGCGTAAAATCGCAGGCGGATAGAACTGGGCGCGGAGAACGATGAGGCCAAATTCCTGATTTTCGATCATCGCGATCAAAGCGCTGCCATCGTAGCTCTCGTTATTGGCGAGATTCAAAAGCTGAGTCGGGTTCGTAATCACTTCTTTGCCCGCCAGCAGATTAAACGCCGCCTCTTCGCTCAAAACGGGCTTATCCGTCGATTTGACCAGATCAACAATCGCGTTTCCGCCGTCAATATCGGCTTGTGTCGTCAGATGCCCGATGTCGGCATATCCACCCGCGATGCGTCCAGCGGAATCGTAAAATCCATTCCGCGCGTTGGCCTCGATGCCTAAAATTTGCGAGAGTGGCTCGAAAACTGCACCTGTTGTCGGCATATGCAGCACTGCCCGCCCATAACCAATATACAACAGCGGAATGATGACGAATCCGGCGCTCATCAACAGCGGCGCGAACCGCCGAAATGGGTTAATCAGAAATCGCGTCAGATAATTCGGTGCGAAATGCCATTGTCCGGTCAACGTCCGCGCGGCAAAAAGCCCGCTGAGAACGCACATCGCGGCAATCGCCGTCGCGAAATAGCTGTCACCCGCGCCCCACTTGCCGGACAAAATGCTGTTAGCCGTCGCCGCGACAAACCATAAGCTGTAGATCGAAAGTCGGTCAAAATAGAATTCGTAGATGACGTATAGAACCGCCGGAATCAACAAAAATCCGTGCAGACCAAACCATAAGCGAAATAACCCCATCGTCTGGTCAGGGTAAAAATCATTGACGTTAGCGGCAACCGTTTGCAACCACCACTGCCCGTTGGTCGCCACATTGATGCCCACGAAAATCGCGCCACCCACTAACGCCAAAATCAGCGCGGAAATAATGCCCCGGCGTGGGTTGCGAATGAACAGAAACGCCAACGCAGCAATCGCCGTCGCATAAGCAAGCTGTTTGGTATAGCCCGCCGCGATGATAAACACGATTCCCGCGATGAACGCTCGCCGCCGTTTTTGTTTATCGACAATTTCATTGGCATGTGCCAGCATCAGCACGGCTAACATCTCGAACATCACCATCGACATATGCTGGCGAAACAGCGGCCCAATGTGATACACCGTGTTCGAGGCCAAAAACGCCAGCCCGGACAAAATCGCGACCAGTTTATGCTGACCATCGCGATAAACGGCGTAACCAATCGCCCATGCCGTAACCAGGGTTCCGAGAAAACCGAGCAACCGCCCATACCAATAGGCCGGGCCGAAAAACCAGACGAACGGCGCAGCAATGACGTGGAACAACGGCGGATAATTGCTCGAATAGAACGGGTAAACATTAGTATCAAGATACGGCCATTTTCCCTGGCTGAACAAAATCGTGTCCACCAGTTCAAAGCCTTCGCCCTGGTCATAATCAAACGGGAACTGAATCAGATTGGCGGCATAGACGACATAGACCACAAAATAGAAAAATAAAATAACGAGCGCGGCGGCCATCAAAATACGGTTCACGGAGATGAGTGCCGACTGTGTATTTTCGGTCTTGGCTGCTGCCTGGATCATGCCGGGGTATCCTTCATGGGGTTATATCTCATGCAGGCGTGTCTTTCATGGGGATGAGTGTCAGGCCGATGAGCGCCAGCGCGACCATCAGGCCGAGTGCGATCCGCTGCGCCGGGCCAATTCCGCCTTCGCGTCCGACATCCAGCACGTCAATGCCGATGATCCCGATAAATCCAATCACGCCGCCGATGAAAAGCAGGAGTCCGAGCTGTCGTTTTGTGAGTGATTTCTTCAGCATGAGGCAGAATTATAGCAATCGTAAGCCGTTATGGGGCAAGAGTATAACAGTCGGACACCAATTCTGAAACCTCTTGCGCCGAATTGCGTATACTAACAAAACAAAGATAATCACGAACACGGTTAAGGATTTGACCCATGTCAGATGAATTTAACAACGACGACAGCAAGCGCGTTTCGCGCCTATCGACGGCGGAAATCGAAACCGACGATAACGTCGTTAAAGAGTATGAAGAACGTTACTACGGGCCGCCCATTACCAAGTCCAAAATGCGCGATAAGCCCCGCAGCTACAGCACCTTCCGCGTCACAGACGAAGAACGCCTGTGGGCTGCCGTCGCGCATGGCAGCGTGTGGATCACGTTTATCACAGGCTTTTTGACCGCCGGATTCAGCGTTCCAGTGAGTGTATTTATCCCGCTGGTCGTCTATTTTATGTTCCGCAAGCGCTCGGATTATGTGGCCTTTCACGCGCTGCAAGCCTTCGTATTGCAGTTAATCGGAACATTGGGCGCGTTGGCGCTGCTGGTCATCGGTGGTGCGGCCTGGGTAGTCGGTCTGATTGTGGCGCTTATCGCCATCGCTGTCTTGATCGGCTTCGTGCTGGTTCCCGTATGGGGTCTGGTCGGGATCGCCCTGCTGCTGGTCGCCGTCGGCCTGCCTTTCGCGATGCTGTTGTTTGGCACAATCGCCACCATCGAAACCTATAATAGGCGCGATTATCGCTATCCATTTGTGGCGCGTTGGGTGGATCGTCAACTAGCAGGCGGATTTCTGAACGCCATGTAGCAGGTTTCCCAACGCCATGTAGTCACGTTTGTTTCTGCGTACAGCCCGCCATTTATTTCTATGCCTGACCATGCTATCCTTTGCTCCGAGAACTTAGACCTCATTAGGAGCAAAAGAGCATGTTGAAGACGTACAACTGCGGCGAATTACGAGCCGCCCACGATGGGCAGCCAGCGGTTTTGGCGGGATGGGTCAACCGCCGCCGCGATCAGGGTGGGCTGATCTTCATCGACTTGCGTGACCGCTGGGGCATCACCCAGGTAGTCGTTGACAAAGAAAGCGCCCCGGACGCGCATCGAAACGCCAACGAGTCCCGCAATGAATACGTCTTACAAGTGAAGGGCCACGTTCGCGTTCGCCCCGAAGGCACATCGAATACTGACCTGGATACGGGCGATATTGAGGTCGTCGCGGACGAAATTGTCGTCCTCAACGAATCCAAAACACCGCCGTTTTACATCAACAAAGAAGACACCATCGAAGAAGGTGTGCGGATGAAGTACCGCTACCTCGATCTGCGCCGACCACGTATGCAGCACAATATCATCACGCGCCACCGTGTCATCAAATTTATTCGCGATTACCTCGACAAGCGCAATTTTGTCGAAATTGAAACGCCTATTTTGTTCAAATCAACGCCTGAAGGTGCGCGTGAATATCTCGTACCCAGCCGCGTTCACCCCGGCAAATTTTTCGCCCTCACACAGAGTCCGCAGCAGTTCAAGCAGCTTCTGATGGTGGCGGGCTATGAGCGCTATTTCCAGATTGCCCGCTGTTTCCGCGACGAGGATCAACGTGGAGATCGCCAGCCGGAATTCACGCAGCTTGATCTCGAAATGAGCTTTGTCGAGCGCGAGGACATTTTGCAGCTTATCGAAGGCATGATGACCGAACTGGTCGAAACCATCGCCACCGATAAAAAGCTGCTTTTTAAGCCCTTTAAACGCCTGACCTTTCACGAGGCGATGGAAAAATACGGCTCGGACAAACCCGACCTGCGCTACGATCTGGAAGCCATTGATGTCAGCGAACTGGCGGGTAAAAGTGGCTTCTCGGTGTTCGTCAGCAATGTCGCCGACGGCAAGCCCGTCAAAGTGATTCGCGCACCGGGTGCGGGCGCTCTCAGCGGAACAGCTCTGCGCAAACAGGGTGAAGAACTCGAAACCATCGCGCGGTCTGCTGGCGCAAAAGGTCTGGCGTGGATCGCGATGCCGGAAGACGAAGGCGGCGAAGTCAAAGGGCCAATCGGTAAATTTTTCACCGTCGAGCAGAAGCTTGAGCTTTTTGAGAAGGTCAATGCCCAACCGGGCGACCTGCTGATGTTCATTTCCGACACCCGCCCCGTCGTCTACGCGGTGGTTGATGCCCTGCGCCGTCATCTGGCTGTCCAATTGAAGCTGGCTGACCCCGATGTCGTCGCTTTCGCGTGGATTATCGACTTTCCGCTGGTCGAGTGGAATACCGACGAAAAGCGCTGGGATCCATCACATCATCTGTTTACCTCGCCCAAGAGCGAAGATATTCACCTGATGGAAACCGACCCCGGCAAGGTACGCAGCAACCAGTACGATCTGGTTTGCAACGGCTATGAAGCGGCGGGTGGCAGCATCCGTATCCATGACCGCGCACTGCAAGAGAAAATTCTGAGGCTTATCGGTCAGGATATGGAGCTTGCCCAGGAGCGTTTCGGGCATATGCTGGAAGCGTTCGAATATGGCGTTCCACCACACGGCGGCATCGCCCCCGGCATTGATCGCCTCGTGATGATTTTGGCGGGCGAACCGAATATCCGCGAAGTAATCGCCTTCCCCAAGACTCAGCAGGCCACCGACGCGATGGTCAACGCGCCGTCCGAAGTCGAACTTCACCAGCTTGAAGAACTGCACATTCGCGTCCAGCTCCCGCCGGAAGAAAAGAAAAAATAAGGCATATATCCCAAATTTATCCCAACATTGTTCTGGAACAGAACAATTGTTCCATATCCAAGTGGGAATATAGGGGCGCTGCGATCTCTTCGGTCACGCAGCGCCCCGCAAATAAATTAGGCGTTTTCGTAGGGGCGCAAGGCCTTGCGACCACATGAACCTGTTTTCGGCGTAATGATGGGACACGGCAATAAACATGGCTGAAGATAGCCAACGGGATCATAAACACGAGGAACGACTCGACCTGCCAATCTATTTCGGCAGCAAACCCGCACCATCCAGAAATGCCGCATACTCCTGCGCCTGCTCTAGTGTCCCCGGCGCGTACATATGGATACCGTCATCGCTCCAGAACTCGCGATTCAGCGGCAAATTATGCGCCAGATCATAGATCGGCACATCGCGTTCCTCCGCTAACTGCCGGATAATCTCGTTATTCTCGTCAACGGCTTCACGCCAATATTCGGGGCGATCCTGATCTAAATAATACGCCCACGTCGAAAGTACGGGCTGGACATCATTCGTCTGCGCCAGAGCAATCGTATTACGCAGATTTCGCTCGAAATAAATGGGCGGGTTTTGGGCGACCCGCTCGTCCAGCGGCAAATCGTCCAGTTGGCAGGAAACTTGCGGTGGGTCGAACCACGAATTCAGCACCAGCGGATTTTGCATCCAGCCAAGATTGACCGCGACGAGGCGATAAAGCGCGCTGGGGATAAACGGATCGTCACGCTCGACCCAAAAACCTTTCGTGCCGTTCAGACCACGCAGCGTGTTATGCCCCCGATAGCAATCCACCGAAATCTGCTCGCGCGGGATAATGTCGTTTACGCTGTCGTAGAGGATAATCATGTCCGGTTCGAGTTCGAGGATACGAAATTCGAAGCTGACCAGCGTCTCCCATGACGAATACCCGACCATCCCGCCGTTAATGACCTCGACATTGGCATAATCATATTGGTCACGCAAAATATTCTGAAGCTGTGCCGGGTAAGAATCCTCTGGCTTAGTCGCCGAGCCGTAAGTCGTTGAGCCGCCGAGCGCCACAATCCGATAAATGTTTTCCGGCCTGGGAATCTCGATTTCCGGCCCGCGATAGCCGAGGCTGTTGTGTTCGGGGAATCCCGGCGATGGGATGTAATTGACATAGGGCATCGGCACGAGGATGTTCGTTTGCTGACGCACTTCTTCCAGCGAATACAGATATTTGATGCGATCATCCTGCGAGCCGTAGCGCAAAAAATAGAAACGCAGCCCCACTTCCAGCATGACACACGCCAGCAAAATCCCAAACGCTATTAATGCCAGCTTCTGCGGCAGGGCGCGGACTGTCGGCGACTGGATCACGCGCTTAAGAACGGGCGCAAGTGGACTGAGAATAGGACGTAAAATTGTGGGCAGCGTCCCTATCAGCAAGATCAACCCCAGCCAGAATAGCGGGCTGATAACCAAAGTCGGGACTGACAGCGTGTAACTGCCTTCGGTCTCATCCTGAAATTTGACGCGCAGTATGGGCGACGTTTCGAGGCAGGTCTGACGCTGCCCCTCACCGATCTGCGCCTGCTCATTGACATAAATTTCGCGGATATTTTCAACACGCCAGCGCACTGTTACGCAGTCCCCCGGCAGCGTCACATACGGCGGGTCGGCCTCAAAAAAAATCGAAGCTTCACGCTCCTGAATATTGACGTAGGATGATGCGGGGCGGATCACCGACAGAATCAAAACGAGGCCACAGATGCCAAGTCCGGCAGCGACCAGAAAACCGCGAGTTATGGGATTGCGTGGGGTCATGCGGGTTGCTTTACTCATTGGGGGCATGACCGAAATCACGCCCCCAATCGAATAGCTTTAGGCGATCATACCATGCGGGTCAATCACGAATTTCGTGGCCGCACCTTTATCAAAGTCACTGTAACCTGTCGGAGCCTGATCCAGCGTGATCGTCATCACATTCACAGCTTTGGCAATCTGAATCTTGTCGTGCAGAATGCAGTTCATCAACTGACGGTGATAGCGCATCACCGGGCATTGTCCGGTTGTAAAGACATGCGATTTCGCCCAGCCGAGGCCGATGCGAATCCCTAGCATACCGATCTTGGCATTATCGTCCACGCCACCGGGATCGCCCGTGACATACAGACCGGGGATGCCGAGCGCACCACCTGCACGGGTCACTTCCATGATCGAGTTCAAAACCGTTGCGGGTCTTTCGACGCTATGATTATGTCCATGACCACGTGCTTCAAAACCGACGCAGTCAATGGACGCATCAACTTCAGGTACGCCAACAATTGCTTCAATTTGTTCGGCCAGTGTCGCGTCCTTGGTGAGGTCAACGGTTTCGCAACCGAAGCTCCGCGCCTGCGCCAGACGTTCTGGAATCAGATCGCCGACGATTACGACTGCCGCGCCGAGCAGATGACACGATGCCGCACATGCCAGACCCACCGGGCCAGCGCCTGCAACATATACGATGCTGCCAGGGCCTACACCCGCCGTCACCGCGCCATGATAGCCTGTCGGGAAAATATCCGACAGCAGCGTCAAGTCTCTGATCTTCGCCATCGCCTGATCTTTATCCGGGAATTTGAGCAGGTTGAAATCGGCATAGGGAACCATGACATATTCGGCCTGTCCGCCAACCCAGCCACCCATATCGACGTAACCATAGGCTGCGCCGGGGCGTGCGGGATTCACATTCAGGCAAATGCCTGTTGCTCCTGCTTTACAGTTGCGACAGCGTCCGCAGGCGATATTGAATGGCACCGATACAATGTCGCCGACCTTAATAAACTCGACATCGCGACCCGCTTCAATGACTTCACCTGTAATCTCATGCCCCAGCACCAGACCTTCGGGAGCAGTCGTGCGTCCGCGAACCATGTGCTGGTCGCTTCCGCAGATATTGGTGGAAATAATTTTTAGAATGACACCGTGATGGCATTGACGGTTTCCAATGGCAAGTTTTGGAAAGTCAATCGTCTGGACTTCCACGACGCCGGGCTTAATATAAGCAACACCTCTATTACCGGGCATTTTTTGATCTCCTCATGATTTAAGTAGACGAAATGTTTTCACTTTGCAGCTATTCTACCGATTATCAGGCAATTCACAACTTTAGCTTGAGTACCATTGTCTCATTGGAGAGAAAACAAAGGACGTTCCCCAAAATTTACTTTGAACAGAGGGACAATATTAAGCGAGGTTAAGAATAATGATGACCTTCTATCATCAGGCTATCGAGCCAAAAGTAAGCCTTTACACCCCTTTGCGCGTTTGGTATAACAGAGAAGACCTGCCGTGCGCGTGATGGCGCATCCCGTTTTGAGCCAACACCCTAATGAAGGGTATCGATTCCGGTGTTCAGGCGATAGGCTTCGGCCAAGGCCCAATCGCCGGCAAGATACCCGCCCCTGCGAAAGCAGGTTCAAAACACGCGACACACGGCATGGCGGGCTTTTTTAGCCAGAAAATCAACAGCACACCCATTTGCATGGAATGTGCTGTTTTTCATTCTCTCTATTCTCTTCGGTCTGTTTTCGGACGTGGCTATCCCTATTCGGAATAATTCGTCCCAAAAACCTCGACCATCAACGGGCCGATGCGCTCACGGTCTGGAACAAGAACTGACGCGCCCTGAGGTGTCGAATAGCCAATCGTATATTGCTCGTTAATCACACCCGTGCGGAGGTTTTCCGCCGGAATATCTTTCAGATAGAGCGCGAGTTGAATGAGTTGGTCAAGCGTGAGTCCTGTGTAGAGGCCATCGTTGACAGCCGCCAACAGACTCGGCGATTGGATAATCAACTGCGGCAGTAAATCGGGACTCAGGACGCGATCCCGCAGCGCATTCAAGACAAGCTGCTGGCGCTGGGCGCGAACAAAATCGTTATCGCCATGACGGGTACGCGCATATTTCAGCGCGGTTGTACCGTCAAGATGCTGTAGCCCGGCCTGGATATAAAACGGGTCGTAGCCATAGTTCATATCCGGGTACAGCGTATCACTGATGGCATAAGGCACATCCACATCAAGTCCGCCAATCAAGTCAATGATTTTGATGAACGCATTAAAATCAATGGCTACATAATCGTGAATGCGGATACCCAGGTTATATTGAACCGTTTGCATCGCCAGCTCTGGCCCAGTACCCGGCTGACGCAGTTCACCCAGCACCATTGGCGAGTTCACACGTTGAAGCTGGCTATAGCCTGGAACTTCGATGTAAAGATCGCGCGGGATGCTGAGGATACCGATGCTGTTGGTCGCTGGGTCGAGGCTGACAAGCATCATGGTGTCGGTACGGTAGGCCAATCCCGTTTCGCCCGGACGACGATCTAAACCCATCACCAATACGGTAAAACGCGACGTGCCGTTCCAGGGCGTGAGCGCGATGCTGCGGCCATCATTAAGGATAATCTGCTGAGCCGCAAGATCGGTACGCGCGTCAACAGGGGTCGGCAGTACCGCCGCCGCTGTCGCAAAGGATTGCTCGCCGTCCTGCGAAACCCGCAGCAGCAGCGAAACACTCATGCTGATGGTAATCACAACCCCTAACATGGCAAACGCTACAATCACCCATGCCCACTCTCCACCCCTTCTGCCGGGTTGAACGCGGCGGCGGCGAGAACGTTCCCTGGCTGCCGATTCACGCTCAAGGGGTGGCGGCGGTGGCGCGGCCTGATCGTTATAATAGGTAGCGCGGTTTGGGTAACTTGACCTCCCCGGCTGATTTTTGGGAGGATTTGCTTCACTGTCGTTGACCAGATTGTCATTCATCATAGAATACAGCAATTATTGCCCATAGAAATTATCAACTCATTTCCAGTATAGAAAGGTCTGGGGTATGCGTCAATGGCGCTTGATCTACGATTACCCAACATCCGGTGCGCAGAATATGGCGGTAGACGAGGCCATTCTCAGCATGGGCATTCCGACACTTCGCTTTTATGAGTGGTCTCCCGGCTGTCTATCACTGGGTTATGGGCAGAAAATAGCCGATGTCGATTTTGAGCGAACAGCGGCGATGGGTTGGGATATTGTACGCCGTCCAACAGGCGGGCGGGCGATTTTACATATTGACGAATTGACCTACAGCCTCGCGCTGCCTGCGGATGACCCCATCGCAGCGGGCGGCATCATCGAAAGCTATCGTCAGATTAGCGAAGCGCTGATGGCAGGCTTGCAACATCTGGGCGCACATCCTGCTGCTGACCGCCGCACAGAACGCGATTCAGCCCACAGCCCGGCGTGTTTCGAAACGCCGTCGCACTACGAAATGACCGTTAACGGGCGCAAATTAATCGGCAGCGCTCAGATGAGGCGCAAAGAAGGCATTTTGCAACATGGTTCGCTGCCTCTCTATGGCGACATCGGGCGCATTTGCGACGGTCTGGCCTACCCCGACGACACCAGCCGCGAACAGGCACGAGCGCAAGTGCAAACTCACGCTACAACGCTCTCTGATGCCCTCAATGGCGAAGCAGTCCCCTGGGAAATGGCTGCCGAAGCGTTGCTCAATGGATTTCGCGAAATTTTTGATGTCGATTTTGTGCGCGACGAACTCAGCGAAATTGAACGCGATCTCGCGGCGCGGCTGGCTGGCGAAAAATACGCAAATCCTGATTGGACGGCTCGGCGTTAAACCGCAGGGCGTGGATCCGTTACCGGGATTGCTTCCATATCGTCCACTTTTGCATGTTCGCGATTCGGAACAACAATCACCGGGCAGTGAGAATTGTTGACAACCTTGTTGGTGACACTGCCAAATAACAGCCGATCCAGGCCGGAACGCCCGTGCGTGGACATGACAATCATATCGACGTGGGTTTTTTCAGCCAGGATAAGAATCACATCGGCGGGATCGCCCCCGGCAACCTCAACTGCAACTTCATAACCGTTTAATTGCAGGTTTTTGGCAACCCGATCTATATAAGCCTGAACATCGCTGTCTACGCTTTCCAGATAGCTGGCTTCGGCCTCGACAACATGCAGACCATCGGGCGCTGGGTCGGCAAAGATAGGCAAACTGCCCTGTGGAACCACCGTCAACAACGTCATTTTGCCCTGTTGCTTCAGGACAGTTTTGGCAACATCTATTGCTTTTTCGGCGAGCTGCGAGCCGTCAAGCGGGATTAACACGTGATTGAGCATGATGAATTCCTCGTAGGTAACTATTGCGTGTGACGAATTCCTCGGACGAATTCCGCGCAGGTATAATAAGATAGATTGTAACAAATAAAACGCTTTTCTGGCTAGATACGGCTGTTCGCTTGACAGTCTGTTTAAGAACAGCTATTCTAAATTTAGGTGTAAATTTCGTTATTATCAGGTTTGAAGTCAATGTCTCCTGGCTAAAGTCAGGCGCTTGTAACGAGGAATGAAACATGGCTGACATCCGGCAAATGCCACTCTTTCCGAACCAACCTGCTTCGGTAGAGGATTTGAACAAGCGGACTGAAATGCGCCACACCATCGCGCTGTTTCAGGATTATTTGATTAAAGAGGGCAAATCCGAGCATACCGTCAAGGCATTCACGGCGGATTTGCAACTTCTGGCCGAGCAAAGTGGAGACCGAACGCCGATTGGCGAGTTTACCACCAACGGCCTCAATACATTTCTCGAATGGCTGGAACATGGTCGCGGAGTGCCGTGCAGCCGCAAGTCCTATGCCCGCCGTGTGACGACGATCAAAGTCTATTTCAAATGGCTGCATGAGAGCAAGGCTATCCCGCATAATCCTGCCAAAGCGATTTTGCAGCGTTCCGGCCCTGCCCCACTGGCGACCATTTTATCGCCTGCTGAAGTTGGCGATGCGCTTGCCTTTGCCCAAAGTATAGGACGTGGGGAGAAGCCTGATGTTCGCCCTGAAATGTTGTTCCGCCTGATTCTGGACACTGGGATCAAGAAGAGTGAAGCAACCGCCTTAACCCGTGAACATATTGACCGCAGCAATCCCGACGAGCCGATTCTGAAAGTCAAGCACAAAGTCCATAACATCTATAAAGAACGCAATATCACGCTCGATCCTGAATGGCTCAACATTCTGGATGCGTATCTCCTGCAATACGCGCCGCAAACCACAATTTTTAACTGCACAGCACGTAATCTCGAATATGTTCTGGAAGATATTTCCGATGGCGCGGCTATCCCGGTCAAAATCTCATTCGAGATGCTACGCTGGACGTGCGGTGTGCGCGATTATCAGGCCGGAATGGATCCAGAGTGGATTCGCGACAAACTTGGCCTGAGCGATGCCAGTTGGCAGGAGACATTTGGCAAAATTAAGAAACTGGCTGAACTCCAGGTTAAAAACTCGGCGTAAATTTTTCGTGAAATCCGCCACAAGGAGAGCCGCCTCAACGCTGTATCGGGGCCTATAACATTACAATAGATTATGACGCATCAACTAAAGGGTAAAATAATACGTCATGGTCATTCTCCTGGTAGACGACAATCCCGACATTATCCAGCTTATCAGTGCCATGATTAAGCGTATACCAGGCGCGAGTCAACATGAAATTGTTTTTGGGCGCGATGGTCAGGAAGCGCTCGACATCCTCAACGCCAGTGAGAAAATGCCTGACTTAATTTTCACAAATCTACGAATGCCCAATATGGATGGCCTGACATTTATCAAACAGGTTCGCCTGAATGATACCTGGTTAAATATCCCGATGGTGATGATGACCGCACAGCAGTCACCAGACATCCGCCGCGAAGTGATGGCGAATGGCGCAACTGCATTCCTCGCAAAACCCTTCAATTTCAGCGAAATCAAATCCACACTGGAGAATTTCGGCAAGGCGAATTAATCGTCTAGCTTTTAGTCATTAGCGATTAGCTTTTGGCTGAAAACTGAGATCATCCAAAGATAACAACCTGGAATCAGACCCTCAATACACGCGCAGCAGCAGACCTTTGAGATATGCGCCTTCAGGAAATGTGAGCGCGACGGGGTGATCGTCGCCGGGGCCAAGATGTTTGAGGATTTGCGCCTGCCGTCCACTGTCCGCCAACGCACCAAAGACAATTTTCTGAAATAAATCCGCGCTGATTGCTCCTGAACACGAAAACGTCATCAGATAGCCACCTGATTTTATCAATTTGAAAGCGTTGAGATTCAAATCTTTATAACCACGCGCGGCTTTATCGACCTGTTGGGCGTTGAAAGCAAATTTCGGCGGGTCGCAGACGATGATGTCATATTCTTCGCCGCGTGTGACCGCATCATGGAGATATTCGAAGACATCAGCCTGGATGTAATCGGCGGATTGTCCATGCTCATTGAGATGAAATCCATTGAGTTGAGCATTTTTTTCGGCTAATTCCAGTGCCGCGTGCGATGAATCGATATCAACGCCATGAGCACCACCTGTCGCAAGCGCCTGCAATCCGAAACCGCCCGTGTAGCTAAACAGGTTGAGTAGGCGACAAGGCCCATCAAAATCCGATGAGAGCAGGTTGTTTAAGAGGCCTCTATTGTCGGTCTGATCGAGATAAAATCCGGTTTTATGTCCATCGCGCACATCAACATGAAATTTGATTCCATGTTCCTGGATAATAATATGCTCAGGCGGTTCTTCTCCAAACAACACACCCTTTTCAGGCTTCAACCCCTCTTTGCCGCGTACATCAACATCACTGCGCTCATAAATACCTCTTGAGGGTGCAATTTCCGATAGAATCCGGGCAATCATCCCCTTACGATTATCAATGCCAAGTGTCAGCGCTTGCAATACCAGCCATTCGCCATAGCGGTCTACGACAAGGCCGGATAAGAAGTCGTTTTCAGCATTGACCATTCGATAGGCTGACTGAGGTGCATCTCCACGCTCATAAGCAATATTTTTAATGCCACGCCCTTCTATGGCCCGGCGCAGCATCCGTCGCCACCAATCCTCGTCAATTGGCTCATCGTGCCACGTCAGAATCCGCACCTGAATCTGCGATTTGGCGTTCCAGTAGCCACGCGCCAGAAATGTGCCGTCATGTTTGACAACGGTCACGATGTCGCCTGGGGATGCATCTTTTGCGTTTTCAATCGCGCCGGAGAAAATCCAGGGGTGCTGTTGAATGATTGGCTTTTCACGGCCTTTTTTAATGGTGACAATACCGTCGGCCATGATAATTTTTTACCTGTTTATGTAGTGATCGCGAGATAGAATGTGCGCAAACTGAGAACGAAATCAAAACGCCGATGAATAACATCAACCGTTGTGCCGGTAAACGCTTGCTGATGTAAGCCGAAACCGCCGCCGCCGGGACTCCACCGACAATCAAGCCAATGACTGCCTCCCAACGCGCCGTCCCCAAAACCGTGAGGAATGTCGCTGCCTGTACCAATGTCACGAAAAATTCGGCGGTGTTTACCGAACCAATCACGAAACGCGGCTGAAGACCATCGGCGACCAGCGTCCCGGTAACAATTGGCCCCCATCCCCCGCCACCAATCGCATCACAGAAGCCACCAATGAAGCCTAGAGGCACAACCCGCCGTGTCACAATTGCACCCGATGACTGCATCAGCGCTTTGCGCAGGATGATGACCCCCATCACCATCAGATAAATCGCCACCAATGGCTTAATAATCTCTGTTGGCATGGATGTCAGGGTCAGCGCCCCAATGATGCCGCCGATGACGCCAGGTATGGCTAATCGAATGACCAGATCGCGCCGGATGTTGCCAAACTTAAAGTGCGCAAGCCCGGATGTCGCGCTGGTGAAAACGCCCGCTGTGTGAACGCTGGCGCTGGCAAGCACTGGCGGAATGCCAAAACTCAATAGAAACGTGGTTGAACTGACCTTGTAGCCCATGCCCAGGCTGCCGTCAATCAACTGTGCGAAAAAACCGACCAGAATGAAAATGATAAGGTTATTGAGAGTGTCGTTCATGGGGCAGAACGATAGCATCAGGGGAGCATAAATTCAACCCGAAAGATAGTGAAAGATTTGACGCAATCCCCAAGTAAGATTAGACGCAAAGGCGCAAAGGACGCAAAGGAACGCAAAGAGAAAAGGTTAAGATATATGCAGGTTATTCGCGCCTTTGCGTCGAAGCTTAGGTCTGGTCGCCGACCATTTTGCGCAAGTCCTCTTCGCTGATGATCGACACGCCGAGTTCACGCGCCTTGTCAGCTTTGCTACCCGGTGATTCCCCCATGAGGACATAGCTGGTTTTCTTACTCACACCACTCGAAACTTTGCCGCCGTGCGATTCGATAATCTCTGTCGCCTGATCGCGGGATAATGTGGGTAATGTCCCCGTAATCACAAAGGTCAGCCCGGTAAGCCCGTCCCCGGCAGCGACTTTTTCTTCGGCACGCATATTGAGACCCGCCGCCCTTAGTTTTTCCAACACCTTGCGATTATGCGGATTCTGAAACCAGTCATAGATGCTTTGCGCCAAAATCGGGCCAATGCCTTCAATCGCGTCAATCGATTCGACGCTGGCACTCATGAGGTTATCAATCGAAATGTAATGTCTTGCCAGCAGTTCCGCAATCGTCCCCCCTACACCATCGACTCCCAGAGCAGTGATGAGCTGTGACAGCGGGCGGTGTTTAGCAGCTTCAATCGACGCAAACAGGTTATCCACTTTTTTCTGCCCGTACTTATCCAACTCCAGCAAGGGTTCGGGGTTTAGATAGAAGATATCGCCTTCATCTGCGATAAATCCTTTGTCGATGAGTGTTTTGACGGTCTGCGGCCCCATCCCTTCAATATCCATCGCGCCGCGCGAGACGAAAAACTCGACCTTGCGGAAAACGCGCTCCGGGCAGGCCAGATTCGGGCAGATATAATCGACCATGCCTTCTGGCTGGATAATGGGAGTCTGGCAGAAGGGGCAGGTTTCCGGCGGTCTGATCGGCGTTTCGCTGCCATCGCGCACACCGACTATAGGCCCGACGACATAGGGAATCACATCACCAGAACGCTTGATGATGACCGTATCACCCAGGCGAATATCCAACTTTTCGACCAAATCATAGTTGTGCAAGCTGGCATTAACCACCGTCACCCCGCCGACAAACACAGGGTCAAGCTGGGCTGTCGGCGTGATTTTGCCCGTGCGGCCGATATTGACCGTGACACCGATTAATTTTGTCGAGGCCTCCTGCGCGGGGAATTTGTAGGCAATCGCGCCGCGCGGGTCTTTTCCCGAAACGCCCAATTCACTGGCGATCAATAAGTCGTTGGTTTTAATCACCACGCCGTCGATTTCCAGGTTAAGTTGGTTTCTGCGGGATTCCCATGTGGGTATTTGCTGGATAATGTCGGATAACGCGGGATAAAGGTGGGATTCTGGTGGGATATGAAATCCCATATCCCGCAAATATTCCAACATATCCCACTGCTTGTTGATCGTGACTCCCACCGATTCCACAATTGAGTAAAGATAGGCTGTTAATGGGCGTGTAGCCGTAATTCGTGAATCTTTCTGTTTGACTGTACCCGATGCGGTGTTGCGCGCGTTGACATAAAGCGGCAGGCCTGCTTCAGCCTGTCTGCGGTTGAGCGCCTCAAAATGCTCTTTTAGAAACATCACTTCACCACGCACGACGAGGCGTTCCGGCGCGGGCGGGCCATCTTTATGCACGGGGATGCGCAGCGGCACGGTTCGGATCGTTTTGACGTTAGCCGTCACATCATCGCCGAGTTCACCGTTGCCGCGCGTGGCGGCACGGGTGAGGATGCCGTTTTCATAAGTGATGACAATTGTCAGACCATCGAGCTTGGGTTCGAGCGTGTAATCCAGCTTTGTACCCGCCGGAAGCAGCTTCAAGTTGCGCTCCTCCCAGGCGGTCAAATCCTCGGCGCTAAAGGCGTTCGAAAGGCTGAGAATCGGCGCGGGATGGCGCAGTTTTGGGAAATCTTCAGAGAGGTCATTACCCGCCCGCTGCGTCGGCGAATCCGGTGTCAGCAGTTCGGGGTGTTCCTGTTCGATTTGCAGTAACTCACGATACAAAAGATCATATTCAGCATCCGTAATCACAGGATCACTGAGGACGTTATAGCGGTAAATATGATATTGAAGCTGCTCGCGCAATTCTGCGGCTCGGCTGGCGAAATCAACCGTCATGCTCTGCATCTCCTATGGAACATAGACTTCTAACAGGTCTTGCGAATTATCCCCCTCGGCTGCCCAACCAGTGCGGCTGGTATTCAGGGGATCACGAATTTCCCACCACATCAAATCGCCTACTTCGCGCGGGCCATCAATCACCATAAAGCGCTCGTTGCGATTAGCCGAAAAATTGACAGCATTTTCTCTGCCGGGAGCAGCACGCACATTAACACCGCCTGCACCGACAACAATCACCTGACTGCCGACAGCGATTGTGGCCTGGGTCGGTGTGTAGGTCATCGTCGGCGCGAGAGTCGGCCCGGACAAAGCAACCGTCGCGGCAGGGTTAGCGGCATTCGTTATGGGCGAAAGCGTCGGTGCGATCTGAGTCATCTGCGGGACTGAAGGTGTCTCGAATGGCGCAGCGGTGAGGACAATAATCACCGGCTCGCCCCCACTCACATTTTTCGGCCCACCGAGCGCGATGACCAGGATGATTAAACCGCCTGCTATCCCGAAAACGACCAGCAGCATCAGCGCCAGCGACCACAACGGCAAATAGAATACGCTCTGCCGCCGATCCGGTTTGGGCTTACGCTTTCCCGGCGTTACATAAAAATCCGGCGGCTCAATAATTTGGGTATCCGATTCGCGTGTGATAGGCTGCGTGTTATCCTGTTCGGGCAGTCTGGGTGGCGGATTGGGCATTTTTACTTTCCGGTTGTCCACTCGATAAAGCGCTCAACAGGCCAGGTGTTGATGATATTTTTGGCTTCTGCCCAGCCGCGCCGCGCCGTCAAGATGCCGTAGGGCATCAAGTCCATATGGTCTTCAGCGTGGGCATCGGTGTTAATCGACAGCGGAATATCGAGTTCAACCGCGCGACGGACATACTGAGCTTCGAGGTCGAGGCGTCGCGGGTTAGCATTGATTTCCAGCACTTTGCCGTGTTTTTTGGCGGCCTCGAAAACCGCGTCCATATCAGCATCAACAGGTTCGCGATCCGGGATATATTGGGCGCGGGGATGACCGATCATATCGACATGCGGGTTGCTGATCGCGCTGAGAAGCCGCTGCATAATCTGGGGGCGTTCCTGTCGCAAACTAACGTGCAGTGACGCAATCACAAAGTCCAACTGGGCGAGAATTTCGTCGGGAAAATCCAGACCGCCATCGGCGTTGATGTCCATCTCGGTGCCGTGAAAGACGCGGAAATCCGGCTTCATCATCGAATCGACAAGGCGCACTTCTTTTTGCTGCTCCAACAGACGCTCTACCGACAGGCCATTGGCGATCCCCAGGCTATGGGAATGATCGGTGATGACAATGTATTTGCGACCACGACGCTTAGCGGCTTCGGCCATCTCGCGCACACTCAGAACGCCATCGCTCCAGGTCGTGTGCATATGCAAATCAGCCTGCATATCAGCGATGGTAATCAGGTTCGGCAGTTTTCCAGCTTTCGCCGCTTCGATTTCGCCTGTATCCTCGCGCAATTCCGGCGGCACAAAAGCCAGATCAACCATCGCGTAAACTTCTTCTTCGGTGGCGCACAAAATTTTCGGTGCGTCTTCAATAATATTCTTGTCTTTGTCAACGGGGCTGAAAGCGTGTTCGTTGAGGCTGTAGCCCTTTTCCAGCGCCAATTCGCGCATATGGATATTGTGCGCCTGGCTACCCGTAAAATAATTGAGCGCCGTCCCCCAACGGGCTTTTTCCAGCACACGCACATCGACCTGCAAGCCGTTGAGCAATTCAACCGAGCTTTTGGTCGGGCCGTGTCCCAGGATACGAGCGACATTTTCCATGTGGACGAATTTATCCATGATGGGCGTAGCGTCATCGCTGGCGACCAGCAAATCGACATCGCCAATCGTCGGTTTACCACGCCGGATGCTGCCCGCGATTGCGCCTTCAATCGCGCCAGGGACGGTCAGCAGTTGGTCGAGGATGCCCTGTGCCGCCGGGAGCGCGATTCCCAACGAAAAACGTCCAGTCTGGCGGGCAAGCGCCTCAATCCCTTCGATAACTTTGAGTTCGCTTTTCGCGCCCATCCCTGCCAGATCGCGTAGCTTCCCACCACGCGCAGCCGCCTCCAATTCCTGTAGCGTCGTGATATTCAACTGTTCCCAGAAAAGTTTGGCTTTCTTGGGGCCTACGCCATTGATACGCATGATGGCGACCAGCCCCGGCGGGACTTCATGAGTCAGACGTTCGTAAAATTCCAGCTTGCCCGTTTCCAGCATTTCTTTGATTTTGGCTGCCAGCGTATCACCAATACCGGGGATTTCGGTCAATTTCCCTTCTGAGGCGATGACGTGCAGATCACGCGGGAGTTCGCGAATGCTCTCACCAGCACGGCGGTAAGACAAGACACGATGGATAATTTCGCCCTTGATTTGCAGCATATCGGCGACAGTTTCAAATGTATCGGCAATTTCGCGGTTGGTAAGCGTCACTCGTCATTCCTCCAGTGTGAAACGGAACAAATCACATTTGACCGTTACGTTGTTCACGTTCTAAATCCAACAAAATCCTAAATGCTTCTTTATCTTTAAGAATTGGGCCTGTCAAATCCTGGTAATGTTGCAGGTCGGATAGCGCTTTGTATTTATCCCCCATCTTATAGTAGGTCACGCCGCGTTCCTTGAGCGCATTATAGAGATCACCCTGAAGCTCTAAAGCACGATTCAAATCCTCTAATGCGTTCTCGTAATTCTCAAGCTTCCGGTGAGCCTGACCGCGATTGAGATGATAGCCAGCATCATTCTCTTTCAGTTCGATAGCTCGGTTAGAGTCGGCTAAAGCTTCTCTATACATTCCCTGAGCAAAGTACGCCAGCCCTCTGTTGTTATAGGCATCTGCGTGACCGGGCTTCAGTTCAATCGCGCGGTTGAAGTCAGAAATCGCATCCGGGTATTTCTCCAGGAGCAGGAATACACCACCACGATCTGTATAAGCGGTAACATTTTTCGGTTCTTGTTTGATACGATCCGTGAATTTCCCAACAAGGCGCTCATAATACTGCTGCGGTGTCTCTGTAGATTGGCGAAGGCGACTATTAGAAGAAAATGCTAAATTATTTGGTGATGAGTTGTTCATTTTTCTTTCTTCAGACCGTTTAAGTTGAGAATATATCAAAAAAACGACAACCGCTGAAATCACCAAAATCAATAGGCCCGCAGGAAGTTCCATTACGCTACCTTTCATGAAATTTCGCAAGCTACATTTTTATCAGTAATTCATAGGCTTGCTCCTATGAGATTGCTGGTTATACGAAAAGTTATGGAGACGCGCCGACCACGCTTGAAACTGCGCCCCTCAAAAGTATCTTCGAGGCGTGCAACGATGCCATGTGTCCAGTGATAACGCGCTTCGTCTTTAAAAACAAGCAAACCACCAGGTTCTAATAAAATGGGCAGGTGGCGGTCATCGCGCTTACTTCGGAAATCAATCACACAGCACGAGCCGAGGGTGATCGACGCAATCGTATCCCCAAAACATGGCTCACAATCCACATGCGGGCTGATCCCCTGACCCGGCAGATACTCATTAATGATAACCTGATCGGCGACAGCGGACATGAAATTTCCGACTTGCAATTTTTCCGCGAGTTTCAGCAACCAGTCCGGTAAACTGCCTAATGCCATCGTGTCATCAATTTTACGTTTTCGATAGTCATATTTATAGCCATAATGCTGCACGCGGCGCTTGAGTTCCGTAGACCAGATTTGCGCGTCAATTTTTTGCAGCAACCCTTCTTGTTGGAACGCATCGAGATAATCAGGCTGATATTGCAGGCCGGGTATTGTATCATTCGCTATCATGTTGATCTCACAAATAGAACATTAGTCCTATTATATCACGGAATTTATTCAACTGGGAAGTTAAATGAATATGGAACCGTTTTCACCTTACCTGCAACTAAATACATAGAGAGGCAAGGAGAAACAATGACTGATCCTGATCTGCAATTGGTGAAAGCGATGGCAAATCGCGATGTTCACGCCCTTGATGAACTTTATGCGCGGCATGGGCGCAGCATCCTGTCATATCTCATCGGTCTTTTGAATGATCGTCCGTTAGCTGAAGAGGTATTGCAGGACGTAATGCTGGCAGCGTGGCGCGGCGCAGAGCAATTTCGTGGTGACAGTCAGGTGCGCACCTGGCTGTTGGCGATTGCGCGACTGCAAGCATTGAGTGCGCTAAGGCAGCGCAAATTCACACCCATTCCAATAGCCGATGACGTAGCGGTGGACGACACGGGGCAATTCAAAATTGTCGAAGGTTATACCGAACAAGAAATGATGCAGGCCGCCCTGCGCCAATTACCAAACGACCAGAAGGAAACGCTGGAGCTTATCTTTTACCATGAGCTATCGGGCATCGAAGCAGCCGAGATTTTAGGTGTCGCGCCGGGAACAGTCAAAAGCCGTTTGAACCGCGCGAAAACAACGCTGCGCCGACTTTTGCAGCGAAAGGAGATCGACCATGAATCGTAAAGCCTGGGAAGAACTGCTGCTCCTGTATCTGACTGGAACACTGTCTCCCGAAGATCGCGCGGATTTTGAGAGGTTTCTGGCAGAGAATCCTATTCATCGCGCAGAACTAGATGAATGGCGCGAACTCGCTGAAGTGGTACGAACAGAGGCTAACTCGCGCGTCGATCAACTGCCAGCGTTGACACCCGCGTTTTATCAACGGCTGCAAGCTCAGTCCAAACCTTCTCTCAACGGCTCTCATTCGACTCATCCACAGGAGAGAAAAATCATGAATATCGCACAAATCCAGGCTTTTGAGCCTCACGAAAAGCCCAAATCATCGCGTTCAATCACATTAGCTGCCGCGCTTCTGGCTGTCATCGGTTTCGCCAGCGCACTTTTATTCGCAAATGGACAGCGGCCTGATGGCGATTCATTCCTCTCTGGCGTTCAAATCCAGTCAGGGACGGCGACCTTGACCTTTACGCCAACCAGTGTGAGTGAAGCAGAAACGCGGGCAGCGTTAGACCCAATCTATTTAACGGCGACAGCGATGGTCGGGGACGCAACTCAGTTTGCAGCAGAAAGCGCGACCCCATTACCCACTTTTACGCTAACCTTCACGCCAACGCCTGTTCCCTTCTCGCAAACGTCGCTGCCATCTACCGTCGAAGCACCTCTCATCTCCGATCCTGTAGCGGTACCAACGATTGTTCCATTTGATATGCAATCTTCCACAGCAACGCCCATTCCCTGGAGCGCTGATGCAACCATGCTCCCACCGACAATCGTCCCTCCAATTATGTCAATTACGCCTTCGCAAATCACGCCAATAATCTCTTTTCCCGCGCGGGTGGTACAGGAGATGCAACTGCCCACTGGTGATGCCAGCCGTGCAATTGCCTGGTCGCCGGATGGAGAATCCATCGCAGTCGCCGGGTATCAAGGGACATGGATGTTGAATGCTGGCCATATTTCCGGCGCAGCACGACTATTCGCTGATAACGGCCCTGGCGTTCTGGAAATCGCCTTCAGTGACGATAGCGCATTATTGGCGACTCTCAATGCCGAGCAAACCCTGCGGATATGGGATGTTCAGGCGGGGATTCAACTTGCAGAAATGTGGCAATCGCCGCTGTGGGATGACCTGCAATTCAGCGCGGACGGTCAATATCTCATCTCGAAAAATTCCGACCAGAAAATCAACCTGACGGATATGCGAGAAGGTATTTTGAACGCAGAACCGCTGACTTCCGCCGATTTGAACGGCTACTACGCGCTTCTCAGTCCCGATGGTGAAACACTGGCAGCCTATAACAATGACGGATCGGTTCTGCTGCTGAATTCTGAAACAGCGGAGGCCACTGGAAATTTTGATTGGCCTTCAAATTTCATTCGGCAGGCAGCGTACAGCAAAGATGGTCAGCAACTAGCATTAGGTGGCGACAAAGAAGTGATCGTCGTTAATGCGACTGGGGGCGGTTATCAGAATTCGATGAGTACGCTAGGGATGGTGACGGGGTTAAGTTTCAATTATGATGGCACGATGCTGGCAGCGTCGATGCGATCCGACAAAATTCAGAGCTTATGGCTGATGAATATGATCCCTGACGACACTTTTTATACAGCGATTTTCGTCTATGATTTACCGCTGGTGAACCCGGTATTCAGTCCAACGGGGAATCAACTTGCGGTAGGTACAGAGGATGGTCGGTTGTTCATCCTCGAAGTAACGCAGTAGTAAAACAATAAAAAGGAGGAACAAGGCGTTGCTTTGCTCCTCCTTTTCATTTACACCTACCCCAGCAGCAGACTACCTTCGCCTTCACGATCAGCCAATGCGCCACGCAGTTCCATGATCTGGTCACGGAGAACAGCGGCCTTCTCAAATTCAAGCCCCTGTGCGGCGGCCTTCATTTCTTTCTCAAGTTCCTTGACCATGCGCAGCATATCTTCTCTGGGCATGTCCGCGAGCGTGATCTGATCGCCCACTTCAGCTTTTTGATCTTCCTCGACCATCTTGCGAACACGGTCTGTCAGGTCGCGCACCTGCTTGACAATCGTTGTCGGGACGATGCCATGTTCCGTGTTGTAGGCTTCCTGGATTTTACGGCGGCGATCCGTCTCCCCAATCGCGCGTTTCATCGAATCGGTCATGTGGTTGGCATACAAAATCACCGCACCTTCAACATGCCGCGCCGCACGTCCAATATTCTGAATCAGTGCTTGCTCTGAACGCAGGAAACCTTCTTTATCGGCATCCAGAATCGCGACGAGCGAGACTTCCGGCAGGTCGATACCTTCGCGCAGAAGGTTGATACCGACCAGTACGTCATAAACACCTAATCGCAGATCACGAAGAATCTCGACACGTTCAAGCGTTTCGATCTCCGCATGGAGGTAGTGAGCGCGAATGCCCGACTCGATGAAATATTCGGACAAATCCTCAGCCATGCGCTGTGTAAGGGTCGTGACAATAGCGCGTTGGCCTTTTGTAACCCGCAATGCGATCTCTTGCAGCAGGTCATCAATCTGTCCTTCGATGGGACGAACACTGATAACCGGATCGAGAATACCCGTAGGCCGGATAATCTGTTGAACAACAGCCTGGCTGATTTCGCGCTCGTAGGGGCCGGGTGTCGCCGAAGTGTAGATGACCTGCCCCATCCGACCCTCAAACTCCTCAAATTTGAGTGGACGATTATCAAAAGCGCTCGGCAGCCGGAAACCATAATCAATCAATGTTGCCTTACGCTGGCGATCACCTTTATACATGCCACGAACCTGCGGGATGGTCATGTGGCTTTCGTCAATGATGAGCAAATAATCTTTCGGGAAGTAATCCATCAAGGTGAATGGTGAGCTGCCCGCCGGACGTTGATCCATATGGCGCGAATAATTTTCGATGCCGGACGTAAACCCAACTTCGCGAATCATTTCCAGGTCGTAGCGTGTGCGCTGTTCGATGCGCTGTGCTTCGAGCAGTTTGCCCTCCGCTTTGAAGAAACGGATTTGCTCATCCAGTTCCTTTTCAATGTCCGTGAGCGCCTGTTTCAGTTTTTCGTCATCGGTGACAAACTGACGCGCAGGATAGATAATCATCTGGTCATGCTCGGTGAGGATTTCGCCTGTCAGAGGATCAAATTCGACCACGCGCTCGATATCGTCACCGAACATGGTCACGCGATAAGCCATTTCCGCATATGCCGGGACAATTTCGAGCGTATCGCCGCGCACCCGAAACGTACCACGCCGCAAATCCATATCGTTGCGACTGTATTGAATCTGCACCAGTTTGCGCAGGAGGACATCCCGGCGGATGCTATCGCCGACCCTGACCTCCACCACCGCTTTACCCCATGCTGCCGGATCGCCCACGCCGTAAATGCAGGACACCGAAGCGACGACGATCACATCACGACGGTAGTGCAGCGAAGCCGTCGCCGAGAGCCGCAGACGATCAATCGTCTCGTTGATCTCGGTTTCTTTTTCGATGTACAAATCTTTGCGCGGGACGTAGGCTTCTGGCTGATAGTAATCATAGTAGCTGACGAAATATTCGACGGCGTTGCGCGGGAAAAGTTCTTTGAATTCCGCGTACAACTGCGCAGCAAGCGTCTTGTTATGTGCCATCACGAGAGCCGGGCGCTGCACCTGATTGATGACTTGCGCCATTGAAAAGGTTTTCCCAGTGCCCGTCGCGCCCAATAGTGTCTGGTGGCGGAGGTTTTTGCTAAGGCCTTCGACCAGGCCGCCGATTGCTTTGGGCTGGTCGCCTGTAGGTTGGAACTCGGAGACAAGCTGAAATGGAGGCATTTTATCTCCTATTGATACAGAACGTCAGTTCGGAGTGGACAGATCATTATAGCGCAAAAAGGGGCAAGGAGTAAGGTCGAATCACGTTTCAAAATGCCGATTCGAACGTTAATTCGTGGTCGGTTGAGCCAACAGTTCCATCTTTAAAATGGACTTCGATCTGGATGTCAAATGTTCCCCACCCACTCGCACTCAGGCGGAAGTGTGTCAGGCGATCACGCAGGATTTGCACCGGAACTGCAAACGATTCGTGAAGCTCATATTTCACGTGGTCGATTTGATCGAGGACGGCATCCGGCGCTTCAACTTCAACACTCCACTCGTATCGTGTGTTTCCATTGGCGAATTTCCCGGCGGCCTTTGCCTTCTCCAGAATGCTAATACTGCCCATCAAGTCGGTGGCTAAATCCTCTTCGCGATCCCCTATCAAATGCTGCCAGAGTTCATTCAGCTTATCGGCAATGTCATTTCCCATCGTCGCGGCCTGCCCAATCAGGCTGTTCGCGGAGGAAATATCGCCGTTCAGATAGGCGCGAATGCCTGAGCCGATTAAGCGGTCAATTTCGCTTTGATTCTTCTGCTCAGGACTCATGTGATCTTGCAGCACTTCCATCAGATCGCGCAGGCCTCCATCATAATCACCTCGAAAATCAACAAATTGGATGTCCAGCAAGCGAAGCGGGAGTTCGCCCTCAAGCAAAATCGGGATGCGAACTTTTTTAAGCTGTTCGGCGCGGATGGTTTCACGCCTCACCCACTGCGAGTCATTCGATTGGGGCGAGACGAGAACTACAAATACCGCGCAGTCTTTGAGCGCTTCGTCGATGGCTTGCTCCCAGGCTGCCCCGCCGTCCAAGCCTTCGCGGTCAATCCAGACTTTAAAAAAATGCTCCAGGTTTTCAACGAGGCGCAGTGCGAGAGGGCGATTGGTGCTAGAATAGCTAACAAAAATATGGCTCATGATTCGATTCAAAAGAATGAAGGTGTGTGGGATAAGCATACACCTGTTGGGGAATTTTTATCAATTACAGATCGTTCCGAAACGGCAGTCGCGTTCTCAAACTGGACGCATCGACAGTTCCGCGCCGGACAATGTAGTGTATCAATGCGCCAATGCCAAAGGTTAGCAGGAAAATCGCAATTGAAAGCCGACCTGCCAGCGCTGATTGCAGCAACAGATAAGCTGAGACCAGGGTGATCGTCAGCAGCACAGCGATAGTCATAGCACGTCCAACACGTGACGGCGTATTATTGCCAAATCGAACCAGCGACAGCACACTTACGCCTAATACCAGGCCAATAAATGACGGGATAATGAGTCCAAGAAAAGTCAGTTCCACCGGTGCGCTCACCATCGGATCAGTAATTACCGCCTCAGCGCTCGGTGACATGACACTCAACAGAATAATAACGAAAATACCGATCAACCAGCCAAGGATATAGCCTGGAATCTCTCGCAGCCTGAGCGCCCAGTTGGTGAGCATCACCAGCACAATGCCCATAATAATGAAGATCACCACATTGCTCAAAACGACATTCAGCAGAAAATCACCCAAGTTACATATCCTTCTCGTGCCTAATCATTTGAGCATGATACTCCAAACATGTAAAAATTACGTAAATAATGACATTTTAGGCAGGTTTTGATTTTGCGCACTTTCAAATTTCGGCAATCGGTTTTTTGAATCTTATATCAGTTTCATGATCTAACCATTGACACGTGATATGACGGATGATACGATACTCAACATATTGCGGGGTAGAGCAGAGGTAGCTCGTCGGGCTCATAACCCGGAGGTCGTGCGTTCGAGTCGCACCCCCGCTATCACAAATCAATACCAGTGTAGGGTGATATAGCTCAGCTGGTTAGAGCGTACGACTCATAATCGTAAGGTCGCTGGTTCGAGCCCAGCTATCACCAAGTCAATTACCCCGTATAGGGGTTTTTTGATTCTTGATATCTTGAAAACGAACCTGCGTTATTATATTATGTATGAAATAAACGGAGGTTCTATATGAGTAAGAAGGTAATGAGAGATCAAGCACGTACTTTGCGACATAATGGTACATCCGTTAGGGATATTGCCAAAATGTTAAATATCTCTACAAGTACAGTTAGTATTTGGGTACGTGATATTTTGCTCACTGACGAGCAAGTTAAAACTTTAAAAGCAAATCAAAGACTTTATGGTGCGCAGAATTCCGGTGCAAATTCAAACCGAGACAATGCAAGAAAAATGCGACTTTCTTTTCAGGAAGAAGGTCGGGTAGTAGCTCGCGAAAATCGTCCATTGCATTTAGCAGGGTGTATGTTGTACTGGGCAGAAGGCGCGAAACACCGCAATAAACTTTATTTTGTGAATTCTGATCCCAATATGATGTTATTTTTTATGCGCTTTTTGCGAGAAGAGCTAAGAGTCGATGACGCTACAATGGCAGTTCATATCCACTGTCATAGCAGCGATCCAGTCAAAATGCAGCGCATCGAGCAGTATTGGCTTAATCTCTTGGGGTTGCCACAATCCTGCCTCAAAAAGACCCAAGTGAAAAAAGGCAGCGAAATACGTATCAACAAGCTCGAAAATGGTGTCTGCGGTATCGGTGTTTATAGAACTGAACTTACCCAGCATGTTTACGGGGCCATTCAGGAATATACAGGCCTCGATAACCCTGAATGGCTGTTTTAGGCTTACAGGTTTTCAGCGGACAGCATATCGTCCCAGGTTTCGCGGCGGCGAGCGATGTCCCAGCTTTGACCATCTTCGCTGACGACAACCTCCGGCGGACGCGGACGCTGGTTATAATTACTTGCCATCACCATGCCATACGCCCCGGCGGTGAGAATCGCTAACGGCGCACCGGGTGACATCTCCGGCAGCGGCACAGAACGCCCCAAGACATCGGAAGACTCGCATACTGGCCCAACCACATTTACGAGGAAATTGCCCTCCCCTTGCGGAATGGTGGGCAGTGACTCTGGCAGCACGACTGGCACAATTTCATGATGCGCGTTGTACAGCGGTGTGCGAATGAGTTCTGCCATACTGACATCAGCAATATAAAAGATTTGCCCGGCCTGACGCTTAACATATAACACCGTACCAACCAACATGCCCGCGTCGGCAATAATCGAACGCCCCGGCTCCAGCAGCACGGTATATCCCTTGAGAAGCGGCGTTAATGTTTCTGCAAACGATTCGAATGACGGAATTTGTTCATCCGGTTTATAAGCGACGGGTAGGCCACCGCCAATATTGACCGTGCGAATTTCGGGATATGGCGCGATAAGTTCGAGTGCGGCTTGAACGGCCTGACGGGTCGCATCGGTGTCATGAAGCTGACTGCCGATGTGCAGATGGATTCCCGTAAATTTCAGGTTCGGATAATCGGCCTGCTGTGCCAGCAAATAGCGAATCGCCTCGGCTGTGAGGCCAAATTTCGCGCCGCCATGTCCAGTAGAGATGTAAGGATGCGTATTGGCGGTAACTTCCGGGTTAAAGCGGAGCGCGATTTGTGCCGGAGCATGTTTCCCTGCCGTGATCGCATCGTTGATGTACTGGCATTCGGCGATATTTTCGACGTTAAACCAGCCAACTTTTTGCTCCAGCGCATAAGCAATCTCATTCGGGGTCTTACCAACGCCCGCGAAAACGATATTTTCAGCGCTGACACCCGCCAGAAGCGCCCGATGAATCTCACCCGCGCTCACGGCATCAATGCCCGCGCCTGACTGAATCAGTGATTTGAGAATGGCAAGGTTGGAGTTCGCTTTAGAACTGTAATGAATATGGGGGTTAAGTTCGTGAAAAGCGGCTCGGATTTGCTCCAGATTATGCAGCGCGCGTTTCAGGCTGTAGATGTAAACGGGCGTGCCGACCTGCGCGATAATCTCGGTGACGGCAACAGAGTCACAAAACAGCGCACCATTATGATATTGTATCGAGTCATTCAGCATGTTTTGATTTAATCTTTCATTGAAACCAGTTCATAGACTGGTTGTGGATTGCGTATACCTTTAAGAATGGGAGTATCGAGCAGATTGGCGGCGCAGTTCGATTGAATCAGGTCATAGGTTGCCTGACTGATGACAATTTGCCCAGCTTCGGCTGCACCACACAGGCGCGAACCGAGGTTAACGATGCGCCCCATCGCGGTAAAGGCGGTGCGAATCGGTGGGCCAAATTCCCCAGCGATGACCTCACCCGAACTTAGCCCAACTCCCATCGGCGGAAGTTCGCGGCCTTTCGCAGCCAATTCCTGGCGCAGCGCTTCCTGGGCAACCTGCATTTCCAGCGCGGCGTGGGCAGCACGGGCCGCATGATCTTCCATAAACAGAGGTGAGCCGAATAAACCAATGACCTCATCGCCAACAAATTTGTCGAGTGTGCCGCCATGTTTGAAGATAATATCGGTCATCCGCCCCAGAAAATTGTTTAACACTTCGACCAATTGTTCAGGAACAGTTCGCTCTGCCCACTCGGTTGAGCCGCGCAGGTCGGCAAAAAGCACGGTCAACACGACCCTTTCACCCGAAAGCAAGCTGGAATCGGCACGGGTGAGCAATTGCTCCAACACTTTAGGATCAACCGAGCGACTCAAAACATTGCGCATCCGGCGGTGTTCCAGACGCTCGAAAATGGCGGTATCGACCTGACTGGTAATCGCGCTCAAAATTTGGCGATCATCGGCACTAAAGCCGCGCGAACTGCCGCTGTTCACCGCGCCGAAAACACCGATGATGCGATCATTCAAAATCAACGGAACAGCGATAATCGAGCGTACTGGCCCATCGAGCTTATTCTCATAAACCAGCTTGCTGTTTTCTAATGCCATGCGCGAAAACCGTTGAATCACCTCGTAATAGTCCGGCGTTGTCAGCAATCCCTCAACCGTTGCGGATCGGAGTTCAAGCTGCCGTCCCTGGTCATCATAGAGCATGATATAGCCCGCTTCGCTGATGACGATCTTGCACAATTCCAGCAGGGCTTGCTGGAGCATCTTATCAAAATCCTGCTCCTCGTCACGGATGCGGTCGAGGCGATAAATCGTCTCCAATTCCCGGTTGCGACTTTGCAACTGCTGGCTTACGCGGCTGAAAGCAATCGCCGAATCCATCTGTGTCGTCATCGCAGCTAGAAGTTGGCGTTCACTCGGTAGAAAGCGATTTTTGCGCCCCACCACCACCGCACCCAACCGCGCCCCCGACACAATCAACGGTGCGCCTAGCAGATTAAAATCTGCCATGCCCGCTGGAGTCGGGATAATCTGAGCGCTTTCGAGAATATTGGACGACTTTTGAATCGTCTCTAACATCACAGCCGGAAAATCACGTTTATCGACAACGCCACGCAGGATCATCTCACCGCTGTCCACATGGCTCAAAATAATCATGCACAGTTCGGCACTGAAGCGCTCTAATAGAATCGCCGTAAAGCCGCTGATGAGGTCATTTTCGCTGGCAGTGAAATCCCGCAAACGGTCAATTTCATAGATCGCTTCGAGTTGACGATTGCGCTGCATAAATTTCCAGACCGTGCGTGCCTGAAGCACAGACGAGTCAATCTGGCTTTCCGCCGCCTTCAGCAGCGAGAGTTCGGCCTGGTCAAACGAAGGGGCGTTACGCGCTAACACCACACCACCAAGCAGTCGATTTTTGAGATTAATCTGTATCCCGATGACGTTTGTCCAGCGCCAATCGGTTAAAACACTCCACTCATCAAATTGGGTCGCACGGCGGCAAAGCTCCACTGTCGTCTCATAGAACATACCTGCGCCACCGACAGCCTCTATATCGTCGCCATCTTCGGTCAGGATCATGATGCCGCAAGCCTGCGCCTGAAACCACGTTTTCAATAATTCGGCGATGGCGGTAAACATGTTCATCGGGTCTTCATCGTCATCAAACGAATCGCGCACACCGTCCAAAGCCAGCACCAATTGAAGTTCACGCTGTTTCTGATTCAAAGCGAACTGAATAGGATCAGTCATTCAGTTTCCCCATTTGTACTCACTATTTGGCAGCAATTTTAGTTCGGTTTGGGACTTTAGCAAAAAGCCAGGAGGGAATACACTATAATAGTAACTCCAAGCTCATAGATTGTCGTTGTAATCTGCGAGTTTGTAGCTCCAAACTCATAAGCATGAAGGATGGGTAACGTATTGGTCGCTGAGAACCTGGAAACAAAACTGGCGACGGATTATGAAGCAATTCGCCGTCGCGAGTACGAATTAATTACCAATTTACTGGAAGTGCTGCCAAAGGTCGATAACCTGCCCGAAGATCGCGTGGCGCAGGTGCGCGATGCCCTCTTCCACGCCGATCACCCCTATCTGATGGTGTTCGTGGGGCCGTTTAGCTCCGGCAAATCGAGCATTATCAACGCACTGCTCGGCAAGCAGGATTTGCTGCACGTGGGCGTTGTGCCGACGACAGATCGAATCAGCATTCTGCGCTGGGGCGAAGAATCGCAGCGTTTATCGTCCGGCGGTGACGTGGATGCGGTTTTTTACCCCTCGCCACTGCTTAAAAAAGTCAGCTTTGTCGATACGCCCGGTCTGGAATCAGTCTTCCAGAAACATGAAGACACAACACGCAAATTTTTGCATCGCAGCGATGTCGTGCTGCTGGTGATGCTGGCAACACAGGCCATGACTGCACGTAATATGGAATATCTGCAAACATTGAAAGAGTACGGCAAAAAAGTGATCCTGGTCATCAATCAGGTCGATTTGCTCACGCCGGAAGAAGCTAACTCCGTGCGCGAATATGTCCTCGACCAGAGCAAAGCGAAACTGGGATTCGAGCCGGAAATCTGGATGATTTCAGCGAGACAGGCTTTAGCGGCATCTGAAGGCGGTACGCTCAACCAGGAACTATGGCAAGCCAGCGGCCTGAATAAAATTGAAGCATATATTGACGAGCAGCTTGGCGATGTTGACCGCCTGCGACAAAAGCTGCGGACACCGCTGCAAATCACGCAAAACGTGAGTCAGGCGGCGCTGGTAGCAGTCCGCACGAACCAATCCGCGCTCGATCATTATCAGAATATTTCCAGCAATATCGAGCAGCAGCTTGCCGCGCAAAAACGCGAACAGGAAAAAATCATCCGCGATACCAGCGCCGAGGTGAGCGCGAAATTCGGCGCGGCGGCGATGAACGGCAGCGAGGCGATTCGCGATGTGTTTCGCTTCTCGCAGGGAATCGGCTTGTTTACGCGCGGCGTAGTCGAGCTTATCGGGCTGTCGGGCTTGCTGCGGCGGACACAGGGTAACGTGTCCTACATTCACACCGCGTTTGATAAACGCAAAGCTTTCGAGCCTATCCATGAACTGCCGACAATCGTCAATAAGCTCGCGCCACGACTGGAAGGCAAGGATATTCAGGATATTGACGATCTTGTAAAATATGCCCACAAAGAAGTCGGTGCGCTCCCATCTTCTATTCGCCAGAAAGTCATCGGCAATATTCAAGCGCCGCTGCAATATGACCGGACACCGCTGCAAAAAGTGAGTGCTGATCTGGAAGTGATTGAAAATGAGGCGCAGGTCGTTGAGGTCGAAAAACTCGATCAGGCCGTCAAAAACACGATGCTCTATCTGGCGGTTTACGAGATTTTGCTGATCGTTTTTGGGATTGCTTTACTCAATATCTGGGGGCAAGTCGCTCAAAGTCAGCCACAGCTTCCATTTATTCTTCTGATTTTGCTGATCGGTTTAGGTCTGCTGGGACTGGTCATGATACCCATACGCGGGCGCATAATGGAAACGACCTATACCAACCGAATGCTGGCGCTGCAAGCCCGCTATATTGAAGCGCTGACCAAAGCAGCGGACAAACAAGTGACCTATGGAACAGAACTGCGGCGCGACTCGATTGCCCCCCTCACCCGCCTGATCGAAGCGCAAACGCAAACACAAACGGATCAAATGAACCAACTACAGGCCGCCGAGCAGGAAATGGTCGGTATCGAAGCGGCGCTGGCAGCTTTGGGTAAAAAAGGGCTGTTGTCTGGATTGAGAGGCTAAGAGGCTAAATTGAACACAACATTGACATTGGACGGGCCGTTAGCGGCCTTACGTGAATCCGAAATTCGACTTCTGGGGGACATCGCCGCCACGCTGGCGGAAATGGGCGATACTACCCAGGAAGATCGCAAGCGCTTGCAGGATGTCACCTATGACTTACGCGATCTTTTTTTCCTGGTGGCGGTCATCGGCGAATTTAATGCTGGGAAATCCTCGTTCGTCAACGCGATATTGGGTGACGAACTGCTGCCAGTGGGCGTGACACCGACGACTGAGGCGATTGAATTGATCCGTTACGGCGATACGATCAGCCGCAAGCCGACCATGCGCGAAGACGGAATCCGCGAATGGACGCATCCGAATACAGGCGCACCCGGTGTGGCGATGGTCGATACCCCAGGTACAGGCTCGGTCTTCCAGAAACATGAGTCCGTCGCAAAGGCATTTTTGCACCGCAGCGATCTCGTCATTTTCCTCATTTCGGCCAAACGCGCCTTTGGGGAAACCGAACGGCTTTATCTGGAACTGGCGAAAAATTACGGCAAAAAGATCATCCTGGTGGTGAATCAGATTGATCTGTTGCAGCCAAAGGAACAGCAGGAAGTCCGGCGTTTTATCGAGCGACAAGCGGAAGAAATGCTCGATCTACGCCCACTGATTTTTATGGTATCTGCGCGGGAAGCGCTCACCGCAGCACGCAACGGTCAGCCTGACTCCGGCAATATCGAAGCGATACGGGCGCACCTGCGCGGAGTCTTTAGCGAAGCGCCACCCGCTAAACAAAAATTACTGGCGCAGCTAGATATGGCTGAAAACGTTGTCAAGCGCTACCAGGATGGTATCCAGGGCAAGGCCGATCTGGTAAGCGCGGACACAGCGAAAGTGCGCGAGGTACAGCAGGAACTCGAAAAGCAAGCAGGCGGCCTCGATTCACAGCTTGCAGGTGCGCGTGCGGAAATCGACGCGGTTTTCGAGGGGATGCGCCAGCGCGGAATCACCTTCATCGACTCGAATCTTTCGCCGCGCAAAATCGGGCGGATGCCTTCGCGCGAAGCCCTGCAAAGCCAGTTTCAGGAGGTCGTGATCGGGCGAGCCATGCGCGATATTAACGAGGCGACGGGCGGCTATATCAACGCCGTGATCGACCAGAGTCGTTTGTATTGGCGCGGCATTATTGAGCGTCTGAACCAACTGCGCGATTTGCTGGAACAGGAGTTAAGCGGACTGGATTAGGGCGTTTATGCCGAACAGCGCGAAAGCCTGCAAGAGGCGATTCGTATTGCCGAATCGGAACTCAAATCTTATTCGACTGGCAAAGTCGTGAACGAGATTCAGGAAAATTTCCAGGGCAACATGAACAATTTCACGACCTGGGCAGCGGCAGCTTTCGGCGGCCTTGTCCTGACGATTCTGGCGATTGCCGCACCTGGCGGTGTCATTGGCGCGGGCGTGATCTATGCAACGGCAACGCTGGCATTTGTGATCGGCGCACCGCTGGCAATTGGTGGAGGTATTGCTGCCCTACGTTACTACAATCGCATCGTATCGGATACCAAGCGCGACTTTAACGAGCGCATCGACCAGGTGGAAAAAAGCTATCACACCGCGCTCAATGACCTGACGCAAAAAGAACGCAACCGCCTGACGCAATATGGCAAACAAGTGCTGACACCAATTTTTAGCCGTCTGGATGTTCTCGCGCAGCGTTATACCGCCCAGCAAAACACCTTCCGCCAGCATCAGGAGCAGATCACGACGCTGCGAAAGGGAATTGAAGAAAGTCAGTGACCCGTCAATAGTGACGATCTGACCACCAAAAGTTGAGGTCAACATGTCGCTGTCTCTACAAGCGGAAGCCGTCTTTTTCCTGATTCTGGCGGCTTTATTGAGCATGATTATCGGCATGGATCGGGAGCGCCGCAATCGCCCTGCGGGGCTGCGAACCCATATGCTGGTCGGGATCGGCGCGTGTCTGTTCACGCTGCTCTCGATCCATGCCTTCCCCGGCTCTGATTCAGGCCGTGTTGCGGCACAGATTGTCGTCGGTATAGGCTTTCTCGGCGCAGGAACCATTATTCAGCACAAGAAAAATGTTCGTGACCTGACCACAGCAGCGAGTATCTGGGTCACGGCAGCGATGGGTATGGCTGTCGGCACAGGTGCGTGGTTTCTGGCGCTGTCCGCAACGGTTATCATCTGGATTGTGCTGGCGTTCATCCGGCGGTTTTCAAAGGATGAAGCAACACTGCGTCATCACGACGAAGAAGGACTGCCCAATAGTCATGAAGAAAGCTTGTGAATTTTCCGCAGCCTGTCGATTAAGGGTTTGATTTCCGGCTCACGAGGGTTGGGAGCCATCCCCAGTGGGTCGCTGATCGTTGAATCCCCTAGCAGCGCATAGGCGACATTGCGGACACCATGACCGAGCGCTTCCAAATTGTAGCCACCTTCAAGCGCGAATACGATTTTGCCGCCACACAGCTTTTGCGCCATTTGGATCAGTTCGCGGGTTAGATGGTCATAGCCTTTTAAGCTCAACATCATCATTGCCAGCGGGTCATTCCAATGGGCATCGAACCCGGCAGAAACGATGATGAATTGGGGTTGGTATCGCTCGGCGGCAGGCCAGATCACATCGCGAAAAATTGCCGCGTAATTATGATCGCCGTGTCCGGCAGGGAGTGGGATATTGAGCGTATAGCCAACTCCCTTACCCTCGCCAGTATCTTCGATTGAGCCTGTGCCGGGATAAAACGGATATTGATGAGTCGAAATGAAAAGCACACTGCTGTCATTGTAAAACGCGGCCTCCGTCCCATTACCGTGATGCACGTCATAATCGACGATCATCACGCGCTCGATTCCATAGACACTCTGGGCATAACGCGCGGCGATGGCGACATTGCTTAATATGCAAAAGCCCATCGCATGACTCGGCATGGCATGATGTCCCGGCGGACGCACCGACGCCAGGCCATTATCAGCCTTTCCGCTGAGAACTTCATCGACAGCGCGAACCACCCCACCAGCGGACAAACGCGCGATCTCGTAAGAACCTGAATCAGCGTAGGTATCTCCATCGAGACGGATATTGCTTTGATTGGAGGCTGAAACCCATTGTAGAATGTCAAAATAGTCTTGTGTGTGAACGGCTCGAATCATTTCCGTTGTTACCGCTTCCGGCACAACCGATTTCAAGCGTGTCTTCAGGTCGTCCATCTGCTGCCAGACCGCGCGAATCCGCCCGGCGTGTTCAGGGTGTCCGGTCAGCGTATGTTCAGGGTAACGGGGATGAGTAGCGTAAATCGTGGTCACAAGTTTGTCATTTCTGTGCATTTTTGTGAATTCTGTACGTAAACGTATAAAACCGCAAGTACCCTACATATTTTGGGAAAAGGCTTTATAATGGACACTGACTCGGTAATAAATCCACATCGCCGGGGGAAAAGACGACCTCAATTTATCCCTCGATCTATAGCAAAGTCGGTGTACACCAGCTTGGGTTTAAAAAAGAAGAGTAAAGGCTACGATATGCAATATGAACGCCTGGTTCAATGGGCAACCGAGGTCTGGCAGGAACGTTGGCCGGATCGCGAGTACGTGACCATCTGGGCATCCGCTGAATGCAGCAACATGATTGCACAAAATCAGGTCAGGGCGGGACGCAGGCTGCGTGGCAAGGCGCGTTTTGATGGGCGTGAGGCGCTGGACTGCCCAGCCGTTGTTCCGATCAGCGATTACGGCTCGCGTGGAAAATCAACGGTGTTGATGGCTACGGCGGGCGCATACGCTTTTAAATTTTCCGTCCCCGATGAAGGCCCTTTTGAGGTCATTTACGCCAGTTCCTATTTTGATGACGATGTTCAGGATTTGACCGCCGTTGCCGTATTGCCAGCCGATAAACTGGAAACCTGGGCGGCATTTGAATTCGCCTGCGCACGGGCGGTACGTCCACGCATTCGTCGCCGCCGTGATGTCTATATTATCGGCGGAACCGACGCTTTTTTTGACCCAACCGTTGATTGGGAAGATGTGATTCTGCCAGATGACCTGAAAAATGAGCTTCTCGAAGATATGGAAGCGTTTTTCTCGAAGGGTGTCGATATTTATCGCCAGCTAAAACTCGCGCCATTCCGCAAATTATTGCTGGCGGGTGTACCGGGAACGGGCAAGACGATGCTGTGCGCGGCGATGGCGAAACTCGCTATCGAGCAAGGACGCATCGTTGTTTATGTGTCCGGTTCAGACCGTGATGGCGCGTCGTTCGAGAAAATTCAACGTGCACTTCAGGCCGTAACCGCCGCACGTTATCCGGTGCTGCTGATTGTCGAGGAAATTGACGCTTATCTGCACGAAGATGATAAAGCGCGGGTCTTGAATGTGCTGGACGGGGTGGAATCGCCCAATAATCCGCAGGGTGCGCTACTACTGGCAACGACCAATTATCCAGAAGTGATTGACGAGCGCATTTCCAAGCGCCCTGGTCGCCTGGATCGCATTTTTGTCATCCCGACCATTCAGGACGACTCCCATGCTGAACAAATGCTGCGACACTACATGGCCGACCAGTGGAAAGATGAGCACGCCGCTGTTGTCGCCCAGTTGATCGGTCAACCGGGTGCGTTCGTCCGCGAATCGGCGCTCCACGCGCGAATGCTGGCGGCACATATGCACAGTACCGAAGTTACGCTGGAATTGTTACAGCAATCGGTGGACAGCCTGCTGCGCCAACTCCGTGCCAGCAGCGATTTCCTGGCACGACGACCAGCCATTGGGCTAACGAGTGGCAACAACAACAAAAAGCCTTCGCAGCCATCGCGCTACCCTTTCCCACCTCGCCGATAATTTCCTGACCGCCTACCAAGGCGGTTTTTTATTCCCTACCCTGCCGAATATTTTCAAACGATTCTCATACTTAAGTTGCTATTTTCTAACGCCTCAGTCTGTTAAATTCGGATTTTCTAACGCAGCCGCTTTTAGATTAGTAATATCGAACCAAATGACAAACCGAGTTGTCATATCATAGAATCAGACCTCATTTTATGATTGACTGAGAGGCAAAATGATGCGTAAACAAATCTTTTTAAGCGTAATTCTGGCAACACTTATCGCGATGTTTGTCCCCCAGGTCGCACTTGCGGACGGCACATGCGGCACACATACTGTGCAGGCAGGGCAAAATCTATTTCGTATTTCGCTGAACTACGGCGTGAGTCTCTCCTCACTCGCGGCGGCGAACGGGATTTATGATGTAAACCGTATTTATGCCGGGCAAGTTCTGGTCATCCCATGTGGCGGCACGACAGCGCCCCCAACCTATCAACAACCCACACCTGTCTACACGCCTGCACAAAGTTATTCCTACACACCAGCGACGGCGAACACTGCCGCTTACTACAACTCTTATTACCCACAGCAACCGTATAACGGTTATTCATATCCAACCTATGCGCCCCCATACACGCCGCCCGTTTATCCAAGTCACGGTGGCATGGACTGCACGGGATTCCGCGCCAGTTCACCGCCGGACTTCCCCAACGGCTCGATCACGTTCTATTGGGATCCGCCGCGTTCGGGAGCTTATATCGCCCGTTATCAGGTGCGTATCTTCAATGCCATTGGTCAGCAGGTTTCAGCATCCGAAATACTCAGCCCCTACACATCCATGAACATTGACACCAGCCTCGGCGCGATTGGGCCGGGAGTCAATTTCTCGTACTATGTGGTGGGTGTGACCGCTGACAATCAGATTTGCCAGTCGCAGACCCAGCGTGTCCGGCGCGACTGGACGAACACGGTAGACCCCAAATAGCATATCAAATGATAGGGACACGGAGCTACTCGTGTCCCTAACCTACAGATTAGCCCTTTTCTGTAACGACTTCATTTATTGGCAACCAAACGGATTCCTACCGATTATCACCGCACGCCAATCTCCTGTTTGGTAATTTCAGAGGGAAGAGAGTATGCGAGTCAAGAATGTATTGTTCCTGTTCATTTTTTTCGCCTTCGTTTTTACTTTTCCGGCTGCGCTCATCGCTCAACAGGAATTGACAGAAACTTATACTTCAGCCGATGGGAAGTTCACGATCAGCTACCCAGCGAGCTGGGATGTCACCGATAGTGAAGACGGCCCGATTGCGTTTAATGGTGATGGAGCGCTTTTCCAGGTCAGCTTTTACGATAGCGCGAACAGCGGTTACGCCCCCGTCACAGCACTTGAGCTACTCGAAATAGGTGTTGGAGAAGACCCGGAAACCCGTGCTGCGCTCGAATTCAACGAACCGGAAGAGTTGATTATCGCTGGTTTTCCTGCGTTGCAATCTGGCAGCAGTTTTATGGGGCAACTGAATACGGTCATTGATTTTGGCGGGGGAATGTTCGGTACTTTGATTGGTTTCGGAGATGTGGCGGCGTTAAAGCCAACAGTTATGGCGATGATGGAGTCTATTCAGTATGGGGATGGGCCAGCGCCTATTGTTGAATCGCCACTCGATGATGTACAACCCATCACCTCGGTGAATGCAGCCGGGGTAACTCAGCTCATGACTCTGGGTGATGAAACGGTTTCAATCGAGAGCCTATCCTTTAATCCCGATAGCAACTTGTTAGCCGCTGCCGCATCCGATGGCAGTGTGCATTTGTGGGACATAGCGACTGGCGAAAGTCGTTTGGTATTGGAAGGGCATACGGATGGGGCAACCAGTGTTGCTTTCGGCGGCGGTGGTTATTTGCTGGCGGTTGGCACAGGCAGCGGTCAAGTGAGATTGTGGGATGCAACGACTGGCGAGGGCAGTGGAATTATGCAGGAGCATGATACCCCAGTCGAGAGTGTCGCGTTTCTCACAGACGGCTTCCTGGTAGCATCCGGCGCGCTCGATGGCAGTGTGCGCCTATGGGATGTGGCATCCCGCGCGGAACAAGCAGTCCTTGTGGATAACGATAACCTGACACCTGTGGAGAGTGTGGCGTTCAGCCCAGACGGAGCAACGTTGGCGGCAGGTGGCGGCAACACCATACGGATTTGGGACATCGCTACCAAGACTGTTCAAGCTGTTCTTGAAACTGAAATCGGCGACATCTCCAGCGTGAGCTTCCGTCCAGATGGCGCACTGCTGGTCTATGGCGGTTCTGACCCGGCGGCCTGGGTATGGGATTTCCAAAATGATAATCGCGTTTTGCTTGAAGGCCATGCAAATCAGGTATTTACTCTAGCCTTCAGCCCCGACGGACAGGTGATTGCATCCGGGGATTCCGGCACGGTGCGTTTTTGGGATGCCGCAACGGGAGAAAATCTGGCTGCCCTGGAGAGTCCTGACGGACAGGATGTAAACAGTGTGGCATTCAGCCCCGATGGGACAATTCTGGCCTCAAGTGGTCAGTCTGGAGGCGTTGTGTTGTGGGGTACGAAGGGTGGCGGTGAAACATCACAAGAAACAACCGAACCGGAAACCACTGAAGAAACCACAGCATCCACATCTGGTTGCACGATCACCGCGCCGAGCAACGCCAACCTGCGCAGCGGGCCGGGGACAGAATTTGATCGGGCGGGCGCTTTGTCTGCCGGGCAGACGGTTGAGGCAGATGGACAAGCGCAAGGCGCAGATGGTATGGTCTGGTATCGACTCACCGATGGGACGTGGGTGCGCAGCGATGTCGTAGGTACGCCATCCGAATGCGCCAATATTCCGGTAGTGACGGCGTAAAGCTGCTGACAGCAAGGCTATCTCCGGCAAGGAAATGTCACCCCTTATGTCGCAGGGGAAATACGGGGGCGATGCGTTCATCGCCCCAAATTACCATGATTCGCCTGCGTCCCTAGACTACAAACTCACCATTGCGATAGAACAACTCACCATCGACGTGAATCGTGCTGTCGTTGCGCATGTCGCAGATCATGTCCCAATGGACGGCGCTGCGATTTTTGCTGCCTGTCTCCGGGTAGCCCATACCAATCGCGCAGTGAACCGTGCCGCCGATTTTCTCGTCAAACAGGATATTGCCCGTGAATTTGTTGATACCGAAGTTTGTGCCGATGGCGAATTCACCCAGGTAGCGTGATCCGGCATCGGTATTCAACTGCGCTTGCAGCAAATCATCGTTGGTCTCAGCCTTGCCCTCAACAACTTTGCCATCTTCAAATTTTAGCTCGATGCCGCTGACCGCCCTGCCGCCGACAATCGACGGATAGCTGAAGCGAATCCAGCCATTGACTGATTCCTCCACCGGGCCAGTGAAAATTTCGCCGCTGGGCATGTTTTTGTGGCCGTCGCTGTTGATGAAGGTGCGCCCGTCAATCGAGAGTTGGATGTCGGCATTCGGGCCTTGTAAACGGACGTGCTTTTTGCCCTTCAGCCAATCGACTTTTTTCTGCTGGTGCGCTGAAAGCTTGCGCCATTCGCCCGCCGGGTCTTCCTTGTCGCAGAAGCACGAGCCGAAAACAAAATCCTCGTATTCTTCCAGGCTCATATTGGCTTCCTGGGCGCTGGCCTCGTTGGGATACCACGTGCCGACCCATTCGAACGATCCTTCGGCGGCGCGGTTCAGACGGGTATCCAGCCAGGGGCGGCGAGCAGCGTTGATTTTCTGCACGCGCGAGGCGGGGATATTCGACATAGCGCGGGTGTTGGTACTGCTGCCGATGCGGATATACACATCGGCCTTTTCGTAATAAAGTGTCTGGCTGGGGTCAAGCCACGCGATCTGATCGTCGTTCGCCTCACGGACAAATTGGCGCGACATTTGTTCATCGCTGATGAAAAGTGTTGGGTTGCCTCCGGCGCGAATGACTTCTTTATAGACTTCACGCAGCGCGGGCAGAGTCACCACGTCGCCCAAGATACCCACCCACATCCCTGGCTTCACATCACAAGCATAATCGACAAGCACTTTTGCCAGACGTTCGATTCGTATATCGCCCATTTTTATTTACCCTTTTGCAAATTAAACGAGTTCGCGTACTTTAGAGAGCGCAGCAACAAAATCGACTTCAAAGTCGATATTGTGAACATATTCAGCGAGTTGAATGAGGTCATTTTTGTCTACGACGAAAACCGCACGTTGACATATTCGGGCATCCGTATCGTAGACACCATAAGCATTTGAGAAGTTCATGTCGTAATGATCAGAGAGCGTTTCTATCCGTTCAACACCTTCGAGGCCACACCAGCGCGCCTGAGCATAGGGCAGATCCGCGCTGATCGTCAGAATCACGACATTTTCGCCCAATGATGTGGCCTCATCATTGAAGCGATGTGTTTGCGCTGAACAGACACTCGTATCCAACGATGGGACGACACTCAAAACTTTCACTTTACCTGCATAGTCGGCTAATGACTTTTTTGACCAGTTATTGGCTGTCAGCACAAAATCAGGGGCAGGTGTGCCGACTTGCAGCATCGGCCCCTGGACGCGATGTTCATGTCCTGCTACGATCATTCCGGGACGAACACTCATAACGATACGCTCCTTTATATAAAATCATACATTCAGCAATCAACCCAAAATATAAAACAAAATGCCTCAACATGAGGCAAATTTTAACGCAATATTCATCGCTTTAAACTGGTTTACACACCGCCGAAACGCCACAGGCCATCAACCATCGTTCCCAACACTTCTGTATCCAGAATTTCATCACTGGGCGCTTTATATAGATCGCGATCCAGAATCACGAGGTCAGCCAGGAAGCCGGGCGCAAGTTTGCCCTGACGATTTTCCATGCCAGCGGCATAGGCAGGCCCAATTGTGAAGCCACGCAATGCCTCGTCCATCGTCAGACGTGACTCAGGATACCAACCGTCTACCCCTGGCGAACCATCGGGACGGCGGCGGGTGACAGCAGCGAAAATGCCTTTCAGCGGCTCAAACGGCTCGACTGGAGAATCCGAGCCAAGCGCGATTTTCACGCCCTGGTCAAGCTGCACACGAATGTTGTAGCTTAAATTGCTGCGCTTGCCCCAATAGCGATCCGCCATTTGATAATCCGAGGTGGCATGGATCGGCTGCATCGAGGCGATAATATCAAGTTCGGCGAGGCGGTGCGCGTCGTCGGGATGGATAATCTGCACATGCTCGATGCGGTGACGACGGGCAGAAGTCGGCTCGCCACGCGCGGCTTCTTCCTTGCGCACAGCCTCATAAACATCCAGCACATCATGAACGGCGCGATCACCGATGGCGTGAATCGTCGCTGGCAGCCCGGCGGCGCTCCCCTGACTGACCAACTCCATCATTTCTTCTTTATCGACCACACAGATGCCGTAATTTTCCGGCTCACCTTCATAGGGGTCAATCATATAAGCGGTGCGTGGGCCAAGTGCGCCATCTGCGAAAATTTTCAGGCCACCGATGCGAATCCAATCGTCGCCAAAGCCACCTCGCAAGCCCGTTGTCAGCGCGGCAGGCAGCCAGTCTTTATTGATATTTTTGACCGCCCGCAGCGCCAATTCGCCACGTTCACGTAGAATTTGCAGCGCGATCAGGCAGTCCGGGCCATCAAAATCGTGAAATCCGGTCATGCCAGATGCTAACGCCAACTTCTGCGCGACAGCCATTTGATCGGCAATTTCTTCAGGTGTCAAAATGGGTATCGTACTATACACCAGCCCACTCGCATTTTCGAGCAAAATCCCGGTAGGCTCTCCAGCCGCATCACGCATCAGTTGACCACCGTCCGGGTCGGCTGTGTCGGCGGAAATACCAGCGCGTCGTAAAGCTGCGCTGTTCGCCCAGGCTGCGTGACCACTTTTGGCGGTCAGCAAAACGGGGTTATGCGGTGCGACGGTATCTAAATCGGCGGCTGTCGGGAATGCGCGATCCGGCCAAAAATCCTGAGTCCAGCCCCACCCCGTAATCCATTCATCCGGCGCAGTGACGGCGGCTCGTTCGGCAACCCGCTGAAGCGCGATTGATTTATTGGGGACTTCAAAGACATCCACCTGATGAAGCGCGTGCGCTGTCAATTTCCAGTGGATATGTGCGTCAATCAAGCCCGGAATCACGAATCTGCCGCCGAGGTTTTCACGAATCGTGCCTGCCCCGGCCAGTGGTAGAATTTCATCATCTGTGCCATAAGCGACGATACGCCCGCTCGTTATCGCCAGCGCAGAAACGCGCGGTTGGCGGGAATCCAATGTGACAATATTTCCGTTGTGGAGAACGCGATCAACAACTGTCATGTTTTAATACGAACCTCATCGAGTACACGTTGAACTTCTTCCGGTGTCGGTGCGCTGGCGAGGCCGATGCGCGTCGTCGATGATGCTGCCAGAGCCGCCGCAACCCTTACCGCACGATAGAAATCATCATCAAAAACTGGCAGGCTGGCAAGCAGTGAAGCCGCGAAAACATCCCCTGCCCCGGTAGGATTGATAACCTCAACCTGGGGTGTATCATAATGGAACGGCTGCCCATTGTGATAATAGGTGCCGCCTTTTTCAGCGCGGGTCACAAACAGATGGCGCGTGACCTGGGCGAAAGCGGCTTCCAGATCAGGCGCTTCGAGAATGTCTTCTTCGCTGAAGATCACAATATCAATATCTTGCAGCACCGCCGGATTGAGCCAGCGCTTGAAGCGTACACGTCCGTCCGCACCCCATTCGCGCAGCCAGCCTTGCAGTGTTAAAAGCACTGTCGAGTTTTTAAAATGATGAGCGATTTGCGGGTCAACTTCGCCTGTCAGCGGTGCGAGATGCACCAGCGGCGTTGTGAGCCATTCGGGAGGGATTTCTTTAATGGTGATCGGCGCGGCAACGCCCCGGATGTACTGGGTGCGTCCGTTGGGGCCATAAATATTTTCGAATGTACTGGTCGAGTCGGCAGGCAGAACGATCATTTCGGAAACGTAAGGCTCAAGCTGTTCCAGAAGTGGCTCACCCCGTGCAGCACTGGTCACGACACGAACATTCAAACCGAAAGCTTTTGCCACTGCCGCGCAAAAAGAGACCGTCCCGCCCAGGAGACGACCATTGGGCGTTAGATCAGCCGTGACGTGGCCTACGAGCAGGTAGTCGAGTGATATCGGCATTATTTGGGTACGATAGTGATTTTGCGCCCTTCGCCCTCACCGATGCTCTTGGTGATTACATCCGGGTGATTGCGCAGTGCCATGTGAATAATACGGCGTTCATAGGGTGGCATCGGCTCCAGAGAAACCGTGCGCCCTTGTGTGATGGCCTGGTCAGCCATACGAAGTGCCAGTTCATGCAGTTTGCTCGTCCGGCGCGACTTGTAACCATCGACATCGACAATAATATTGGCGCGGCGCTGGAGTTCTCGGCTGGTGATGAGGCGCGTAACATATTGCAGCGCTTGCAGCGTCTCTCCCTTGCGCCCGATCAAGGCGTTCAGATCGCCCGTTCCGCTGACATCAAGCAACCAGGGTGTTTCATCCTCATCCTGGCTTCCCCCGGCGCGTTTTACGGTTACTTTAGCGCGGAAGGACATTTTATCCAGCAGTTCCAGAAGCACCACTTTGCCCACTTCGGCATCTTCGTCGGCTGCTCCATCGGCAACTTCCGCACTGTTGATTAGCACCGCATGTTCTTCATCAGCGTTTTCTTCATAGGCCACGACTGGCGCAGCAGGAGGGCGACGCACAAGAACCTGTAAACGTACCTTCGCGGGACGCGCTCCCAGGCCAAATACACCACGCGATGGCTCCTCAAGAACCTCGACGATCACATCATTTGGCCCAACACCCAGTTCGACCAGGCCCTTCGCAATGGCATCTTCGACGTTTTCGCCCGTCGATTCGATAAAACGTTCTGCACTCATCGGCTTTTCCTCAAAAATAATACGGACGGGCTTCCGTCCGTGTTCTATTTCACGCAGGCAGCACGCTACTTGGTTTTGCTGACCTTCGTCTTGACCTTTGTCTTCGGCTGCGATTCAATCGCTTTTGGTACGCTCTCGTCAACTTTTCCTTCGACGTATCGCGGTTTGGTCGCAGGGGCTTCAACGCTTTCTTTACGGCGATCTATAAATTTGCGCAGGCCACTCTGGTCATTCATCAAACTGTATTGAATGATACCGATAATATTGCCGGTGATAAAGTAAATTGACAAACCCACTGAAAACGAAAGCGAGAAAAACCCAAACATCAGCGGCATGATCGTCGTCATCGACTGAGTCATGGCTTGTGCCTGGTTCGGCTTGCCATCGTCACTGGGTGGCGCGGGCGGAATAGTCAACTTGGATTGCAACCAGGTTGTCACCAACACCAATGCCGGCAGCGCCAACGCCCAGGTCGGGTTAGCCGTCGGGGGTTTGGTCAAATCCATGCCCAGCCACATGTTATTCAGCGGGACGAGATGATCGAGGCCGGGGATCAGGAAGCGGCTCGACAGATCAAGTAACTGGAATGGTGTTGCGGCCAGCGCGAAAATAATCGCCTGATACAAGCCGATCAGAATCGGGAACTGAATGAGCAGTGGCAAACAGCCACCAAATGGATTGACACCATGCTCTTTATAGAGCGCCATCTGTTCCTGCGCCAGCTTTTCGCGGTCATTTTTGTGTTTTTCCTGGAGTTTTTTCAACTCCGGCTGCAATTTCTGCATCTCTTTCGCAGAGCGCTGCTGCTGGGCAGTCAGCGGCAAAATCGCTACACGTACCAGGATCGTGAAAACAACAATCGCCAGAACAACATTTTGTCCCAGGATCGAGTAGAGAAACGTCAGTAACGTGACAAACGGGTTAAGGATTAAATCCCAGAACATCGATATGCGCTCCTATCGTCCATAAGTCCAGACGCGCTCCCCGCTAGACAGGGCAAACGCTGCTAACAAATTGTCATTGGCGACTGAGCTGACAATGACGTATGGCTCAGGAATATCGACCTGATCGCTGGGTTCAATTAACAGCAAATCTGACAAAATTTCACCGTTCAGGGTGCGTACACGCGGGCCCTCCACATCGGTTACAGGTGTACCGTCTGCGCGATTCAGCCAATAGACCTTATGGTCGCGCGAACCCACGACGATGTAATCATCGGAAATAAGCGGTGTTGCACGAATAGCGCGTTCGGCGACTTTTGCTTTCCAACGCTCCGATAAGCCATCTGCGCCAATATTCAGCGCATACAGATGCCCACCCATATCGCCAACGTACAAAATATCGCTGATAATGATCGGCGAACCCCAAACCCAATCGTCAGTCGTGTATTCTGACGTGATCGCGCCAGCAGTTGAAATCTCGAAGATTTTGCGGGCGAAAGTCCCTACATACAGATGATCTTCATAGAATATTGGCGCACCGGGGGCAGCACCCTGCAAGTCCAGTTTCCAGATTTCTTCACCCGTATTCGGGTTAACCGCGTACAAAAAGTGATCGAGCGAGGTGAAATACATCACATCATCGACGATCAACGGGTGTGACCAGATGCCGTGCTGGGTATTTATTGTCCAGCGCTCTGTTAAATCGGCAGTTTCGTAGGCGACCAGATTGCGTTCGCTCAAGCCCACGAAAATCAGGTCGTCGTTTTTCACAACATCAGCGACCACATGACCTGGAACCGCAACGCCAGCGCCGTCGATACGCGCCGTCGGCAAATCAACTTCGAAAATAAAGTTGTCTGTGGGTTTATAGGTCGGGGCAAGCAGCGTGTTTTCATCTAACAGAACAGGCGCAGAATAAAACTGACTGGCCTGACCATCAACACCTTTAAACTCCCAGATACGGGCATTGCCATCATCATCCAGGCGCACTTCACCATCATCGTTGCGCAGTTCAACGGGTCTGCCATCTTCCGGGTCGATCATCACGATCCGGTCATTGTAGGCCAGGAGAATATCTTTTTGATCGCCAACGGTGGCTAATCCAGGCCAATCAGCCTCCAGGCGCACCGGGTAGCAGGCACCAACCAGCAGGCTTGCAAAAATCGCGAGGCCCAGTAGGGGGTATCGCGCGAAAAACTTCACGATATTCAAGCAGTTACTCCTCTAGATCAGGGACGGGATCATAGCCACCAGGATTCAGTGGGTGGCAGCGGGCAATACGTTTCGCCCCCAACCAGCCCCCCCGAATGACACCGTAACGTTCAATCGCCTCGTAGGTGTAGACCGAGCACGTAGGGTGAAAACGACAGCTCGACGGCAGTGCAGGCGAAATAAATCGCTTATAGAACCGGATGAGCGCTAATGCCAGAACCTTCACGATTAATCACTTTCCACTCGCACCAGCTTGGCTTTATCCATCAACTCTTCTATTGTACGTTGTATAGTCGCAAAAGGTTGCCCGACAATATCGCGCCGGGCGACGATGACAACATCAAATCCAGGCAGAAGTCGTGGATGAAGATGGCGGATCGCTTCACGCAGCAAGCGGCGCACTCGGTTGCGGGTGACGGCATTGCCCATTTGCTTGGTAATGATAAATCCATAACGATTATCATTCAATCCGCTGGGCAGTACACTCAAAATCATCGAGCGATGATGATAGGCACGCCCAGACTGACGCAAACGCGCAAAATCTTCCCTACGGCAAAGCCTGAAGCGCCGCTGCATTCTTCAGCTTAAGCGTTCCAGTTAACTTTCTTGACATGAACACGCTGCACAGCCAACTCATGCCGCCCATGACGACGACGACGGTTAATGACAGTGCGGCCATTTTTGGTCGCCATACGCTGGCGGAAACCATGCACGCGAGCGCGGCGGCGAATTTTCGGCTGATAAGTACGTTTGGTTGACATGACAGTTTTACCTCTGACGGAATGACATCGAATTGACGAAGGATTAGTATAACTGACAGGGGATAACGGGTCAACCCAACGCTTGCAATAACCCCTAGAGTTAAGCTATAATCTCGTTTCCAATTACAATTTAATGCAAATCTCAATTTTGCTCGATTTCCCCGCAGTGGAGGCTCGTAATTTTTGATACCCGTTCAACATTGGGCGCGAAATTTCACCGTTGAAAAAGAAGACCTGGACTATCTGACCAGCTTATTGCTGGAACACGAAAAGCCCATGAAAACCGATGCATTGGCGCGTGCGTTGGTTGAGGAAAGACTCGCCCAGGAAACAGCCGCCCTGCAAGCGCACTATAAAGACGCGCGTTTTTATAACCCGTCACAATCTTACGAAGTCGGTCAGAAAGTCATCTTTCCGTCGTTCGATTACGCCACCGCAACCATCGTTCACACCCGCGAAGGCAGCAACCCGGAATACAACACCTTCAATGTCATGGGCGTTGAATTTGAGGAAGACGCCAGCAGAAAAGTGCGTGAATTCGCGATTGATCTGTCTGTGCCTCATGTGTTGAGCCAGCAAGATAACGAATCTTATGCGACCTATCTCACCGATGGTGAACTGACAGCCGATGAGATTATCGTTCAGTTCGGCGATGACATCATCTATACGCTGGAAAACAGCCTGGGTGAAACAGACGCATTGATTCAGGTTTCCGGCCATTGGTTCCCGCGCGACCTCATTTTAGAGGTCAACGAAGGGCATCTCAATCTGGCTGAAGCGGTGATCGACATCAACAATCAGCCGATGGATACCGAAAGCATTGTCAATGAAATCGGCGGCCTGGGAAGTGGATCCATCGAATTACAGATGTTCTCGATGAATCATGCCCTTCGCGAAGACAGCCGCTTTGATGAAGTTGGCCCCGCCGGAATGGTGTTGTGGTTCCTGCTCAGTCATGAACCGCCGGAAGTTCAGCAAACACCAACCATGCTGCGCTACACACCCGTTGACCATGACCGCACACTGCTCACGCCAGAAATGCTGGAACTCGAAGCAGAGATCGACGACGAATTATCCCCACCGCCGAACATTCAGGACTCTATTCAGGAAGCCACCATCACGCTGAACTATCCACATCGGCGAATGGGTACGCTGCCGCTGAACGCCAAAATGCGGCTGGTCTTCCCCACCGCGCAGCAAACATCGCGCGTCAGCGTCATTCTGGTCGATGGTCAGGACGGCGAGGAATACCCTGCCTGGGTAGTGCGCAAAGAACGTTATGTTTTTGGCGCGGACAAATTTTTCCGCAAGCATCGTTTGCCGATTGGGGCGCTCGTAACAATTTCTAAAAGCGATACCCCCGGCAAAGTCGTCATCAATTTTAACGCCTACAAAGCCCGCAGCGAATGGATTCGCCTGATCGTCCCCAAGAATAACCAGATTGGCTTTGATAACCACAAGCGCAATATTGGCGCGGAATATGATGATCTGATGATCCTGGGCGCGGATGATCTGGCAGCCGTCGATGCCCTGTTCGAACTCACCCAACAGCAAAAACGGCCATTGGCGACCATTTTGCGCACGATCATACCGGGTTTGGGGCGTTTGACTCCCCAGGGAACGGCACACGCCAAGACCATTTACAGCGCCGTCAACGTCATCAAGCGCTGTCCGCCCGGCCCGATACTCGCCATGCTCGCGGCTAATCCCGATTTCCAGAACGTCGGTGGGCATTACTGGAAATTGAGCGAAAGTTAGGAACATTTATGGCGATCCCAGGAAAACCAAGCACGCTGATTAAGCCCACCCTCGATACCAAATTCAACGTTGATTACAGTTGGTGGGATCGCAATTCGGAAGATTTGCGAACGTATTTACTGAGCCATGTTCTTCCAGAACAGCGTGAACGTATCATCCAGAGCGAAGAACACCGCGTCGTCGATTTTATCGACCCGCTTACGGGCGAAGTTTCCCAACTGGACGAGCTGCAACTCGCGATCAAGCTGGCTGCTCAGGACCCAAATTTTATCAACCCGCAGACATCGCTCGTTGACAGCATCTTTCGCGTATTCCTGGCGAACAACAACGAGCCGCTTTCTCCCCGCGAGTTGGCCGAACGCATTAAAAAAGATCCGACGACCATCCTGAAGACCATTGGTGGCATACGCATTTACAAAGGCATCAAGCCACATCTGGACGAGTAATCAAGGCATTCAGCCACACCTGGATGTGTAGCGAAGGTATTAAGCCGCATCTGGATAAGTAGTAAAAAACATTAAGCCACATCTGGACGAATAACAGCAGAAGGATTTTGAAGCGCAATGGGTCGTGTCATTAATACAGACAGCACGGGTAAAAAACGCAACCAGAATATGCGCACAGCCGCTGAAATTTTGCGCCGTCTGAGTCAAAAAGGCACTATAGACGAAGAAGCCAAAGATATGGTGGCGACGCTGGTCTACAGCTTCCGGGAAATTGACGAGGGCATCGAGCAGTCCGCAGAAGTCTGGGAAAAGCGCGATTACTGGATGAAAGCCGAAGAGTTTCGCCAACGTTGGCGTTGGGCCGGGGCATCCGCCGACGAAATTCAGGCTTTGGTTTTCAGCGACAACTGGCAACAACTCCCGCTCATCATAGTTAAGCTGCTTCCCCTGTTCAAAGATATTAAGATTACCAAACTCACCCGCAAAGAATCGTCCTGGCAAGGCAGTTATGATCGCCTGATACGCGAAAAACCACCTGTCAAATAAGGAATATTATGGCGCAGATCAAAATTTACGGTTTGCGGTCACATCTAGAAGCGCATAAGGCGCAAATCTCCGACACCATCCATTCCTGCGTTATGGACGCGCTTGATTTTCCTAAAGGCAAACGCGCCCACCGTTTTTTAGCACTCGATCCCTCCGATTTCTATTACCCTGATGGTCGAACCGAGCAATATACGATCATCGAAATTTCAATGTTTGAAGGGCGCTCCGTCGAAACCAAAAAGAAGCTCATTCATCTGTTGTTCGAGCGCCTTGAGTCTGAAGTCCATATCCTACCGAATGATGTCGAAATCACGATTACTGAAACGCCGCGCCATAACTGGGGGTTTCGCGGTATGACTGGCGATGAGATTAAGCTCGATTACAAAGTGGAAATTTAGAGTATTGGATAACACGATTTAATGTCAACAAACGAATCACCCTACAAAAATATCCAGATCGTTATCAACCCGGCAGCAGGCAATAACGAGCCAATGCTGAACATTCTGAATGATGTCTTCAAATCTCACGGTGCGCAGTGGGATGCTCGCATCACCCATAAAAAAGGCGATGGCGAACGACTGGCACGCGAGTTCGCGGAAAGCGGTGCTGATCTTGTCATGGCTTATGGTGGCGATGGGACGCAGCGCGAAGTGGCGAAAGGACTCACCGGAACGGGCGTACCCATGTGCATTCTCCCAGGCGGCACGGTGAATGCGCTTGCGCTTGAACTGGGATTGCCGATTCAACTGGCAAATGCCGCACAACTGGTTTTCCAACCGGAGTCGCAGGTACGCAAAATTGATGTCTGCCAAACTGAGGATGATTTTTTCTTACTGAGAGCCGGAACGGGACTCGCGGGCAGCCTGAGTGCAGCAGTAGATCGGGAACTCAAAGATCGACTTGGCTGGCTGGCTTATATCGTCGGCGGCTTGAGATCGCTGACACAACCAGAAGTTAATACCTACACCATTACGATTGACGGCGAAACTATCGAAAAAGAAGGCGTTGCCTGTCTGCTGACCAATAGCAATACGCTCGGCATTTTAGGACTTTCACTCTCTAACGAGGTGAAGATTGATGACGGTTTAATGGATGTTTTTCTGATCGACGCAAACTGGCAGCAGTTGATTCTGCCAGCGATTGGAACGTCGCTGCAAACAGCCGAGTTAGCAAAATCGCTTCAGCATTGGCAAGGGAAAGAGATTACCGTAACCACCCAGCGTGAAGAAGAATTATTTGCGGACGGCGAAGATGAATCAATCGGGAACACTCCCGTCACTGCGAAGCTTCTAGCGGGTGCGCTGTCTGTTATCACGCCAACACCGCCAACCCCATAATCTGGTTTGTAGGGGCGGTTCGCGAACCGCCCCATATGCACCAACTTAAGAGACCTGCCGGAGAGACTGAAAGGTCAAAGGATGGAGAGAACGGCAGGACATGCGGGAGGTGGCGGGCAAGAGATGGGCGAGACGGCGTAAAAAAG
>JALHNB010000006.1:92611-201713 GCA_022843745.1 Anaerolineae bacterium | reverse complement strand
GTTGTTCAAATTGCTCTTCTGTTACACTGGTCGGGATAGTGCTCATGGTTATTTTCCTTTGTGAGGCTTTTAACCACTTTGCACTATCCTTCTCTTTTTGAAAAGCTTGAATCACTTCATTGATTTACCAGTCGTGGACGCTGCCATCGAAGCGACGCACCATTGGCAGATAGGAGCGCTCATAGGGATATTTCGCGGCGGCGGCTTCGTTCACATCCGTGCCGAGTCCCGGCCTGTCGCTGACGACCATGTAGCCATTATCAAAGGTCGGTCCGCCGAAAATCACTTCCTGCGTGACCTCTGGGAAATGGACCATTTCCTGAACGCCAAAATTGGGGATCGAAATGTCCAGGTGAACGTTAGCAGCGTGAGTCATGGGCGCGATGTCGCCGGGGCCATGCCATGCGGTTTGCACGTTATACGTTTCGGCAAGTACGGCGATTTTCCGCGCCTCGGTCAGACCGCCGATATGCCCAATGTCGCAGCGGATAAAGTCGATCAACTGCTCGGTAATCAGCGGCACGGCTTCCCAACGGCTGTGGAATAGCTCGCCCATCGCGATTGGTGTCGTGGTGTGCTGGCGGATCAGCCGAAAGCTCTCTTTATGTTCCGGGCGCAGCGGGTCTTCCAGGAAAAACAAGTGATAAGGTTCGAGTTCCTGCGCCAGTCGTGATGCCTGAATCGGGTTCAGGCGTTCGTGAACGTCATGCAGCAGCTCGACTTCATCACCGAGCGCGACACGCAGATGTTCAAACATTTTGGGAATCGTGCGCAGATAGGGTGCAGGTTCCCACTGCTCGACATAGGGCATATCCGGGCGCGTACTGCCCATCACAGTGCTGCGGCCTGGGGCAGTGCCATAGGTGCCGACATTGCCGGGGATACTGACCTGAACACGAACATTTTTGAAGCCGCGTGCCAGCGCTGCTCGCACCTCGTCCTCAACCTCGTGAAAATCTTCGCCACCACAGTGAGTATAGGCCAGCGCACCCTCGCGCGTTTTGCCGCCGAGCAGCGAATAGACGGGTAGCCCGGCACGTTTTCCTTTAATATCCCACAAAGCCAGATCAACACCTGCCAGCGCGGTCATCAACACCGGGCCGCCGCGCCAGTACGTCCCCCGAAAAATCATCTGCCAGGCATCTTCGATCCGATCCGGGTCACGTCCGATCAGCAGCGGCGCGATATGGTCCTCAAGGGCGCTGGCAACGGCGAGTTCGCGCCCGTTGAGCGTCGCGTCCCCCCAGCCATAAAGCCCCTCATCCGTCTCAATTTTGACGAGGACATAATTGCGCCCAGGGCAGGTGACAAGCACTTTTACATTGGTAATTTTCATAATTTTATCTCAATGAATTTGGGTAAGTCTCATCAGTATAACGCGCGAAGCATTTTCGTACAGAACACCACTTCAAGTGGAATCAAAAATGCGCCGGAAGCCAGCGCATTTCGAGGATCAAACGAGATTAGTTTTGTTCTGTAGGCGCTTGTGGTTCGACCACAGCTTTCGGTTGGCGATGGATATGGTGAATCTGATAAGGAACGGTTGTTACCGCGACATCCTCCATTTGTGCCAGCGCTAGATTAAAGATGAGTGCGCTGTTCTGGTGGAGTGCCTGCTCCCAGTAATTTTCCATCGCGAGATGCCCCATGATGACATGAACGAAACAGTCGGGTTCTTCAGCCTGGAGCTGCTCGATATAGTCGCGAATCGGCTCAATCAACTGGCGATAGGGCGATGGAATGATTACTAATTCGCCTTCACCGATACGCGATTGCCACTTTGTTTTTGCTTCTTCGGCTTTTTCCGGGCTAACGCCCACGTGAATGGCCGTCCAGCGATGCCCCAGAGATTTGGCAAAGTTGACCATGCGTACTGTTTCGGCATGAACATTGTCAACCAGAATGACAGTACGTACAGGTTGTGTCCGCACACTTGCCGTGCTTTCGCGGCTCAGGTTGATAGCGACATCTTTGTAATGGCGGTGAATGCGAAAGAAAATGAAAACCAGGGTTGGGATCACTATCACCACAAACCATGCGCCACTTGTGAATTTGGTGATGGCAAAGACGCACATGACGACAAACGTGCAGACCGCACCGATGGCGCTGATAACTAACTTGTGCCGCCACGTTGGGTCATAGGTCAACGGCGTTTCCAGGCTGTGACCGATTTCGCCGGGTTTGAGTTTGCTGATGCGATTGAAACGGACGACCATACCCGCCTGTGAGATGGTGAAGCTCATAAACACACCGACTGCATACAGCGGAATGAGAGCTGTTGTACGCGCGTCGGCGACGATTACCAGCAGCGAAGCAGCGGCTGCCAGCAGCACAATACCCCACGAAAATACCAGACGACTGCCACGATAGGTTAATTGGCGTGGCAAAAAACCATCGGCAGCCTGAAGCGCTGCCAGACGCGGGAAATCGGCATAGCTGGTATTGGCGGCCATCAACAAAATCAGCGCCGTGCCTGCCAGCGTTAACAGATAAAAAATGCTGCCCTCACCGTAAATTGTGCGGCCAAGCTGGGAAATGACGGTTTCAGTTTCGCTCGGTACAGCGTGAATCTGGTTCGCCAGCAAGGTGATGCCCAGGAACAGCGCGATGAGAATACCACTCATCCATGTCAGCGTTGTCGCGGCATTATGGCTGCGCGGTTCTTTAAAGGCGGTGATGCCGTTGGAAATGGCTTCGATGCCTGTCAGCGCGGTACAGCCGCTGGAAAAAGCTCGTAAAATCAGAAATATGCCTAGCGGTTCTACAACATGGTGCATGGCTTCGACATCAACGACTGTTGGCAGCGAACCTGATAAAAAGCGAACCAAGCCAACACCCAACATCAGGAATGTGGAGACCAGGAAGAAATACGTCGGAACAGCGAAGATGCGACCACTTTCCTTGAGACCGCGCAGGTTAATCACCGTGATGAAGATAATTACCGCAACGGCAATCTCGACGCGCAAAGGCCGCAGCCCTGGAAACGCCGACGTGATCTGTGCCACGCCAGCGGAAATACTCACGGCGACGGTCAGGATATAGTCGGTGAGCAGCGCCGCACCAGCGACCTGCGCCGGAATTTCACCCAGGTTATCGCGGGCAACGATGTAAGCACCGCCGCCGCCGGGGTAGGCAAAAATCGTCTGGCGATAAGAAATCGTGACGATTACCAGAAGTATTGCAATCGCAATGGCAATCGGTATTGAGAGGCCGAGGATATTCCCGCCACTCGCCCAGGTTGCACCCGTGAAAGCCAGAATGATAAGAATTTCCTCAGTTGCGTAAGCAGTGGATGATAACGCATCGGATGCGAAGACAGCCAAACCAACAGGTTTACTGATCGATTGGTGGATCAGGTCTTTGGTTTGCAGCGGCTTGCCGACTAGGATGCGGCCAATATTCATGTCGATAGACTCCTAATGTGCCAACAAATAGAACAGCACGTACACAGGCGTGAAGCAAAAAAGATAAGATTTATAATATCAAGTATGGGTCGTCAGTCAGGTGGTGGGTAGGTGGTATAGGTGTGAGGACGATGTCGGGCGGACTTGCTGATATAACAACAAAACGGCGCGCTGCAAATATGCAGTTGTGCTTGAGTAGCCATTTTTAATCTCAATCTTTACGATAAATTGATAATAATCCTCAGGATCAGGGCTGTCAATGTATGTTTTTTATCAATATTGTATCAAGATACTCTGGCATATTGCCTTACACATAATTTCAAAAGTTATATCTGGAATCTATCTTTCGTCTAGCAAATGGATTATAGTGTAAAAAATTGTGTTAAAACGGTGTATGTAAAACGTTTAAGATAAGTAGGATTCCCCATGTCGATTGAATCGCAGGAAGACATTATCGCTCTCATGAAAATTGGCCGGATCGTGGGTCTCACGCTGCGCCATATGCTGGACCAGGTGCGTCCTGGTATGTCTACCGCCGAACTGGACGCGATTGGCGAAGCATTCTTGAAGAGTCACGGCGCACGCTCCGCACCTATCCTGGCTTATAACTTTCCAGGCTATACCTGTATTAGCGTCAATGATGAAGCTGCACACGGTATCCCCGGTGAGCGCGTGATTCAGCCGGGTGATCTGGTCAATGTCGATGTATCGGCAGAACTGAACGGCTATTGGGCCGATAACGGCGCGTCGATGGTTGTACCCCCGATATCGCCGGAGAAGCAGCGCCTCTGTGATTTCGCCAAGAAAGCATTGGAAGTTGCGATTGACACCGCACGGGCAGGTCAACCGATCCATGCCGTCGGCAGAGCCATCGAGAATGTCGCGCGATCCGGTCATTACAGCACCATCCGCGATCTCCCCGGTCACGGCGTTGGGCGACACATCCACGAAAAGCCGAGTATCCCCAATTATTTCGAGCGCCGCGCCAACCAAAAATTGACCGAAGGACTGGTGATTACGCTCGAACCGTTTCTCTCGACGGGAAAAGGGCGTATCAAAACGGATCCCGATGGCTGGACGCTGCGCACAACCGATCATGGCCTGGTGGCGCAGTATGAACATACGGTGATTATCACCAATGACCGCCCGATTCTGGTGACGGCTATTTAAGCTTTCAGCAATCAGCGATCCGCTTTCAGCCAAACTCAAATTGCATATTGGAACTAAAACACAGCTGCCAACGTCCTATGACCATAAGATAGGATGTTGGAGGCTAAAATGAAGCACATCAAGTACCTGATAGCGTTTGTTTTTCTACTGATAGGTGTCACCGCTGCCAGTGCGCAGGTGATTATCGAATGCCCACCCCCGCCGCCATGTACGGCTGCGCCATGCCCACTCATTGATTGCCCGCCCCGGCAGCCCGGTGTTTTCACTGATCCAAGCTGGCTGAAAGTTGATTATCATCGCGTCGATGTGACGATTGAAAATCAGATTGCCGCCACACACGTCGATATGCAGTTCACTAATCAGGGTGAGGCATTGGCGGAAGGCACATTTATTTTCCCGCTGCCACAGGGCGCAGCAGTTGACCAACTAACCATGTGGATTGATGGTCAGCCGATTGAAGCGAAAATCCTCGATAAAGATGAAGCACGCGGTATCTATAATGAAATCGTGCGCCAGTATCGCGACCCGGCGCTGCTGGAATACGTCGGTATGAACGCGGTGCAAGCCAATGTTTTCCCAATCCCACCCGGCGACTCACGCCGCATCGAAATTCAATATTCGCAAATTCTGGAAGTCGATAACGGATTAATCAATTACGTTTATCCGATCAATAACGCCGGAATCGGTCAGCGGATGATTGAAGAGATGAGCATCGCCGTCAACGTGAGTGGCAATGACCCGATCAGCAGTATTTATTCGCCCAGCCACAATGTCGCCATCACCCGCACCGACGATGATCGCGGCTTCCGCACCGGCTTCGAGTCAAATAATTTCGTAGTCGACGGCGACTTCAGCCTTTTTTACGGCATTTCCAGCGATACGATCAACGTGAATCTGCTTACCTACCGCGAAAGCGCGACGGATGATGGCTTTTTCATGCTGCTGGTACAACCGCCCGTCACCATACCCGACGATCAGATTATCGCCAAAGACGTGATTGTCGTCCTCGATCAATCCGGCAGCATGTCCGGCGATAAATGGGAGCAGGCGCGTGAAGCCGCAACAACTGTGCTGCGGGCGCTGAATGCTGAAGATCGTTTTAACGTGATTTTGTTCAGCACAGGCTGGCGCGTGTTCAGCAATGAGATGGAAGCACCCGGACAGGCCGAAAGCGCGATCAACTGGATTCGCGGACAGGAAGCGGTTGGTGGCACAGACATCAACGGCGCGTTGACGACAGCACTCGATATGGTCGAATCGGATCGTCCGACAACTGTTCTGTTTATGACCGATGGTTTGGCGACAGAAGGCGAAGTTGAGACGCAGAATATTCTCAAGAATTTGGAAGCCGCAGCAAAACCCAACGTCCGAATTTTCACATTTGGCGTGGGCGATGATGTCGATACCTTCCTGCTGGATGCCGTCGTGCAGGATTTTCGCGGCACGGGCAGCTACGTTCGCCCCGGCGAACGCATTGACGAAAAAGTCGCCAGCCTGTACAGCAAGATCAGCGCACCCGTGATGACCGACATCGCGCTTGATTTCGGCGGGATGCAGATCGACTGGATGTACCCATCACAGCTTCCTGATTTGTTCGCGGGTGAGCAGTTGACGCTGGTCGGGCGCTATCGCCAATCGAATGAAAACACAGCCATTACCCTGCGCGGTTCGGTGAATGGTGATGAACAGTCTTTCATCTATTCCAATCTCGATTTCCAGGCGCAGGCAGGCGGCGAACCATTCATCTCGCGGCTGTGGGCGACCCGGCGCATCGGCGATCTGCTCAACAGCATCCGTCTGCAAGGCGAAAATCAGGAATTGATCGACAGCGTGGTGAATCTGAGCGTGCGCTACGGCATTATCACCCCGTATACCAGTTTCCTGATCGAGGAAGATGATATTCTTTCGCAGGCCGGACGTGACCGCGCCGTAAGTGAATTTGCGCAGGAAGCGCAGGGTTTGGCATCGAACTCGACTGGTTCTAGTGCAGTTGCAGCAGCCGATGCAACGATTAATCTGCAAGCGGCACAAGCACCGATGCCTCAGCCTACTATGACTCCTCCGACAATGACTGCTGGCTCTGGCGGTGAAGCGATGACTGATGACGAAAGCGAGGAAGGGCGATTGGATGGACGCTCCAACACCAATCCCATTCAGACGGTGAATGACAAGACATTCATCCTGCAAGGTGATGTGTGGACGGATACTTCGTTCACGCCGGACACGATGGAAACGCAGAAGATCGAGTTTTTGAGCGATGCCTATTTCCAATTGCTCGAAGACAAACCGGAACTCAGCGATTACTTCGCTGTCGGCGAGCGCGTGATCGTCGTGGTCGAAGGTGTGGCCTATGAGATTACGAGCGCGGCGTAAATTCACCACAATATAAAGCGATAAACTTCTAGTGGGGACGAGGCCAATACCTTGTTCCCGCTTCGTTTTAAATGGCCTTCTAACCTTCCCTGAACTATAATGAAGGCAGAACGATGAGCAAAAGGCAAGATCATGGGTGACGTATTAATCAGTTATGCGCACCGAGACGAAGAAATGGCTGGGCGCATTCGAAAACGGCTCAAGGACTCCGGTTTTTCGGTCTGGCAAAACGAGTTTGATGTAAAAACCGATGAGCATTGGCAGAAGGCGATTCAGCGTTCACTGGAAAATACCTCCAATGTGCTGCTGCTGCTCTCGCTCTCGTCCGTCAATTCTCCTTATATTGCCCGTCAATATCGCGCGGCTTTGGAACAGAAAAAGCCGTTCTATATCGCGCTCGTGGATCAATTGCCCCATTATGAAATCCCCGAAGACCTGCGACCCCTTCATTATATTGACCTCACCCAGGACTTTGAGGCCGGAATCCAGTCGTTGATTAATGCGATTGCCTCCGGCGGCGGACTCGTTACAGCCGAGGTGTTGGATGATCTGGAAGATGATGATACGGCGCATGTGAAAGTCGATCTCAAACGGCTGAATGTTCAGGACGTGTTAGATCAGGTTAAAAATTTACTGGAATCGGGAATCCGCAAAATCAAGGTAACGGCCTCTGACGATGACGATTGAAATTCGATTTACACTTCCCGAAGCCAAAGCATTCCAGCTTATCGCTCTGGCAGTCGAGCAGCTTGGCGTGGAATATCGTGAGTTTGAAATCCGCGAAATTCCCGTTCATGATCCTGATAAGCTCATTTTTATCAATTACCGCCGTGACGATACCCGCGATGTCTGCGGGCGCATTTACGATTACCTGCTGCCTATATTTGGTAAAGCCAGTGTCTTTCGCGACATGGAGGACATTCCCGCTGGAGTCGATTTTCGCACGGTGATCGAGTCGCGTGTTACAGCCTGTGATGTAATGCTGGTGATGATCGGGCCAAGCTGGTTGAGCGAAATCAACAAGGCGCGGTTGGGTGATGAGGACGATTATGTGCGTTTTGAGATCAAGGCGGCTTTAGATCGTGGTGAAGATCAGGTTGCTGTCATTCCCGTCGTGGTCAATGGCGCAACAATGCCTAAAGAGGAAGATTTACCATTCGGACTGCGTAATTTAGCCACGCGCAACGCTGTCTTTATCGACCCCGACCCTGATTTTCGCTCCGACATAAAAAAATTAGTGACCGCTATTCAGGAACGCCTGACCGCGCAACCTCCCGCTGCATCCACTTAAAGGCGACGATCCAATCCCCGCCGCATCCGTCTGTAGCATAAAGATATGCTATAATTAATCGAACGTAGATTTGATTAATTTTTTGGAGTCTAAAAAATGGTTAATAATGTTGCCGTTTCGGGCGTGAATTTTGAATTGAGCGATGAGCAAAAAATGCTCCAGAAGATGGCGCGTGATTTTGCCTCGACGGAGATTATCCCGGTTGCCGAACATTTTGATCGTACCGCTGAGTTTCCGATTGATATTATTAAAAAGGGGCGCGAAGTCGGTCTGGTGAACCTGAATATCCCGCTGGAATATGGCGGCCCCGGCGCGAACGTGTTTGAAGAGTGCATCGTTGGTGAGGAGCTGGCTTACGGTTGCTCCGGCATCAGCACAGCCATGAGCGTGAATAATTTGTCGTCGCTGCCGATTCTCATCAGCGGTACGGATCAGCAGAAAGAATATTGGCTGGGTGAGCGCATGGTTGAGAAAGGCCACATGGCGGCCTACTGCGTCACTGAACCCGCTGCCGGGTCGGACGTGGCTGGAATGCAGACTCGCGCCGAGCGCAAAGGCGACTCGTACATTCTCAACGGCTCGAAAATTTTCATCAGCAACGTGAATTATGCCAATTTCTATACCGTTTTCGCCGTGACGACTCCTGGTGCGCGGCATCGTGGAATCTCGTGCTTTATCGTCGAGCGCGATACGCCAGGAATCACCGTGAGCAAGCATTTTGATAAGCTCGGCCAGCGTGCCGCCGATACTGCCGAAATCACGTTCGAAAATGTCGAAGTGCCTGCTGCAAATCGTATTGGTGAGGAAGGCCAGGGCTTTATGCTGGCAATGAAAGTATTTGATCACAGCCGTCCAGGGGTGGCTGCCGGGGCAGTCGGCGTGGCACGGCGGGCACTCGAAGAATCGGTCAAATATGCCAAAGAACGGCAGACGATGGGTGTTCCGATCTGGCAGCACCAGGCAGTCAGCCACAAAATCGCGGATATGGCAATTAATATTGAAGCGGCACGGTTACTGGTGTGGCAGGCCGCATGGATCGTCGATCAGGGTGTGAGCAACCCACGCGCGGCGGCCTATGCCAAGGCGTTTGCGGCAGACATGGCGATGAAAGTCACGATTGATGCTGTTCAGGTTTTTGGCGGCTACGGCTATATGAAGGAATACCCCGTCGAAAAACTCATGCGCGATGTGAAAGTCTTCCAGATTTACGAAGGCACAAGCGAGATTCAGCGAAACATCATTGTGCGCGAATTATTCCGCTAGACATTAACAGGTAAGGCTTATGTGGGCGCACCGCCGTGCGCCCCTACAACTAAGCCTTACGATTAATATCCTCACACGCCCTTCGTATGCTCTAATTTAGCGCCTCAATTTTCATATAATCCTCATTCGAGATAGTACCGGATACCTATAGGGCTTATTCAATTACGTGCTGTATGGTTATATTGTGAAATGAATTAAGGAATGCTTGCGATGGCGATGAATGACCTCAGCGCAATTGATAAAGAGAAAACCCGCCACTTAGGTTCTGTTCAACAACCCATCACGACCACACCCACACGCGCGACAGGCCCTCTCGATGAGGTGCTGCCTTGGGTGATCGAATTCCGGGTGGTTGGTACGCCATCGACCATTCAAGTGCGTGTCAGTGAGTTTATGACCATTGGCCGCAGCGACCCGGAGAAAAATTTTGAGCCGGATGTAAATCTTTCGCCCTATGGTGCGCATGTCCAGGGTGTTTCACGCCGTCACGCGATCATCGTGGCGAAGGGAGAGCGTATCTCTGTAAAGGATAATGGCAGCGCGAACGGCACACGGCTGAACAATAATGTGCTGATCCCGCATCAGGAATATCGCTTGCGTCACGGTGACGAATTGACCGTCGGCCAATTGCATTTGCAGGTGCTTTTTGCGGTTGTTCCGTTGGTCAAGGACTCTCAATCGAAAACACCCCATACCGTTATCCCGAAATTAGGCAACGGGCAGCATGTATTAATTGTCGAAGATGATCCCGATGTTGCGTCCGTTTTTGGAATGATCCTCGAACACGCCGGATTTCGCGTGACTGTGATGCACAATGCCGTTGCCGCGCTGGGTTTCATTAGCCAGAAATTGCCGGATGCTATCGTGCTTGACCTGATGCTGCCGGATATGAACGGGCTTGATCTCGCGCATTATGTTCGCAAACAAGAACTGCCGGGGCAGCACGTCCCCGTTGTCGTCGTCTCAGGGGCGACAGGCGGCTTCCAGATGAATCAGGCGCTCAAGGCCGGGGCAGATATGTTCCTGGGCAAGCCTGTGGGCGTAGACGAACTGGTGCGCGCCTTCTCAGTTTTGATGCCGCAAACGGCTTAAAGTCGATCCACCCTAAATTGGGGGGCAGATCAGCCATAACAAGCGTATAATTTAAATCGTCGCAAAGGAGTAAAAATGCGTCGATTACGCTTCTCTATCCTCTTCATTCTCATATTCACCATTGGTTTTAGCGTTGTCAACGCCCAGCCTGAACTCAAATTTCGCATTCCTATCCTTGTTGATGGTGATGTGATTGTTGATTCGCTGGAAGATACGACGACGGCGCATCTTTATGGATTCAACGCCAGCGCGGGGGATGTCGTTTCCATTACCATGACCCAAGAAACCACACTTGACCCCTACCTCCTGCTGTTGGGGCCGCGCGGTGAATTGATCGCTGCGGATGATAACAGCGGCAGTTCCGGTTCGGCGGTGATTAGCGGCGTTTCGCTGCCCGATGACGGCAGCTACTCGATTATCGCAACCAGCCTCGCCTATATTGACAGCGCTTCACAGTTAAATGATACGCAGCATTATCAACTGGAAATCAGCGGGATTACACCCCCGACTGATATGCGTGGCTACAAAGAAAACGAGTTGAACTTTTTCGCGGGTAAGTTGAATATCGGCGACGCAGGTATTGCCGAAACCACCAGCAGCGAACCCGTCTACTATTTCACCTTTGATGCGGCTGCCGGGGATGTGGTCAATATTGGCCTTTCCAGCGACACCTTTGAGCCACTCATTCAGCTTTTCGCGCCGGATGGCTCACGCTTGACGGCAGACAGCGGCAATACCACGCTTGACAGCATCCAACTTCCCGAAGATGGCAAGTATCTGATCCTCGCTACCGATTCGTCCTACTATGACGCGCTGGAACAGGATTGGTCGGGATACGGCGAGTTTACAATCTCCGTGAAATAGCACCACAAGTTAGAAAACCGTTGAAAGCCTGAGCGCCTCTCCCTTGACATGGGTGGGGCGCAATGCTATGATTTCGGCCTACACTGGCAAGATAACCTCACTGGAGGCAATATCGTGCCACTACAACCGAGCGATGTATGGTGAAAGCGTTTCGCATGTCGAGATAGCTCGCCATCAGGGTAAGGAAGATATGGGCGTTCTGTAGTTTAGATCGCCTTTTTGCATGCCCGAAGAAAACGCTAGTATTGGAGAGTTTTATGCCAACCATCAATCAGTTGGTGCGCAAAGGGCGGAAGGCCAAGAAGACCAAGACCAAAGCCCCGGCGCTGCAATATACGCTCAATGCTTATACGCAGAAGCGCACACGCCGTCAAAAAGGCGCGCCACAAAAACGTGGAGTTTGCACCCAGGTCAAAACCATGACCCCCAAGAAGCCGAATTCGGCGTTACGTAAGGTGGCTCGTGTCCGCCTGACGAATCTCATCGAAGTCACGGCTTATATCCCTGGTGAGGGTCACGGCTTGCAGGAACACAGCGTCGTACTCGTGCGCGGTGGTCGTGTCAAGGATTTACCAGGTGTGCGTTACCACATTGTTCGCGGAACCCTGGACGCCGATGGCGTGAAGAATCGCAAACAGGGACGCAGCTTGTACGGTGCAAAACGTCCGAAGCCCGGCCAGCCAGAGGCTGCGGGTAAAGGCAAGAAGAAATAGGATATTGAATTATGTCGAGACGTAAAAGTCCGCCGAAGCGGATTGTACCCGCAGATAAAAAATATCAAAGCGTGCGTGTCACGATGTTTATCAACCGGATGATGTATGGTGGCAAACGCAGCGTTGCCCAGGGCATCATGTATTATGCGTTTGGCATGATTGAAGAGCGTATGAAGCGCGACCCGCTGGAAGTTTTTGAGCAGGCGCTGCGCAATGTCGCTCCTTCGGTTGAAGTCAAGCCGAAGCGTGTGGGTGGTTCGACCTATCAGGTTCCAATGGAAGTCCCCCACGAACGTTCACTCTCGCTGGCAATGCGCTGGATTCTCGAAAATTCACGCAAGCGCGGTGGACGTAATATGTCGGAAAAGCTGGCAGGCGAATTGATGGATGCCGCTGGTGGACAAGGTAACTCTGTGAAGAAAAAGGACGACACGCATCGTATGGCTGAAGCCAACCGCGCGTTCGCTCACTTCCGCTAGTTCTGAAGTTTGCCCCGACTCACTATCGGGACGTTGTTTGAGAGAGATGCAAAAACCAGAAAATGGCTAAAAAAGCTGAAAATGCTCTGGATCTGAATAAAGTTCGCAATATCGGCATTATCGCCCATATTGATGCTGGTAAAACCACGACTACTGAGCGTGTGCTTTATTATACCGGCATGGTTCATAAAATCGGTGAAGTACATGATGGTGCGGCGACGACGGACTATATGCCGCAGGAACGTGAACGTGGTATCACCATTACGGCTGCCGCGATCACTGCGAGCTGGCGCGACCATCAGATTAACGTGATTGATACCCCAGGCCACGTGGACTTTACCGCTGAAGTGCAGCGCAGTTTGCGTGTACTCGACGGCGGTGTGGTCGTATTCGATGGCGTAGCAGGTGTCGAGCCGCAGTCCGAAACCGTTTGGCGTCAGGCCAATCAATATAATGTGCCGCGTATGTGCTTTATCAATAAAATTGATCGCACGGGCGCAAATTTCCAACGCTGTGTCGATATGATCGTGGATCGGCTCAGCGGGAATCCGGTTGTCATCCAGATGCCCTACGGCGAAGGTGCGGATTTTGGCGGCATTATTGACCTGTTCTCGATGGAACTGGTCACATTCAGCGGCGAAATGGGAACGACCATTGAACGTCATCCCATCCCTGAAAGTCATCGTGAAGAAGCCGAAACCCGGCGCACACAGATGATTGAGCGCATTGTCGAAAGTGACGATTTCCTGACGGAAAAATACCTGATGGAAGAAGCGATCAACAATGACGATCTGCTCGGTGCGCTGCGTGCAGCAACGATTGCTGGCAAGGTGCATCCGGTATTGTGCGGTTCTGCCTTGCGCAACAAGGGCGTTCAACTGATGCTGGATCGCGTGATTGATTTCCTGCCTTCGCCGCTGGATATTCCTCCTGTGAAGGGCATTCATCCCAAGACCGAAGAAGAAGTCATTCGTGAGGCTTCGGACGATGAGCCTGTGGCGGCGCTGGTCTTCAAGATCATCACTGACCCCTATGTAGGACGTTTGGCGTTTTTCCGTGTTTATTCCGGCGTGGTCAAGGCTGGCTCGATGTTGGTGAACACCAGCAAAGGCCATCGTGAACGTATTGGTCGTATCGTGCGTATGTTCGCGGATCGCCGTGATGACCTCGAAGAAGTTCATGCAGGCGACATCGCTGCTATTCTCGGTATGAAGGATACTTTCACAGGCGATACGCTGTCCGACCCGGACAAGCAGATTGTGCTGGAGAAGATCACCTTCCCCGATCCCGTCATCGAGGTCGCTATCGAGCCGAACAGCAAGGGCGACCAGGATAAGATGGGTATCGCTCTCCGTCGCCTGGCTGAAGAAGATCCCACTTTCAAAATTGAAGTGGATGACAAGCTCGGTCAGACCAAAATCAAGGGTATGGGCGAACTGCATCTTGAGGTCTTGGTTGACCGCATGATGCGCGAATTCAACGTCCAGGCGACTGTTGGTCGTCCGCGTGTGGCTTATCGTGAAACCATCACCAAGTCCGCCCGCGTTGATACCACATTCAAGCGCCAGACAGGTGGTTCGGGTCAATATGCCCGTGTGGTAATCGAATTCGATCCCCTCACCGAAGAAGAAACGCCGCTGGCAAAAGACGGTATATTGTGGGTTGATGGCACCAAAGGTGGCACTGTTCCCAAAGAATTCATCAAGCCGACTGAAAGTGGTCTGCGTGAGGCTGCTCAAGGTGGCGTACTTGCCGGGTATCAGGTCGTTGGCGTCAAAGCCACGCTCGTAGACGGCGCATACCATGACGTAGACTCCAGTGAAATGGCATTCAAAATCGCTGGCTCGATGTGCTTCAAAGAAGGCATACAGAAGGGCAAACCTGTTTTGCTCGAGCCGACCATGAAGGTTGAAGTGAACGTGCCGGATGAATACACTGGCTCAGTCGTCGGTGATCTGTCATCACGCCGCGGTATCATCCTGGGTATGGATACACGTTCCGGCGCAACCGCTGTGCGTGCAAATGTCCCCCTGGGCGAGATGTTTGGTTATGCGACCCAGGTGCGCAATATGACCCAGGGACGTGGCAGTTTTACAATGGAATTTGAGAAGTATTCTGTCGCCCCCCAATCTGTCGCTGAAGAAGTCGTCAAGGGTGGACGTTAGAACGTTGTAGAAGCGTCTACGGACGCTGGATAATCTAAGAACAGAAAGATTAAGAGGATATAGAATGGCAAAGTTTGAACGTAACAAACCCCATGTCAATATTGGGACGATTGGTCACGTAGACCATGGCAAAACCACTCTGACCGCGACGATTACAAAAGTGCTGGGCCTGAAGGGCAAAGCCGAACTGATGAAGTATGAAGATATCGACAACGCGCCAGAGGAAAAGGCTCGCGGTATCACCATCAATATTCGTCACGTCGAGTATGAGACGGACATTCGTCACTATGCTCACGTGGACTGCCCAGGCCATCGTGATTATATCAAGAATATGATCACTGGCGCGGCACAGATGGACGGCGCGATCCTCGTGGTGAGCGCTCCTGATGGCCCCATGCCCCAGACTCGCGAACACGTGCTGCTCGCCCGTCAGGTAGAAGTGCCAGCGATGGTCATTTTCCTGAATAAAATTGACCAGATGGACGACCCGGAACTGTTGGAACTGGTCGAACTGGAACTTTCGGAACTGCTGGAAAGCTACGGATTCGCTGGTGACACCCCGATCATTCGCGGTTCGGCGCTGAAGGCTTACGAGTCGAACAGCACGGACATCAACGCGCCGGAATACAAGCCCATCATTGACTTGATGGATGCGGTTGATAAGTGGATTCCGACCCCGGTACGTGAAGTGGACAAGCCCTTCCTGATGCCCGTCGAAGACGTGTTCTCGATCAAGGGTCGTGGTACGGTTGTGACGGGTCGTGTTGAGCGCGGTCAGATGATTAAGGGCGAGGAAGTCGAGATTATTGGCCTCCGCGACGAAATCATGAAGACCATCATCACTGGCATCGAAATGTTCCATAAGGAACTGGACGCTGCTACCGCTGGTGACAACGCGGGTATCCTCCTGCGTGGTGTGACCCGTGAACAGATTGAACGTGGTATGGTGCTGGCGAAACCCAAGAGCATCACCCCGCACAAGAAATTCATGAGCGAAGTGTACGTCCTGAAGCGCGAAGAGGGTGGACGCCACAAGGCATTCTTCCCCGGCTATCGTCCTCAGTTCTACATCCGCACAATGGATGTGACCGGCACGATTACCCTTCCTGAAGGCGTCGAGATGGTGATGCCCGGCGACAACGTGAACCTGGAAGTCGAATTGATTACCCCAGTGGCGTTGGAAAAAGGCTCCAAATTCGCGATCCGCGAAGGCGGCTTGACAGTCGGCGCAGGCGTCATTACCGAAATTCTGAAGTAGGGCGCTCGTAAATTCATCAGACAGATTAAGAGATGCCGGGAGGCAACACCAAGCTCCCGGCATCTCCTACCATAGACAGCGGCGCTGTCTCAAGGAATTTCGATATGGTTGTTAAGAGCAAAATTCGTATTCGGCTTAAGGCCTATGACCACCGGGTACTCGATCAGTCTGCGCAGCGCATTGTCGAAACGGCAGAGCGCACTGGCGCACGTGTCGTGGGACCCGTGCCGCTGCCGACTCGCCTGGAGCGCTTTACCGTGCGGCGTTCGCCGTTCATTGATAAAGACTCTCAGGAGCATTTCGAGATTCGGACGCACAAGCGCCTGATCGATGTGCTGGATCCAGATAGCAAGACCATTGATACGCTCATGCGTCTCAACTTGCCCGCCGGTGTGGATATTGAGATTAAGATTTAAGGCGTATGCGGGTTAACCCAACCCGCCAATTCGCATAATCATGAATGGGGATGCGTATCTGGAGCGCGTTTGATTACGGCGCGAGCATCTCATTGGAGGCAAGATTTTGAAGGGTATGATTGGTAAAAAAGTGGGCATGACCCAGATTTTTGACGAAAAGGGCAATGTCATTCCTGTGACTGTCCTTGAAGCAGGGCCATGCTATGTAACACAGGTACGCACGGCAGAAAAAGATGGCTACGTGGCTGTACAGTTGGGTTTTGGCGTAACGAAGCCACAACGCCTGACCAAAGGCCAACTCGGTCATCTGGGCCGCAATAATTTGCCAGCCTTACGGCACTTGCGAGAGTTCCGTATCCTGGCTGACCAGGTTGATGTGCAGGAAGGCCAGCAGATTAACGCAGACGCCTTCGAAAAAGGTGAGCGTGTGGACGTGATCGGTACCAGTAAAGGCCGAGGCTTCGCCGGTACGATCAAGCGTCATAATTTTCATCGCCAGCCTAAGACACATGGTCAATCTGACCGTGAGCGCGCACCGGGTTCGGTGGGTGCAGGCACAAACCCTGGTCGTACTATTAAAGGGCTGCCCATGGCTGGGCGGATGGGCAATGATCGTGTTACCACTCAGAACCTTGAAGTGGTACTGGTCGATGCGGAACGCAACCTGATCGCTGTGCGGGGTTCTGTCCCCGGCGCGAAGGGCGGCATCGTTTTAATCAAGCCAGCGCGTCCGCGCCGCCGGTAGACGTGGAAAGGAGTGATACACCATGCAAGTTCCAGTAATGGATCAAAACGGTAAGGAAATCAAGAAAATTGATTTGCCGAGTGATATTTTTGAAGTCGAAATCAACACGGGTTTGATGCATCAGGCCTATGTGCGTCAGATGGCTCATATCCGTTTAGGTACGCACAATACGCTTGATCGCAGTGAAATCAACCTGACAAAAGCGAAATGGTATCGCCAAAAAGGTACAGGTCGTGCACGTCACGGTGCGCAGAGTGCGCCGATTTTCGTCGGTGGCGGTGTCGCACATGGACCGCACCCGCGCAAATACACCAAGGGTATGCCAAAGAAAATGCGCCGTCAGGCCATTCGTGCAACTTTGAGCGCCCTCCTGCGCGATCAGCAGCTTGTGTTTGTCGATAAGCTGAGTCTGGATACGCCCAAGACCAAGCAAATGAAAACTATCCTGGGCGCACTGGCTGGCGATGTTAAAACGCTGGTACTGGTCGCCGAGACAAACGAGAACGTGCAGCGCAGCGTCAATAACCTGCCCAACGCAAAAACACTGCGGGCAAGCTATCTGAATATCCGCGATCTCCTGCAATACGATAAGGTTATCGTGCCGCTGGATGCGCTGGATGTGATTAAGTTGATCTGGGGACAGGAGAGCTAATATTATGGCAGAACTGCACATTTACGACGTGATCCGCCGTCCCGTGATTACCGAAAAATCAAGCATCCAATCGGATGAATTAAATCAGTTTGTGTTCGAAGTCGCGCAGGAAGCCAATAAGATTCAGATTAAAGAGGCCGTTGAGGTTATCTTTGAGGTGAGCGTGACGAAGGTGAACACGATGGTGATGCCTGCCAAGCGAGGTCGTCGTGGCCGCAACTGGTACATGCGCTCCAAGCAGTGGAAAAAAGCCGTTGTGACGCTGAATGAAGGCGACACCATCGAGTTGTTTAACCCGTAGTTAAGGTGAAAATGTTATGCCGGTAAAAGTTTACAAGCCCACCTCGGCAGGCCGCCGGGATATGACGGGCCACAGCTTTGAGGAAATCACCCGTTCACACCCGGAGCGTTCGCTGACCGAGGCCCTGCGTAAGCATGGTGGTCGCAATAACACGGGTAGAATCACGATCCGCCATCGTGGTGGTGGTCATCGGCGGCGTTATCGTATTATTGATTTCAAACGCAATAAATTCGATTGCACCGCCCAGGTCGCAACGATTGAATACGATCCGAATCGCTCATCGCGTATTGCCCTGCTGCGCTATGAAGATGGCGAGAAGCGCTACATTATCGCTCCGTTGGGACTGCGCGTTGGCGATACCGTCGGCAACGGCGCAAACGCGAACCTTCGCGTCGGCGATGCGATGGCGATTAAGGACATCCCGGTAGGTACGCAGATTCATAACATCGAACTGCTTCCCGGTCAGGGTGGTCAGTTGGCGCGTTCGGCAGGTGTTTCCGCGCAGTTGTTGGCGAAGGAAGGTATTTATGCCCAGGTGCGTATGCCCAGTGGCGAAGTACGTTTAATTCACGAGCGCTGCATGGCGACAATCGGACAAGTGGGCAACACCGAACATGGTAACGTCAAGCTGGGCAAGGCTGGTCGTAACCGTTGGAAAGGCTGGCGTCCTACTGTACGCGGTAGCGCGATGGATCCTGCATCACATCCTCATGGTGGTGGTGAAGGCCGTACAGGTATCGGTATGCCTGGTCCCAAGACTCCCTGGGGTAAACCCGCATTGGGCAAGCGTACCCGTGTCAACGCACGCACCGATAAATTTATCGTTCGTCGGCGTGGCAAACGTCGCTAAAAGAGCGGTCAGCGGTCAGCACTCAGCTAAAACCTGAAAGTTGACGAGCTGACGAGCTGACAAGCTGATAGCTAAGAGGAAATAGTATGTCACGTTCACTGAAAAAAGGGCCTTTTATAAGCCCGAAACTTCTCAAAAAAGTTGAGAAGCTGAATGACGAAAATAAAAAAGTCGTCATCCGTACCTGGAGCCGGGCGAGTACGATTTTCCCGCAGATGGTCGGTCATACGATTGGTGTACATGATGGCCGTCGCCACGTCCCGATTTATGTCACCGAAAATATGGTGGGACATAAGCTGGGCGAATTCGCTCCAACACGCACTTATCGCGGTCATCTGGCCGAGAAAAAGAAGAAGTAGGAGCGCATCATGGCTGAAGCACGCGCAATTAATCGTTATGTGATGATCTCGCCGCAAAAGCTGCGTCTGGTTTGTGACCAGGTTCGTGGCATGAGCGCAGAGCAAGCATTGACCGTGTTGAAATTTATGCCGCAAAAAGGCGCCGAAATCGTCAGTAAGACGATGGCGTCGGCGGTTGCCAACGCGGAAAACAATATGGATCTGAAGCGGGATAACTTATACGTCGCCACAATATTTGCCGACGCAGGGCCTGTCCTGAAGCGTATGAAAGCCGGAGCACGTGGTCGCTATAAGCCACGTATTCGCCGCACTTCACATCTGACGGTCATCCTGGCTGAGCGAGAAGGGAAATAGTATGGGTCGTAAAGTTCATCCGATTGGGTTCCGTTTAAAAGTTAATCGCGATTGGGACGCTCGCTGGTATGCCGAAGGCAACCGTTTCACAGAGCTGCTGCAAGAAGATTTCAAAATTCGCCGCTTTGTCAAACATGACAGCGAACGTGCCGGAATTTCGCGAATTGAAATCGAGCGCTACCCCAACCAACTGCTGGTGAATATCCACACCGCCCGCCCCGGCATCGTTATTGGTCGTAAGGGTGAAGCCGTCAAGAAACTGCGTACTGACCTGGAAGCCTTAACAGGCGGCAAGAAAGTCAAAGTTGAAGTGACGGAGATCGATAAGCCCGATCTGGATGCCACCCTGGTTGCCGAAAATATCGCGGGTCAGCTTATGCGTCGTATCGGTCACAGCCGCGCGATCAAGCGTGCGATTGGGCAGGCGATGCGTCAGGGTGCCGAGGGTATCCGTATCGAAGTCAGTGGTCGTCTCGCTGGCGCGGATATGGCACGCCGTGAATGGCAGAGTGAAGGCCGGATCCCGCGTAATACGCTGCGTGCCAATGTCGATTATGGTACCGCAGAAGCGCTGACAACATTCGGGCGCATCGGTGTCAAAGTTTGGGTCTATAAGGGCGAAATTCTGAAGATGGAGCTGCCACCCGTTGAGCCGCCCAAAGAGACGTTCAGCGCCTAGTTTTGAGGAGTACAAGTAAATGTTAATGCCAAAACGTGTTAAGTGGCGCAAGCAAAATCGTGGGCGCATGACCGGCAAGGAATCGCGCGGCACGGTGGTATCTTTCGGCGAATTTGGCCTGCAAGCGACGGAGCCGGTCTGGTTGACCAGCCGCCAGATCGAAGCGGCACGCCGGACGATGGTGCGCTATATCAAGCGTCGTGGGAAAGTGTGGATTCGTGTTTTCCCGGACAAGCCTGTCACCAAGAAAGCTGCCGAAACCCGTATGGGTAACGGTAAAGGTGCCGTTGAATTTTGGGTCTCCGTGATTAAGCCGGGACGTGTGCTGTTCGAAATGGGCGGTATCAGCGAAGAAGAAGCGCGTGAAGCGCTGCGTCTGGCCTCATTCAAGCTGCCTTGCAAGACACGCTTTATCAAGCGTATTGATCCCATCTCCGGTTTGGAGGTGAGCTAATGGATGTACGTGCGATTCGCGACATGTCTGACGAGCAACTCTTGAACGAAATCGAAGATTTGAAGCAGTCGCTTTTCAATCTGCGGTTTCAAGAAGCTGCTGGCAACCTGGAAAACCAGAATGTCATCCGTTATACCCGGCGTGACATCGCCCGGTTGAAGACGGTTATCCGCGAGCGGCAACTGGCTGCTGAAGCGGCGAGCAAGGAAAAGCAAAATGGCTAATAATCGTCGTCGGCTGATAGGCCGAGTGGTGAGCAACAAGATGGAAAAAACCGTCGTTGTTTCCATCGAAATCAATAAACAGCATCGTATTTACAAGAAAGTCGTGCGCTTTACTCAAAAAGTTTATGCACACGATGAAAGCAACGCGATCCCGGTTGGCAGTCTGGTGCGGTTGGTCGAAAGCAAACCCCTCAGCAAGCTCAAGCGTTGGGTTGTCGAAGAAGTTATCCAGGATACCGGCAATAAAGTTCTAGAGCCGATAGCTGGTGATATTACCGAAGAACCGGGCGAGGGAGAGTAAACCATGATTCAGACTGAATCACGCCTGGTTGTAGCGGATAACAGCGGTGCGCGCGAATTACTCGTAATCCGGGTTTTGGGCGGGTCGCGCAGACGCTATGGTGGTGTAGGCGATATTGTCGTGGCGACGGTCAAAGCGGCAGCCAGCGATGGCAACGTCAAGAAAAGTGAAGTGGTGCGTGCAGTTATTGTCCGCACTGCCAAAGAGTACCGCCGTTCCGACGGCTCGTACATTCGCTTTGATGACAATGCGGCGGTGATACTGGCCGAAGACCTGACCAACCCGCGCGGGACTCGTGTTTTTGGACCTGTTGCCCGCGAACTGCGCGACAAAGGTTTCATGAAGATCGTGTCGCTCGCGCCGGAAACCCTGTAAGTGTTGGAGAGTGTAACATGCAGCGGATAAAAAAGGGCGATACCGTTGAGGTGATCGCTGGGAAAGACCTGGGGGAGCGTGGCCCGGTTGTCACTGTGCTGATAAAAGCAGATCGCGTGGTGGTCGAGGGTGTCAACGTCCTCAAGCGTCACGAAAAAGCTAAACAAGCTGGTAGACAACAGGTACAGGCTCAGATTGTCGAGTTTAACGGGCCGATTCACATGTCAAATGTGATGCTGGTCTGCCCAACCTGTGATAAGGCGTCACGAGTCGGATTTAAGGTGCGTGAAGATGGCACCAAAACCCGGTTCTGCAAAAAATGCAACGCCGATATTGATTAGCCCGGAGCGAGGGAATAAATTATGGCTAAACCAATTATGCAAACCCGCTACCGGGAAGAAGTAACACCGCAGTTGATGCAGGAGTTCAGTTATGCCAACGTGATGCAGGTGCCGCGCATTACCAAAGTGGTGCTCAACATCGGTGTTGGCGAGGCAATTGACGACAACAAGGCGCTCGACGGTGCTGTCGAAGACCTGCGCGTGATCACCGGGCAGCAGCCCGTTGTTACCAAAGCGCGCAAGAGCATCGCCGCGTTCAAACTGCGTGAAGGCCGCGCGATTGGCACGAAAGTGACTCTTCGCGGTGAACGCATGTGGGCGCTTCTGGATCGCCTCATCAATATTGCACTCCCGCGCGTGCGTGACTTCCGGGGTGTCTCGCCAGATACGTTCGATGGTCGTGGTAATTACACCATCGGTCTGCGTGAACAGCTTGTCTTCCCGGAGATACAGTACGACAAGATTGACAAAGTGCGTGGCATGGAAATTACGGTTGTCACCACTGCTGAAACGGACGAGGAAGGCCGCCGGTTGCTTAAGCTGCTAGGCATGCCCTTCCGGGATAATTAGGAATGGCACATGGCAAAAAAATCTAGTACTGCTCGTGAAGGCAGGCGGAAATTTAAAGTTCGGGTGCGCAATCGCTGCCAGTTTGTAGATGTTAACTCCGGCAAGATTTGCGGACGGCCTCGCGGCTATATTCGCCGTTTTGGGCTGTGCCGTATGCACTTCCGCGAAATGGCGCTGACAGGCAAAATTCCCGGCGTCGTGAAGTCAAGCTGGTAGGGAGACGAAGCGCTCATGATAAATGATCCTATTGCAGATATGCTCACGCGCGTTCGTAACGCGCTGATGGCAGGACTCACTGAAGTCCAGATGCCGACCTCGACCATCAAGGTCGAGATCGCCCGTATTCTTAAAGCCGAAGGCTATATCGAGGACTACACAGTCAGCGATGAGAAGCCTGCGGGTATGATTAGCATCAAGCTAAAATATTATGGTTCACGCCGTGATCGCCGTCCGGTGATTACGCACCTGGAACGCATCAGCAAACCAGGTCGGCGTGTTTACCGCGCTTCGCGTGATTTGCCTCGCGTGTTGAGCGGCATCGGTATCGCCATTGTCACCACGCCAAAAGGTGTGATGACAGCGCAGCAAGCTCGTCGCGAACGTGTCGGCGGCGAAGTGCTGTGCTACGTGTGGTAAAGGAAAATCGCTATGTCACGGATTGGTAAGAAACTCATCCCGATACCGGCCAAAGTCAACGTCACCATTGATGACCATCTGGTGACGATCAAAGGGCCAAAGGGCGAACTCACGCAAGTCGTTCATTCGGATGTTGCGGTGAAGCAGGAAGATGCGAATATCAAGATTGAGCGCAGCAGTGACGAACGTCAACACCGCGCTCTGCATGGCTTGACACGCGCCCTGATCGCCAATATGGTTGCGGGTGTCTCGACAGGTTTCAAAAAGACCTTGATCGTGGAAGGCGTCGGCTACAGCGGCGAAGTTCGCGGTAAAGATTTGGTCATGAAGTTGGGATATTCACACGATGTCGTGGTTAATCCGCCTCCGAATATCAGTTTCGAAGTCGAAGGCCGTAACCCAACTATTATTCATGTGAACGGTATCGATAAGCAGGTTGTCGGCCAGGTTGCGGCCAATATTCGCGAATTGCGACCACCCGAACCGTATAAAGGTAAAGGTATCCGCTATTCTGACGAACGAATCCGCCGTAAAGCCGGTAAGACAGGAAAGTAAGCTATGTCACAGAAAAAAGATGCGGCGCGTCAGCACCGTCATGTACGGGTACGCGCAAAGGTGATTGGTACAGAATCGCGCCCGCGCCTGAATATCTATCGCAGCCTGACCAATATCTATGCCCAGATCATCGATGATGCGTTGGGCAAAACGCTGGTTTCGGCTTCGACGATTGATAAAGAAGTCGCCACGCAAATCGCCGGGAAAAACAAGATTGAGGCCGCTAAAATCGTCGGTCAGATCGTCGCCCAGCGCGCCAAAACTGCTGGAGTCAACCAGGTCGTGTTTGACCGGGGCGGCTATAGGTATCATGGCCGCGTGGCTGCTGTCGCCGAAGGCGCTCGCGAAGCCGGTCTCGAATTCTAGGAGCAAAACATGACTGAAGGACGACGGGAAAAACGGGAAAAACGAGAGCCGCGCCGTGAGCGTGAAGAAGAGCGCGAGGAACTTGACGAGCGTGTTGTAGATATTACGCGCGTCGCCAAGGTAATTCGTGGTGGACGGCGCTTCGCTTTCCGTACAGTAGTGATCGTGGGCGACAATCACGGCAATGTCGGCGTGGGTATCGGCAAGGCGCGTGGCGTACCGGACAGCATCCGCAAGGGTTCGGAACATGCACGCAAAAATATGGTCAAAATTGCCCTCTCTGGCACGACCATTCCGCATGAAGTCACCGCTTCATATGGCGGCGCGAAAGTTCTGCTGCGTCCTGCTTCACCTGGTACCGGTGTGATCGCGGGCGGTGGTGTGCGTGCGGTGCTGGAAGCTGCGGGTGTCCGCGATATTCTGACCAAGAGCCAGGGCAGCCCTAACCTGCTGAACGTGGCGATGGCGACAATGGCGGCATTAGCGATGCTTCATACTCCCCAGGAGTACGCAGCGATGCGCGGTAAAGACCCGAAAGATGTTCGTCCTTTCTGGGAACACCGAGAGGTAACAACCAATGAGTGAGAAAAAACTGCGAATTACACTCGTGCGGAGCACCATTGGCTATGAAAAGAGCCAGTTGGCGACAGCGCGTTCATTAGGACTGCGCCGTCTCAACTTTACGGTAACGCACAAGGACTCGCCAGTCGTGCGCGGGATGATTAACAAAATCAGTCACCTGCTGCGCGTGGAAGAAGTGGAAGAATAGCCATGAAGTTACACGATCTGCAACCCGCCGAGGGTTCGAAGAAAAAACGCATTCGCGTTGGGCGTGGTATCTCTGCCGGGCGCGGTAAGACCGCCGGACGCGGTACTAAAGGCCAGGGTTCACGAACTGGCGGCAAAAAAGGCCCATACTTTGAGGGTGGTCAGCTTCCGCTTGTGCGGCGTCTGCCATTCAAGCGCGGTTTTACGAATATTTTCCGTATTCCCTACCAGGAAGTCAACGTTGCAAAACTGAATGACCTGGATGCGGGTACGGTAGTGACCCCGGCGCTGCTCGCCGAAATCGGCCTGATCCGCAACGCTGACAAGCCGGTTGTCATTCTGGGCGAAGGTGAACTGACCAAGAAGCTGACGATCCATGCTCACCGCTTCAGCAACAGCGCGGCGGAGAAAATCTCAGCGGCTGGCGGCACGATGGAAAAACTGGAAATCAAGCTGAAGGGCGCACTGGCAACAGTGAAACTCCTTACCAAAGAGCAACTGGTAAAATTTTACGAGAAGAATCAGTAAACGAACTCTAGATGCCCTCACCCCAAGCCCTTTTTAAAGGGTTTGTCGTATGATTTCTCGGTGGACGAGAACATGCCTGGGACTATGAGGGCGTTAGTATTTGAGGATAACGGTTTATGCAAGCATTAGAAGCTCTTAGGAATGCCTGGCGTTTGCCCGATGTGCGCAACAAGCTGCTGTTCACAGGTTTGATCCTGATTATTTACCAGTTCGCGGCGCATGTGCCTGTGATCGGTGTAGACCGCACGGCTTTGCAATCGCTTCTGGAAGGACAAGCTGGAGGCATTGTCGGTGTCCTGAATCTGCTTTCCGGCGGCGCTGTGAAAAATTTTAGCGTGATCGCGATGGGGGTTTATCCCTACATCACCGCTTCGATTATTTTTCAATTGTTAACGCCTATCATCCCCAGCCTTGAAGCGCTCCAGCGTGAACCGGGTGGTCAGGAAAAAATTCAGCGTTACACCTATTATCTCGCGATTCCGATGGCAATTTTACAGGCTGTCGGTCAGATTCAGATTTTTGGGCAGCTTGGCGGTGCGCCGATTATTCCGGGCTTTGGTTCGGATTTGCTGCTGACGATTACGGTTATCGCGACGATGACCGCCGGAACGATGTTCGCGATCTGGCTGGGTGATCTGATTACCGAGCAGGGTATCGGCAATGGTTTGTCGATCATTATCTTCTCTGGTATCGTCGCCAGCGCTCCCACAAACCTTGTTCAACTACTCACTACATCGACACAGCCGATTTTCAATCTGATTGTCTTTGTTGTCATTACACTGGTGAGCGTCGTCGGTATCGTGGTCATTCAGGAAGGCATCCGCCGCATTCCGGTGCAGTATGGCAAGCGTGTGCGTGGTCGCAAGCAGTATGGTGGTGCAAGCACCCACATTCCGCTGCGCGTCAATCCGGTGGGTATGATCCCGCTGATATTCTCGCAGTCGATCATCACGTTTCCGGCGATTATCGTCAGCCTGTTCCCGCCGGGTGGCCCTGGCAGCTTTGGCGATCAGATCACGCAGGCTTTCGGCAATCATCAGGGTTTGGCCTATTGGGGGACGTTCTTCATCCTGACCGTCGGCTTTACCTTCTTCTATTCCGAGACGATGGTCGCGAATCAAAATCTCGCCGAGAATCTTCAGCGGCAGGGTGGTTTTATCCCTGGTATCCGCCCCGGTAAGCGTACACAGGAATACATTGTGCGCGTCACGCGGCGTATTACCTTAGTCGGTGCGATGTTCCTGGGTATTATCGCGATTATTCCGGGTATTGTTGACCTGCTGAACCGAACGCTGTTCCCAACAGAGACGGTTGGCGGCGCAAGCAGTGCGACTAATGCCGCGCTGGTATTGTCCGGCTCCGGCCTGATTATCGTCGTCGGTGTGGTTATCGACACGCTACGCCAGCTTGAAGCGCAACTCGTGATGCGTAATTACGAAGGCTTCATGCGCTAACCCTAAAAAGACATTTTGCGTAGGGGCGCAGCGCGCTGCGCCCCTACGATCACATTTAGAAATAAACTTTATTTAGGAAAACGGATATGCCAGACGTGACGATTCGTTTGACACAGGAACAGATCGATTTTTTTTGTAAGAACGGCTATTTAGCGATCCCCGCTATCACCACCGCTGACGAGATCGAGTGGATGAAAGAAGTTTATGATCGTCTGTTTGCCAACAAAACAGGTCGCGAAGAGGGCAACCAATTCGACCTGGCCGGAACGGACGAAGACGGCGAAGAAGCCAAACTGCCGCAGATTTTAGGGCCAGCACGTTACGCCCCTGAGTTAAAAGATTCGCTCTATCATGCCAATGCTGTTGCCATTACGCAGCAGTTGTTGGGGTCGGACGCGCGTTATCTGGGCGATCATGCCATCATGAAGCCCGCGCGTACAGGGGTGGAAACACCCTGGCATCAGGATGAGGCATACTGGGATGGCGGTATGGTGCATCATTCACTAAGTGTGTGGATGCCGCTGCAAGATGTGAATATGGAAAACGGCTGTATGCAGTTTATCCCCAGCGCGATGGATGTCGAAGTGAGACCCCATCACACGATCAATAACGATCCTCGTATTCATGGGTTGGAGATTGACGAACTGGATACCCGCAGCGCGGTGGCCTGTCCAATCCCTGCGGGGGGCGCGACCTTTCATTATTGCCGGACACCGCACTACACAGGCGCGAATCATTCCGATGAACCGCGCCGGGCATACATCCTGGGAATCGGGACGCTGCCGAATATGCGCGAAGAAAAGCGCGATTTTTACTGGAACGCTCGCAAGCACACGCCGCGTGACGAACGCGCAAAGGCCGCCAGAGAGCGCCAGCAGTCATAAGGGAATCAATTCTGATGGGTTTATATCTCATTTTGATGGGTGTGCAGGGTGCGGGAAAAGGCGTTCAGGCCAATTTTATCCGCCAGGAGTATGGCATCCCACACATTTCAACTGGCGACCTGTTCCGCGCGATGCGGACGCGCGAGGATGAACTGGCGCGTAAAATCCAGGAAACGATGAAGGCCGGACTGCTTATCTCCGATGAGACGACCAACGAAGTTTTGCAGGATCGGCTCGAACAGCCAGATGCAAAAAACGGTGTTATTTTCGACGGCTATCCGCGTAATGCGGCGCAGGCAAAATGGCTGGACGAATACCTTGCCAGTAAAAATGAGTCGCTCAATTCGGTGCTGCTGCTGAATCTGGATGTTTATACGGCATTCAGGCGGGCTTTTGGTCGCGTCAGTTCGGCGGATGGCAGCAAGATTTATAACATTTTTAGCACTACCGACCCGATTGAGTGGAAATATGAAGACCACCCGGAAGGGAAGTTCCCGCCGCGCGTTGCAGGCACTGAGAAAGAAACGGGTAAGGCGCTGGTACGCCGCGCCGATGATGCCAACGCAGGCGCGATTATCAGGCGAATTGACACCTATCTGGAAACGACTCGTCCGTTGATTGAATACTATCGCGGAAAAGGGCTGTTGACGGAAATCGATGCTGAACAGCCGATTGAAGATGTCAGCCGTGCGATCAAAGCGTCTATCGAGAAGTCCAAAGCACGTTCGTAATTTTTGTAGGGTGCACAGCGATGCGTCCAAAGCATGGATGATTTAGAGTAATGTCACCACATCTTAAAACGCCAGAAGAAATTGCAATCATGCGCGAAGCAGGGCGGATCGTCGCCCGTGCGCATCAGGCTATGCGGCAGGCGGTTCGTCCTGGCGTAACCACTGGCGAACTCAATAAGATCGCTGAAACGGTTCTTCGCGATCATGGTGCAACTCCGGCATTTTTAGGCTATCCCAAGCCCGATTCACCCAATTTTCCGGCCTCAATTTGTGCGTCGGTCAATAACGAATTGGTGCATGGCATACCGGGGCCGCGCGTCCTCAAGGATGGCGATATTATCAGTATCGACATCGGCTCGATCTACAAAGGCTTTGTAGGTGACTCCGCCTGGACGTATGCGGTGGGTGAGATCAAGGCATCGGTGCAGCGTTTGCTCGATGTGACCGAGCAGTCGTTATTTGTCGGCATCAAGGCATCGGTGCTGCCGAATGAAACTCGCGATGTTTCGTCAGCCATTCAGGATTTTGTGGAACGACAGGGCTACAGTGTCGTGCGCGAATATACCGGACATGGCGTTGGGCGAAATATGCACGAAGAGCCGCAGGTACCCAATTGGTGGCCGAATAAACGCCGTCAGCGCGGCTGGGTAAGCCATAAATTGCAGGTGGGTATGACCTACGCGCTGGAGCCGATGGTGAATGTCGGACGGCCCGACACGCGCGAGTTGAATGACAAATGGACGGTTGTCACGGCTGATGGCTCGTTGTGCGCTCATTTTGAGCATACAATCGCCATTACTGAGGGCGAACCCATCATTCTGACGCTGCCATAGGTCTAGACATTGATACTATTGACTGGTAAAATCATCCTTCTGTTAGAAGCCTTTAGTGAGTGAGATTGATATTATGCGCGTATCAACATCCGTCAAGAAACGCTGCCCCAAGTGCCGTATTATCAAGCGTCATGGACGGGTTATGGTTATTTGCGAAAACCCGAAGCACAAACAACGTCAGGGTTAACCCGGAGAGACAAAGAGCATGGCACGTATTGAAGGGGTGGATCTACCCCGTGATAAACGAATTGAGATTGCTTTAACCTATATTTATGGAATTGGCCGTCCTACCAGCACCGAAATTCTGGAGACGACTGGCGTTAGCCCCAATATCCGCGTGCGTGATCTGACCGAAGCCGATTTACAACTGCTCCGCGATGAAATCGCCAAGCTGACCACCGAGGGTGATCTGCGTCGCGAGATTCAGGGTAACATCAAGCGCCTTTCGGACATCGGCACCTATCGCGGGATGCGCCATCGCCGCAACCTGCCTGCGCATGGACAACGTACCCGCACCAATGCGCGCACCAAACGTGGTGTCAAGAAGACCGTGCCAGGGCGTGGTCGTCGTCGCGGCGCAACCAAGAAATAGGTTCGCGTTCGCTCATTCGCCGTCTGTTGGCGGTGCTATCAAGTTACACAATCGATGCGCCCTGTTTTACATGAGCAGGGCGCGTTTCCCATCAAAACCATTTGGAGAGAGTTTCTATGGCTCGTCAACAAAAGAAAGCGGCGACTGGTCGGCGTGCTGCCAAAAAAGTCGTCAAAAACATACCCTATGGTCAGGCGCACATCTTCGCAACCTTCAATAACACGATTGTGTCGATGACCGACCAATCGGGTAATGTGGTTTCGTGGGCCAGTGCTGGGACATCCGGTTTTAAGGGCAGCCGCAAAAGTACGCCGTATGCTGCTCGTATGGCCGCGCAAACCGCTTCTGAATCCGCCCAGGGACAGGGGATGCAGGAAGTTGATGTGTTCGTCAAGGGGCCGGGGCCGGGGCGCGAGGCCGCCATTCGCGCGATTCAATCCAGCGGATTGAAGGTACGTTCGATTACCGACCAGACCCCGATTGCGCACAATGGCGTTCGTCCACCTAAGAAACGTCGCGTTTAGTCCCGGAGGAAGTCGTTTTGTTTACAAATAACATGGTTCTGCCGCATAAGGTTCAGGGTGATGCTACATCGCGCAATTATGGCCGGTTTATCATCAGTCCACTTGAAAGTGGCTATGGCTTAACACTGGGGACGGCCCTGCGCCGCATACTGCTGTCTTCCTTGCCAGGCGCGGCAGTGACCAGCATTCGCGTATCGGATGTGCATCACGAATTTTCGGCGATCCCGAACGTGCGCGAAGATATGACCCAGCTTATCTTGCAGGTGAAACAGCTTCGCCTGCGGATGGATGGTGTCGAGCAGGCGCGTCTGCGTCTGGAACATCGGGGTGAAGGTACGGTGACAGCCGCCGACATTATCCCGCCGCCGGAAGTTGAGATCATCAACACCGATCTGTATCTGTTCACCGTTGATGCGCCGAGCGCTCATCTCGAAATTGAATTCGAAGTGCGTGCCGGACGCGGCTACAGCCCCGCCGAAGATCGCGGACGGCTGCCGATTGGCGAACTGCCTGTTGATGCGATTTTCAGCCCGATCCGCCGCGTGAATTTTGAAGTGGATCGCGCACGTGTCAACCAGCGCACCAATTATGATAAGCTGATCCTGGAAATCTGGACGGATGGTACTATTCGACCGGAAGATGCCCTCAGCCAGGCTGCGGAAATCCTTATCAAGCATTTGCGCGTCATCAGCGGTATCCAGCCTGATGAACTGGACGGTTATAACCGCGTTGGCGACGAGCAGGTGGAAGAAACCGGGCGTAAGGGCAATAAGGGCCGTGAACTGTACGACAAGCCGATTGAAGAATTGGATCTGAGCGTGCGCGTGTTCAATTCGCTCAAGCGTACTGGCATTACGACAGTCGGAGACGTGCTGGATATGCTGGATCGCGGGCCGGATGCGATGCTGGCGATTCGCAATTTTGGCGAAAAGTCGCTGGACGAACTGGTCGATAAGCTCAAAGAAAAAGGCTATCTGCACGACGATAATGAAGTTGCCGAAGTGAGTGAATAATTATGAGACATGGCATCGCTGGAAAGAAACTGAACCGGAGCACCGGTCAACGTAAGGCGCTTGAACTGGCGCTGACACGTGCATTGCTCGAAAATGAGCGCATCACCACCACACAGGCTAAAGCCGCTTTTGTGCGTGGTCATGTTGAAAAACTGATCTCGATTGCCAAGCGTGGACTCGCACACGAAGACCCTATGCGGGGTGTTCATGCGCGTCGTATCGCTGCCAGCCGACTGGGCAATGATCGCGAGATTGTTGAAATCCTGTTCGGCAAATTGGCACCGCGTTACCAGGATCGTGCAGGCGGTTACACCCGCGTCCTCAAATTGGGGCCGCGCAAAGGTGATAACGCCGATATGGTTCTGCTGGAATTGGTGGATCGCGAAACGCCAGCATAGTGACTGCGCGTTATCGTGCTGTGGTTTCGTATGACGGCACGGCCTACCAGGGATTTCAGCGGCAGGCTGGCGATACACCTACCATCCAGTTAGCCCTGGAACAGGCAGTTGCCCAGGTGTCGCAGCAGCAGGCGACGGTGATCGGAGCAGGACGAACGGATACGGGAGTCCATGCGGCTGGACAGGTGATTGCTTTCGACATCACCTGGACTCATAGCGATCATGATCTCCTGCGGGCGTTGAATGCTGTTTTGCCGGATGACATCTCTTTACACGAAATCATCAAGCAGCCCGGTTTTCACCCGCGTTTCGATGCGAAATCTCGTGTGTACCGTTATGTGATCGTACACGCCGGACAGCGCCAACCGCTTTTGCGCCGCTATACGTGGCATATGCGGGGTACACTCGCTGCTGATCTGATGCAAACAGCGGCGAATGTTTTGATCGGTGAGCATGATTTCGCGACATTTGGCGCACCACCCAAAGGCACGAACACGGTGCGCAGGGTTATGCGATCTGAATGGGTGGTCGAGCAGCAGCCTTACGGGGCGCAGTTCACCTACTGGGTCGAAGCGAACGCCTTTTTGCAGCATATGGTTCGCCGAGTAGTCGGTATGCTGGTGGATGTCGGACGCGGAATGCGAACGATGCAGCAGTTTGAAACAGCTTTTCGTGCGGCGAGTCTGGCAAAAGGCTGGACAGTAGCGCCGCCGCAGGGTTTAACTCTGGAAATGGTGCGATATTAAGTAGGGACGACCCGCCGGGCAGCCCCTACAAAGCAAATGTAGCGAAATTGCACCTTGATTGGGCGCGTGGCGTCCGTAAAATAGCACGTATTATGCAGAGCGGGTTATTAGAGACGCCCGTTGGAGGAACATTTTGACCTACAAAACTTTCGTAACCAAGCCAGATGACATTCAGCGCGAATGGTGGATTGTGGACGCGAAGGGTAAGAATCTGGGGCGTCTCGCCACACAGATTGCAACTATCCTGCGCGGTAAAAATAAACCGATTTTTGCGCCCAATATTGATGTTGGCGACTATGTGGTCGTCATCAACGCCGAACATATCGTTGTTACCGGCAATCGCCTGGATGATAAAGTCTATCATCGCCACTCGCATTACATCGGCGGCCTCACCTCGATTACGTTGCGAGACCAGTTTATCAAGCACCCGGATCGCGTGATTGGTTTGGCAGTCAAAGGGATGCTACCCAAGAATGCACTGGGTCGGGCTACGCTCCGCAAGCTCAAGATTTATGCAGGCGAGAATCACCCGCACAAGGCGCAGAAGCCCAAAGTTTTGGAAATCTAGGAAGGATTGAGGATGTCTGCTCAATACTATGAAGGCATTGGCCGCCGTAAACAAGCCACCGCACGGGTGCGTATTTTCCCCGGTGGGACTGGCAATCTGATTATTAATGATAAAGATGGCAGTGATTATCTTTCACGCTTTGGCGATGTAGATATTCTTTTGGAGCCGCTGCGTACCATCGGTCAGGACAAGCACTATAATATTAGCGTGCATGTCAACGGTGGTGGAATTACCGGCCAGCGCGATGCCATTCAGCTTGGCCTCGCCCGTGCTCTGCTTCTGATCGACCCCGAACTGAAGCCGCGCCTGAAGGATGCCAAATTCCTCACACGCGATGCCCGCGTAAAGGAACGTAAGAAGCCAGGTCTTAAGCGTGCTCGTAAGGCACCAACCTACACCAAGCGTTAATTTTCCCACGCTTCGGTAATTTTGAAATATATTCAGGCAAGGCTGGTTCCAGTCTTGCCGTTTTTGTTTAGAAAACTGATTAACCCTATTGGATGAATCAACTTCCTTCTAAACAATCATCCATGAAACCATAAACTCCAGCTTTCCAAAGTGTAAAAAAGCCGATCATCGGGTAGTCTATGCTCTATAATGATTCCAAATTTGTGAGGAGCAAAAATGCCTGATCTCAATACCAATGACGCTGCCATGCGTGATGCGCTCACCAATGCGCGAGTCGTGGCGGTTGTCGGCCATTCCGATAATCCTTCCCGCACCAGCTATCAAATCGCGCAATTTTTGCGTCGGGTGGGCTACACAGTTTACGCGGTGAACCCAACCGTCAGTCAGATCGACGGTCAGCCGTCTTATGCTTCGCTCAAGGATGTACCCGAACCCATTGACATTGTGGATGTGTTTCGCCGTTCGGAGTATTTGCCGAGCGTGATCGACGACTCGATTGAAGCGGGTGCGAAGACCGTGTGGTCGCAGCTTGGCGTTTATGATAAGCAGGCCGGACAGAAGGCGCTCGATGCGGGACTGAATGTTGCGATGGATGTTTGCATCAAGGTCGAATTTATGCGCCTCGGCGTGAAACTTACAACATAAATTGGGAGATTGCTGAGATGCCCGTTCTCGATGATTTTGGTCGTGCCTATCTGACCCTGGCGCTGGAAATTAACAAACATGTAGATGGCTACATTGATGGCTATATTGGCCCGGCGGAATTAAAAGCCGAAGTCGAAGCCAGTAAAAAGAAACCCGCCCACGCTCTGTTAGATGATTTATCGACCCTGCGCGACAAATTGCCCTCTGGCGATCCTGCGCGTGAAGCTTATCTGAAGGCTGTTTTACGCGCCATCGAGTGTACATTGCGGATTCAAAATGGCGAAGAACTCGATTATTTGGACGAGGTGAATCACCTCTATGACATCAGCCCGCAAAAAGTTGATGAATCCCTTTTTACATCCGCGCATCAGGAACTCGATACGCTGCTGACCGGAGAGGGTAATGTCGCAGAACGGCTCGACACCTGGCGCAAGCGTTACGAACTGCGCCCCGACCAGTTGATGCCGATGCTCGATCTGGTGCGGGCTGAGACGCGAAAACGCACGATGAATTTGATTGACCTTGTTGAAGGTGAAGGGATTGAACTGACGGCTGTCACCAATCAACCCTGGAGTGCCTATAACTGGTATAAAGGCAATGCGCAATCACTGGTCGAATTTAATGTGGATTTGCCTGTTTCCGCACTGGGCTTGCTCGATCTTTTTGCCCACGAAGCTTATCCGGGACATCACACCGAAGGCCAGTTGAAAGAGAAGCGTTTATATCAGGAATTGGGATACGCGGAACAGGCCGCCATGCTGCTGCACTCGCCGTCAGCCGTCATCGCCGAGGGGATTGCCGTCACCGCGCTGGAGATGATTTTCCCGGATGACAGCCATCATGAGTGGAATGCGGAGGTTCTCTTTCCGGCGGTTGGGTTGCAGGCTGATCCACCAGAAATGATTCGGCGTATCGAAGCCGCCCGCGAAAAACTGCGCTACGTCAGTGGCAACGCCGCGATCCTGTATAACACCAACGAATATACGCAGGATCAAACGATTGATTATATTCAGACTTATGCCATTGCGTCCCGTGCGCGTGCCGAAAAATCATTTCGCTTTATCAGCCATCCACTTTTTCGCTCATACCCTTTCACCTATACACAGGGGTATGATCTGATCGCGCAGGCTGCCCAGAAAGTCGATAAAAAATCGCTATTTCTGCAACTTCTGGTTAGGCAAGTGCTGCCGTCACAGTTGAAAAGCTAAGGAATAGAATTTTGAATTTCCCGCTGCTCAAGGCCTTAAATCGAAAGCCAGCGCTCTTTGAAAAAGGCGAACTGCATTTCTGGGATGACCCCTATATCGCGCAGCGGATGCTCGAAGCCCATCTTAACCCAGATGTTGACGCTGCCAGCCGCCGCCCTGAAGTTATCGACAAAACGGTAGAGTGGGTTGTTGGCACGCTCAAATTACGTCCCGGCGATGCCTTGCTTGATCTCGGCTGCGGGCCGGGACTATATTGTCAGCGGTTTGCTGCGTATGATCTACGGGTGACAGGTGTGGATTTCTCGCAAAATTCCATCAACTACGCGCATGAGCATGACCCTGCGACTCGCTATCTCTGCCAGAATTATCTTGACCTTGATCTTGATGGAGTATTCAAAGCTGTCACGCTGATTTACGGCGATTTTTGTGTGCTTTCCGGCGATGAACGCGCCCAATTGCTCGAAACGGTTCACCAGCAGCTTAAACCTGGAGGCTATTTCGTTTTGGATGTTTCCAGCATGGCCCATTTTGAGAATCGGCCTGCCGAAAGACATTGGTCGGTAGCGGAGTCTGGCGGCTTCTGGAAATCGGCGGACTATCTGGAATTATTCGAGCGTTTTCGTTACCCTGAGCAGCAGGTTTTGCTCGATCAATATGCGATTATCGAAGCTGATAACCATGTCAGCATCTATCGCAACTGGTTTCAGTGTTATTCGCCTGCGTCGATAGAGTCGGAATTGGCGACCAAAAATTTCGTGGTACGCGGTGTGTTCAGCGATTTAATGGGGAATCCTTATACGCCGGATTCCGAGTGGATTGGCATTCTCGCTCAAAAAATGTAAACAGGAGTCTCAAGATGGCCGTCGAACTGAACGGAAATGACAAGGCGATTCGTGAAATATTGGAAAATGCCACTGTGATCGCTGTCGTGGGCATCTCGAACGATCATTACTACACCAGCTATCAGGTCGCGAATTATTTGCAGGAAAAAGGCTATCTGATTTATCCCGTGAATCCGAATATTGACGACGTAGACGGTCATCGTTCGTATCCATCCCTCTCGGCTGTGCCTGCGCCCGTTGATATTGTCAATGTGTTTCGCAAATCGGATTATTTGTCTGAGATTGTCGATGAAGCGATTGCGATTGGCGCGAAAACGGTTTGGGCGCAGCTTGATGTGGTAGACGACGCGGCGGTCAAAAAAGCCCTCGCTGCCGGGCTGAACATCGCGACCAATCTGTGCATCCGCACCGAACACGAGCGTTTGAAAATTGCTCCTAAGAAGCGAGGGTAGGCGATGCCTATCCAGGACTGGAAAGACGCAGCCCATGCCGCCGGGTGGGATGCGCAGGGCGATAAAACCAATCCGACTCGACAGGAGCAGCTTGATATTTTGCTCTCGGTGATGGCAGATGCTTATCAGCCGGGGAAATGGACGCTCGACCTCGGATTTGGCAGTGGGCTGGTCGAAAAAATGATCTTTGACCGTATTCCGCAGGCGAATGTGGTTGGCGTTGATAGCTCACGCGAAATGATGGCGCTGGCGGCTGAACGACTCACGCCTTATGTCGAGCGTTATCAGGCCGTTGAACATGATCTGGCGCAGATTGAGTCGCTGATTTTGCCGGAGCATCCCTATCAATTCGCCATTTCGATTCAGGCGCTGCACCACCTGACGCCTGATGAGATGCAAACGGCTTATCGCTTTATTTACAGCGTTTTAGAGCCAGGTGGTCTGTTTTTGCTGGTGGATCGGATGCGTGTCGAAACGCCGGGACTGTGGTCGGCTGTTCAGAGCGTATGGGCGCGGCAGGATCGCGTTTATGAATCAATGATTAAAGATCGCGAAGGTGCGAATTTTGCCGAACATGAGCAAATTGTGCGTGGACGTGGCGATTTGCCGATGGGGCCGGAGCAGCACTTAAGCTGGATGCGCGATGCCGGATTCGAGGCTGCTATTTTGCATTTACACGGCAATCGTGCGCTGATCGCCGGACGAAAACTTAGCTAAAATTTGAAGGACTGAACATGACACTCACCATCGTCGGTCTGGGGCCGGGTGATATTGAAGATTTATCGCGCAAGGCTTGGCGCGTGCTGAAACAGGCGCAAACGGTTTATCTGCGCACGTCGCAGCATGGATGTGTGGCCTGCCTGCCGCAAAACGAAACCGCATATCAGAGTTTTGACAATCTTTATGAAACGATTGACGATTTTGACGGCGTTTACAGTGCGATTGTCGAGCGCGTGATGGCAGCGGCGAAAGTTGGCGATGTCGTTTATGCTGTGCCGGGTGATCCGCTGGTCGGTGAATCGACCACGATGCGTTTGCTGGCACAGGCCAAAGAAGCTGGAATCCCTGTCGAGATCGTCAACGGTATCAGTTTTATCGAGCCGATTCTTGCGCTCGTCGGCATTGATGGCATGGAAGGGCTGCAAATCCTCGACGGCATTAATCTGGCGATGATGCACCACCCGCCGATTAACCCCGATTATCCGGCGCTTTTGGGGCAGGTTTACAGCCGCCAACTGGCCTCCGATTTGAAATTGACGCTCATGAATCAATACCCCGACGATTTTCAGGTCAAATTGATTCACGCTGCCGGATCGCCGGACGCAATTGTCGAAGACCTGCCGCTGTACGAGATTGACCGCAGCGAACATATCGCTCATCTCACTGCGCTTTACCTGCCCGCGCTCGGCAAGATGTCGAGCTTTGAGCAGTTTCAGGAAATTATCGCTCATCTCCGTGCGCCGGAAGGCTGCCCCTGGGATCAGAAGCAGACACACGAATCGCTGCGCCAGTATCTGATCGAGGAAGCTTACGAAGTTCTCGAAACCATAGATAACGGCGATTGGCAGGCGCTTTCGGAGGAATTGGGCGATATTCTGCTGCAAGTGGTGCTGCACACGCAGATCGCGATTGACGAGGGCGAATTCCAGATGGCGGACGTGCTGCGCTATGTCAACGCCAAAATGATCCGCCGTCACCCACATGTGTGGGGCGATGTGAATGTCGATAACCCCGATGAGGTTGTTACGAATTGGGACGCGCTGAAAAAACAAGAGCATGCCGAAAAGGGAACTGAACGCAAATCCCTGCTGGACGGCATTCCGAAGGGGCTACCCGCGCTGCTGCAATCGTTCCAATATCAGGCTAAAGCCGCCAAGCCGGGTTTTGACTGGGAGTGCATCGAGGATGTGATCGCCAAAGTGCGCGAAGAAATTGATGAGGTACTGGCTGCCGAAACCGATGCCGAACGCGCTGAGGAAATCGGCGATCTGCTGTTCGTGCTGGTCAATTGGGCGCGTTGGCTGGAAGTCGAGCCGGAAACGGCACTGCGCGAGGCCAACGCCAAATTTTATCGCCGCTTCAACTACATCGAAACCGCGCTGACCGAGCAAGGTAAAGCGATGACGGACTGTACACTCGCGGAACTCGATGTGCTGTGGAATGAGGCGAAGGGGAAGGGGCTTTAATCTGTGCCAAATAGAATATAAACAGTTAAACGGGATGGGTATTTGCTATTTTACTGTAGTTCTAATAAACCAGCAGATACATCACTCGAAAATCCCATAATCATTTCATAATGAGTTTGTAGAAGGGTCGCAATCTCCGCAGTAGTGCAATTGCCGAGGCGAATCCAAATTAATTTGGGTGGAAACCCTTTTGACACTAACAGCTCATTAAAATCCGAATCTTTGCTGACGAGACAATATCCGTTTTGACGGGCATAGTTCCAAACTTCCAAATCAGAAGCACTTTCTAAGCCGAGCAGAGCAACATGATTGGCATCTGGGTACAAACTTGCCAATTGAGCAATCAGCTTAGGTGATAGATTATTGTCGAGAAGAAGTTTCATGATCGAACGATAACGGTGTAACGCTCACGTTCAGCCGCGTAGCTGAGACAAGCCAGAATATCTTCTTGCGTTAGTGCAGGGAAATCAGCAAGTATTTCATCCATACTCATGCCCGCTGCCATGTAGGACAGAACGTCATAAACGGTGATTCGCATTCCACGAATACAAGCTTTGCCGCTGCGTTTTCCTGGCTCTAAGGTAATGAGGTGGTTGTAATTGTTCATCTGTAAATGCTCGTCCGTATATGGATGTGCTTAGTATATCATATTGAATAAAGCAGATTTTCTAAAGGCATTGATGCGATCAACTCGAAATTCAAAAATATTTCGAAAAGTCACACCGCCTCACTAGTACATACAGCCTAGCTCACCTCGACAGCCAAAGGACTCGTCTGCTATCATGACGGAGAATTCTATCGTAAAACGTTATTGTAAGGGCGATTATTCTGGTGAATGAGGCCGATTCTTTAGGACAGGGTACAGCGCGACAGCAGGAAGCCTATCGCGTGCTGCAAAATCTCGATATTTTCAGGGTTCTAGACCCCTACACGCCCGTTCTGGCGGGGACGATTCCGCTGGACATCGACGTGCCGGGCAGCGACCTGGACATCATTTGCGAAGCCTATGATTTAAGTGTTTTCCAGCGTGTCGTCACGAATGCCTTTGGTGACGCTGAAGCCTTCACGGTTGAACAAAAACAAATTGGCGATCTCCCCTCGGTGATCGCCAATTTTTATTGTGGGTATTTTCCAGTGGAGATTTTTGGTCAGGCACGCCCGGTGACGCGCCAGAACGCCTATCGCCATATGACCGTCGAATCGCGGCTTCTGGAAATCGGCGGTGAGGCTGCACGGCAGGCGATCCGCGAACTCAAACAATCCGGCATGAAAACTGAACCCGCCTTCGCGCGTTATTTTAAGCTAAAGGGCGATCCGTATCAGGTTTTGCTGGAACTATCGCTGCTCAATCCATTTGAACTACGCGCGGTGATTGCGAGACGGCGTTACGATTAACGCTCAAAAACAGGGTATACGTCACCTGTAGTTGGACACGGTAGTGATAAAATAAAAGCTAATCGGCGCTCATAAAGGAACGATTATGGCTTCGCCTGAATTGACCACCCATCAGCTTCGTCGCAATTGCCATCCCCACCACTTCAAATTTAACGATACGTCGGAGCTATCTGGTGAACAAACTATTTTTGGGCAAAAACGTGGTGTTGAAGCTATCGAGTTTGGCATCGACATCAACATGCCGGGTTATAACCTGTATGTCCTCGGCCCTGCGGGGTCAGGCCGCCTGACCGCCGTCCAGCATTTCATCAATGGACGCGCCAAAGACGACCCCACGCCGGATGACTGGTGCTATGTCAATAATTTCAAGGAAGAGCACAAGCCGGTTGCGATTCGCCTCCCAACCGGACAGGGGCGCACGTTCAAAACGGATGTCGAAGCTCTGATCGAAACGCTGCGTTCGGAATTAGCGCGTGTTTTTGAAGGTGAAGCATACATGCAGGCACGCAGCGCGATTGCGAACCAGGCGCAAAAAGAAAATCAACAACTTCTGGAACAAGTTCAGAAAGCTGCTGCCGAAAAAGGCTTTGCCATCCAGCCCAGCCAGCAGGGATTGATGATTATACCCATCCTTAACGGCGAACCGATGAAGCCCGAAGCCTATGAAAACATGAGCGATGAACAGAAAAAAGCGCTTGATGTAGCACGAGGCGAGGTTGAAGAAGCGCTCGCGGAGTTATTTCACATCACTCGCCAGACTCAATCCGCTGCACAGACCGCACTCGATAAGCTGACACGCGATACGGCATCACAGATCATTAACACGCACATTGGCGATGTTTTGAAAAAATATGACAGCCGAGGTCGCATCATCCAGTATTTTCACGATTTGCACGACGATTTGCTGGAGGTATTGGATGAATTTCATCAGGAGGCTCAAGCTGAGGTAGTCGAGAGTCAGCCTAACGGCCAGACTCGCACACCAGGTAAGGATTTTAAGCGGCGCTACAGTGTAAACGTACTGGTGGAAAACACACCTAACAGCGGCGCACCCGTAATTTTGCTTGATTTGCCAACTTATCAGAATCTGATCGGGCGTATCGAACATGAAGTGCGCTTTGGGATGCTCTCGACGGATTTCACGCTCGTCAAAAGTGGGGCACTCCACCGCGCCAATGGCGGCTTTCTGATTATCCGCGCGGGCGATATTCTGCGCCAACCCTTCTCTTGGGAAGCCCTGAAACGGGCGATGACCAGCCACAAAGTTCAGATTGAAGATGCTGACTCGGCTGGGACAAGCGTTATGGCAACCCGCCAGCTTGAACCAGAGCCGATTCAGGTGCAATTAAAAGTCATTCTTGTCGGCAACCCTGAACTCTATTATTCCCTTTATTCGATGGAGGAGAGCTTTCCCGATCTGTTCCGTGTGAAGGCCGATTTCGTGGATATGATGGAGCGCACGCCTGAAAATGAGATGCATTACGCCGAGTTTATCGCCACACGATGCCGGGAAGAGGATTTGCGTCATTTCAGCCCCGAAGCCGTAGCACGTGTTGTGGATTACGGGAGTTGGCTGGTTTCCGATCAGGAACGTTTATCGACTCAATTTGGATTGATCGTTCCGCTGATTTACGAAAGTGTTTTTTTCGCCCGCCGAAACAATCATGAAATTGTGACGGCCAGCGATATCGAGCAAGCCATCGCAGCCCGCACCTATCGCAGCAATCAGGTTGAAGAACTCAATCAGGAACACATCCAGCGCGGCAAAATGTTTATCGACGTAACCGGCGAAGTGGTTGGTCAGATAAACGGGTTGGTGGTTGTCACAATGGGCGATCATACATTTGGCCTTCCGAGTCGGCTCACGGCGCGTGTTTATATGGGGCGTGGCGCTGTCGTCCAGATTGACCGCGAGAGCAGGCTGACTGGCCCTATTCACGATAAAGGTGTGCTGATTTTGCAGGGTTATCTCGGCGGGCGTTATGCGCAAGATTACCCGCTGACGCTCACAGCCAGCCTGACATTTGAGCAGAACTACGGTGGAGTCGAGGGGGATTCAGCTTCAAGCGCGGAGCTTTACGCACTGCTATCGGCGCTGTCTGGCTTTCCCATCCGGCAGGACTTGGCCGTCACAGGCAGCGTCAACCAACGTGGGCAGGTTCAACCGATTGGTGGGGCGACACAAAAAGTCGAAGGGTTTTTCAACGTCTGCAAAGCACGCGGCCTTACAGGGACACAAGGCGTTGTCATCCCCAAAACCAATGTGAAAAATCTGATGCTCAACAGCGAAGTTGTGGAGGCAGTTGAGGTCGGGCAGTTCCATATTTACGCGGTTGAAACGGTGGACGAAGGCATCACGCTCCTAACAGGCCAGAGCGCTGATGCCATTCATCAGGCTGTCGATCAACGATTGCGTCATCTGGCCGAGGCGTTAGTCGCGTTTGAGGAGCGCAAATGATCGGTGTCTATAATCGTACCAGCACGTAAATTTTGGGGTGCAGGCCACCCTGAAAAACGCGCACAGTGTTATTGACTGTCCATTGATTCGTGTAGTCATCCAACACGCTGTCCATCAGCTTGATTTCATGTGTGATAAAGACGGCTCTCGCACCCGGCGCGGCAATCCTTGTCGCTTCCATCAGGAGGCGAGGATAAAGCCTGATATTGCTTTCATGCGAACCCACAAGCTGCCCCCAGGGCAAATCCGCACAGATCACGTCGATACAGGCATCGGGCAGTTCCAATTTGGTCGCGTCCAGGTTGAGCAGTTCGACCTGATCCGAAAGTCTCGCCGCGCGTAAATTTTCAGCCGCGCAGCGCAGCGCCATTTGGTCTGTATCGCATCCGCCGACAACCTCTGCCGGGCTGTGTAGCAGACGTTCGATCAGCAGTGTGCCAGAGCCACACATCAGGTTAAAAAAGCGGTCTTCAGGCTGAGGCTGAGACATCTCGATCATCGCGCTGGCAATGGTCGCGTTGAGCGCACCTTCCCAGTTGCAAACCCGCCATGTCCGCGCTGAGAGAGGGCGTGGTGTCAGGCGCACCAGCACCTCCCAACCTTCCACTTGCCAGTCGGATTTGCGCACACGCATGAATAAATCGGCTTCTTCCTCGTTTGGAATTAAACCAGTTCCCTTCTGAATTTCGTCTTTGATGCGCCCAAAAACCCTTGAATCGCTGCCTGCCGCGCCAATCCGAAAGCTTTGGAATCGATCACTGGCGTGCATACTGCGCACGGCGCTGATCTGCTTGAGGATATTCTGAAAATTCTGGTGTCCGAGCAAAGCCAGTGGGCGTGGAATCGGGTAATGCTGGACAAGATAAACGGCGACGGGTTTGCTCAACGTCATCAAGACCGAGAGATCGCCCTCGTAGTGGAATAATATTTCTTCCGGCTTGGCCTTGTCATAAATTTTGACTCGTTCGCCAAAACGGGTGCGCAGTTCTTCAATCGCTAACCCTTTGAGGCCGGTAACGACTTCGGCTTCACAGAGATAGCGCTGCTTGGGGAGTTGAATTTTGTTGCGTGATTTTGATTTAGGCATAGTCAGGCGATTATACTATAGTGCGCAGTGTAGTTGTTATGTAGAATTCCCGCTTTTTACGAGGATAGTCGTTATGCAGAATTCCCGCCTTTTACATGGCAACCGCATCTGGCTGACGGCATTAAGCCGTGACGATGCACCGATCATCGCGCGTTGGGATTCCGATTCCGAGTTCACGCGCCTGCTGGATTCGTCGCCTGCTTACCCGCGAAATGAAGATCACGTGGTGCGCTGGATCGAAAATGAGCAGAAATCGCGCGACAATTTTCTGTTCGGCATCCGGTTGGTGGAAACGGATGAGTTGATCGGTTGGGTTGAGCTGGACGGCGTACAGTGGACGCACCAGACCAGCTATATCGGGATCGGCATTGGCAATCGCACATTCTGGGGGCAGGGCTATGGCACGGAGGCGATGACCCTGGCACTTGAGTTTGCTTTTCACGAACTCAACCTTCATCGCGTACATCTCAGTGTCTTTAGCTATAATCAACGCGCCATCGCCTTATACGAAAAATTGGGCTTTCAGCGTGAAGGCGTATATCGTGAGCATCTTCAGCGTGACGGTCAGCGCTACGATATGCTGCTGTACGGCATTCTGCGCCGCGAATGGGAAGCGCTGCGCAAATAATCATGCAAGTAATCGAGATTGACCTCCTGCCGGAATCATACCTTTCTGAGACACTCATCGAAAACTGCTGCGCCGAAATGAAACTCGAAATCGTACTCAAGGGTACGCTGTCAAAATATCTGGGCTGCGTTCACTGGCATCTCAAACAAGGCAATCAGCGCGGTACGCTGGAAGTGACATGGTGGCCTATGCAGCATCGTTTATGGCTATCAATCCAGGCTGGGCGAACAGGGGTGTGGGTCGAGGAATCCGCGCAGTCGCTAAAGGAAAAACTGAATGCAGCCATTCGAAACGCTGACATCTGACAAGCAGCTTGCACGTCTGACTCAGGCCGCGCAAACTGTGTTACGCCGCTATGACCTGCCGGAAGCGCAGATTCAGCCGATTACGAATGTCAATAATGCGGTTTTCGCGGTCACTTCGGGCGATCAAAAATTTGCGCTGCGTCTGCACCGCCGGGGTTTGAAGCGGCGCGAGTGGATCGAATCCGAACTGCGCTGGTTGGATGGCATTCGGCAAGATACGGAGTTGTGTGTGCCAAGCCCAGTACGCACATTGGATGGCAGCTTTATTGCCCAAGCTGAAGTAGAAGGCATGAGCGATCCGTTGAACTGTACGCTGCTGGGCTGGGTTGAGGGCATGTTCCATAAAATATCGGAATTGAATTTAGAGCAGATACGAACTTTAGGCGCATTCCTGGCAACTTTGCACCAATATTCCGAGACTTTTCAGCGGGAGTTGAAACTCCCGCGTCTGGATTGGGAAGGCTTATTTGGCGAGAACTCGCCGTATCACTCTGACACGGAATTTTTCACGCCTGAACAGACGGCTGTTTTCGATTCGGTTGCTGCTCGTGCGCGAAAAATGATCGAGAAATTGGGCGAAACACGCGAAAATTTTGGCCTCATCCATGCCGATTTTATCGCTAAAAATTACCTGTTTGACGGCGATACAGCCTGCGCGATTGATTTTGACAACTGCGCGTTCGGCTATTATCTTTATGATCTCGCGCCGCCGCTGCTGCAATTCAGCGGTGAACCCGCATATCCGTCTATGAAAGCGGCTTTGTGGAAGGGCTATACGGCTGTGCGCCCGCTGCCGGAGCAGTATCGTGATTATGTGGAGATATTTGTCGCGGCACGGCATGTTGCTTCGTGCCGCTGGATCGTCGGCAATCTGCATAATCCCCATGTGCGAGAACGCGCCCCGCAAATTATCCGTGATCGCGTGGAGGAACTGCGCCGATTTCTTGAAACCGGACGGCTGGAACGCAAGTCGGCAATGCTGTAACGCCTCTGTGACGCGGAAGTCTGCGCTGCTGTAACGACTCTGTGATAAGAGTGTTATTTAGTGTAGTATTATCCCGAAATTTGAGAAATAAAAATCCCGCTATGAAAGCGGGATGATTTTGTCGGGGCGGCGGGATTCGAACCCACGACCTCACCGACCCGAACGGTGCGCGCTACCAGACTGCGCTACGCCCCGAACTAAGGGTCAACTATACAGGCAAAGCCTACGATTGGCAAGAGCAATTATGAATAACATCCCTACCTTCACCGACCGCATTCGTGAACTGACTGGTGGAGTTGTCGCCCGTGCTGGCATGGCTTTTTATCGGGTAGGCATTCACCCGGACTATATCACCGTAGCCGGATTGGTGGTCGTCATGATCGCGTCATTTTTTATCGCACGGGGTCAGGTACAGCTTGGCGGCGTGATTTTAATATTGGGTTTGCCGCTGGATGCGCTCGATGGCGCAGTCGCACGTGCCATGCAGCGTCGCGACAAATTTGGCGGCCTCCTGGATTCAACGCTGGATCGCTATGCAGACAGTTTAATTTTTGCCGCATTGGGGTATTATTTTGCCAGTCAGGGGCAACTCGACTATTTGCTGCTGACGATGGCATCCCTGATCGGCAGTTTTGTGGTAAGCTACGTGCGCGCGCGTGCTGGCGAGGCGGGGATATCCGTCAAAGTCGGCTTATTCACGCGCCTGGAACGTGTGGCGGTTTTGCTGCCTTCGCTGTTGATTCCGCCTTTGTTGGTTCTGGGGATGTGGATACTGGCGATTGGCACGAATGTTACAGGTTTGCAGCGGGTGTGGTTTGTTTACAGAAATACTGAATTTACGGAAATGTGAGGGTTTTCAATATGGAGTTCCAACGAGAACTAATCGTCCTGTTTGATAGGGTGCAGGTGCGCTATTATGGCATCATCATCGTCGTTGCGATGCTCATCGCGGCAACGGTGGCAGCCCGGCTGGCGAAACGTACAGGGCGTGATCCCGACCACATCTGGGGCGCTCTCACCTGGGCGATTATCCCGGCAATTGTCGGCGCACGTTTGTGGTTTGTGTTGTTCCCGCCCGCATCGTTGATTTCGCAGGGTATGGATAGTGTGTGGTTTTTCCAGAATTTCTTTAATTTACAAAGCGGCGCGATTGCCATCTGGAGTGGCGGTCTCAGCATTTTTGGCGCAGTGATCGGCGGCTTCCTCGGCGCGTATCTTTACCTCCGGCGCAATAAGCAGCCGTTGATGCCCTGGTTGGATATTGCGGCTGTAGCGCTGCCGCTGGGACAGGCGATTGGGCGTTGGGCGAATTTCGTCAATCAGGAACTTTACGGCACTCCGACGACGCTGCCCTGGGGACTTATGATTGACTCAGCCAAGCGCGTTGACCCCTATCGCAGCCTGGTCGAATTTCCGACGACCACTTTGTTCCACCCCTTGTTTTTGTACGAGTCGCTGTGGAGCATTCTGGCATTTATCGTGTTGCTGAATCTGTTCCAGCGCTATCGTAACCGTTTCCTGACCGGCGATTTCTTCCTCATTTACGTCGCGCAGTATTCGCTTATTCGCTTCTTGCTAGAGGGTATTCGTGTCGAAGTCACCTATATTCCCTGGACAGAGATAAACCTGTCTCAGGCTTTAATGTTCGTGACATTTGTTGGTTCTCTGGCGATTCTTGCCTACCGTCATCGCCCGGGTGCAGTTCATGTGTCACCAGAGCAGACGACAGTCGAAAATAAAGCCTGATCGAAGCGGGCAATTTGTATAACGATGAGTATAGGGATACGGTTATGTGTCCCTATTTTTGTTTAGCGCATCTGTGCGCGATATAGGTTTTGAATGCTCACGCCTGACAAACTAAAGTCGTGGATACCCAAACTGGCTGGTCAGCGCATTCTGGTGATCGGCGATGTCATTCTCGATGAGTATCTGATCGGCAGGACAACGCGACTCAGCCGTGAAGCGCCTGTCCCTGTGCTGGAGTTTGAATCGCGTCAACTGATTCCTGGCGGCGCTGCCAATCCAGCAGCTAATATTGCAAAATTAGGCAGTCAAGCGATCCAGGTTGGCGTGATTGGCTCGGATACCGCAGGGACGACGCTCTGGCAGGTTTTGCAGGCGCTCGGCATCGAAGTCAATGCGCTGTTGAAAGATGGGACAAGGCCGACGACGGTCAAAACCCGCATCATGGCGCAGATGGGACTGCGTTTTCCGCAGCAGGTCGCCCGGCTTGATACCCTCTCACGGGAACCGATCAGCCCAACAGTAGAAGGCCGCTTGTGCGAGCTGATTCAAGAGCAAATCCCACGAATCGATGCGATCCTGGTTTCCGATTATCACGGAGGCTTGCTGACCGAGTCGTTTGTGAGCAAGATTCGCCAGCAGGCGGGGAGTATTCTTGTGACTGCTGACGCGCAAGGCCAGCTTGATAAATATGCTCAATTTTCGCTGGTCAAATGTAACGCTGACGATGCACGCGATTATTTACGACGCGATCTTCATGGTGATGACGACTTTTCGGCGGCGGCTCGTGAATTGTGTGATCGCCTTCGCTTAAGCGGGGCGATGGTCATCACGCGCGGGCCGGAAGGCGCAACGGTTGCCACTACTCAAGGCGAAGTTTCACATTGCCGTGCGCCTGCTGTTACCGATGTTTATGATGTGGTTGGGGCGGGCGATACGGCCATTGCAGTTCTGACGCTGGCTGTTGCTGCTGGAGCGCCCTATGTCGAGGCGACATCGCTCGCCAACTATGCCAGTGGGTTGGTGGTACGGCGAGTCGGTAATTATTCGCCCACACCGGATGAACTGATATGGGCTTTGGAGACATGGGGTTAACATGGGAGTTCAAAGATATTGAATAAACCCCCATAATCGAACTTAAAGATATTGAATAAACTCCATACTGTTGCCGTCTGGATCGCGCATACCCTGGCTTTTTGAAGTTCCATTTGCCTGAGCATCATCAATCAATATGCCGCCCATCGCGCGACCTTTTGACAGCACCGCGTCAAGATCACCGACCACGAAGCGGAACTGATGACGATTTTGCTCGGCAACCACGCCGGCGATTTCGTTGGGACACAGCAGCATATCGAAACCGCCCAATTTTCCGCTGTAAAAACCCTCAAGACCGGCTATCGGCTTAAGTTCGCTATCGAATACAGCATTATAAAATTCCACGACTTCCTTCATATGGGTAACAGCTATCGTGATCCGATCAATTTTCATACCACTTCTCCTGACTATCTGGAAGATAGTATCGAATATTTGTTCGGTTTGCAAGTATTTTTGTAGGGGCACAGTGCGCTGCGCCCCTACGAATAATTGGAATTACAGGCTGTACAACTCGCCGTATTTGGTTTTGAGGTAGTCGATGTAGGGTTCAATGCGCAGCGGGCCGCCAGTCACTTTCTCGGTCAGTTCGTCGGCGGTAAATTTGCTGCCATGTGTGTAAATATTGTCGCGCATCCAGGTGTGGAGCGTGTCAAATTTACCTTGACCAATTTCGGACGGAATCTCCGGGTGCGCCTTGAGCGCCTGGGCATAATACAGCCCACTCAGGATATTGCCGAGCGTGTAGCCCTGGAAGGCGCCGCCGATCAGTCCGCCGTACCAGTGAACATCCTGCAACACACCGTCGCGGTTATCCGGCGCGTGAATCCCCAGGTCAGTTTCATAGCGCTCGTCCCAGGCTTCCGGCAGATCGCGGATTTCGAGCTTGCCTTCGAGTAGTTCGAGTTCGAGATCGAAACGGATCATCACATGCAGATTATAGGTAACTTCGTCGGCATCCACGCGGATGAGGGAACGCTGGACTTTGTTGATGGCGCGGTAAAACTTGTCGAGTGAAACTTTGCCAAGCTGCTCCGGGAAGATGGATTGCAGTCTGGGGTAATAGTATTCCCAGAATCCCCGGCTGCGACCGACAATATTTTCCCACAGGCGTGATTGGCTTTCGTGAACACCCGCTGATGTGCCGCCTGCCAGGGGAGTGCCCTCGTAGGCCATATTAATGCCCTGTTCATACATACCGTGTCCTGCTTCGTGCAGGGTGCTGAACAGCGCATCGCCGAGATCATGCTCATTGACGCGGGTGGTGATGCGCACATCGCCCAATGAAAACTTGGTCATAAAGGGGTGATGGGTTTTGTCCTGCCGCCCCCGATTGAAATCGTAACCATACTGCTTGATGACTTCCAGCCCAAAATCTAGCTGCTGATTTTCGGGATAATGCAGCGATAAGCATGAACTGTCGGCGGGTTCCTGCGCGGTAATCGCGCGTACAAGCGGCACAAGCTGCTGACGAAGCTGCCCAAAAACTTCCCGCACAGATTCGGCTTTCATGCCATCATCCGAAAAATCAATCAGCGGATCGGCAATGTGCGAGTAACCGGGGAAATAGTCGGCCATTTTCCGGCTCATGTCGAGTGTTCTTTCGAGATGCGAGAGGACTTTGTTGAAATCATTGGCTGGACGCGCTTCTGTCCATACCTGATACGACAGCGCCGCATGATTCGACATTTCCGCGACAAAATCAGAGGGCAGGCGGATCAGTTTTTCATAAGCACGTCGCGTTACACGGATCAGGCTGGCATCATCCGAATCATAGGGCAGGCTTTCTTCGTAAGGGCGCAGGTCATCGAGCAGTTTGCCGATGGCTGCATCGGTAAACTTTTCATGACCGATGCGCTGCAAAGTCGCCATCTGCCGCCCACGTGCCGTCGCACCGCCGGGAGGCATATAGGTCGTCTGATCCCACGATAGAAGTGCGACAGCGTTATTCAGATCGTCTACTTCCATCAGTCTATTTTTAAGTTCCTGTAGCTTGGCTTCCATCGGCTCTCCTGCAACAAAATTTGAATGGACAAAAATAATTGAACAGATTGGATTTTATTATAGCGCGGATTTGGGAAAGGTACTGGAAATATCACGCGCCGAGCATAACCCCGGCGCGTTCAAGTCAGAAAATGTCAGTGGGGATTCGATTATTTCGCCAGCAATTTGTTCGCGACGTGTGTTGCACTCTCGCGAATGGCATCCCAGTTGCGAAAATCGTTATTGTAGCTGGATGCTGCGTGTGAGCCATCAAATTGTGCCGCCAGCGTCCAGCGATCGTTCCAGTCCACAACGTTCATTTGCAGTTTTCCTGCAAGCGGATGAATTTCTCGAATATCCAGTCTATCGGTGACAGCATGGTTGACATAATTTTCGACGCTGTGTTGATAGCCATCGGCCTCCAGCACGCGGATGCAGGCGATGAACATGTAGGATGGTTTTTTCACCAGGTGATCCTCAAAGCGCGAGAGAAATTGCGAAAATTCTGTCAGCCACATCCCGGCGTGAATAGCAGACCCCAGGACAAAAGCGTCGTAAGCATCAACCGACTGTACATCTGCGACATTCGCCACTGTCACTGACATCTGGCGTTCTTCAAAAACTTTGCCAATAAATTCAGCAATTTCAGCGGTTGAGCCGTGTGCGCTGGCATACCCTACTAATATGTTCATGATTGTTTCCTTTTGAGACCTGTCTTTCCAGACTCTATTCTACCGACTCAGTCCCAAAACGTCAGCAATGTCATCGGCATGACCGCGCTCGTGTGCTGCCATCACGCCGAGGATTTCGCCAACAGAGAGAATCTTCAGCGTGGCATGGCGGCCTGTTTTGTCTAACGCCGCTTCGTCAACAGTATCGAGCCAGGTGAGCAGTTCAGCCCGTGTCGTGTTCAAAGATTTACGCACATCGTCTATCGACATCTCACTTCGTTTTTCGACGGAACGCTTGTTATAGCGATCCAGATCAAAATCCGCCGGGATGACATCACGCCCAGCGGCGATACCCATAACCTGACCGTTCGTCCCTCGGTCAGCATCGGATAAATGTATCGCCAACTGTTTGACTGTCCAGCCTGCGCCGTCGGAATAAACCTGTGTGTCCCAGCGATCACCGACAGAATCCAGAACGTGCTCAAGATGCTGACGTGCGCTGGCGAGATCAGCCTTAATTTTTTCAATGCGTTCGCTCATGAGTGCCTCTTAAAGTTGGACGTAGCTGTTTTCAGCCAGGATAAAACGATGGACGACCGGTACATGCGGCGCGGATGTCACCTGAGAACTATCCGCCAGCAGACTTGAGTCAATACGACCCGGAATATTGCGAATCACGCAGTCTTTCATGACGATACTGGCCTCGATCTCGCTGTTTTCGATCAGAACATTATCGCCAAGTGAGGTGTATGGGCCAACAAAGCTGTTGCGCACGATGACATTTTTGCCGATGATGACCGGCCCGCGCACCACACTGTCAATGATCTGGCTGCCTTCACCCAGAATGACGCGGTGCGATACCTCGGAGCGCCCAATGATCTGCTGATCGCCTTCCGGCGCGGGAGCGTAAGGGAGTTCGCCCAATACCAGTTGATTCGCCTGGATAATCGCGTCGGGCTTTCCAGCGTCGATCCACCACCCCTTGAGGGTATACGGGCTAACGTTATGTCCATTGGAGATGAGCCATTGAATCGCATCGGTGATTTCGAGTTCATTTCGCCACGAGGGTTTGATATTGGCGATGGCTTCAAAGATAGATTTGCGGAACAGATAAACTCCGGCGATTGCCAGATTGGAAGGGGGGTCTTGCTTGGGTTTTTCGACCACGCGCAGGATACGTCCATTATCAATCGCGGCGATCCCGAAGCGGGAAGGGTCGGAAACCTCGCCCAGCGCGATAGCGGCTTCTGCGTCCGATTCGACAAAACCCTTCAGAAAACCTTCCATCTTGTCCTGAAAAATATTATCGCCCAGAAACATACAGAACGGCTCGTCACCCACAAAATCCCGACACAAATTCGCGGCATGTGCCAGACCAAGCTGTTCGGCCTGGACGATGTATTCGAGATTGACACCTAACTTGCTGCCATTACCAAGCTGATTTGGAATCGCCGATTCCAGATCATTGACGACAATGCCGATATGGTTCAATCCGGCGGCTTTCAAAACGTCAATCGCGTACTCGATCAGTGATTTATTGGCAACTGGCACGAGTGGTTTGGGCATGGTCAGAGTAACGGGACGCAGACGTGTTCCCTGACCTGCCGCAAGAATAATTGCTTTCATAAAAGTTTACCCCTCAAGATGAAAAACACAATTTCATCATATTGACAATTTATAGACGCGACAAGCGCCGTTATACCTAAATTTGCTTAATGCGAAGTCCTAACAAATCAATATTTTCGAAAACTCTGGGCGGAAATCGGCCTAAAATCCTGTCGCAAAATAATCTTCCGCCGCCTCTAATATAGGGTCGCCCGCGCTGAACAGCGTTTCGGCTGTCACGGGGACACGCACTGTCGGCACGATGCCTTTCCCCTCAATGTGAATTTCGCCGTTTGCATCGACTGCACGCCCAACCGTAAACCGAAATAATATCCCTTCCGGCATAAAAAAGTCTTCAACGCTGCCGCCTAAGCCTCCGCTCGGATATTGACCGACAATCACGGCGCGGTCTTGCTGCGTCATATCATAGGCGAAAAATTCGCACGCGCTGTAGCAGTCAGGGCCAACTAAAACAGCGATTCTCCCGTGATAGCGCATTTCGATGGGCGGCAGAAAAAAGTAATGAACCGTGTTCGGATCATTGTAAAAAGTACCCAGGCTTTTATCATAATAGCTGGTATTGCCCAGCGGTAGAGACTCATCGAAAAAATAAGCAGCCATCTGGTTGGCGAGGAAGCCGCTGCCACCGCCATTTTGCCGCATATCAATGACTAAACATCCAACGCCCTGATCTTTCAAGGTTTGAATCATGCGTTCCCAAAGCTGCATGGTGAGCAGCGAATTTTCGTCGAACGCATAAATTTTGACGTAGCCGCAGCCGCTGTCCAGTATGCGATAGTAAACGGGGATTTCGAATCCAGTCAGCTTTGGATTCTGCCCAGAAGCGTCATAACTTGCCCATTCGCCCACACTTTGTATCGTGGTGGCTGTTTCAAGATCGTCGCCAGCATTACGATATCGGATTTTCACTTTGGTACTGGACGGAAACCGCATGACCCATCTGACCTGTTCCAGACGCAGATTTTGCTCGGTGCTAAAAGGGCCGTTGGGTGGCACGGCGGCATCAATCGCCTCAGCAATCGGCAGGCCGTTTAAAGTCAGAATTTCCGCTTGTTCGCGAATTCCGGCCTTATCGGCTGGCCCACCTGCCATGATGTATGTCACCAGTGCGCGTCCATCATCCGTCTCGTGAATCGCCATCCCCAGACCGCTGCCATAATCACGCTGAACATCGCTAAAGACCAATGGTACGCCGACATGACCATCCGGGATCGAGAGCGCAAAATCGTGCAGCGCACGTTGATATTCGAGCGAGCTTTTGTTGTTTTCGGCATCCAGAAAACGTGGGCGAAATTCCGCGATTTTTGCATCCCAATCAATATTCTTATATTCGGTAAAGGCATATTCTACGCGCATTTTGGCGATCATCGCGTCAAAAGCCTGGGTATAAGCAAGAGTCGAAAAATCGTCCGCCCTTGCCCCTTCGCCCTCGATCAGATCAATCACCGGGTTCGCCGAGCGATCAAAAGTAAACGGATCGGCATCCAGATTCACTAATGTATAGCCCTGCGGCAAACGCACGGTTGGCTCGTCGCCCGTAAAGAGTAAATCGTCATCGCCGAAACCCGATGGGAATCCCTGTTGGTCATCCGGTGCATAGACCAGCAGTTTGCCGCCGATAATTTCGCGATAAGTCTCGGCTTCGGCGCTGATACGGGTGGAGGCATAAGCCGTAGACCAGCCGCCCCCAAACAAATCACGTGCTTCAAGATAAGGGTCGCCAAAGGTGTTATTCCAATAAGCAATCGCGAATATTTGAACGCCGATTTCTGCGATGTCGTCATGATCCACATCACGTGGCGTACCTTTTGGCACAGCGGGCAAGGTAAGACTGTAGGTGAAGGGTGAGTGGGAAAAATCGGACGTGATCTGCCCCAGTGTTTGAGATTCAACAGGCATGAGAAACGAAACGTTGCGATCTACAAATCCGGCCTGATCTTCCATGATGACAAGTGGCTGCGCGACACCGCTGGTAAAGAACGGATTTGTGTAGTGGAGTGTTCCAGTAATAGATACCGCGCCGCCCTCATCGTTGATAATCGGCGGTATTGCTTGCCCTTGGGTGAGTGCGGCCAGCACCCCCGCTAAAACAAGCGACATCTGGACGGCATATCGAAACAAACTGCGCATAAATCTTCCCACAATAAACGAGCATGTACCCTTTCAGTCTAACATACGATCTCTGATGCTGAGATGATAGATATTTGGTTACACGCGATGTCAGGATGGTCGATATTCGTGATGTCTGATACCGAGATGGTCGATATTGGGCGAGCAACCTGTTTATTTCGATTCCGCGCAATGTATAATTCGTCTGTCTCGATCTGACGGGGAAAATGATGCGCGTTCCAATTCTCGATATTCCAGTCGATGCCCAGACATTCGATGAAGCCGTGAACATATTGGCAGGCTGGGCTGTAGAGTCTCAGAAACGCTATGTTTCGACCTGCCCGGTCTATACGTTGATGATCGCGCGTGAAAATCCTCAGATGCGCGTGGCACTCGAACGCGCTGATATGGTGACGGCGGACGGAATGCCGCTGGTTTGGTTGCAGCGCCGTCTCGGATACCCCCAAGCCGAACGTGTCTATGGCCCGGACGTGATGCGGGCTTTGTGCGAAAAAACAGCCAACCGAGAAGTGCGCCATTTTTTCTGGGGCGGGCTGCCCGGTGTCGCCGAACAGCTTGTGCAACAGCTTCAACGCGCCTCACCTGGTTTACAGATCGCCGGATTCTACTCACCACCCATCGAAGAAATCGGTGATACGCCAAATCCAGCGATCATTGAACATTTAAACAACGCCAATCCCCACGTCATCTGGGTCGGATTAGGCTCACCCAAACAGGATTTGTGGATGTCGCTTTATCGTCCGGTTCTGAATGCGCCGTTATTGATTGGCGTTGGCGCGGCCTTTGATTTTATCGCCGGGACGAAGCCGCAAGCGCCCCGTTGGATGCAGCGCAGCGGCCTCGAATGGCTGTACCGGCTCATTCGCGAACCTCGGCGTTTGTGGCGGCGCTATGTGATCTACAACTCGCGTTTTATCTGGGAGGTCTTGCGCCATCACGGAGTCCGACGATGATTCGCCCTGTAAGTCCCCGGCGGTTAGCGTTTTTTTTGCTCTCTGATTTTTGCCTTGTTTGGGGGGCGCTTGAACTCGCTGATTACCTGCGAATTACGCTCGGCGTGGGGCGCACAGGGCCGGAACTCGCCTTTGAGACACCGCTGACGGTTTTCATGATCGCCTGCACCGTCTGGATTTTGGGATTCTGGCAGGCGAGAGTCTACAGTCCGCACCATAATTTTGGGCTGCAACTGCGCCGCATCATCACCGGACATTGGATGGCATCGCTGCTATTCCTGGGGATGCTCTACATCACCTATCGCGATTATTCCCGTTTGCAGGCGCTCTATTTTATTGTGATCGCGTTTGTGGGCATTGTGGCTCATCGCGCTGTCGTCTGGGTGTTGTCGAAACGTTTGAGCCAGCGTTTTGCGCCGAATCGCTGCGTATTGATTATCGGTGTCAGCGAATATGCCCATGAAATCGGCAAAACGATCCAACATCACGAGTGGGCAGGGCTGCGGTTGGTCGGCTATCTGAAATACGCGCTCGACGACATGGCGGCTGACGGCATTGATCCCCATATTCTGGGTACAGTGGATGAATTGGATGCGGTGATTGACCAGCGCCAGGTTGACGAAGTGGTCATCTATATCAAGCGGCTGGACGACGATGTGTTCAACCGCGTCGAGCAGATCGTGAAGCTCCTGCAACGTCGAGCAGTGAATATTCGCCTCGCGCCGGATTATTCGGAACTCGCTTATTTTTACCTCTCGACGGAGAATTTTAGCGGAATTCCGCTTATCGGCGTGCGTGAAGCGATTCTTTCGCCCGTCGAGCGTGTCGCCAAACGGGTTTTTGACGTGATCGTTTCGCTTGGGGTGATGACGCTTGGTTTACCGATATTTGGGTTGATTATGCTGGCGATCCGAGTGGACAGCCCCGGTGCGGTCATTTTTCAACAAATCCGCATCGGGCAATATGGTCGTCCGTTTAGAATGCTCAAATTTCGCACCATGTACGTCGATTCTCACACGAATCATCCCGGCTATAAAGACCCTGATGACCCGCGTGTGACCCGCATCGGGCGCTTTCTGCGGCGCACCAGCCTGGATGAACTACCGCAGTTTATCAACGTTCTGCGCGGCGAGATGAGCGTGGTTGGGCCGCGCCCGGAACTGCCGGAATTTGTCGAAAAATACGAGTGGTGGCAGCGCAAACGTTTTGAAATGCCGCAGGGTGTCACCGGTTGGTGGCAGATCAATGGTCGCGCCGACAGACCAATGTACCTGAACACTGAGGACGACCTGTTTTATATCAGCCATTATTCGCTGTGGCTGGATACACAGATCGTTTTACGTACGCTTCTGGCGGTAATTACGGGCAGGGGCGCGTATTGAATTTCGTCAGTTGCTTAGCCTGACCACTCTCGGCTGAATAACTCAGGATAATCGAGAACCAATCCATCGCGATCTACAGGCAGCACTGCCGTAAATCCGGTGCTGAGTTGTTCGAAGCGGTAAACACCCCCATCAGCCGATTTTTCGAGACAGGTGTAGCGCTGTTTTTCAACGGAAATGGTCAGATCGGGAACCCAGATGTAGACCATACTGAAGATTTGGGATTGCCCCGGCTGCCATGCCACACGGTTGATCGGCAGTGTATTCGTAAAGGGTGTGGCGACAATATCAATATCGATACAGCCCTTAAATTCTGCGAGAGGTTGGCCCTCAGCATTGAACCAATTTCCCAATCCATCGGCTGTAAGCTGGAATTTAGCTTGATCCGTTATTTCCAACTTTACGGATCGGATCGCGAAATTTGAATCACATTGGAGATGATAATCTAGCCGGAAAGCCGATTGATCCTCAACAGCAAGCACAACGCTGTCAATGAGAATGTGCTGCCCTTCCTCGCGTAGTGTCAGATATTCCATTCCCTGATATTCGACAGGTTTCCAGACAACAGTACGTGATTTCATGTGCTCACCTGTTCACCAGAATTTTATGATTTGAACGCCCGCCGGATGTCGCGCCAGCGGACGGTACGCCGCGTTTGGATGATGCGCCGCTTTTCGATCATGCGCGGATAAAGTTTCCGCACCGAACGATAACTTTCCAGCGATTGGCGTTCGCGCAGCAGAATATAGAGAAAAATACCCAGATCGTAGAAAGCAATGGCCCATAAATCACGCAAATAATGCGGCCATGTTTCATTTTTGAGCATCAATAAATAGCGATTGCGTACCCCGTAAAAGCGCATCTCCTGCGAAACACGCCCACGCTGCCCAGGTCGAAAACTACGGATATGATGGGCAACCGCGCTGGGGACATAGATCGACCCCCATCCGCGAAGCTGCGCCCGCCAGCAGACATCGACATCTTCCTTGTGCATGAAAAAGTCGCTGTCGAAAACTTCGCCCATGACATTAATGTCTTCCAACATCGCACGGCGATAAAAGGCTGCCGCACCATCCGGGCCGAAAATCGGTGTGTAGTAAGCGGGGCGTTTGTTGATGGGCGTATTTTCATCGCGGAGTGCTTGCCGCCGAGCGCGGGAGATCACGAGTCCGGTGCTGTCGATGCCGAGTGGTTTGGTTCCCAGATAATTGACACGCAGCAGACAGCCCGCTGCCGAGCCGACGCGCGGATTACGATCCAGCGCAGCCGTCATTGAGCGCAGATAATCCGGGTCAAGCCATACGTCAGGATTCAGCGTCAGCACATATTCACTGCTTGTAAGCATGATCGCCTGATTATGGGCAGCGGCATAACCGGAGTTCGTCTTGTTGCGGATGATCTCTACACCCATGCGTTTGACTCGCTCTACGGTGTCATCCTGTGAGGCATTGTCGATCACCAGGATGTCATAATCAGCACCCTGCTGCTGGATCACCGACTCGATACACGTCTCAATAACGTGGGCGCTGTTATAGGTGACGATGTGAACGGAAATTCGTAGCATTTATTTTTCAGATATTTGAATACTAAGGTCAGTGCGATTACGGCTCAGATTGATATTATAGAACGGGTCTGTCTGAATCGCATTTCCCCATCGGCGGCGAAAATGCTCCTCATCGGGCGGATGCGCCAGATTCAAGTCACCGTGCATCACCAATTTCGCGAATGGCGTGTAGATCGTCGCGAATCCGGCTTGCGCCAGCCGCAAACACAGATCAACATCGTGAAAACTGTGCTGATAAGCCGTATCAAAACCACCGATGGATTCGAATCGCTCTCGCGCGATCATCATCGCTGCGCCGGATACCGCCGAGACTTCGCGAATAGCATCCTTGAGATTGAAGTAAAAAATGCCATGTGCGATGTCCGCGATTCCCATGCCAGGGCAGCCAAGCCCAGGCGTAATCCCGGCGTGAATGAGTCGTTTTTGTGGCGAAATCAGCTTTGCGCCGACACAACCGACTCCCGGTTGGATGGCGATTTCCAGCATCGCGGTCAGCCAATCAGGATCGCCGGATGCAGCTTGCGGCGATAGAAAAACGAGATAATCACTTTCAGTGGACTGTGCGCCAATATTCAGCGAATCCACGAACGAAATCGTCGATTCGACGGTCACAATTTGCGTTTTATCCGCATGAACCCGCGTCCGAATCAGCGTTTCCTGTTGTGCATCAGCAACGATCACGGACGGAAAATCGACACTTTGCAATCGTTGGAGTGCTGTATCGCTGCATCCAACCAGCGACATCACGATGGTGATACTTGGCTGTCTGCGGATATGGGGACGAATGCGCCAGAACGGAAAATAATCTCCCGGCTCAACGCTCGCGTCCAGCATACGGCGTTCCACTGTCTCCACCAGTGCGCGGCGGGCGGCATCGGCGGCATAGGATTTGGCTTCTATGACCGATGCCGTTGAAGTCGGGATTTTTCGCCATGAATATAAGACTTTAGGGATGTGAAACACATTATCAGTGTGGTCAGTGACGCGCAAGAATAAATCGTAGTCCTGACTGCCGACAAAAGCATCGCGAAAGCCACCAATTTTCTCGACCAGTTCGCGCCGGATGACCGCAAAATGGGTGATGTAGTTGCAGCACAGCAGCAGGCGCGGCGACCAATCCGGCTTAAAAAATGGCTCAGTGTGCGCACCGTCCGGCTCAATTTTGTCCTCATCGGAGTAGACGAAATCCGCTTCGGGGTGCTGATTCAATAATTTGACGACTTCCATAAGCGCATCCGGGCTGATCTCATCGTCGTGGTCGAGCAGGGCGATGTACGCGCCCGTCGCCAGTGAAAGCGCTGAGTTTGAGGCCGTTGAGATATGCCCATTTGTTGCCCGAAACTCAACTTTAATCCGTTTGTCGCGAGCGGCATATTCGCTTAAAACAGCGCGGACATGGGGTGCTGTCGATGCGTCGTCGGCGATGCATAGCTCCCAATTGGGATAAATCTGTTCCTGAACACTCTCGATAGCTCGGCGTAGCCAGCGCTCCGGCGTGTTGTAGGTGGGCATAATGATACTGATAAGTGGCTGGTAGAAGAGGTCAACGGCGCTTGACCCTCCACGCTCACGCCAGCGGCTATACTGGCGGTTGATAGCCGTGTAAATACGCATCATCTCAAAGATGCTGAGAATGCCGCCAGAACGCGCCATTGTCCAGGCTTTACGGACAGCCTTTAGAGGAGATGTCCGGATTCGTTTGAGAATTTTGCGATAAAGCGCGTTTTTCAAGTCGTGGTGGCCTCACCATGTATCATTTCGGTGTAGGCCTCAAACACATCATCGACAGATCCATCCATCATGAGATGCCCCTGGTGCAGCCAGATTGCCCGATCACAAAGCATTCGCACGGATGCTTCGCTGTGCGAGACATATACAATCGTGCATTGGCGATCTTTGAGTTCCAGTACCCGCTGCTGACATTTTTCCTGGAAGGCGCTGTCGCCGACAGAGAGAATCTCATCGAGGAAAATGATCTCCGGCATCATATGAATCGCGATGCTGAAGCCCAACCGCGACACCATACCGCTGGAATAGCGTTTAACGGGCGTGTCTAAAAAATCGCGAAGTTCGGAAAACTCAATAATATCCTCGATGAACGTATCGACAACCGATGGGGGAAAACCATAGATCGCCGAGTTAAAGTAAATATTTTCGCGTCCGGTGCGCTGGAAATCAAAGCCTGCACTTAAGCCAATGAGCGTCCTGAAACGGCCATGAACGCTGACAGTGCCTTCGGTGGGGTCGGTAATATTCGAAAGTGTGCGGAGCAGGGTCGTTTTGCCTGACCCATTGCGCCCAACAATCCCAACACTTTCACCCTGATAGATAGTAAAACTGATGTTTTTGAGCGCCCAAAAAGGCTCACTCTGCCAGCTTACCTGGGTTGCTCTGCCAAGCCAGCGCTGAACCATTTGCGTCGCTTCATGGCGCAGACTGGGACGATATTCATTGCGCACGTAATGCTTTGACAGGTTGTTCACTTGGATGATAGGTCGTTTGTTGAGCATTAAACGTAATCCACCACGCGTTTTTCATTCGCTTTAAAGAACATATAGCCCGTATATAAGAGTACCCCGGCCATCACCAGCGGATAATACAGGTTAACCGGGTCTGGGGGCATGTTGTAAACGATGATCGAGCGATAAGCATCAATGAGCAGCGCCAGAGGGTTCACCAAGAGCAAGAAGCTCAGGTTTTCCGGGATTGATTGCACCGAGTAGATGATAGGCGTCAGATAAAACAAGAGCTGGAGTAAAACAGCAACCAACTGCGGAATATCACGTACCAGCACGCTGATATAGCTCAGGAACAACATTAATCCGAGCGTAAACGTGATTTGAATCAGAATGACAATCGGTAAATAAATGAAATTGATGTTCGGCCAGACGCCGACTACCGCATTAATGACCAGCATCGCTGCAAAGGTGAATGTGAAATCGACCAGTGTTTCGCCGAGTTTAACAATTACCAGAATTTCTCGTGGAAAATAAATCTGGCCCATCAATCCCATTTCGCGCGTCAGGCTAGTTGTACCGTTGAGTACCCCCTGGCTGAAAACATTCCAGGCCGTTACCGCAGTCAGAAAAAAGGAGATAAATGGCGCATCACCGATGAAGCGCGCTGGAAGAATTTCTGAAAAGACGAATGCCATGATAAACGAAGTCGAGAGGGGGAGTAAAATAATCCAGGCAATGCCTAGGAAAGTCTGACTGTAACGCGAACGCACGTTATAGCGCACCCAGAGACTCAAAAGGACACGGTTTTCCCAGAGCCTTGCCAGATAGTAGAAAAAATCGAAATTTTTGTTGTTTCCCCTCTGCCGGGGCGGTAATAAAATGGTGACAACACCTATAAAGACACCAAACCCGCCAAAATAGACCAGTTGCAGCAGGGATATTTCCGGCAGCAGCAGAGCGATGAGAATGGTTGAGAAGCCCAACGCCATAATCACGGTTGTAAAGTAACTGGCTCGTGAGATAAGCCGTCCGGTAATGTGCATAATCCAGGTGCTTGCCGCTGCTGACATCGCCAGAATAATGAACAAGGATAAGGGCTGTGCAAGATATTCTTCGCCCAGTTGTTTGCCTACAGTAATTCTCAATCGTACCTGAATAGATACCAGCATTGCGCCGACAACAATTGCCAGAATAGCCAGAAAAGCCATGGCAAACGTTTTAGTGATATAACGCATACATGATCCGTTGGTTGATTTGATAAGCCAGAAAAGAATAATAACATATAGATTTTGTAATGCTATTCCGCATTTATTAAGGGAAAATAGTCCTTATGGCGGTTGCGCAAATCTTCTTTTGCATTAGAATATGAATTGTAGCAATGTGATCCTTTCCTTTAAGGAGGTTTGTAAACAATGGTTTATAATCGTCGGTTTTCTTTTCTGCTCGTGGTAGCTCTGGCGTTTGTATTTGTATTTCTGGTCGCTGGACTCCCATTTGCTCGGTTGGGCTTGACCTCGGTTGATGCTCAATATGTTGGCCCGAATGCGCTTGATGAAGTCGGAACATGCGGAGGCCCTGTCCGTTTCCAGGTTCGCCTGAATGACGGTGTAGCGTCCTTCTTCGCATCATCCGATCTTTCATCCACTGCTGCCTCGGTTCCAGATGGTTTCTGGCAGAAATACCTGCTCTGCGGCTCTGCGGATACGCGCGCCGATGGGTATGTGCCGATTCTGTTCCCAGGCAATAAGATTCTGTATGTCAATGCAAACGACGTTGCGAGCATCGTACCGCGCGACTACACTGACAGCCAGTAATTTTTGTGTCATAAAACCAACCGGGGAATAACTCCCGGTTGGTTTTCATTTCCAGGAAAATCTCCTTGATTACAAATCGTATAGCGAAAGGAACTGAGGCGCTGCAACTTGCGCTTTTGTGCCTTATCATATTTTTAAGCGTCGTTTCCAGCCCACGCTCGATGCTCCTGGAAGTCTCTGCTCAACCGAATACTCCTGTTGAATTTCGCATCGTTTCCATTTCCATACCCGATTATTTCGTTCTCCTGCTGTTCGCTCTCACGATTGGGCGGTTGCTATTCGATGCGGAATATCGGCAGCAGCTTGCGTTAACCGCAAATTGGGTGATTACCAGTTGGGGTGGGCGTTGGTGGGGTGTTTTGGCGCTCTGGATGGTCATTGGAACGTTGTGGGCAGGTGATAGCACGATGCTGCGTTTCACCACACTTCATTATGTTGTACTTTTGGTGATGGCCGTCATCCTGGCTGATCTGACGCGGCGGCGGAGCGAAATTGCGCTGCTGCTGGCACTGGTCTTGAGCGCGGTTATCCAGTCGATCATCGCGGTTATCCAGATGGTCAATGACGGGCCGTTGGGATTATGGGGGCTTGGCGAAATAGATCGCTTTGCTTACGAGACAACCGCTTTCTACCGCGCGCCTGGCCTTTCGATGCACCCCAATTACCTCGGCGGCTATCTGATGGTCGCGCTGTTCGCCTGTGCTGTTCTTATTCGTCAGAATATTCAGAATAAAAAGTCGATTATTTTGCCTGTATTGGCTGGCCTCGTGATTGGTGTGGGGATGGTGACAACACTTTCACGCAGCGCGATGTTATCCACCGCTATCGGGTTCGCGCCCATTATCGCCCTGATCCTCTGGTCAGGCGCACGGCGCAGTCGTTGGCTGATCGGCGGCGGGGTGGTGATGATTATCGTCGCTGCTGCGGCTTTAATATGGGTTATCCTGAGCGGTGATCTTCAGGCGCGTATTTTTGCCTCGCGTGAATTCTTCTTTACTTATAGCTTCGAAGTGATTAAAAATCACCCCATTCTCGGTGTTGGCGCGGGCAACCTAATGCTCGAAGTCGGGCGTATGTGGGGCATGAGCGTTGAGCATTTACTGCCCGTACACAATGTCTACCTATACATCTGGGCGGAACTGGGGTTGCCCGGGTTGGCGCTGTTTCTGATCGCTTGCTTTTCAATATTGAAGCACTTGCGTAAACGCCCGAATACCGATTTATGGGTCTGGTTATGCTGCTTTCTGGCGATCTGCGTAGTCATGCTGTTCGATAACTACTGGTGGGCGGTGCATCCGTTCCGCGTGGTTTTCCTTTGGGTGATCGGCCTGGGTTGGGGCTATGCCAGCCGAGAAGCCGAACTCGTCAGTACGCCAGCCAGTCAGCCGATCATCACCACCGTCGAAAACGCATAAATTCATTTTTCCATCTCGTTCAATCTGACGATATACCCGTTTAACTAACTCTCTGCATGATTCTATTTTGTGTAATCTCAGGGTGATGCCTCTGTGGGTTCTGGCCCTGCCGTCTGTGTCAGATAAACCGACATTTCCGTCTCGCGAACACGGACGGTTGATTGGAGATCAGGCGTATTGGTCGGCTGGCTCTCTCCCCCGGATGACGGCGGCACGGTTGGCTGACGAATAGGCGTTGAACCCGGCAAAGTCGGCAGCGGTAGGGGTGTCCATGTCGCTGTCGGCGTTGGAGAAGGCGTATGTGTCGCTGTCGGGCGCACGGGTGTGTTGGTGGGCGAGGGCGTTCGTGTCGCCGTTGCCGGGACTCGCGGAGTCGGTGTGTTGGTGGCGGTCAGCGTTTCAGTGGATGTTGCCGTGAACGTCGGCAGAATTGCTTGATTTTCGATGGCTGTTGCCGTAGCCGTCATCGTCGGTGTCATAGTCAACGTGGGTGTTGGGGTAATTGATCTGCTCGGCGGCGATGTCGGCGGCGCTTCCAGGCTGCCATCTTCGCGAATCGTCGGTGCGGTCAGCAGCATGACATCGGTGAAAAGTGCTTTCTCCTGATCTGGCGGTTGGATACTGATGAGGGCGACCTGCGCCTGGGTGAGATAAGCCATTAAATTTGGCTTCGTTTCGGTATCTGCCAGCGCGATAGCCTGTGACATTGCCATATACAAATCAAACAGCGCCGTCTCGTTGAGCTGCCCGCGCTGCGCCAGTTCTTCCACTTCGTCCAGCCGTCTATCGGCCATCTGCAACCACAAATCATCAACCTGACCTGTGAGCGGCGTTAAAGCGAGGATGATCGCTTCCCAGAGGCGCTTGAGTCCATAGAGCCAATCCCCCGGCACAGCATTTGAGGATGCGGCAACTGCCCCCGCGCCACTGCCGAGCGCAACGAGGAAAACAATAGCGATCATCGCCGCCAATTTCGCAAACGGCGCAAATCGCCCACGAACAATCTTCGGTTTGGCGTTCATTGCCATTTTTTCGCGCAACCGATTTTCGAGTTTGTCGATGCTTGCAGCGGACATTTCCGGGGATTTTAAACGACTTGTCAAAATGCCGATCTGCAAGGCTGGTTTCAGATCGGCAGCATAATCGGGATAAAGTTCCAGGCATTGCTCAATCGTTCGTGTGCCGCGCAGCACATCATCCAGACATTCATCAAGAATGGACTCGAATTTGGGGCTATAGTCGATCATGACAGCCCCGCGATGATGGAATCAATATCGAACCCGGAGCGTTCCAGACGACCTGCGAGGGATCGCAGTGCGCGAAATTGGAGGGCCTTGATCGCATTTGCCTGTTTGCCCATGAGTTCCGCCACTGTTTCGATCCGCTTTCCTTCAATAAATCGCAAAATAATGACCTGCTGCTGCTCATCGGTCAATTCGGTAATCGCCGCGCGGAGTACCTGTGCTGCATGCCGCCGGATCATCCCGGCATCCATATCCTGATCGACGGAAATCGGCTCGTCCTCAACATCACTTTCGGTAGGTCGTCGCTCTACCCGGCGATAATGGTCAATGACCCGCGCGTGGGCAATGCGATACAACCAGGCGATGAACGGTTTGCCCTGATCCTGATAATCGCGCAGTCCTTCCAACGCTTTGGTAAAAACATCGCCCGTCAGGTCTTCAGCCAGATGCGAATCATTCACGCGATGAAAGATATAGCGGAAGATGACCTGTACATTCTCGCGATAAATCTCGGCGAACGCATCAGAATCACCGCGCTGCGCCTGTTGCAGGAGACGCCGTTCGTTAACGCGATCCACAACCGAGTCTCCCACGCGCTTGACCTGGCCTGTTTACCGTATTACGCCCCACAAAGTTACGCCACAATGTCAATTTCAAACGACAATCCTTGAATAATTTACGATCTTTATAATAGCCTATCGCGTAAATCAGGTTAGATTACCTTGAGGACGCTATAAATTAGCTGGATAACGCTATAGATTATCTTGGGTACATTCTAACTGCTCATTGCGCTGTCCCCACTGTCCAGTATAATCGCCATAAAATTTAGATGCGATTTTAATAGGCAGTATCCGTGAACGACGAACGTGAGCAACAACCACTCCCTTCAACGCTGTATACGGAGGAATACTTCCGTACCGCCTGCGAAGGATATGACGAATTTAACAGCACCGAAGGCGAACATCTTTCGCGGCGGTTATCTGCGGCTTTCCAATTGGCCGAAATCACGCCGGGAATGACTATTCTCGATGTGGGCTGCGGGCGCGGCGAAATTTTGCGCCACTGTGCCAAGCTGGGTGCGAATTCCTTTGGCATCGACTATGCGGCGGTAGCGGTCAATATGTCGCAGAATGTCATCCAGGCATTGGACGGCATCACCCCCGGTAAAACGGCAGTTGGGCAGGCGGATGCTAAAAAACTCCCATTTCCGACAGGGATATTTGACCGCGTGCTGATGTTCGACGTGGTAGAGCATCTGCATCCCTGGGAATTGCATGAGGCGATGCTGGAAGTTCATCGTGTTCTCAAGCCGGATGGCCGTTTTATCATCCACACCGCGCCGAATATCTGGTATGACCGTTACGCCTATCCGATGGTGCGGGTTGTCCGCACATTGATGGGGGAGGGCGCGAAATACCCAAAAGATCCTCGCCAGTTTGGTGTCGCCGTGAACCAGCATGTCCATGTGAATGAACAGTCGATTGTCAGTATGTCGCGGGCGCTGCATGATGCGGGCTTTGCGGGCAAAGTCTGGCTGGACAGCCCACCGCAAAATCGCGAAGAAAATGTCATCATGGGTGCACTGCGCTATTTGGCTTTCGATGTGCCGCCGTTCCGTTGGTTTTTTGAGCGTGAAGTTTTCGCCGTTGCTGCCAAATCCGGCTAAAGCTGTTAAGGAAAATGATGAGAAGTATCCTAACGATTCTATTCATTTTTACGTTCATCATCACTCCGTTAGCCGCGCAAAATGACTCTGATTGCAGCACCGCGCCCCCCACGCGCTTACAGGTGGGCGGTCAGGCTGCGGTGGCGGTCGGAGAAGGATTTACCTTGAATGTTCGGCAAAATCCAGGCTTGAGCGCTGAGGGAATCATTCGACTGCCGGATGGAGAGGTCTTCAGAGTGGTCGAAGGGCCGCTGTGTGCCGACAATATCAATTGGTGGCGAATTCAAGCGGATGATGTGATCGGGTGGGTTGCCGAAGCTGTCGATGGCGCTTACCTGGTTGATCCATTTCTGCCGATAGGCTCATCGATACCTGCCCCGACTCTTGTGCCGATTGGTGATCTAGTGCTGACCAATGATTTGGCTGTTGTCATCCCGGGCGGGAATCCGGAATCGCTGGAAACCGATTTTATTGACTGGGACTGGGAAAAATTTCTGGGTGCATCTTTCTACCAACCGCCTGACCCGCTAACAATTCAAATTCCCGATACATATCGGGGCACAGACATCCCCCTCGGGCCTTTTGACCTGTCACAGATACGATTCCTGAATGACACGGGTCTCAACGAGACCCAGCGGGCAATGTTGGCGCAAAATGGTTTTGTCGTCGTGCCTGCCAACCTGCCGCAGTTTGAAGATGCCTATCGCTTCCCGGACGAGTGGGATCCTGAAACAGGTCATCCTTATTGGGTGACGACGGATTCGCTCTTACACGCACTGCATCTCGCCTTCGACAATATGCTGTCGTTCTTGGAGCAGGAGCAGCTCAGTTCAAAGCTGTTCATTGTGCTGGGGACGGGTTATAGAAATGCTGCTGAACAGCTTGAAGAAGCACTGGGAACCTCTAACGAAGATGCGGCGCGCGGCGCGGTGATTTACTATGCAGTTGCGATGGGTTTGCTGAATCATGACAATTATTTGGATGCCGTGACAGACGAGATTCGCACGGAGGCTGATCCGCTGATTGAGGCTGCATTAAACGCGCAAGGACGGCTGCCCATATCGTTTTTACCGGGCTTGGATGAGGATTTCAGCCAGTATAAGCTGCGCGGTCATTACGCTGACGATCTCATTCTTCAGACCTATTTTCGGGCAATGATGTGGTTGGGACGCATTACCTTCCTTGCCAGAGATGACATGGCGCTGCAAACAAGTCTGTTTGTGCTACGGGCGCTGGCCGGTTCGGAAGCAATGGATGACTGGTATGTTGTCTCTGATATACTGACGTTCCTCATCGGACCAACCGATAACCTCGGCCCGTCGGAATACTTGCCGCTAGCGCAAGCGATTTTTGGCGATGACTTGCCGCCAGATAAGCTGGCTGATTCCGTGCTTTTAGCCGATTTTCGCGCACAGATAAAAGCGCTGCCGGAGCCGCGAATCAACAATGTCGTGCGGCCTATCGGGACTGGTGTCGGCGAATTGGATGACGCGACGCGTGGATTTCGGTTATTTGGTCAGCGCTTCACGTTCGACGGCTATGTCATGCAGCGCTTGATCTATCCCTATGTGGGTGTTGCCGGAAAAGAACGAATGCTGCCTTCTGGCCTTGATGTTGCTGCCGCAATGGGTTCGGATGTGGCTTATGCGCTGCTCGACACGCAAGGTGACACCGATTTCGAAAATTATGAGACTAATCTGACATCGCTGCGTGGCGAAGTTAATCAAATTTCGTCTGCCGATTGGTTGCAGAATATCTATGGTGGCTGGCTGTGGGGGCTGCAACCCTTGTGGGTGCGAGATTCTGCTGCCTATCCACCGTTGATGAGTACGCAAGCCTGGATGCTGCGTGATCTGCACGCCGGTTTAGCAAGCTGGACGGAACTCAAGCATGATACGTTGTTGTATATTGCGCAGCCACAGGGCGGTTTGGGCGGCGGTGGTGAACGCACGTTGACCGCCTACAGCCTCGTCGAGCCAAATCCGCTGGTGTTCGCGCGTATCGCTATCGTTTCAGCCGCAGTCTATCAAGGGTTGAGTGATCGCGGTTTGATCGGTCCGGATTCTGGCTCGGACAGCCTGAATGTTGTGGCAGGTGCTTTTAATGGTCTCGCCCCTCTCTCTGCGATGATGGCTGAAATGTCGCGCAAGATATTGGCTGGTGAAGCACTGACGGAGGACGATCAGTTTTTCCTGAAATACACTTTTGGACCTTTACTGTGGAATGTGCGCTATATGGCGCAGCTTCCACTGGCTGATCCACCAAAGCTGGCAGCACTAGTAGCCGATGTCGCCAGTAACCCGGATGCAGGTACGGTTTTGCAAGTAGCAACCGGGGGCGTGGATTATATCTACGTGATTACCGACAGTCCGGATGGCTTGCAGGTGGCACGCGGCACAGTTTACAGCTACTATGAATTTGTGAACAATATTGATAATCGCTTGAGCGATGACGAATGGCGTGTGCAGGTCAGCGCAGGCAACCTGCCGCCTCGACCCATTTGGGTGAGTGCCTTTTTTGCGCCATAACCGTCGAGAAGATATTGAATTATTGTGAGTGTTGAATGCGCGATAAACGACCTGTTGATGAGTTATCAATCGAAGAGCTGGAGCGAGTCCTTGCGATCAAGCGGCGTGAAGATCGCCAGCAAAAACTGGATCGCATGAAACGCGCCGGGCGTAATGTGAGTGAAAACAACGGCGTAAAACAGCATCCAAATGCAGATGCGATTCTTGCCGCACCATCCATGCCTGCTGTGCCAGCTCCAGCGGTGGAGAGCAAACCAGCGTCAACCAATAGCAATGCCGCACCGCGTTTTGAGGATGCTGTGGATGATGCACCTACGGCTGACCCGGAGCGAGATCGCTTTTGGAAATCATTTGTGAACCAGGCGCTCCTGTTGGTCGAGGTTTTAGCCGTAGCAGGACTGCTTTACCTGGGCTATACCTTAATCCAAAGCATCGGCAAATTGGAAAAAGAGACGGCCAGCGCACAGCAAATGGCCGATTCGCAGCGCATGGCCGCTATGCCGACCATTGCGCCGACCCCGCAGCTTCGGCTGGAGCAGGTCGTGCTTCCGGGTGGTCATACGCCGCCAAGTTCGCCGGGTGGGCCACAGTTTAACCTGAACGAGATTCCGGCGAATCTACTGCCCGTTGTCCAGAGCCAGCTTTTCCAGCCGCAGATCAGCCGACCACCGAGGACGGATGAAACGGCTCTGCGCCTGATTATTCCCAAAATTGAACTGGATTCCTCAATTGTTCAAGGCACAGACTGGGAAGCGCTCAAGCAGGGTGTCGGTCAATTGCTGAACGGGGTTGACCCTACAGACGAGCAGGGGAACGTGGTTTTTTCCGCGCACAACGATATTTATGGTGAATTGTTCCGCTATCTCGACCAGCTTGAAGCGGGTGATCGGCTGCAAGTCCAGACGCAGACTAAGATAGTCACTTATGAGATCACGGGTTGGGATGTTTACGCGCCCACGGATGTGCATGTCCTGGATCCTCGCGGCGGGGCAACCTTAACGTTGATTTCCTGCTATCCCTATCAAGTGGACGACAAACGTATTGTTGTTTTTGCGAATCGGGTAGATACTTAGCGCCATCTTTCACAGATATACCAAAAAGGAAGTCGTATGTCGAAGCGTAAAACCCGTAAGAACAGTAGCCCCAATATACCGGAAGAAACACTCGAACGGGCGCGCCAGGAAGCCGGATTAGCACCAAAACCGAAAAGCGAAGAATCCGAGCCGGAAGATGAAGCCGAGGAAATTGTAGCTGCTGCGCTTGTTGCACCTGCTGTCAGCATTCCCAAGCCAGAAATATCCCGCCGCCGTGAGGTGTCTGCGCAGTCAGCCAAGCGCAAGGCCAAGCCGCGTCGTTCGATGAATTACGAGGATATGTCACAGGAAGAGGTCGCTTACGCGCTGGACCATCCAACCAGGATTGTCACGGAGGAGGCGCTGCGCGAACAGTACGGTTATGTTCTGGCGGATTTGCGCAGCATGGCGATTCTTGCAGGTGTATTGTTTGCTGCTCTGATTGTCATCGCTGCCATCATTATTCGCTAAGAGGTTTTAGCACTGTTGCATGGACATTGATCTCGCGCTCATTCCGTATTTTTCCGGTATAGACCGTAATCGGCTGTACCGAATCGAACAGGCCGCGCATCGCCATATGTATCAGGCGGGCGCGGTGGTTTTTACTGAAGGTGGCGATTGCGCTGGTTTTCAGGTCGTACTGGAAGGTTTGGTACGCATTTACCGTGTCAATACGGAAGGTCGTCTGCATACCCTCAGCTTGCTACGCCCATTTTCCACTTTTAACGAAGTGGCGGCGGTGGACGGTGGGCCAAATCCGTATAATGCCGTCGCTGTGACCAATGCTGAAGTGCTGGCGATCAGCCATCCCCGCCTGATAAACCTGATGACGACAGAGCAATCGCTGCTCAACAATTACGTGCAATCGCTGGCGCGTGTTAACCGTGAATATATTGAGCGCCTCGAAGATATGACCTTCCGCAGCATCCCCTCGCGGTTGGCGAAGTTGTTTTTGCACGAAAGTACCTATGCCGATCAGATTTCTGAAACGCCGACTGGTCTCACGCAGGAAGACATCGCCTCGATTTTGGGTACAACGCGCGAAGTGGTGGGGCGGGCGCTGCGCGGCCTGCTCAATGCCGGACTGCTGGTGAAAAAAGGCCGCCACGTGTATATCGCGGATCGGACGGGTTTGGAATACCTGGCAGAAACGAACACGATGCCGGAACGCCTCCGAAAGATTATCACCCCGTAAGGGATTTAATCGCGGTTAAACCTTTTATCTCGCGATGTAATACTCCTGTGGTTTGTGGTTAAATTCTGTTTTCAAATCCAACAAAAGTACCAGACAGTCTGGTTAAAGCAGAGTACATTGGATAAAAATCGCAGAATCATCGAAAAAGCCATCTGCTTTAAGGAGTAGAACCTCATGACTCATATCATTACCAGCCTGTGTTTGCGCGATGGCGCATGTGTGGAAGTTTGCCCGGTGGAGTGCATTGTCCCAGGTCAGCCCGAAAATGAGTGGCCCTGGTATTTCATTGACCCGGATACCTGCATTGATTGCGGCGCGTGCATTCCCGAATGCCCCTACGAAGCCATTTTTATTGAAGAAGAAGTGCCTTCGGAATACACAATGGCTGAAGGCCAGGAACGTATACCGTTTGATACCAAAGCGCGTGTGTCCGGTGCAGCGGGCGACGTTGTTGACTTAACTGTCGATATTCAGCCGAATTATGACTTCTTCAGCGAAGGCCCCGGCTACGACGCACTTTCGTAGATAATATCTGAAACGAAAATCCCCCATGAAACTTGACGGGGGATTTTTTATTTCTGCTTTTGTGTTTACTTCTTTGTTTACTTCGTGGCGGGGCCGCTGCCGCGATATTGGCCGCTGGCGTAAACGTAAACGTGGTTGACGATTTCGCCATCTTCATTGGGCGGCGTGTCTTCCATCCAGTGGAAGATAAAATTTGAGTCGCTGATGCTCATATTCACACAGCCGTGACTGCGGCGATAGCCAAAGCCATCATGCCAGTATGCACCATGCAGGCTAATGCCATCGTCAAAATACATGACCCAGGGGACACTCTCCAGCGCATAAGCATCCGGCGCACCGGTAGCGCCTGCCATCCGGTCACGATCAATGTAAGCCCATACCTGAAAAACGCCTTCGTTGGTGTCCCAGCCTGGTAAACCCGTTGCGACGAGTGTCGAGAAAATCGGTGTATCATTCTCGTAGGCGATCAAGACCTGTTCATACAGATCAATGGACACCCAGCGTCCCGAAACGCCTTCTGGACGCTCAACAGGCTTGGCAACCGCGACGGAGCGCTGGTCAATCCATTGGTCAGGGCCAACCATATACCAATACCAATCGCCGAGCTTGACCTGCCCAAAGATATTCACGCGGGAATAGCGCTCTTTATAGACTCCGGTTTCCATCGATTGTGGGCCACCAGGGTAGGCGGTGGTCATCAGATCACCCAGCACCCATCCAAACGGATTTTCCAGCCCATTCAACAGGCGCACACCGCGAAAATAGGACGCGGGAGAATATTTCAGATCGGCGGTATTCATCCACTCGCCATTTTTTGATTTTACCCAGTCGCCACTGCTATCTATCGCCTGGATGAAGTTGAAGCCAGCAGGCATTTGACCGACGATATTCCCTGCCGGGCCATCGTACAAATTCGGCGCATCGCCCATCACTCTCCAGAACTCGTAATTGCTGAGTGTGAAGCGATCTTCGGGGATTTCCGTGACAACAGGTACGGGGAATGAGAGCATAATTTGCTGGCATTCTTCGGTTGGGGTTGGGTTTTCCAGTGTAAGACCTTCTGCGCAAACACTGGCAAAGGTTTCGGCGGCAGAGCCAGGGCTGGCAGAGATGAGGAAAATACCAATAAGAGGGATGAACAATAGTAAACGCCGTTTCATGTCGAATTTACGCTCCAAATGATTGTCTGTGTTCGCGAATCGACAAAATATTACCATATCTGAGCAAAATTTTTCATATCCTTTCTCAACGTTTTACCGACGCTTGATGCTCGTGTAGAATAAAGACGGTTGATTTTATTGGGAAAATTGGTATGGGAACGCTCTATATCGTGCCGACTCCGATTGGCAATCTGGAAGACATCACGCTGCGGGCGCTGCGTGTGCTGCGCGAGGTCGCCCTGATCGCTGCCGAGGATACACGCACCAGCCGCGTTCTGCTCCAGCATTATCAGATCACCACGCCGTTGACCAGCTATCACGAACACAATAAGCTGGCAAAACTCGATTCCATTTTCGAAACACTTGCAAACTCAGATGTCGCGCTTATTTCGGATGCTGGGACACCGGGTATATCCGACCCTGGCTATGAACTCGTTCGAGAAGCCATCGCGCGTGGATTTCGGGTTGAGCCGCTGCCGGGAGCGAGTGCGTTGATTACGGCGCTGGTGGCATCCGGCCTGCCGACAGATGAATTCATCTACCTGGGTTTTTTGCCGAAAAAATCGAAAGCCCGCGCCGATTTTCTGGCTAAACTGGCACAAGAGACGCGCACATTGATCGTCTACGAAAGCCCAAACCGCCTGCTGGACACGCTGCAAACCATCCGTGACGTGTTGGGAGATCGAGCCGTATGCGTGGCACGTGAATTAACCAAATTTTATGAAGAATTTTTTCGCGGTTTAGCCAGTGCCGCGATGACTCATTATGAGGCCAATCCACCGCGCGGGGAAATTGTGCTGGTCATCAGCGGTGCTCCGCCGGAGGATGACACACCCTGGGAGGAGGGGCGGGTGCGGGAAGCGCTGTATATGCGTTTGGATGAGGGAGATTCTCTCAGCAGCGCAGCCAAAGCGGTTGCGGTACTATCAAACTGGAATCGGCGTGATGTGTACGCGTTGGGAGCAAATCGTGAAAATTAGCCCTGGAAAAATTTATTGAAACCGATACAATGATTGCTCATTTCCGACTTGAATTAATGTTTACGGACGGGTTTCACGCCCGCGAGAACGAGGTTTCTGAAATATGGCATCTTATCACGGGCCAAAAGCAAGAGTGCAGCGACGTTTTGGTGAGGTGTTGATCCCCCGCCCTAAATACGCGCGCATTGTCGAGAAGCGTTCCTACCCGCCCGGCGATCACGGCAAAGACAAGCAGTTCCGTTCTGGCCGTCGCAGTGACTATGGAATGCAGCTTAACGAAAAGCAAAAACTGTCATTTATCTATAACGTTCGCGAAAAACAACTGCGTCGTTATTTCTTGAAGGCACGTCAGGGTTCTGGCAACACGGGCGAAAACCTGGTCGTATTGCTCGAACGACGTCTGGATAACATTGTTTATCGCGCTGGCATTGCCGCGACGATCTGGGCTGCCCGCCAACTGGTCGCGCACGGTCACGTCACCGTTAACGGCAAACGTCTGGATATTGCATCCTATTCGGTAAACGTCGGCGATGTGATCGCCCTGACCGAGAAGATGCGCAAGAACGTTCACACTGTCGAAGCGCTCGAATCGATTGGCGCAGTGCCGGATTATCTGTCGCTGGACAAGAACAATGCTTCGGTTTCGTTCATTCGTATTCCCGAACGCCGCGATGTTCCCGTTCCAGTCGAAGAATCACTGGTCGTCGAGTTCTACAACCGTCTGGCCTAAGATTTACCCATATTGAAAAATGCGCCCCACTTTTTAGCGGGGCGTTTTGATTCTGTCAGATCAACAAAACGTTAAGGTTTTGCGCTCGGAAGCGACTGCTACCATAATGAGTGTCGCTTCTTCAGGGAATTCATTGTTATGCGTTATCGCCTCATGATCGTGATTTTTTGCCTGCTTCTTGTAGCCATCGCTGTGCAAGCGCAAGAGACACTGCCTGTGTCGGTTCATGATTCCACCAACTATATTCGCTCCCCACGTCTTGGTATCACACACATCAGCTTAACGGGTGAAATCACGAGCGAACAGCGCTATGAGAATGCGCTTTCGCTGGGTGCTGGCTGGAATCGCTGGCCGCTTTATTGGAATCAGATCGAGACCAAACCCGGTGAATTTGACTGGAATGCCTATGATCGTCAGGTGGAGGACGATTTGAGCTATGGCTTCCAGATCAACGCGATCCTGTTAGGGCGACCTGAATTTTATAAGGATGATGTGCGCATCACCGGACTGAATGAGCCGATTTTCAGTGATGGAAGCGATTTCGCCGAACCTGATAAAGCGATTAATCCCGATAACCCCTGGGCGAATTTCGTCTGGAAATCGGTGCAGCGCTATATGCCCGGCGGCGAACTGGCGCGTGAGCAAGATTGGCCGGACGAGTGGGGCATCCGCGTCTGGGAAGTCTGGAACGAGCCGGATTTCGAGCTTTTCTGGCAAGGGACATTCAATGATTATGCCCGCTTGCTCAAAATATCCTACATTGTCGCCAAAATGGTTGACCCGGACGCGCAGATCATGTTTGGTGGTCTGCTTTACGGAACACAGGATAACTGGCTGGCGCGTGTGCTGGCGATCATCGAAAACGACCCCTTCCACGAAGAAAATAACTGGTACATGGATATGGTCGCAGTGCATAACTACACTTATCCCTGGCGAAGCGGCTGGCTGGCGCTGGTCGTCAACCAGACTTTGAAAGCCTATAAACTCGATATTCCCATCTGGCTCAACGAAAGCGGTGTGCCAGCGTGGGACGATTACCCCGGCCCGGTGTGGGCAGAATCTAACCCCGATGAACGTCTGCTGCGGGCGACGGCAGCCCAGCAAGCCGCGTTTTTTATCCAGAGCAGTGCCTACGCCTGGGCAAACGGCGCGGACGTGATTTTCTTTCACCAACTCTATGACGACTGTGGCAACCAGCCGCCGGGGACAGATTTTGAATATACAAGTAAGCAGTGTTTGCCGGGAGAAATTTGTTCGGGTGATGCTTATGGCTTGTTTCGCAACGAAAGCAGCTCAATCTGTTTCAGTAACAGCATCGCACCGGGAACTCCACGTCCGGCTGCCGGAGCTTTCCGGTTAATGGCCGAGATTTTTGGCTCAGGATCGCTGGAAAATCCGCGCGTAGCAACAGTGAGACGGCGCGGCATCGTCATTACTTTTGACCGCCCGGAGACGAATCAGCGTATCTCTGTCATGTGGAATCGCACCCTGGAAACAGGTGATATACCACTTCCTGCCAGCGGTGATGTCGGGAAACTCTATTCGCTCGTTGGCAGCCAGATGATTTACCCGGATGCTGCCGGGGTCTATCAGATCACGTTACCCGCCGCGACACTCGATAATTACCCGGAATTAGAGCCGGGTGATGTGACGGCGATTGGCGGTTCACCGTTTATCCTGGTCGAAACGATCACGCGGCCTCCGACACCGATGCCGACCTCCACACCATTGCCGACTCCTACACCAGAGGCGACAGATGAAGCCTCACAGTAACGAAGGTGACAGATAAAGCCTCATAGTAGAGGGTGCTTTGCGCTACAATCAACTGCGCAATCAATTTTAAGTGAAAAAGTATGACACAAATTTCTGATCGCTCAACTACCTCGTTGAAGGATTTTTTGGCGATATTCCATCTGTTCAACAGCATCAGTTCTGGCGCGGGTGTGATGATCGGCTACATCATGACCGCGTGGAACACGGGTATCGAATTTAACTACATCGCATTGGTGTGTGCGGCGATTTCGACGATTTTGATTTCCGGCGGCGGCTTTGTCATTAACGACATCCTCGACATTGAAATTGACCGTATCAACAGGCCGGATCGCCCCCTGGCAGCGGGCAAAGTCTCCGTTCCGGCGGCGTGGGCGGCATATATCGCCACGACAGTGATCGGAATCCTGCTGGCGCTGTCGATCAACCCGGCGACAGGCGTTTTGAGCATCATCACAGCAATAGCATTGTTTTTGTACTCCTACACGCTGAAAAAACGCTTTCTGATCGGGCATATAACGGTTGCGGCGCTCGGTGCGCTGTTATTTCCATTTGGCGGTTTGGCGGCAGGGGCGCTGTTCCCCACCATTTACAGCGTGTTGTTCACCTTTCCGGCGTTCGTCGCGCGTGAAGTGCTGAAAACCGTGCCGGACTACGAAGGTGATAAGGCGAATGGTGTCGATAACATCGCCACCCGCTACGGCCCTCAAACCGCGCTGCGTGTCGCCCAAGTCTCGATGGGGCTGACGGCGGTAATTTTGCCTTTCGTGCCGCTGGTATGGCCTTTGAACGCTGGATACACGCTGATCTCGCTGGTAGTGATCTGGCCGCTGATGTTTTCCACGCTCTATAAAGCCACCGCTGATAACGTAACCAGCATTATCCGCCTCTCCAAGCTGCTGTTTTTGCTGGTGGCGGCAGCGCTGCTCATCGGCTCGATCCCCGGAATCTGAACTCCATTGCCATCAAAATTGTAGAGAAAAATCTGAAATGCTAAGTAAAAAGTGCCGAGAAATTTTACTCGAAACTCGGTACTAATCGCCTTAGCGTTATTGGCAGCTTTGCGTTAAATTCTTAGCTCGTCTATTTTGTAAACATCATCGCCTGCCCGTAGATAAATATATGTTCAATTTTTAGCGTTCGGCAGCCACCACGAAAGAAGCTGATAGGCTGACTGCTGAAAGCTAACGGTCTATATAGAGAGGGATTCATGAGCCAAAAAATTCGATGGGGTGTTCTCAGTACGGCCAGTATCGGCTACCGGCGGGTCATTCCGGCGATTCAACAGTCGGGCAATGGCATTGTGACGGCTGTCGCCAGCCGCAGCCTGGATAAAGCCAAGCAGTATGCCGAGGATCGCAACATCCCCAAATATTATGGCAGCTATGAAGAATTGATCGCCGACCCGGACATCGACGCGATTTACAATCCGCTGCCCAACAGCGAACACGCCTATTGGAGCATTAAATGTGCCGAGGCGGGCAAAGCGACCCTCTGCGAAAAGCCGCTTGCCAGCGATGCTGCCGAAGCGCAAACGATGGTTGATGCGTTTGTATCGCGCGGTGTGCCGTTCACTGAAGGCTTTATGTATCGCTTCCACCCGCAAAATGTCAAAGTGAAGGAGCTTGTTGAAGACGGCGCAGTGGGTGACATCAACATCATGCAGGCCACGTTCACCTTTACTATTCGTGACGCGGGCAATATCCGCCTGAGCAAAGAGTTGGCAGGTGGCTCGCTGATGGATGTTGGCTGCTACTGCGTCAACGTCATGCGCTTTATGACAGGTGAGGAGCCAACCAGCGCCCGTGCCGTTGCCGAGATCGGCGCAGAGACAGGCGTGGATGAAAAATTTGTGGGAATTCTGAGCTTTCCATCCGGCGCGACAGGTCATTTTGACAGCGGACTTCACAGCCTGCGCACGAACACCTATGAGATTCGCGGCTCGAAAGGTCGCATTTATGTGGGTGAATCCTTCGTAGCCGAGCCATATACCCAGCCAGTGATTCACCTCTGGCAGGAAGGGATGCATCACGAGATCGAAATTTCACCTGTTAACCAATATACGCTGATGGCCGAGGACTTCGCGGATGCGCTGCTCAATAACCGACCGCCGCGTTACGCGCCGGATGATGGTGTATATACCATGAAGGCCATTGATATGTTGAAAGCCGCCGCACAATCGTAAATTTCGTTCGTAGACAACCTGGGAGAAGAATCATGACAGATTTGCGCACCGTAGCACGTGAAGACCTATTCAAATTCAAATTTCTGCAATCCGGCCAGATTTCCCCCAACGGCAAACAGGCGATTTATGCAGTCTCGCAAGTGGATGCCGAAAAAGAAGAAGAACGCAGCGTCCTCTGGCTCACGTCGCTGGAAACAGGCGAGAACCGACAATTCACCAGCGGCGAAACCAGCGATGGCAACCCCCAGTGGTCGCCGGATGGTAGTTCCATTGCTTTTATCTCCAAGCGCGGCGAGAAGCCTCAGATTTTTGTGATCGCAGTTGATGGCGGCGAAGCGCAGGCGATCACCAGCCTGAAACAGGGTGTTGGCGGTGGTCTTGCCTGGTCGCCGGATGGCAAATATCTGGCTTTTACCGCCGTCCCAGCCGCCGAGCCGCGTCCCGCTGATAAGCCCTACCGCGTGGATCGTCATGTATATCGCTTCGATAAGCGCGAATATCTGGACGATACCGTAGAAGCGCTTTTTGTGGTCAGTGTAGACGGCGGCGAACCGCGCCAGCTTACTCATGATCGCTGCGCAGTTGCCAATCCGCAGTGGTCGCCGGATGGCAAAGAAATTCTCTATGCCGCGTCGATGCTGCCGGATGTGCATAACACTTTTTTCCCGCGTCTTCGCATTATTGATGTCGTGGGCGGTGCGATTCGCGAAGTCGTTGGCGCCTGGGACAATTCCGGTGCAGCGGCGTGGCTCCCGGACGGCAAGAAAATCGCCTTTATCAGCACGCCAGCGGGAAAACTCATCGGCTCAAAATCCGATTTGTGGGTAGTGAGCAGCCAGGGTGGTGAGCCGGAATGCCGGACAAGCAGCTTCAAAACCGGTGTTGGTGGCAGTTTGCAGGACGATATGCCGACAGCAGCACCCGCGTCACCCGCAATTCCCATCACAAAAGATGGCTCGGCGGCCTATGTACGCGCACAAATTGGCGGCACGGTGCAGATTTATCGGATCGCGTTAAGCGGCCCGGAGTCCTGTGAGCCGCTGCTAAGTGGGGATCGTTCATGTTTCCTGCTGGATGCTGACGACGCGCATATTTTATACATGGGATCAGGGTTCAATCATCCTGGCGACCTGTTTGCTTCAGATATTGAAGGCGGCAACGAAGAGCAGCTCACTCATATCAACGACGAACTCATGGCGCAGTTCAAGCTGCCGACGGTTGAGCAGCTATTATTTCCGGGCAGCGATGGCACAGAGGTCGAAGGCTGGATTATCAAGCCTGATATTGGGACAGCACCCTATCCAACAATTCTGTATATTCACGGCGGGCCACATGGTGCGTTCGGCCATGTCTTCCACTTCGATACGCAAATGTTGACCGGAGCTGGCTATGCCGTTCTGATGGTCAACCACCGCGCGTCAACCGGCTATGGTGACGAATTTTCGACGGTCATCAAAGGCGATTGGGGCAATCTGGATTACAAGGATTTGATGGCAGGCGTTGACGAGGCGATTGCGCGAGGTATTGCCGATGGGGATCGGCTCGGCGTGTGCGGCTTATCCGGTGGTGGCAATTTAAGCTGCTGGACAGTTGGACAGACAGATCGGTTTAAAGCGGCTGTGCCGGAAAACCCGGTTACAAATTGGGTCAGCTTCTATGGTGTGAGCGACATCGGTGTGTGGTTTGCCGTCGAAGAACTCGGTGGACACCCGCACGAAATTCCCGAAATTTACGCAAAATGCTCCCCGATCACCTACGCACACCGCTGCAAAACGCCAACCCTGCTGGTACAGGGTGAACATGACTGGCGCTGCCCGGCGGAACAGTCGGAGCAGTTTTACGCGACATTAAAGGCCAACGGCTGCATCGTCGAAATGTTGCGCCTGCCGGGGGCGGCACATGCGGGTACAATTGATGGCGATCCTGTCAACCGCCGCGTACATAACGAAGCGCTCCTGGACTGGATGAACCGCTATGTGCTGGGCATGGACAGCGCAAACTAAACTCAAGGAGAATGAATTTCATGGCTTTAAAATCGCAACTTCGCATCTACACCATCAACAAGGGCAAGATGGATGAATTTGTCAAAGGCTGGCGTGATGGGATTGTCCCGATCCGCCTGCAATATGGATGGCGCGTGGATGGCGGATGGGTTGCCGAGGGAGAAAATAAATTCGTCTGGATTCTGAGTCTCGAAGGTGACGAGGATTGGGAAGCGAAAAGCCAGGTGTATTACACCGCGCCGGAACGTACAGCGCTTAATCCTGATCCGGCACAGCACATCGCCCATATGGAAGTGCGGTTTATCAACTCGGTGATGTAAGCGCAGAAGACTTGCACATCAGTTTTGTAGCATATCAATCCATAACCCCTGTTTTATACGATTCTATAGATAACACAGGGGGTGGATTTGAAGAAAAATCAGTTATTCACGTTTGTTGTATTGCTTGCGCTAGTCTTCTCAATCGGCCTCACGCTTGTCGTCGCTGAGGGCGGCTATCCGGCGGATGGTCGCATCAACGTCGGCGATCATGTCGGCGGCAATGCCGTTTACTGCCTCAACGAAAAGGGGCAGGCCTCTGGCAGCTATGAAGGCGGCATCACCATACTTTCGACACAGGGCAAAACGCTGCTTTTAGCCGATGCCCGCGTGGTGGATACGCCGTTCCAGGCTGCTCTAAGCGGCGAACTCACCGAAAATATGCTGATTGCTTCCGCGCCGGATGCCTATGGTCGTCCACTCGATTTATACGTGCTGACCACAGGCGAATTGCAGCTTAATGGCTACGACGAGCATGGCAAGCCTTTTGCGTTTATCTGGCAGGGCTGCGAAGCCGTACTGCCTCCAGCCGCCGCAGCCCCCGCTGCAACCGATGAACCATAATCTCAATAATGATCGCCCGCGATAGCCTTTAAAAATCGTCGTCTGAGCAGTGGAAGATCGGTTAGGGTAAAAAGCCCATTGAACAGCGTGGGATGGCTGACGATATTTTTCTGGACAAAACGCCCACGCTTTAAACTGCTGTCCAACTGTTCCCGCCACGCGCGGTCATAATCAGATGGATGGCCTTCGAGCAATTTGATCGCCTGAATTGCTGCTTCATGCCCGGTGAGCATAGCGCTGTAAATGCCGCCGCCTGTGAGCGCATTAACGAAACGGCCTTCATCACCCACCATCAAAACCCCCGGCATCGCCCGACTCTCGTCCGAGACATACAGCGGCAGCGACCACGTTTTGACCGTCGCCGGATCGATTTCCATTTCGACATCGAGTTCCGCGCAGAATTCGTCCAGTAAGGCACGCATATTCTGACCATGATTCTGGTGCAAATAAACGCCAACATTGGCGCGATCTTCGCCAACAGGGAACAGCCACGCATAGCCGGGAAGCAGATTCGGCTCAAAATAAAAATGAACGCAGGCTTCAATCGGCTTTTTGAGGCAGGCATAGGCTCGAATCGAGATAGCTGTAACATCCTGCTCTTTATTTTCACCGCGCAGCGCTCGCGCGATGGGTGAGGCCACACCGCCTGCTGCGATGACGACTCGCGCTTCGTGCTCGATCAGTTGGTTATCACGGCGCTCGATGATGCCTGTTACTTTTTCCCTATCAGCGCTCATCAGCGGTTTGACAATGTTCATCTGCTCAAACTTCGCGCCTGATTGCAGGGCGTGGTTGTGCAGCGTGTTATCGAAGCTATAACGCGGCGAGGTCATCGAAAAAACGTCACGCTGCTTCTCGATAGTCTTAAGCTCACGCCCGGAAGGGCTGGAAATCGAGAGTGCCTCAATGCGATGATAATGCAGTTTGTGGCGATGAATATCCACATTCATCTGGCGCAGCAGTTTCATGATTTCGATAGGCATTCCGTCGCCGCAGACTTTATCACGCGGGAAGCTTTGACGGTCTACCATCAAAACGGATTTTCCATGCGAAGCCAGGGTAGCCGCAGCCGTTGCCCCCCCAGGCCCCGAACCAACGACAATGACATCGTGTATCATGATATTTTCTTCCTCCTGCGTATTAATTTTACTACATTACGCGAAAAATAACCGACAATCGCGGCCTCTATGTATGGAATATAACCGACAATTGCGGCCTCTACGCTCACATGCTATGCTGATGGGGCTATCGCGATTGAGGTATCTCCATTTTGGATTCGATCATTCTTTTAAGCCTGCTCCTGGCTTGCTCTCTGGGCGCTTTTTGGTTTCTACAATGGCGCACAGGTTTTTTCAGTACACGTTATTACATTCAGGCTGGTGTTTTGCTGATGATCGGCCTGTTGGCGGCGGCGTTAGCGGTTATAAGCTGGCCGCAGATCATCATTTCGTTGATCGCTGGCAGCGTCGCAGTTTATCACCTTGCTCTTTGCGTATTCAAGATTCTTTTTGACAGCGACAACAAATATCGCTGGATTCATAAGGCCAATCGCGCGCTCGTTCGCTATGAGCAGCCCCATGAACGCTTCACGCTGCGCACCCAGGATGGAGTCAGAATCCAGGGGATCAGCCTGAAAAATGAAGAAAACGGCGCGAAATCCGATAAAAAAGCAGTTATTGTCTGTCACGGCGCAGGCAGAAGCAAAAATACCATGTCGATTGTCCAGACGTGTTCGATTCTGGCGACGCGCTACGATGTATTCACGTTTGATTTTCGCGGTCATATGGAAAGCGGCGGCATTTTTCGCGCCAACGGTGATACCGAGCATGATCTCAATGCGATGATCAAGCATGTGCAGCAGTTGGGCTATGAGCATATCGCGGTCATCGGCTGGTCAGTCGGCGCGACGACGGCTTTGTTAGCTGCCGCCAATGGTGCGCCAATCGACGCGATTATCGCCGGATCGCCGCCGCCCGTGAGCCTGCAAGAATACAAACACCTTCAACTGCTCAAGCGTATTCCCGCGATGCAGTTCCCTGGTGGAAGCGCCGCCGCGACAGCCCGTTATATGCGCGTTGTGCCGGGCAAGACGTTTATGAACATTCTGGACTTCGCGCCTCTGGTGCCGCACATCCCGATTTTGCTGGTTTATAACGATTACGATACGACGATTGATGTCCCGGCGGCGGCGTTTGAAAAATTGGGCGAGAAGCTCCCACCAACGACAGAGCAAATGCGCTTGCCGGGAAGCGGTCATTTATTTGACTGGCCGAACACCTTCTTTTTCTGGACGAAAATGTTCGATTGGCTGGAACAACATTTTTAAGGCAGTAGAATTTTGGCGACTAAAACACGTTTAGGGGCAGATTTCCGCGCACGTTTCGTCACCGCTGCTATTGGCGGGCCGATGGTGCTGTTGAGCATCGTGGTAGGCGGGTGGGTTTTTAATCTCGCTGTTGTCATCGTCGGCATTGTCGCGGCCACTGAGTTCCAAACCATGATTCGCCCGAATCAACGTGCTGCCTTGCTGATGACGATTTTGACGATTCTGGCGTGTATTGAGGGTGTTGCACTTGGCATTCCCATACTCATTCCACTGGCGATTATCCTCTTTTTAGTGCTGGGATTGGCCGAAACATCTCAAACTGACCAGCCGAAAAGCCATTTTTTTATCCGTAATTATTTTTATTCCATCATCGGGTCGCTGTATATCGGCATTCCGCTGGGCTTGCTGATTCTGATCCGTGACGGCAATAACGGCCTGTTGTGGACTGCCATGCTCTTTGTGAATAACTGGTCTACTGATGCTTTTGCGCTTATCGGTGGACGAATCGCCGGACGGAATAAACTCGCGCCGAGCATATCACCTGGCAAAACGATTGAAGGCGCGTTTATCGGCTTGACGCTTGGCTCTCTGATTGGCATCGTCATCGCACTTGCGGGTGGCATCGCGCCGGGTTTAGCGATTCTGACGAATATTTTGATCGCGCTTTCTGTCGAGATCGGCGATCTGTTTGAGTCGTGGGTGAAACGGCGTTTGGCGGTCAAAGACAGCGGCTCAATCCTGCCCGGACATGGTGGTTTTCTGGATCGCATTGATGGTACTTTGGTCGCAGCAGTGTCTTTATATCTGATTCTCCGGTTGTTCGGTTAGAAATGAGTATGAAGAGACTCGAAATTTCAGACCATAGTGTGATACAATGGAATCTCATCAGCGCAGAAAAGACGCGGAATACCTCATCAATCCCACTTCCAAAGTCAATAACAAGGGAAATCCCTTGAATGCGCCGACTAAGAAACCCGCTGAAAGGCGGGCTTTTTGATTGGTCTATTTTGTTTCGCTATTTTTCAAGTAAAATAATTTCAAAAGAGAGGACTTTAAAATGCTGACACAAGAACAAGTTGATTTCTATCATGAACATGGTTATTTGCGTATCCCGGAAATGTTTACGAAGGAAGAAACTGACGAACTCTCCGACGAGATGGATCGCTTGGTAGAGACCTGGTCATTCACCAGCCCTGGGTGGAGTGGCCCCTGGCGACAGGCCTATATGGATCCGGAAATCGAGAAAAAATCGAAGCTCACAGCGATGCACGACCTGCATTTTTACTCAAGTACCTGGATGCGCTGTGTCACTCACGAGCGCTTGACTGGCGCAATCAGCCAACTGATCGGCCCCAATGTGGAACTGCATCACTCGACGATGCATATTAAACCCCCGCAGACCGGCCACCCATTCCCGATGCACCAGGATAACCCGTTTTATACACACGAAAATAATAAGTACGTCGATGTTCTGGTTCACCTGGATGATACCTGTCACGAAAATGGTGAAATTCGTTTTCTGGATGGTTCGCACAAGATGGGCGGGCTGAAGCACGTTATTACCATGCCCGATGGATCACCCTGCACACCGCACCTCCCATTCAGCGACTATAAATTAGAAGAGACAGTTGCAGTACCAGCCAAACGTGGCGATGTCGTGCTGTTTAATATTTATACGATTCACGGCTCGTATATCAACCAGACGAATAAGCCGCGCCGTCTGGTGCGTGTCGGCTATCGTGACCCAGAGAACAAGCAGACGTTTGGGCAGAGCATGAATCGTCCTGGCCTGATGGTGCAAGGCTTCCGCCAACGGCTTCCAGGGATGGAATTGTTCGACACGCAGGATGGCGGGGAAATAGCACTCGCAAAATAGCAGAATCATGAACGCCAGATAGATTAATCTGTCTGGCGTTCATTTTTGGGAGGAGCAATTGATTGATACAGGTAGCGCTGTCCGGAAATGGCGAAACCAGACAGATGGATCTTTTGGATCACCGCTTACCTTCTATTTCATTGTCCGTCCAAACAGCCTTTTATCACAGTGACTTCTATCTAGCTGCAATCGTGCAGAATGTCATGGGGTACTTGTTTCGCGAAAAGGGCATCGGATTCGCGCATTCCCTGGATGCTGTTCGAAATTTCACCATATTCTGCCTGTAATTGTCGGCCCCGCGCCATCAACCAGCCACCGACCCGGAACATGACCGGCCCATAAATACGAACAGTACGTTTACGGCTGATCAACGCTAAGTGGTTTTGCGTCGCTTCAGCCTGCAATACCTGCCGACGTGCAGCAGACGAAATCTGCATATGATTCCAATCGAAACTCATGATGTTCCCTTTCTTATTGCGAATGTCTTACGCATGTGGGCGGGAGAGACGCTTGAGCGCACGCAGCGTATCCTCAAAGCGGGTAGGATTTATGCTGTAACATTTGGCGACTTCGCGGCGGCGTTCGATCAGATACCCCGTAGCGGAAAGCTGTCGCAAATGGCGCGATGTGCTGGATTGGCTGAGATCGAGCATCGTCATGATGTCCTGAGCGCAGAGTTCCTCGTGCTGACTCAGCAGTTCAAGAATTTGCAGGCGGGTATCGTCCGCCAACGCGCTCAGACGCACCAGCAGTTCGGATCGGCTGAGGGCAGGCGATTCAACGCGCGTTCCTTCTGGCAAGCGAGCGCCGAAAATAATCTTGGCAACCCCCGGTTCGGCTTCAAACCATGAAACATACGGCCCCATATGCGCCGATGGGATAAAAATGATCTGCTGTGCGCCGCCAAGCATTGCGTCCCAATGCCCGGTCAGGTCGCGCCCCGTAACAGCCCGAATCGCTTCTAATGGCGTTGATCCGCTGTAATCAAGCTGCTTGAAAGCATCCAGCGATTGTTGCAGCATCGGTAAAACGCGCGACCATTCGCTCGCCAGATAACTTTCCCACATGTCTCGGAGGTGCGCGACGATCAACTTTTGCATTTTTGGCGGGTCATTGAGCAGCTCATGCAATTCGATATAAAAATCCGGGGCAAATACATCACTGTCTTTTTCAAGTTCGCCCATTTTTTGATACATACCCTCCACCCAATCGAGATAGGCCTGGCGGTTGCCGAGAAGCAAATCCCGATCTATAGGCTCCATATGAGTATGTTTGCTTTTTTCCGGGCTGCACATCCAGTCAATGGCTGCATCGCGCATGATATCAGGATCGCGCTTTTCCAGATCATCAATATAGGCTGGAAAACTCGGCCAATCGCTTTCAGGCTTCAGCGCTTTGTGCAATCCGTCAACCACTAACCGATTATTTCGCCTCTGTTCTGGCGAAAGCCGGGCTGCAGTCTGTCCCACCCACTCATTGAACCCGGAACGCTCCTGTACCTGCTCAAGAAGTAAAAGTGAATCCAGATTATTCAATGCTGGTTCGAGCGCGAATGTCACAGTTACAGTTTGAGGGGCGAGGATAAAATCTTGGTTAGCCACAGTGATTCCTTGGTTTCTTTATTCAATTACCCGAATAAGTGGGTAAAGTGAATACAGCATATCACAAAAAATACTGCTTGTCAACAACTCCACTGAAAATAGTTATTTTAACGACGATGGCGCAAATTTTTCGGTTTATTGCGCTTATCTTCTTCCCACACGCTAAAAGACTGTTCTTCCAGGTTGATCTTCTTTTTGCCGCGCTCGATCATACGGACGACGAGGAATGCTGAAATGCCTGTCGTCACCATGCCGACCAGTACGCTCATCAACAGCGCCGCTATGAATGTGGCTTCGGTTTGCTCGGTAAGCTGCAAAATGAGCGCTAATGTCAGCCCGCTGGTGACGATGAACATGATAAATGCGCCTGCGATAATCGCAAATGTATCCGTGTCCGGCGTTTTGCTCTTGATAAATTTGTGTAGAAAATAGCCGCCAATAGGTGAGAGAACAAAGAAAATAACGAGTGTCCCTATAATTGCATATAAGACCTGTTGAGAAACTTCGCCTGCATCAAGACCAATGGCATCCATTTTATGACTCCCCCTCATTCGGTGAATAATTTCATCCTACACCCAGATCAGTTGCAGCGTTCCCTGAACCCCGGAATATTGGGGCTTCAGCCCATCAGATGGTGGAGGGCATCTTCAACAGTGGGAAATCGAAATTTATAACCGAGCTGATTGAGCTTATAGGGAATCACGCGCTGGCTGTCGAGCGTAGTGGTGGTCATTTCGTCTGAAGTCAGCCGGAGATCAGCCTCCGGTAGTGGAATTAAGGGTGTTGCTTTGATTGTCTCGTTCAAAGCCTGCATAAAAACGGTGTTGGTTTGGGGGTTTGGTGCAACAATGTTAAACGCGCCGGACGCGGTCTCGTGTTTCAGCAGAAATCGCAGCGCCAGGGCAACATCCTGATTATGAACCCAGGCAATCCACTGTACGCTGCTGCCGGGTTGCTTACGGTAAAAGCGTGACCCTGACAGCATCAAGGGGAGTGCGCCGCCCTTCGTATCCAATACAAGGCCAAATCGCAAAATACACTGTCGCACGTCCAGTCTGGTGGTGACTTGTTCCCACTGCTGGCAAACCTCAGCCCGCCAGCCTTCTCCCGCTGGGCTGTCCTCGATAACGATGTCGTTTTCGCAATCGCCATAGTAGGCAACGGAAGAGGCTTGCAACAGGACGCGCGGTTTTTCTGGCGCATTTTCAATCGCCTGCACCACCGCTTGCCCAGCGGCGATGCGGCTTTCAAGGATGCTTTGTTGATGTGAACCTGTCCAGCGAAGTGCGGCGGTGTTTTCTCCGGCAAGGTTGATAATCGCCGTATCGTGCTGAATCAAATGCCCCCAGCCATCCGCGCTGCGGCCATCCCACTCACAAAGCTGGACACCGTGCGGAACGCTGTTCTTTTTAATCTGCGGACTGCGGCTAAGGACGATAACCTCATGCCCGTCCGCCACAAGCACTCGACACAACAGCCCACCAATAAGCCCTGTGCCACCAGTGATGAGTACGCGCATGATTTCTCACTCAAAATTGCCAGATAGTATGCGCATTATCAGTGATCGCTGATTTGTATGAGCGATATTAGGATACGCATTATCAATGATCGCTGACTCATATGAGCGATATATGGGTAATAGGTTGCAGTTTGGTGAGGGTTTGATTAACCGAGGATTGTTGGATTTAACGCCCATATTTTTCCATCAATAAGTCACTCAGGGTTGGTGTGCCAATGACCTGAAGCTCATAGCGAACACGCTCAACGGGTTTATTGAGATGGATAACCCGCTGTAGGTCGATTGGTGTTGCGGCGATGACCAGATCGGCATCCGAATGATTAATCGTCTGTTCCAGATCATGTAGTTCCGCCTCACTGTAGCCCATAGCCGGGAGGACATGCCCTATAGAGGGATTTTTGGCATACGTTTCGGCAATCGAATTGACGGCGAATGGACGCGGATCAATCACTTCGGCAGCACGAAAACGCTGTGCCGCGATATATCCTGCACCCGTTTGGTTCTGGATGCCATCTTCGACCACGAGAACACGTTTACCCTGTATTGCCTGGGGATGGATGACGACAAGCGGCGCGGCTGCCTCTAAAATGATCGCTTTTGAGTTAATGGATTGAATATTTTTGCGCATTTTTACAATGTCCGCATAATTCGCACTATCCACTCTGTTGATAATGACGAGTTCCGCCACGCGCAGGTTACTTTCGCCAGGATAATGCTGAAGTTCGCTTCCGGCACGGTGCGGATCAGCCATGACGACATGAAAATCTGAGACAAAAAAAGGCAGGTCATTCGTGCCGCCATCCCAAACGATGATGTCTGCCTCGTCCTCAGCATTTTTCAGGATTGCAGCGTAATCCGCCCCTGTGTAAACACCATACCGCGATCAAGATACGGCTCATATTCTTCGCGCTCCTCAATCGTGCATTGATACTTGTCGAGGTCTTCGTATTCGAAAAAACGCTTGACATCTTGCAACATGATAGAAGGCATAGCATGACGAACGACAACAACTTTATACTTTAATTTTTGTAGCTCGGCAGCAATTTGTCGCGCGACCAGACTTTTGCCGCTGCGGGGATGCACTGCGCAAACTGTGATAACAGGCTTGCTGCTCCGAATTTGTGTGGTTACCATTCCCATCAGCCGGAAATCCGCGCCGAGCGAGTTGACTTCTGCGGCTTTGCTCATCACTTTCGAATGAGATACATCGTCATAAGCGAAAATGACCTCATCAACGCTGTGGTGAACAATCAAATGATTTAATTGAGACTCGTGATAAAGGGGAATACCGTTTGGATAAAATTTCCCAGCTAATTCAGTCGGATAAACGCGTCCTTCAGTGCTGGTCATCTGAGGCGTTATAAAGGCGATAACCTGATAATCAATATTGTCACGAAAATGAACATTAAAGCTATGAAACCCGCGTCCTGCATCCCCCATAATGATGACACGTGTTCGACCCATCAATGTAATCCTCCGATGTAGACCTTATCAGGTGAACAACAAAAATCTGACAAGTGGTTGTCGATGTGTATTTATTATGGTTGAAAATTGCAGAGTCGAGTAGTGTGACTTATGTAGAAAAGCACTCAGATTTGTGCAATATTAGGCGCAAAATCCACTAGAAAATGATCGGGGATACGCGCGGGTTTGCCGCTTGCCAATTCCGTCCACACGCCGAGTGTATGTACCTGTGCCAATAGCTCGCCGTTACGGGTGATCGTATAGCCGCGTGTGGCGGAGATGCGCTTCACGTCGAATACCCACGTCGCGATTTCGAGTTCATCCCCCAGCAGGGCAGGTTGGCGATATTCGATTCGTTCGCGGCGGGCGAAAATCCCAAATCCAGCTTCACGCATCCGGGTAATCGGCCAGCCAAAAGCTGCAATCGCCTGGATGCCGCAGTCTTCGATGTAGTTGAAATAAACCGCGTTGTTGACGTGCTGTGCGCTATCAATATCGCGCCATTCGACGCGGCGGTTCAGTTTAAATACGCCCTCTGGCGGGGGTGGACTAGCCGGAAAAGATTCACGCGGATCGGCTGGCACTACCGGTTCATTGCCCGCGAATGCCGCCACCATTTCCGGCGGGACAGCCGATGGGCACATCGTCGCGGCGTTCAAAAATACCCAGTCGGTGCTGGCGCGGGCAACCAGATCATCACCACGCCGAAATTCATAGCGTCGAATCGAACGCACGCGCCGGAAATCGGACACCCATGTTTTGATCTCGACAATATCGCCGTAAAAAAGCGGCTGTAGATACTCAATATCGGTTTCACGCGCCAGCCACAGATACCCCATCGCTTCATAACGCGCCTTGCCATAGCCGACATCAGCCGAAGCGTTAAAAGCCGCTTCTTCCATGTAACGCAGATAATTGGCGTGGTTTAAATGCCCGTAGGCGTCACACTCGTAATTGCGAACTTTGAAAGTGCTGATATGGCTTGGTGTCATGATATTTTCACCTAATTCGCATCGTCTGCCTGTTTCAGGCGTTCTAATAAATGAACATCAGCGTGATTCGCCCACTGCGCGAGCGAGTCAGCGTGGTGCGCGACCAGCCAGACAGCGCGTTCCGGCGCTCCGGCAGCGGCGATCATCTCGGCGCTCCAGGCAGGATGTTGTTCGCTGAGAACAAAAGGGCGCTGCCAGTAAATATTTTCGTCGCCCAGGCTCAAGCGCTGGAAAATATCCGGCGTAAAAGTGCGCACCAGCACGACGAGTGTCTTTTGCCAGGTCGGAAAAGGATAGCGCGATTTGCCGACATCGTGCAGCAGGGCGGCGATTGCCAGATCGGATGGCGTAGAACCTTGTGCCAGTGTGTCTCGTAATACATTCAGGCTGTGAAGCTGCTCACTGCGGCGCATGGATCGAAAGCACGTCATCAGCGCGGGAGACAAATATTCCGCCGCCAACGTGTTATCGACGGGCTGAGAGAATGCCAGCAGCGCACGGATGCCCTGGCGCAGACGCTGGGTCGCTGCCATGAGCTTAGCGAATCAGGATATTCATGATCTGAAAGGCTGGCCCAGTAATGAGGAGGCCGAGAATGTTAAACGACCCGCCGACAAAACTGAGCAGGATGAGAAAGAAGAAGGCATAATAGCTGTACTGCTGCCAGCTTTGCCAGGTTCGGGCCAGATCGGGCGGCAGCAAGGCCAGAACGATATGCCAACCGTCTAGCGGAAAGCAGGGGATCAGATTAAACAGAAACAGCACCAGATTGAAGTAGATCATGATGAACAGGAACTCTGGCAGAAAGCCGCGCGTCAGGCTCATGGGTGCGATGATCCGGTACAGAATGGCGGCAATAACAGCCAGCACCAGGTTCGAAAGTGGCCCGGCAGCCACAGCAGCCAGGTATCCCCATCGTGGATTACGCATTCGGTAAGCAGCAATCGGCGCAGAACCAAGTGCGCCAAAACCGATGAGGACAAACATGAGAAATCCGAACCAGTTGATATGTACCATCGGATTCAACGTCAAGCGGCCTTCGCGTGCCGGGGTGGGGTCGCCCATGAGATAGCCAACGTAGTTGTGTGCAAATTCATGCACCGTCATGCCAATTAGCGCAGCGGCGATAATGGACACCATCATTTGAATTGAAAAGTCGCCAAAGAGAAGCAAGGAGAATTCTCCGTCAGATAGGGATGAAACTTTCACTGCAAGTATATCATAGCACTGTAGGGACTGTGTATTATTTTGGCTTAACGTGCGGTGAGTTCTGCGGGACGGCCAGGGCGCTGAAAGGGCGCAATATATTGTAATTCTACGGTAAAACATGTGGCGGAATCTTGCTAAACATTTTCGGTATCTGACTTAACCGCTAAAAGATGAGTGGTTAAGACCGTCAAGAGACGTTAAGATTAAACAGGCAAGCGATAATGGAAGAAATTCGTTCAGGGGATCACGTACAAATGCGAAAATCACACCCCTGCGGCAGCAGTGAATGGATCGTCTACCGAGTCGGTGCGGATATTGGCCTGCGCTGTGCGGGTTGTGAGCGCCGAGTGATGCTTTCTCGAAATGAGTTTTATAAGCACTTGAAAAAAGTAATGAGCAAGTCCACTGGAGGCGAATCTTGAAGAAACGAGTCCTGATTTTGATGTCCGACACGGGCGGCGGACACCGCGCGGCGGCAGAAGCAATCCGGGATGCGTTATATCTCAAGCATGGCGAAGCCGCAGTTAAGGTGGAACTGGTTGATGTGTTTCGCGATTATTCTCCCGTTCCTTTCAAATATATGCCAGAGTTTTACCCCTGGTGGATTAACCGCAGCAAATCGTCATGGGGCGCAGGTTACAATTTCTCCAATACCAAGCGCCGTGCGAAGATTCTCTCGCAGGGCATGTACGTCACGCTCGAAAGCGGCCTGAAGCGGATGCTGCGCGAACACCCTGCGGATGTCGTGGTATCGGTTCATTCTGTGTTGACTCACCCGGCGATGAGTGCGCTGCTTTCGTTCGAACAGCGCCCGCCGTTTATCGTGGTCGTCACCGATCTGGTTTCGACCCATCATTTTTGGTATGACAAAAACTGCGAACGCTGCCTCGTCCCGACTGAGGCTGCCTATGATCGAGGCCTGAAATCCGGCTTATCGCTGGATCAGATGCGAATTACGGGTTTGCCAGTGCATTATCGCTTCGCCCAGGGCTTGACCGATAAAGCTTCCGCCCGCCAATCACTCGGTTGGGACCCGAACCTGCCAGCCGTGCTGATGGTCGGCGGCGGTGAGGGAATGGGGCCGATTTACCAGACGGCGCGGGCGATTAATGGTCGTCGGCTGAAATGTCAGCTTATTATCATCGCTGGACATAATAAAGCGCTGAAAGATAATCTGGAAGCCTGTAACTGGAATCAGCCGACAAAGGTCTATCCGTTCGTCAAGAATATGCCAACGCTGATGGCCGCCGCCGATATTCTCGTGACCAAAGCTGGCCCGGCGACGATCAGCGAAGCCTGCATCGCGGGTGTCCCGATGATTATTTATGATGCCATCCCCGGTCAGGAAACGGGCAATGTGGAGTTCGTTACTGAAAATCGCGCGGGGATTTTCGCGCCCAGTCCCTACGGTGTGGCCGATGCACTCACGGATTGGCTAGCCGAAGGGCCGGAAGGCTTGAAACGGCGCTCCGATAACGCCCGCCGTCTCGCGCTCCCGGATGCGGTCTTCGAGATTAGCGAGGAAGTGTGGCAGTACGCGCACTACGGTACAATCCCAACCAATCGACGCACTTTGCTGACCGATTTGGCAGACGTTGCCGAACGCGCCAAAGAATTGACCGATAATCTCATGAAAGACCTGTACTGAACAGGTTGTTGCAAAATTGAATAGTGTTTCGGGGGATATTTTGTCGTAGGGGCGGGTCTGTGACCCGCCCTTATATTTACGTTGGGGCTATGTACTCGTATCAATATCCGGCATTGGCGGGAGTCGTGGCTCCGGGTCGGGCGGAATAGGCGGCATTGGCCCCGGTGGTTCGGGTGGGAACGGCCCTGGTGGCTCCGGTGGCATAGGGCCAGGCGGATCGGGCGGGAATGGCCCTGGCGGATCGGGCGGCATTGGCCCCGGCGGGTCAGGTGGAAATGGCCCTGGCGGTTCGGGCGGGAGGGGCTGCGGAATTTCAGAGCGCTGCTGAGTTAAAGCCATCGTGTATGTCCTTGTAACCTGTTTATGACAATCCACGTTACACGCAAATTGTTAGATACTTATCAGACAATCCTTAGCTTTCTCGTTTCACTTCAGGCAATCTTAAGTCTCTTACGTTTCGCTCTGTTTCCAGAATCCGCTTCTTGCGCTCCAATCCCCAGCGATAACCGCCGAGATCGCCATTTTCGCGTATCGCACGATGGCATGGAATGACCAGCGAAACGCGATTATTGGCGCAGGCCGTGCCGACAGCGCGTGCTGCTTTAGGGCTGCCAATGGCGGCGGCGATCTGTCCATAGGAGCGCGTTTCGCCCATCGGAATGGCGCGTAATTCCTGCCACACGCGCCACTGGAAGGCTGTTGCCTGCACATCCAATGGTAGCTCCAGATGGGGCTGCTGCCCGTTGATGTGATCTAAAAGTGTGTGTACCCATTCCCCCAGGCTGGAATCGTCCTGCGAGATTTCAGCCGCCGGGTAATCCGCACGGAGTTCGGCTTCGAGATATTCCGGCGAGTCGCCCAGGCTGACGGCGCAGATACCGCGTTCGGCGGCGGCGACGAGTAAATAGCCAAGTGGACATTCGGTGACGGTATAACGAATATTCATGCCTTTTGCTCCTTTGCGATAATCTGCCGGGGTCATGCCGAGTTGGTCATTGGAGCGTTCATAGAGACGGCTGCTGGAACTGTAGCCCACTTCGTAAAGCGCCTCTGTGACCGTATCGCCACTTTTGAGCCGATTTTTAAGCTGGTCGATTCGTCGCGCTTCAATATATTGGCGCGGGCTGATGCTCATAACATGCTTGAATACACGTTGAAAGTGATTCGGGCTGAGATTGGTAAAGCTCCCCAGGTCGGCTAAGGTAAGCCGATCATCCAGATGTTGGTCGATATATTCACACACACGCTGAATGACCTCGGCCTCAAATGCCTGCTGGTTGGGTTGGCAGCGTTTGCAGGCGCGGAATCCGGCGCGTTCAGCCTCTTCGGGAACGGCGTAGAAAACGACATTGCTGCGCTTTGGTTTGCGGGCTGGGCAGGATGGGCGACAGTAAATACCCGTCGAGCGCACACCCAGGACGAATCGACCATCGTAGTGGCTGTCCCGGTTCATCACGGCTTCCCAACGCTCGGCCTCATCCAATTTTGTGTCGAGTAGGGTGTCGGTCATTCGATTATGTCCTTTCCTGCGCGTTGATAACTATGCTTAGGATAAGCCACTCGGCCTGATAGGTCTATCCGGTTCTTGTGGTCAAATAAAAGTTTTCTTATCTTACTCACATCATTATCCCTTACAATCAAAATATTCCTCTAGAGAGCAAAGGCAAAAAATTGATGGCACAGCACACCGACATGCGTGGCAAAACAGTCCTGATTACCGGAGCAACCAATGGAATCGGCAAAGTGACGGCGCTGGAAATTGCAAAAATGGGCGCTCGTGTGGTTATCGTCGGGCGCAATGCCAGCAAAACCCAAGCTGTCGCCAACGAAATTAAAGCTGCCAGCAAAAATGATGCAGTCGATATTTTGATCGGCGATCTTTCAGTAATGGCGGACGTGCGCCGGGTTGCTGATGAATTTAAGCGTAAATATCAGCGGCTCGATGTGCTGGTGAACAACGCGGGCGCATATTTTACGTCACGTCAGGAAACGGTAGACGGCTATGAGATGACGTTTGCCCTCAATCATCTGAATTATTTCCTGCTCACCGATTTGCTGCTGGATACGCTCAAAGCCAGTGCGCCGTCGCGCATTGTCAATGTGTCGTCGGATGCCCATCGCGGTATGTCGCTGAATTTTGACGATCTGCAACACAAGCAAGCCTATGGAACAGCGGGTTGGCCGGCTTATGGCGAGTCCAAACTTGCCAATATTCTATTCACGTATGAACTCGCGCAGCGCTTGGCTGGAACAGGCGTGACCGCTAACGTGCTTCATCCCGGCTTCGTTGCTACAGGTTTCGGCCACAACAGCAGCAAGATAATGGGTCTTGTAATGGGTGTTGTTCAGCGCTTTTTCGCCCTTACACCGGAGCAGGGTGCGGAGACAATGATTTACCTCGCGACTTCGCCTGAAGTTGAAGGCATCACGGGCAAATATTTCGATAAAAGTAAGGCGGTGCAGTCCTCATCACAATCGTATGACAAGGATGCTGCACACCGCCTGTGGGAAATCAGCGAATCGCTCGTAGGGCTGAAATCTGCTGTCGTCTAATCTGACTAGCCTGAAAATGCGTCGTAAACCGGCTGGCCTTCCCACACTTCCGGGCGTGGCAAGTCCAATAGGTGCATGATCGTCGAGGCGGTATCACGGATGCCAACGGGCGTTTGGATAACATGACCGCGCTTGATAACCGGGCCGTTGAGCATCCAGATGATCGTCATGTCCTCTGGCATTTCCGTGCCGTGATTGTTGTCGTGTCCGCCGTGATCCGACAGCACGATTATTGTGAACTGATCGCGTATACCCGCGTCGGTCAGCGTCTTGACGACATGCCCAATCGCGCGGTCATTGGCTTCAATCGCGCTGATGTAATCCGGCGACATCCAGCCGGATAAATGACCGAAAATATCGACATCGCCCAGATATAAAACTGTCAAATCCGGCTGATATTGAACGATATAGTCGGCAGCGACTTCGGCAATATGGGTGTCATTATCCTGGCCGTAGATGGATTCGCGCAGGTAACTCTGGCGAAGTTTCCCCGGCGATGCCAGATCGCGCAGCTGTCCCCAACTGTAAAACATGGCGGTATGCAGGCCGGAATTGAATGCCAGGTCGATCATGCTTGGAAACGCCGATGCCGATGGCTGATAAATATTATCTGCGCCGACACCGTGTTTTTGAGGTGAGATTCCGCGAAACATCGAGTTATGCACGGGCAGCGTGACGCTGGGCATGACCGTTTGTGCCGTCCAGCTATACGAGCCGTTCTGCCAGAGCGAATCAATATTGGGCGTATTCGCTTGAGCCAGACCGTCGGGTCGGCAGCCATCAATAATCGTGAGGATGACTTTGGATTTCATAATTTTCCTTATCGGTTGATGCGTTGTTGACGCTCATTTTACCTCAAACCGCGTATCCTGACTGCATTCGGTTGGCTTCAAGTTGGGTCTGCCAGCCTATAGCGAGTACCCCCATAAGCCTCATGTAAACCACTTCACTTTCCGTTACGGTAGAAGTTGATCTAATTTCTGGCTCACAATTTAATGTAATCAAGGAGAAACTGAATGGGATTTAAATCCATGATGAATCGGCAAGCCGTCTTCATGTTCATGATGCTTATGGTATGCAGCCTTTTAGCTGTCAGCGTGAGCGCTCAGGAAGCGACTGAAACGCCGACACCTGATGCTACAGTCACTGCTACAGTTGCTGCTGATGCGACGGCTGAGGTCATTGATGAAGTTACTGATCCGATGGCGGCATCCGTAACCTCGCTTGAAGAACTGACCTCTGGAACGGAGCAATTCGTCGGTCAACGCGTGTCGTTCGAAGGCGTGATCGAATCGCTGGCGAACGTCAAAATCCTCGTCGTGGGCGAAGGTGCGGTCATTGATAACGATCAGGTTCTGGTTGTGAACCGCACCAACGAAGAATTTGACCTGTCATTCAGCGAAGGCGCGCGCGTTTATGTGACCGGTATCTTTCAGCCGTCTATTCAATCGCAGATGGACAGAGCCGTCACCACCAGGGACACGGCGAATGTTACACCTCTTCCAGATGAAGCCACTTCGGAGGCTGATGTCGATGCGCCGGATGTGCCGGACATCAACGAAACCCCGGCGACTCCTTCCCTGACGCAGCAGCCGGATACGATGGCTACTCTGGAAGCGACTCAGGAATCTCAAACGGATGTGGTTAGCGAAATCTTCTCGCTGCAAAGCCTTCTGGACGAAACGCAGCTTGAGCAGTATCGCAACTACACGATTGTCGAACTGACTTCGTTGTCCGACCTGACGCTGGTCGTACCCCTCGGAGAAATTACAGGCAACGCCGACCAGTATTATGAGCGTTCGTTGATGGTGCAGGGGACTGTCGAAACGCTGGTTTCTGATAACGCCTTTGTGCTGAACGAGGGTGGCTTGCTCAACAACAATCGCCTGCTAGTGATGAATGCTGCGGGGATCACGGAGTTTACCGAAGGGCAGCAGGTTCGGGTTTTCGGCACGGTCAAACCCTATGACGTGTCCACACTTGAGCAGGATTTGAACCTGACAATCGATCAAACGGTGTTCGCCGATTACCAGGATTACGCGGTGGTGCTGTCGGATCGCATCATCGCCGTTCCGTAATTTCGCTGGTTGATCGCTAAAAATAAAACGCCCTGTCGCTAGGATGGGGCGTTTTACTATGAAGAAATTAATCATTTTTTACTCAAGCTTGATTGTTAATTTCCCCTCAATTTGATTTATAAGATTGCCGACTGTAATAGTGTAGTCAACCTCAAATCCAGTAGGAAGTCTTAAAGGTACTTCAAAATTTATATACAATTTCAACTCGCACTGCTGATAATGTTTGAGGTTGTCTCTGTAATAGTCAATCTCATAGTCGTTATCTGTTTTTTGTATTGTGAGTTTTGGAGAAGTGGAAGGAAAACTTAATTTACTCAAATTGATAGGCATCGAGAGGGACATATCAGATACATCCGATGCAAGTAAACGTGATGAATACGATAATCCAGCTATAGAGCTTTGATGCTGTGGCAATTCTGGTGCTTTGGGAGGGTCAGGAGTGATAAATTCCTCTTCGAATACGGTTATGCCCTCTGGGAAATGTAACCATACATCTATATCATCAAACATCTTAAACTGTAGAAAAATGTTGGTATCAAGAAAGCAATACAGCATAGAATTATCCTTGCAAACTACACTTATATATAATTTTGCCAGAATAATTTTTAAAACACCAGTTCTAAAAGAAACGCTCCGCCTTTTGAGGACGGAGCGTTTATTATCGAATATTTAAAGGTTAATTACCCGACGATATTTGTCGCCGCGCCGTCGTTCGCCTGAGCAGCAGTGCGCGCAAATTTGTAGAGTACGCCGCTGGTGTAGTGGGGAGCAGGCGCTTTCCAGGCCGCACGTCGTTTCTCAAATTCCGCATCGCTCCATTCGACATTGATGCTGCGAGCGTCGATGTCTACGATAATGGTGTCACCTTCTTCCAGCAAGCCAATTGGCCCGCCGATCATGGCTTCCGGCGCGATGTGACCGATGCTCATGCCGCGCGTCGCCCCGGAGAAGCGCCCGTCGGTGATGAGCAGTACGTCACGTCCTAAGCCCTGCCCGGTGATTGCGGCTGTCACGCCGAGCATTTCGCGCATTCCTGGGCCGCCGACTGGCCCTTCGTAGCGAATGACGACCACATCGCCTTTTTTAATTTGCTGCGATTGAACGGCACTCATCGCGTCTTCCTCACGGTTGAAAATACGAGCCGGGCCACGATGGATGCGCGGCTCGTCACCCTTCAGCTTAATCACGCAGCCGTCCGGCGCGAGGTTGCCCTTCAGAATGTGCAAACCACCGTTCGCGCTGATCGGGTTGCTGAGGGGGCGGATCACCTGTTGGCCCGGTGTTTCTTTCGCCATCGCTGCTTCCTGCGCGATGGTTTTCCCCGTAACGGTCAGGCAGTCTCCATGTAAATAGTTGCCTTCGATCAAGCGCTGCGCGATCAATGGCAAACCACCTGCCTTATGAAGATCCGTCGCCACATATTTACCTGTGGGCTTGAGGTCGGCGATCAGCGGCGTATGTTTGCTGATATTTTCGATGTCGTCGATGGTGAAGGGGATGCCTGCCTCACGCGCGAATGCCAGCGTATGCAGCACGACGTTGGTCGATCCACCTGTGCCTGTCGCCGCAGCAATCGCGTTTTCGAGCGACTTGCGGGTGATAATCTGCTTCGGGCGGATGTCCTGTTCGATGATCTGCAAAATCATTTCGCCTGCGCGGTAGGAAATCGAGTCTTTTTCCGCATCCATGGCTGGCACACCCGCCATACCCATCGGACAAATGCCCATGATCTCGCTGACGAGCGACATAGTGTTCGCGGTAAATTGACCGCCACACGCACCCGGCCCCGGACACGCCAAATCTTCGACAGCTTTGTATTCTTCGTAGTCGATTTTGCCAGCCGCATACGCGCCGACAGCCTCAAACACATCCTGCACCGTCAAATCCTTGCCTTTGTAATTGCCGGGCGCAATCGAGCCGCCGTACAGCAGCAGCGACGGGATATTCAGGCGAATGAGCGCCATAATCGCACCGGGCATGGTCTTATCGCAGGCGGCTAGTGCGATCACGCCGTCAAAATAATTAGCGCGGGCGACCAGTTCAATCGAATCGGCGATCATTTCGCGGCTGATGAGCGAGGCTTTCATGCCTTCTGTTCCCATCGTGATACCGTCGGAAATGCTGACTGTATTGAATTCGAGTGGTGTGCCACCAGCGGCGCGAATGCCTTCTTTCATCTTGGCGGCGAGGCGGCGCAGGTGAAAATTGCACGGGCCGACCTCTGTCCACGTGTTGGCGATGCCAATCAGCGGTTTGGCGAGATCGTCGTCGGTGAGGCCAATCGCCTTGAGCATGGCGCGAGCGGCGGAGCGATCTGTGCCTTCGACCAGTGCGCGGCTGCGTGTGTTGAGGGCTTTAACCCGGTCACGGATTTCGGGGGAGTCTGCCATAATAAGTTCCTTTAAGTTGCTGAATACTGAGTCAAACGTGAAACGTATTTTAGCGCAGATTACGGTGAAATGGGGAAACCTAATAATGCCTTTCGTAGGCTTTGGATGGTCTGGTCTCACACACTCGTGTACATACTGACCAGATAAGTCGCACCATTGAAGTGATTCAAGCCGTGTAACTCGTGATATAACGCGAGAATTCGAAGCCGCCAGCGTAGAGTTTCACCCTGGCGGCTCACCTTCCAAACTCAACGTTTCCCCTTCTATAGCTGGACGCTGCCGGATGCTGATGCTATAGTTCTGGGTCAATGTTGTAAGAGGGTTGAGTTTAATCGTTATGATTCATTTATCTCCCCAAAAATTATTCGCAGCACTGATGGCCTGCCTGATGCTCATTCTGACCTCATGCGCAGGACTGACAGCAAGTGGCTCAAACACCAATGCACCCATTTTAGCGCCGCTGATGCAAGGCTCACCTGGCGATGCTGTCTCCGCTTTTCTGAATAGCTGGAAGACGCGCGACTATGCGGCCATGTATAACCAGATCAGTGTCAAGAGCCGCGAACTCTATACCCAGTCTGTTTTCCAGACAACTTATGAAAATGCAGACAGCGTGACCGGGTTGGAAGATGTGACCTATACGGTGCATGACATCACACTTCAGGGGACATCTGCCGCTGTCACATATGATCTTGCCATCACATCGGGTTTATTCGGGACGATTGAGGATAAAAACCGAACGATGCGTTTGGTGCAAGACCCCTCCGGTTGGCGGGTGGCCTGGTCGAGCATGGATATTTTTGACGGACTCGCGGGTGGTGCGCAGATCCGTTCGATTGCCCAGCCTAACGAGCGTGCCAATATTTATGATCGTGAGGGACTACCGTTAGCGGAGCAGGGCGGAACAGTCATCGCGATTTACACCCGGCGGCAGAATATCGCTGATGAGGCAGCCTGTATTGAATTGCTGGCGACCTTATTGCGCCGCCCGCGTCAGGAGTTGGTCGATTTATTCAGTCGATTCTTGCCGGAATCTGCCTTTTACCTGGGTGAAATTGAACCGGATGTTGCTGCTTCCAACAGTCAGTTATTGCTTGAATTATGCGGCGTTGATGAAGGCCAGAAGTATGAACGCCAGACGCGGAACTATTATCGCGGCAATGCAGTCTCACACGTATTAGGCTATATCGGTCAGATTCCAGTGGATGAAGTGAGTACGTGGGAATCGCGCGGGTATCAGTCCGGCGATCTGATTGGGCGAACTGGGATTGAAAGCGCATTTGAGGAACAATTAAGCGGTAAAGCGCAGCGCGTCTTGCGGATTGTCGAACCCGGTGGCACGGCGATTCGGAGTCTGGGCAGCACCGAAGGCACACCGCCGACACCGATTATGCTCACGATTGACCGTGATTTGCAGGTCGAGGTCGCACAAGCCTTGTCAGATGCCTATAACTACGCCGAGGGAAGTTGGGGAGCGCGCAGCGTTTCAACAGGCGCAGCGGTTGTTGTTATGGATGTCAACACAGGCGCGATCCTGGCAATGTCGAGCTACCCCTTGTTTGAACCGGACATTTTTAACCCAGACACGTTTTGCTGCCAGCCTGTCACAGCGGGGGATCGCATCGCGGAAATTTTTGCGGATTCCCGCAGGCCACTGACTAATCGTATTTTCCTAGATCAATTTTCGCCGGGATCAGTCTATAAAATCATCACGACGGCAGCCGCAGCGGGCGAGAATATCCGCGACCCCGACGAGATTTTTTACTGCGATCTGCAATGGGACGAAGGGCCATCGTTTGGCGATACAGCGGGCTTTATTCGCGGCGATTGGCGCAAATGGGAGCCGGAAGAATTCCGCTTTCCCACAGGGGACATTACCATGTCACAGGCGCTTGCATCCTCGTGCGATCCGTTTTATTACCAGATGAGTGCCGAGCTTTTTAACCAGCGTGGGCCGACAATCGTGGTCGATTATGCTCACCGGATGGGTTTGGGCAGCATGACGGGGATCAATTATTATGGCCCGGAAGCAGCAGGCATTCTTCCGATCCCTGCGAATGTCACTGAGGCGATTAACAACGGCATCGGGCAGGGTGATGTGAAAGTCACGCTCATCCAGATGGTTCGGATCGCGGCGGCGATTGCCAATGGTGGTAAAGTTTTCCAGCCTTATCTGGTGCAGCAGGTCGGCGGTATGGATGGAACAGCCGTGACATTTCAGGCCGAGCCGACTGTTGCTGTTGACATGGGACTCAGCGAGGATGTGCTGGATGTTATTCGCGAGGGTATGTGCGAAGTGACGACTAACGAAAAATTAGGCACGGCAGTATGGCCGTTTGAGGGAACCAGCTATCGTGTTTGCGGAAAAACAGGCACTGCCCAGACCTCGCGTTATCCCAATGCGTGGTTTGTGGCCTATGCTCCTGCCGAAAATCCGCAGATTGCTATTGCGGTTGTGGTCGAGCAGTCGCTGGAAGGCTCGCAGGTCGCCGCGCCCATTACCCGCCGCATTCTGGATGCTTATATGGGCGATCCGGTCTGGGGTTATCCAGGCTTGTGGTTAGACCCGTATACACCGCTAATGGTGCCGGAAGGGGGAACTTACGGCGGATGAGCGAAAAACGGATTATTCGATGTTTGTCATGTACAGGTTATGCCTGGATCGAAGATGATGACGGGCAGGTCGTGGATTGCGACTGGTGCGGCGGTGTGGGCTACGTTTATCGTGACGAAAAAGATGTTGACCACCGCATCCCGGAGGCGGATTATCCCCACGTCGCCGATATTCTCGAAAAACTGGAAATCGAGCGAATGCGCGAGATCGGTTATACGGGCGAGGCGAAAAAACCCTGGGAACAGGCTATCCGTCTGCATCCGCCAGAGGACGAGGTTTAATTGCAATCGTAGAAATCAGCCGGAATATTTTGCTGTTGGGCAGGTCTCACAACCCTGCCCAACAGCGTAGTCAAGTTCGAAGTCCCAGAATTACCAGCCCCACGTCCCCGACGCGCCTTTAAACGGGCCGACGATCTCCGATGTGATCCAGCCGCCGTAAAAATCGCCTTCCTGGGGGACGACTTTTTCGTCGTTCACATAGCAGGCATCGACTCGCTTTGGATAAAACGCCAGGTGATCCTTGATGCTTTCGAAGCCGGGGCTGGGATCGGCATAGCTCCAGGCGGCGTTTTGTGAGATGCGTTCGCCCACTTTGAGTGTCCAATAGCTGGCAGCGCCTTTAAATTCGCAGAATGTGTGCTGTTTCGTCAGGCTCAGATATTCGCGCTTGATGTCGTCAAGTGGGATGTAATAGACGGGCGGGTGGCTGGTTTCCAGCACCCGTTTGGCGCGGCTGGTTTCGGCAATCGTCACGCCGTTAAATTCCACGCGCACCAATTTTGGTGTTGGCTCGACACGCGGCGGACGCGGGTAATCCCAGACCGATTCCTGGGAGTCATTTGGCTTTTCACGTTGGATATTCATAAAATAAACCTCTTCCGTTCACGATCTCTGTAATTAGTCCCTATTCCAGTCATCATGTCTCTATTAGAGTATTAGTCTCTATTCCGTCATTCCCATTACATAATATGTCCGGCTTTTGATGAAATCGTTTACCCAATTGGCCTGATCGGTCATCACTTGCGGCGATTCTTCCGGCTTCATCACGCGGAAGCTCAATTTTTCGTAATAGGGGATAAGCTTTGTCTCTGATAGCAAGTAAAGCGGATGCGGCGCATGGTCGATCAACGCCCGCACGATGGCCTCCGCATAGCCGCGCTTACGATATTCTGGATGTGTTACGATGCTGTCGATTTCGTGAATATCGCCCTCTGGACGCACCATGCCGATGCTGACAATTTTCTCAGCACCGTTTTCGACAATTTCCAGCACGAGAAAATAATGCCAGTCGATGGCGTTGGGATCGAGTGGGGCAGAGCGCACCATGCGTTTAATCGTTTCCGCGTCGTTAGCAGTCGCGGGACGAATCGTGTAATCGTTCATGAATCGCTTCCGGCATCTGATTTTTCTACCCTATTTATATCACGATTCGACCTGTCACATATAGAGTGGTGGATGAGAGCGCCGCATAAAGGGACGTGCTAAACTCAAATGTATGAACCGAATGATTTTGCACCTGAATTGCCATGAACCGAACAATTCTGCACCTTGATCTGGATGCGTTTTACTGTGCTGTCGAGGAGCAGCGTGACCCGGCGCTGCGGGGACAGGCGTTTGCCGTTGGTGGACAGCCCGACCAGCGCGGTGTGGTCGCGTCCTGCTCGTATGCCGCGCGGCGGTTTGGCGTTCATTCTGCTATGCCGATGTCACGCGCCGTCAAACTCTGCCCCAATTTGCTGATCGTTTCCGCACATTTTAAGGATTATCACCATTTTTCCGGGCTGGTGATGGCACGGCTGCAAGATGTGACACCGATGATCGAGCAGATTTCGATAGACGAGGCGTTTATGGATGTGACCGGGCTGCGCGAGACGGGCGACATATTAGCGCGGCGGCTGCAAAACCAGATCAACAGCGAGTTGGGCTTGTCCTGCTCATTCGGCGTGGCGGCGAATATGCTGGTCGCGAAAATCGCCAATAACATGGGCAAATCCGAGGCCAAAGGTGATGGCCCACCGAACGCGATCAAGGTGATCCCAGCGGGGCAGGAGGCGGAATTTCTAGCGCCGCTGCCGATTCGCGAATTGTGGGGAGTTGGCCCCAAGAGCGCAGAAAAACTGGCGCGAATGGGCATTTATACCATTGGCGATCTGGCGCGGCAGCCGGAAGCGGGAATGACCCGGCTTTTCGGCAAAAATGGCACGGAAATGGCGCAACATGCCAGGGGAATCGACCTGCGCGAAGTGGAAACCGAGCGCGAAACCAAATCCATCAGCAAAGAGATCACATTTACGCATGACGTGACCGACGGCGACATACTGCGGCGCACCCTGCGCAAGATGTGTGATGGCGTGGGCTGGCGACTGCGCACCGAGAAGCTGCGCGGCACGACAGTGAAGGTCAAGCTCCGTTGGGAGGATTTCACCACGCTCACACGGCAGATCACGCTCAATCACCCCACTGACAGTGATACCGAAATTTATGAGACGGCGCTGATTCTGTTTCACCAGAACTGGCCGAAGGGACGGCGGGTGCGGCTGCTGGGCGTGGGTGTCAGCGGCTTCGATGTTCACGAGGCGCAGTTGGAATTGTGGGGGAAGCCGGAATCGCCTGTCAAAAAAGTCGATTCCAAGTTGCAGAACGCCCTCGACAAGCTGCGTGACAAATTCGGCGAGGACATCATCCAGCGTGGCAGCGATCTGGGGGATGAGGAATAGAATCGTAGGAGCGAATTTTGTCGTTTGGGCCATGCAAAAGGGCGCATCACGCTGCGCCCCTACGAATATCGTTTTGAGAGAAAATCTACAGCTTCACGTCGCCGCACAGGTGTACCTGGATGCCCATTTCGTCAAACATGGCCGCTTTTGCCGCAAGCGCTTTATCGGCATCATCAGCGGTGGGCGTATAGACAACGTTGACGTGGTTAGCCTTGTGCCGTGCCATCATCTGGTCGCGGGTGACACCGTGCAGAACCGCGTGCATGATCGGCCAGGGTGGGCTGGAAAGCTGCCAGCGGCGTTCGGTTTCTTCGCGCGGGAGTTCGACCACATGCGCCCGTCCCATATCGACGTGGAGCGCACCGCCCATGACGTAGACGCGACTCCAGACGATCTCACCCGGCCTGCTGATGCCCTTGAGCGTGCCGCCGCCGAGCCGGAAATACATCGGTGTCTGGCGTTCGCTGCTTGCACCCGCGTAGCCGCCGATAAAGTGTGAGGGCGGTGCCGCGCCGGAGATCAAAAATACCCAGACGTAATCGTCCACGCCGTTACCTTTATAATGTTCGCCCCAGCGGACATCGTGCAGCGTCGTCGCCGGGTCAAAACCCATTGCCGTCCAGATGCGGTTCGTCACCAGGGCATCCACGCCTGCGCCCTCGTCCACTTCGTTGAAGTGCGGCAGCGCTTTCCCAGCGAATAACTCCTCGCCTGATTCAATATGATAGACGGGGGGACGATCAACGTTGTTGAGCAGGCCTTCCACCAGATCAGAGGCCGATGTCATGTCGCGCAGGCCAAGCTGATATTGGATGCCGACAGCCGCGCAGCTAAATTCGTGTGCGATGCGGACGGCAGCGATGTACATTTTGCACTGGGCGTGGATTTGCGCGTCGGTCAGTTCGGTAGCCTCGTCCTTGCCGGTTACAAAAGTCATGCCCCGGTCATCCAGCCACGAGCGCACCGCCTGGGCTTCGGCATCCGTCACTTGATTCATGCCCGCCAGCAGCGCCGATTGACTGAGGCGTTCCTTGTAGATTCCGGTGGGATTGAGCAGTTCGTCGTCGATAATGGCGTTGTACATGCCCATGCAGCCTTCGTCGAAAATGCCGAAAATGGCTTTCTCGCTTTTCAACTGCCGCGCCAAAGCTTGCCCCAGTTCCGCCTCAGCCGCCGGGATTTTTGCCGCGTCGAGGTCACGCACATGCGAAGCGTCGTGGGTGATTTTGCCCGTTTTAATCCACTCGCGGATGCCATTACGGAAAAAGTCGTCGGTAAAATCAATGCTCCAGATCGAGCTGTATTTCACGCCCATCTTGGTCAGCGAACCGTTCAGATTAAGCAGGCCGACCAGCCCCGGCCACTGACCACTCCAATTGGCGATGGTCAAAATCGGCCCACGATGATCGCGCAGACCCGCCAACACGTTATGGCTGAACTGCCAGACAGCCTC
>JALHNB010000006.1:0-92601 GCA_022843745.1 Anaerolineae bacterium | reverse complement strand
GGTCGTAAGCTTGTCCGCGTTTGACGGTAATGCCCTCGGCAGAGAAGGCAGCAATCACTTTTTCTTCCATATCGCGCTGTGTCGGCCAGCACATGAGGTTGGCAGCCAGCCGCAGATCACCGCTGGCGACAAGAACGACTGTGTTTGGCTCTGGCTGCGGGGGTGTTTGAATTTGTGGCAAATTATAAGTAGCCATATGGTTAATCCTTCAAAGGTGAAGTTAATTTCCTTCAAAGTATAGCGAAAAGTGATTCTTTTTACCTTAAACCATTCAGTGGCAGGCCATCTGATAAAAATATATACTTGCCCGAACTAAAAATATATTGCCCGATCATCGGGGTATTGGTTATGGCAACGACTATTCACCTCGCGCCTCATTTTTTTACCGAAAAAGAAAAAACGCTTATCGAACATGGCAAGCTGCGCGTTTCGGCGTTCCGTTACGAAAGCGGAGTCTGTGCGCTGCGGATCGAAAACACGCTGGGGCAGGTGATCGCGCTGCCGTTTCAAGGACAGCAAATCTGGTCTGCCGAAATGCGCGGGCGCAACCTGACGATGAAATCGACCTTTCCAGAGCCACGTGTCTCGACCATCTATCTGCACAATTATGGCGCGTTTCTGGTTCACTGCGGCGCGACGGCAATGGGCGGCCCTTCGCGCGACGATACCCATCCGCTGCATGGCGAACTGCCGCACGCGCCCTACAGCAAAGCCTATCTGATCGCCGGACAGGATCAGCAGGGGCAATATATTGCGCTGGGTGGCGAATATCAGCACACCATCGCGTTTAGCTTTAACTATCGCGCCGAGCCGCTGTTCAAAATTTATGCTGAGTCCAGCCTGTTCGAAATCTCGATGAAAATCACGAATCTTCGAGCAAGCGAGATGGAATTGATGTACATGGCGCATGTCAATTTCCGGCCTGTGGATTATGGGCGGTTGGTCTACAGCGCCCCGCCTGCCAATGTGCATGTCAGCAAAGGCGCACTTGTGCCGAAAAATAAGCCGGAGTATCTCAAATTTTTAGACGAACTGGCTATTCACCCCGAAAAACATCATGTGCTTGAGCCGGGTTTGCCGCTTGATCCTGAAATCGTCCTGAGCATTGATTACAAAACGGATGCGGACGGTTGGGCGCACAGCCTGCATATTCACCCGGACGGTGCTGCCGATTATGTCCGGCATCAGCCCGCGCAGCTTGACAAGGGCGTTCGCTGGATCGCGCGTACATCCGACGAAGATAGTTTGGGACTTGTGCTGCCAGCGACAGCCGAAGCGCAGGGGTATCTCGCCGAAAAAGCCAAAGGCCATATCAAGATTATCCCGCCAGGAGGCGAGTGGAAATGTGAGCTGGTCGCTGGTGCGGTATCGCCTCGCGAATCCGAACTCATCCAGACGATAATCGAGCGAATTCTGGCGGGTTAAGTCATGCAATCTTTGAGTTTTAGCGCATTACGTTGTGAGGCAATCACGCTGCACCGGATCACCGAAGCGAACGCTGATGAAGTGCGGGAGATGTGGAGTGGGTTTCCCGATTCTCCGTACATGGTCAACGAACTCGAAGAAAGCTATCTGCCCGAATATGATGCTGAAGGCCGCCAAACGCTCTACGGCTTTTACGCCATGCTCGGTGGTGTGCTGGCGGGAGGAAGCATACTCGGCATCGAGGGATGGTCACACCGTCGCGGGTTCACGGGCGCAGATACGTTCATGCACATGCGCGGCAAAGGGGTCGCGCCTGGGAGCAAGCCACAACTGTTTTATCTGGGATTCGAGATGTTGGGTTTGTGGCGCATCGAAACGGGGTGTAATGTCTCGAATACTTCGTCCAAGCGCTCACTCGATAAAACACCGGGATTGCAGCTTGAGGGCATTTTGCGCGGCTATGCGCTTGACGGAAAAGGCGGGCTGGAAGACGAATATCGCTACTCCATTTTGCGACCTGATTGGGAAAATCTGTATGACAAAAACAAGGTAGAAATCATCGCATGACACAAAACTATGTTGGTAAAACGGCGTTGCAAGTGCCGATTTTGGGACTCGGCACTGCGCCACTTGGCTCATTCTGGTCGGAAGTTCCCGAAAAGCAGGCGGTTGAGGCCATCCATTACACGCTGGAAAACGGCGCTGCGTTTATCGATACTGCGCCCTGGTATGGGCAGCAAGTTGCGGAACGGCTCGGCATCGCGCTGGCAGGCATCCCTCGTGACAGCTACGTGCTGGCAAGCAAGGTCGGTCTGAGGCACTCGGAGGACGGACAGCCGATTGAAGATTTTACGCGCGAGGGCGTTTTGCGCAGCATCGAGTGGAGTATCGAACGGCTGAAAGTTGATCGCTTCGATATTCTGCACATCCACGCGCCTGCGAAAGAGCATTATCGCACTGCGCTCGAACAGGCTTATCCGCTGTTGGCCGAGATGCGCGATCAGGGCGTGATTAAAGCCGTCGGTGTGGGTGAAAATTATTGGGAGCCGCTGATCGAGTTCGCCCGCGACGCGCATTTCGATTGCTTCCTGCTGGCGGGGCGTTACACGCTGCTGGAACAGGGCGCGTTGAATGCGCTGAACCAATTTCACGCGGAAAATATCAGCATTTTCGGCGCGGGAGTCTATAATACGGGCATCCTGGCGAAAGGTGCAGTCGATGGCGTGTGGTATCAATACGACAAAGCGCCACCGGAGATTATCGACAAGGTGCGACGGCTGGAAGCGCTATGCCAGAAACACAGTGTGCCATTGAACGCGGCGGCGGTGCAGTTCGTCAAGGCGCATCCGGCGACCACATCGCTGGTGATCGGCGCGGAATCGAAGGAGCAGATTGCCAGTACGATTGCGGCGCTGAACACGGCGATCCCGGCGGCGTTCTGGTCGGATTTGCGCGACAGCGGCTTGGTTAACCCGAACGCGCCGCTGCCGCAGTAAGCAATGCAATTTGAACCACAGAGGCACAAAGAACACAGAGAGATATAAAATGTTCCTGTGCTTTGCGTTAAGTTTTGCGAATAGAATTCATCTAAAGGAAATAAAATGACTGACCTCATTCCACCATCCGGTATACAACTTCCGATTTCCGGCCCGGAATTTCAACGGCCTGACCCTGAACTGATTAAGCGGTTGTACGGAGTCAGCAGCGCGACAGCCAGCGCCATGCTGCACAAAATGGGCATCCGGCAGACCTTTATCCAGGGGCCAGTTCCGCGTAAGCCCGGTTCAAAGGTGGTCGGCCCGGCTGTTACGCTCCAATTTATGCCGCAGCGCGAGGATGTTGCTTCCGGGTTGGCGCAGGAAGGTAGCGAGAAAAAGAGCGCGTTGTGGTCGGTACTCGACGCAGTCCAGCCCGGCGATGTCTTGACGATTGGCGCACATGGCGATCCCTATACCGGATGCCTGGGCGAAATGCTCATCACCTATTTTAAAGGGCGCGGTGGAGTCGGTATCGTCGTGGACGGCTGCATTCGCGATTGGCCACACGTGCAGGAAATCGGCGTGCCGCTATGGACAGTCGGCTTCACGCCCAATTATGCCTCGCAAGCTTCGCTCTATCCCTGGGCGTACAACGTGCCGACAGCGATCAGCCGTGTGCTGGTTCTGCCGGGGGATATCATCATCGCGGACGATGACGGCGCGGTCATGATCCCGGCGCAGATGGCCGAACGTGTCGCCGAACAGACCAAAGAACATGAGGATTGGGAAGTGTTCAGCCGCATGAAATTAGCCGAGGGCGGCGCGTTGAAGAAATATTATCCGCTGAACGAAGAAGGCCAGCGTGAGTACGAAGAATGGCGGAAGACGCAGGGGTAGCGGTCAGATTTTAGCAATCAACTTCTAAAAACACTTCGAATATTCCCTTTTGGGTTGGCGGAATACTGCACCAGGAAAAATCCGCCGATCCTATTTTGACTCCCGATGGCAAGGCGCGGAATTGGGTCAAGCTGGTGCTGCGGGATGGGATGACCATCGGCTGATTATAGGAAGTTTGCCTCTTTATTGCGACACCTTAATCACAATCACGCTGGCGTTATCTTCGCCGCTGCGTTTGTTCGCAAGCGCGATCAATTGGTCGCAGGCTTGTTGGGGATCAGCGGCCTTTATGATAGTATTTTTCACTTCGTCAGCAATTTGTACCTCATTGGAATCGCTGTATGGTAACAATCCGTCACTGACCAATACCAGCCATGAATTCGGTATCAGTTTAAGCGAAACCGTATCGACTTCTAAATCTTCAGTTTGGCCGAGTGCGCGATACAAGGCGTTTACCATTTCATTTTCTGGTTCTTGAGTGGCTGAATCGTAATTAGTTATGAATCGTCTCGGTACCAGAACTCGATGTATTCGTGTCAATTGTTTAACATCATCAGATGAGATGGCTACAGCAATGGTATCACCGAGATGCCCAATATATATATCATCTCCTATAACTATTAATGCCGTAACTGCCGATCCAGCACCGCGACCAGAAGAATTATTGAACTCTTTCATTATGCCGATATTGGCTGCATGGAATGCTGATACAATTGCCTCTTCCATTTTAAGCGCAGGATGAACAACATCCGTAGATTTGAATAATGTATTTAGCAAACTCTCGGCAATTGTTTGAACAGCAATTTTTGCCGCCTTCGCTCCGGCGCTAGATTCACCCATCCCATCCGCGACGATGAATATTCCAAAATTGGGGAGGGCGGCAGCACCATCACCGCGCATGTAGAGCGAGAAAACGGCATCCTCATTTTGCTTGCGCACAAGTCCGGTATCTGTCGCCTGTCCCCATGTGATTTGCATCGTTACGCCTTCGTAATCACCTCAAGGCCGCCCATGTACGAGCGCAAAACGTCTGGCACGACAATGCTGCCGTCGGCCTGCTGATAATTTTCCATGATCGCGATAATCGTGCGCGTCATGCCCAGGCCGCTGCCGTTGAGCGTGTGGACATACTGTGGGCGTTTCTGATCTTTAGCGCGGTAGCGGATATTGGCGCGGCGTGCCTGGAACGCCTCGGTGTTGCTGCACGAGCTGACTTCCAGCCATTCCTCGCAGCCCGGTGCCCACATTTCGATGTCATATTTTTTCGTCGCGCTAAAGCCCAGGTCGCCTGTGACGATTTCCAGGCGGCGGAACGGAATTTTTAAGGCGCGACACAGGTCGCTGGCGGCTTCGGTCATTGATTCCATTTCGGCGTAGCTGGTTTCCGGCGATGTGAATTTGAACATCTCGACTTTTTCGAACTGGTGAACGCGCTTGATCCCGCGTGTGTCGCGTCCGGCGCTCATTTTTTCGCGACGGAAACAGGGCGTGTGTCCGACGTAATAGAGTGGAAGCTGCGATTCATCCAGAATTTCGTCGCGGTGCAGGTTGGCGATAGCGACCTCCGCTGTCGGCAGCATGTACATTTCGGCATCAGCGTCAAAATACACCACATCGCGGAATTTGGGGAACTGCGCCGAGCCGTAGAGCATTTCTTCACGAACCATGTAGGGCAGGTAGACTTCGGTGAAGCCCTTTTTTCCGGCGCTGTCGAGGAAAAATTGAATCAACGCCCGCTGCAACCGCGCACCCATGCCTTTGAGCACGTAACCGCGCGAACCAGCGAGTTTCACGCCGCGTTCCAAGTCGATGATGTCCAGTGCCGGGCCGAGATCCCAGTGCGGCTTGGGCGAGAAGTCGAACTCATAAAAGTCGCCTTCGGGAATCCAGGCGATATTGTGTTCCTCGCTGTCGAAAACGGGGACGCTCTCATGCGGGATATTCGGAATCCACAGCATATTTTCTTTCAGCTTTTCGTCTACATCGTCAATCTGCGCGTTGAGGGCGTTGACTCGTTCGCCCATTTCGCGCAGGGCATCGCTGAGTTTATCGAGCGCGGCGGCGAGATCGACTTTTTCCGACGTGATGCCCTGACCGCCACTTTCGACAATTTCTGTCGCGCGATCATAGTCTCCGGCGGCGATGGCCTCGGCAGTTTTAAGAGCTATCGTACCGCGCAGTGCATCATCCAGCTTTTTATCGCCGCGCAGCCGTCCGACGCTTTTGTTCAGGCGGTTGCGATGCGCCTGGATCGCCTCACTTTCGGTGAGCAGGGTGCGGCGCTGTTGGTCGAGCGTGAGAATTGCGTCGATCCGGCTGAGTGCCGCCGGGTCGTTGAGTTTGGCGATCTGTTCTTTCATCCAATCCGGTTTTTCGCGAATAAGCGCGATGTCAAGCATGATCGTTTCCTTTCTTCGATGTGGTAAATGGTGTACCACAAAATCGTGATAAATATTTTCTGTAGGGCGGCAGTCTCAGACCTGTCCCTACGAGCTAATTTCTGGGTTTATGAGGGTCGGTGTCGTCCTCGGAAAGTGAACGTCGAGAGGCTGGCAGCGGGCGTGTGAGATCGGCATAAAGGCGCACAGCTGCCAGCGCCAGGCCGAGAATAATCACGACGACGATCAATAAGTCAAAAACCTGCGGTGTCAAAAAGTCAATGTGCATTGATTCCTCCACAAAACGCCCTGTTTATTCGACACAAAACAAAAACGCCCGACCTGTTCACGCAACACAAAACAAAAACGCCCGACCTGTTCATCCAGGTCAAGCGTCCGGGTGTTACAGGCAGTATATGGGTTATGAATCAGAAGAGGAGCGAGAGGATTCGGTATCCTGCCACACAGGCAGTTTGAGGCTGAAGGTGCTGCCGACACCTTCTTCACTGGTAAACCATAATCCACCGTTCATCGCTTCTACCTCGTGTTTGCAAAGATATAAACTCAGGCCGTAGCCGAATTCGGCGATCACCTGCGGCTGACGTGCGCGCTGAAAAGCCTGAAAAACTCGGTCAAATTCTTTCGCGCGGACACCATAGCCTTCGTCGATCACGTTGATCTGGATATTTTGATTCTGTACCGATGCCGTGATCTTGATCGGCGATGCCTTGATGCTGTACATAATAGCATTCCGCAGCATGTCCCGCAAGATAATTGTCAGATGATCTGGGGAGGCCATCAGTGCCAGATCATCGGGGATTTCCATCTGCAAACGCGCTCGATAATCCTGTTCTTCTGATTCGGGATCAATAAGCGCCTTTTCGTCGAGTTCTTCGATAAAATCCTCGACAAACTCCGCCAGTTCAATTTTCTGTCGTTTTGATCGAATGGTAATTGTGAGCGTACCAGTACGCAGCGCTTCCAGCCGTCCCAGCAATTCCATCAGCAGGCCAGCGCGGTACATATGAGTCGAGATCAGGCGCGTGAAGCCGGAGATGCGCTTCGTAACCGTCTCAATCGTGTCTTTCGGCTTAGGGTGATTCATGGTCTGGGTAATCAGCGAAATATGACCCTGAGTGGAGTCCACCGCCTCTGTCACCTCGTCGCGGAAGCGCCCGATCAGATCATTCACAACTGACCAATCCGGCGCGTCAATCGTAATCATCGTGTAGACATCGCCACTTTTACCGTGAATGGTGGCCGCCCAACAGGGAATATATTCGCCGGCGCGGTAGGTATGAAAGCGAACAGGACGTGCGGAATCCAGCGATTTTTTGCGTGCCGCGTCGATCATGGCGCTGGGGTCGCGCTGGCCGCTGTTGAAAAGTACCGCCGCTGCTGTCCAGCCTTCGGATCGAATGAGCTTGAGATCAGTCCCCAGCATCGTGCGTGCCGCTAAGTTATCCAGCACCAGCCGTCCGGCGCTGTCGAAAACCAGAACGCCCTGTCCCAAGCCATCGACGATTGCCTGACTGTCGAGTTGTTTGTCCAAATCCACGTTGTTGCTCCGGCGGTGGTCAGTTTGATAGTAGTTTAATTCTAGCGGGTTTTTGAATTACCTGCTACGCGGGAACTGAAAAGAACGCAATTTGTAAAGAAATACTGGTGTCGATACATTAAAGCTATAGGAGATGTAATGGAGAAGACAAGTAATGACACATGAGCTGAATCTTGCTCCCGCATCGCATGAAATAGAAACGTCTGTGATGATGCCCATTGATCGACAGGAGTGGGTCAATCAATTAAAGGTGTGGGATAACCGAGCCTGGGAAATACTGCTGCAACATCATGCGCGTGATCTGCGGCGCGACATCACAATTTCACTCAGAAAGCGCCAGTTATCGACGGATTGGGTCGAGGATATTCAACAAGAGACCTGGATGACCGTCGTGAAGGAAATCGACAAATTTGATTGGCAGGGTGAGGATAAATTTTATAACTGGCTGCGCTCGATTGCCCGCCACCACATCCAGACCCTGAATCATAAAGTCAAACATAATGCGATTTCTTTTGATGAGATTGAAGATAATGCGGTTGAAAATGGACTGAGTTTAGATTTATTCATGTACGTTCATGGCCTGGTGGGGGAAAGCCCGGAAAACGAAGTCGCGATGCGCGAAAGCATGGTGGCGCTGGACGCGGCATTACAACGGTTGAAACCACGTGAGCGTGAAATCGTGATGCGTCGTTTGATCTGGCGCGAAACCCCGAAGGAAATGGCCGCAGACTACGGGGTCAAGCCCGAGTCGATATCAATGATCCTCGCACGCGCCAAAGACACCATTCAGGTCCACATGGCTGCGATGAGCTTTCATAAGAACAGGAGCAAAACATGACTGAATGGTTCGATTTACTTCACCAGCAAGTGATGGTTGAGACGCGCAAACAGCAAATCAACCACCACGTAGCACCTGAAACGACCCGCAACGCGCAGTTGCTGGGGCATTTCCTCGCGGCTGGACTCAAACGCCAGGGTTTAACTTCAGACGGCTTTGCCAAGCTGCTGGGAGTCAAGCCTGTGGTCGCCGAGTACGTTCTGAACGGTGATCTGCCGGAATGGATGTTGAGCGATGAGTTTTTGACCCGCGCCGCGCGTGTGACAGGCTATGAGCCGAATATCCTGCGTATTATGCTGGATCGTAAGATCATCCCGACCAGAGCCGACGAAGAAGATGCCGACGAAGCCACGCTCTGAGTCCATTCAGACCGTTTCATATTGCCCTCGAAATCTGGGATATAATCATGTTCTAGCGGTTTTATATATCGCTCAGAACATTTTTTATATTACCCAAACAAGAGGAAATTCATTATGAAAACAAGAACGGGCGGCTTCCCGATTGGCATCCGTCGTGGCTGGTCGGATTGGCAGAAAGACCTTTCGGCAGTTATTAAATGGGTCAAGGAATCTGATCTGGAAGTCATTGATCTGGGACGCGATGGTGACACCGCTGGGAAACAAGTCATTGACGCTGGACTGCGCGTTGGCTCCGTCGATTTTGGTGAATGGCAGGGCATGATCTCGGCGGACAAGGCCAAGCGTAAGGACGCGATTGCCAAAAACACCGAATATATCAAGGCTTGTGCGAAAAATGGCCCGACGAATCATTTCCTGGTGATGCTGCCGGAAGATACTGCCTTGCCACGCGCGGAAAATTTCGGCTATCTGGTCGAGAGTTTTAACGAGATCGCTCCAGTGCTGGAGGCCAATAACGCGCATATCGTCGTCGAGGGATGGCCGGGGCCGGGAGCGCTGGTCTGCACACCAGAAGGCTACCGCGCATTTTTCAAGCAGGTTCCGTCAAAATCAATGGGTGTGAATTACGACCCTTCACATCTGATTCGTATGGGCATTGACCCGCTGCGTTTCCTGCGTGAATTTGCAACGCGCGTGTTCCATGTACACGGAAAAGACACCGAGTTAAACTCCGAAAATCTTTACGAATACGGTCATGAACAACCGCCGACATTTGGCAAGCAATATGGCTTCGGCTCGATGGCGTGGCGCTATACCATCCCCGGTCAGGGCATCACCAGTTGGACGACGGTTTTCAATGTTCTCAAGGACAATGGTTACGCGGGCGCTGTCTCGATTGAGCTTGAGGACGAGAATTTCAACGGCACAGAAGCTGGCGAAAAGCTTGGCAATTTGCAGGGTGCGCGTTTCCTGTCTGGTTGCTAGTTCAAAAGAAATTTTTTACCGCAGAAGAAATCCCCACCCCCAGCCCCTCCCCATCGCAATAGGGCGGGGAGTAAAATTTGAATATCACATCATTGGTAGGGGCGGCTCGCGAGCCGCCCCTACGAACCCACAATTTACGAGAGCGTTAGCTGGCGAGGATAGGAAGTCAGCAGGTCGATACCCGTTTCAGTGACGACGACGTTATCTTCGATACGTACACCGCCGAGATTCGGGATATAAATCCCCGGTTCAATCGTGAATGCCATCCCCGGTTCGAGTAAATCTTCAACACCAGAAGCGATCTGTGGAATCGCCTCGTGACCGCCGATGCCCAGCCCATGTCCGGTGCGATGAATGAAATATTGACCATAACCCGCCGCCGTAATCACATCACGCGCGGCTTTGTCTACCGTACCCATCGCGACACCTGGCCCGGAAACGTTGCGGGCGGCTTCGTTGGCGCGTAAAACTGTGTCGTAAATTTTGCGCATTTCGTCCGTTGGTTTGCCCAGGCAGAAGGTGCGCGTAATATCTGCTGGATAGCTGTTCATCGCGCCGCCGTAGTCGATCAACAAAAATTCGTCGGCCTGCAATACGCGATCCGTCAACATCCCGTGTGGAAGGGCGCTGTTGGGGCCAGTCTGCACCAGCGGCTCGAAAGCGATACCCTGGCTGCCTAATGCGGCAAGTTCCTCGCTTAACCGGATGGCGATTTCCCGTTCGGTCATACCCGGCTTGACCCAGGTCATCAGATTTTCCAGCGCTTTTTCGCTGATTTTAACAGCCTGACGCATAGATTCGACTTCATCCGGCATTTTGTGCGCCATAATGCGGATAATATCGCGCTCGACAGGCTTTACCTTCAGGGAGGAATCAATATTCTGGAAGGCCAGCCACTCGGTCACGCGCATGGATAGGCCATCCACGCCCAACGTCCCGCCGCGCAGGCCCAATTCGTTGACGACACCTTCAAACGCGCCTTCATAGCCGTCCGTATCCGACCAGGCGAAGGCACGTGCTTCGAGATCGGGGCGTTCACGCAGCTTGGGGACTTCGAGTTCCGGGATGATAAACGACAGGTTGCCATCTGGAGTGAATACGGCTAAAACCGGGCGCTCTGACAGGTGAAAGCGCAGCCCGGTAAAATAGACCATACTCGCGCCGGGGACGATAATGACGGTGTTGACACCTGCAATCTCACGCAGGCGATCCTGCCGCGCTTTATAATCGACTTCCATTGTTTCCTCCAAGACCGATGCTCATTAGTGGTGTGATCAAGACACAGTTATTAAAACAAATTCCCTATTGTGACCCTATAGGGGGTATCAATTCAGGTTAGCGCAAATACAAACTAGCCCAGATTTTGATGGAGTATATCAATAAGGCTATTCCAAGACAATAACCCTCAAAACCAGGTATCTTGTCCAGAATAGCCTTAAATGTCCTTAACACAATCTTAGGTGGATTGTAGCGGTGCAATTCGCTGAACCGCTTGAAGATTGTGGGATTCTGTTTGGATTGCTCTTTCGATTACCCCATATTTATGGGTTGACAGGTTCAGTAGATGCATCAATCGAGAGCAGGAATTTCACAAGTTTTCGGATATCTTCAGGGTTAGACAGACCATCAATGCCGCCTGTCCCTGCGGATCGGTGCTGTATAAATGTGTCACTTAGGACTGCTTCCAGTGATGGTGCCGACCCGTTATGGTAATACGGTGATGACATAAATACACCTATCAAGGACGGTGGTACAAATCCATCTTCACCGAGTGGTGCTCTACCGTTTGCTCGCACTTCATTCGAGTCTTCTGGATTGAAGGTGCCTACATTAACCAACTGGCTCAATATCTGCCCGCGTGTAATCAAGGCAATATCCGTAATGGGGCCAGCCAGGGAACTGCTTGACCACTTCGGGCCGCCATGACAGACCTGGCAGTTATTATTGATAAATATTTGCCGTCCCTCCGCAATTTCGGGATCAGTGCTTCCATTTAACGGGGAAATCGGCGCACGGATGGTCTTTTCATAGGCCAAAATTGCATCCCAGGCATTGACCAGGCCGCCAGAAGGAGTACGCACTTGAAGCTGACCGCGAGATGAGTTTAGAACTGCGAGTGCTGGCGGGTCTCCAATTGTTAATCCACCAATATTCCTGACATCTTCCAGGGCGCTGCCATCCGCATTTAATAGCAGACCCGCGCCGCCAGATACCCCGCGAATATTGAGTTCAAAGTCCTGTTGTTCATCAAAAATTGCCGACCAGTTCAGCGCCCGCATCGTACCACCCGCGAAGTCGGTGTGCTGCGAAATCGTGCGGCGCGGCCCTGCGCCAAAAATCCAGACCACATTGTCCGAAAGACCCCAGGGGTGGCAGGAAGAGCAGGATTGCCAGCCTTCACTTGCCATGTTGCCGGCGCTGTTGGCAAATTCTCCGATTGAGGTGTTGTACAGTTCTTTACCAGCCAGCACAATCTCTTCTTCTGTTCCAGACGCTGGCAGCGCACTGGAGCGCATGGTGGCGATAACCTGTTCAGGGAAGCGTGTGACATCAATAACCGTCACATCGCGTGAGATGTAATTCATTACATACGCCCGCGTGTCAGTATTGTTCAATACAATACCGCGTGGATTACGGCCTGCGTTGACGGTCTGTACCGTTTGTGTTTGTGGGTTCGTCTGGACTGTCAATGCGCCAGTCGTTGGGTCTACAGCCACCTTGACCACAACGTTGCTGGCAGCGCTCACCACATAACCAACATTTTCATTATCCTTAAAGTCAATTGCCCAGGGAACAGCCAGGAACAATTTTATAGTTCCCTCTGGCTGATCGGCAACCGCACGGTGAAGATTTGTGACCAACGCCGTGTCCTGGTTTGTCTGTGTATTGATGACATGAACGAGCGCCTGGGTGTTGACATTAAAACGAGTCGGCCCGTTGGGGGAAGCGCCCACATTCGGCAGATATGCAAAACCATTCTTGATGCCAACAGCCTGCATCTGATTCGGATACGCCCCGGTCACAAATCGGGGATCATTACCCGGCTCAATACGATTAATAGCATCTCCCTGCGCTTTGAAGCCGGTATCTGCCATATTTGTAAGAACGATTTGCCCTGCAACCGCGTCATTTTGTGTGCTGATACGGGTCAAAAGACCTGTTTTGCTGTCATCTTCACCATCAAGCTTGCCCTGATTGGCAAATGAGTAAAAATGGGTGACATATACTGTTTCGTCCGTATCATCACCATTGCCATTATTGGTAATGGCAATACCGCGCGGTTCTGCGCCTACTGATGGGCCGATGTTGGTGATTGTTTTGGCGACTGTATTGGTGGCAGTATCAATCACACTGACCGAGTTAGAGCGCGAATTTGTAACGTAGATTTTTGAGCCGTTCGGAGTAATTGCAATCCCATATGGCTCAATACCAACTTCAAGTGTGGCGATGACCGAGGCGACTGGCTGTTTGGATACATCAACCTGAAGTACGGAAACGGTGCCATCTACGGTATTCGCCACATAAGCGAATTTTCCATCAGGGGACAACACGACACCGTTGGGTTCTGTGCCGACAGCGATTTCCCCCAGAGAAACATTTCTGTCGCCGCCAACATCAAAGAATGTAACCGTGTTAACATCGGGATTAACCACAGCCATCAATGTATCATCAGCATTTAACGTAATAGGGCTGGAATGAGTAGCCCCGACAAAACTGCTCGCACCCTGGGCAACTGCTGTCAGTGAACCGGAAATGACGGTTGCAAATCCAAGCGCGACCAAAGAAATGCCGAATATAGCTAACCACCGAATATAACGATGTGAAGCTCTCAAGTTGACCTCCTTAAAGCGGCCTACCAATATAGATAAATATTTTGAAAAATAGGATATTTCCACTATAGCATAGTCGTTATGAAGTGCGCAAATAAGATACGTTAACAGGAATTAAAGCGGTGTTGTCGCGATCAGCATCGGACAAACGATTGGGCTGATGACATTGGGCTTCACCAGTATTTATCGTGAAGGATTTGAGACGGTGCTGTTTTTGCAATCGCTGGTGCTGGAAGCGGGTGCTTCGGTGGTGTTGCAGGGTGTCGTGCTCGGATTATTGGGAACCGCAGTCGTGGGTGTTATTACTTTTGCGCTGCAAGTGCGCTTGCCATATAAGAAAATGCTGGTTGTCACAGGCGTAATGATCGGCGTGGTTTTGCTCACGATGGTCGGACACACTGTTCACGTCATGCAATCAGTTGGCTGGCTGCCGATTACCCCGCTGGTTGGAGTTTTCCTCCCTTACTGGATGGGCCAGTGGTTTGGACTGTTCGCAACCTTGCAAGGGATTGGGCTGCAAATCGCTGCTGCTACCTTCGTCATCGGTAGCTATTTTCTGGCAGAACGCCAGAATAAATCGCGCCGTTCGAAAGGTGAGCAGCAGACTGCTACATCCTGAATATTATGCCGAAATCAACTCGTCGCGGGTTGCTTCCAGATAAACTTTCTCGCTGGAGACGCTGCTGACCTGTTGTGGTAAGGCAAACACGTCTGATTTCAGGATGCCGGTGTCGATCCTGATGTAACCATCGCGCAGCAATTTTTGGCGCACTTCATCGGGCAGATCATCGCCGCCGTCAACGGCTCTCACGATGCTATCCATAAAGCTGTTTCGGTCAGCCGAGGTTTTGTCGAGTGTCGATGTTGCCGTTTCCGGGCCAGGGCTATCGGGGTCTTCGTCGGTAAACTGGACGTATTCAATCGTACCGATCTCGTCTTTGTTCCGATCATAAACCTTCATGCCTGTCTGAATTTGCAGCAGCATATCGTTGTTCGGTAGGTTCATCACTATTCTCCTTAACGACTTTTATCATTGAAAATGTCTAAATATCTTGCGAGGATGCTTTACACATTTATCAATTTTCTGTTTTCATTGTAGGGGTTCTGCTGATGATCGGTACGGTTCAATCAGTGGAAATTCAGATGGGTCAAGTGGGGGATATATCTGGGCCAAGTAGGGATATATCAATCCTGATTGGTCTACTCAATCACGATGACTCATCCATAATGTAGATGAAGGAAGTGCGAGGCGATCAGCCCTAAGCTTTTTCCTGGATCGCTCGGCGGAAATCTGCGGCAAACGCTGTTGCATCGGGATAGCGCACTCGCCAATCCTTGTCGGTAGCTCTTTGAAGCACATAATCCACTGATTTGGGGACATCAACGCGCTGGGTGTGTACAAGCGGCATCTTTTCGTTGAGGTGTTGACTGATAATTTCACTCAGCGAACCCGTAAAAGGCTGTCTACCCATCAGCATTTCGTAAAGGGTGATGCCCAGACTGTAAATATCGCTTTGCAGAGAGAGAGGCTCAAAGCGGATTTGTTCCGGCGAGAGATAGGGCGGTGTCCCTGCCAAATGCTCGGCATCCGTGATATAGAGTGTGCTGTTGGGCTGCTGCTTGAAAAAGTCGTCCTGAGCGTCCAGCACCATCATATCCTGATTTTGCTCAGGTGGTGTGTGGGGTGTGCCGGAAAGTAAATTTTTCGCGAGGCCAAAATCCGTCAAATAGGCATTGCCGCGTTCATCCAGCAGAATATTATCGGGTTTTACATCGCGGTGGATAATCCCAACACTGTGGGCAACCGAGAGTGCGTCGGCGACCTGATCGAGCAAACGCGCGATTTGCGTCATGTCCCAGGCTGCATACTTATCAAGTTTGCCGCGCAAGCTGCCGCCCCGCAGCAACCGCATGACGATATAGACACCATTCGCATCGTGCCAGTAATCGTAGAGGGGGATAATGTGAGGATGCTCCAAACGCGCAACCAACTCCGCTTCGGTCTGGAAACGATGGATAAATTCGATATTATCCGCATATTTTTGCTGTAAAACTTTGATCGCGACATCTCGACCAATCGTAAATTGATAGGCTTTGTAGACCGATCCAGTCCCACCTTCGCCGAGTTTCTCCCAAATTTGATAACCGCGTAATGTCTGACCGATCCAGGCTTCAGGAGATATTGGTCGGGTTACGACTGGCTCAGGTGATGTCCGCGTTACGATTAAATCCGGGTTGATTTTAGGGTGCGTGGCATATTTTTTTGTGGCAGCAGCATGTTTTGCAAGCCGGGATTGGATCGCATTAATGAGTTCTTCAGGTGTACAGGGCTTGGTCAGATAATCATCCGCGCCCAGATCCATCCCACGCCTCAAGGACTGTTTATCCGCCAGCGCGGTCAGGAAGATGAACGGAATAGTGGCAGTTGCTGCATAGGTCTGAAGTTGGCGCAAAACGCCATAACCATCGAGTTCTGGCATCATCACATCGCAGACAATCAGATCAGGTTGTTGTTGCAGCGCTACCTGCACACCCACCAGCCCATTTTCGGCTTCGAGGGTTTCGAAATCCTCATAGGTGAGCGTTTCAATGATGTTTTTGCGAATATACATCTCGTCTTCAATAACAAGAACTGTTGTCATGGTTTGACCTCATAGTTACTACAAAGCAGGCAGCCACCGCAATATCTTATGGAATCGGAATGCGAATGGTGAAGGTCGTTCCGACTCCAACGTGACTTACAAAACTAATCGTTCCCCCGTGGGCTTCTATGGCGCGCTTGACAATGGGTAATCCAAGACCTGTACCGGAGATGTTCCCCACATTTTTAGCGCGATGAAAACCTTCGAACAGACGTTTTTGGTCGATTTCAGGGATACCGATGCCCTCATCCTTGACGCGGATGACAACGGTATCCTCTTCGTATTCAAGCAAGAGATCAATTGTCCCGCCTTGTGGGGAATATTTCACGGCATTGGATAGTAAGTTCGTGATCGCCTGTCGTATCAATTTCACATCAACAGGAATTTGCCGGGGCTTGCCAATCACGGAAAAGGCGATATGGTGTTTTTGAGTGGTTTGTTGAATTTCTCGAACGATATTTCCGCAAAAAATGCTGAGATTGAGCGTTTCAATGTTCACTTCGAGCGTGATGGTTTCGGCTCGGCTCAGGATCAGGACATCATCGAGCAAGCCAACCAAGCGTCCGACCTGTGTTTGAATCTGATTGAGATGTTCTTCTCTTTTTTCTTCGGGCATCCGGCTGCTATACCGCTGAAGCAGGCCAGTCGAGGACAGAATGACGGCTAGAGGTGTGCGGAACTCATGCGAAACCATCGAGCTAAAGCGTGATTTTAATTCATTCAGTTCTTTTTCTTTCTCCAGCGCCGCCCGAAGCTCTTGTTCCATGAGCTTGCTTTCGGAAATGTCTCGCAGGCCACATACGAGGCTCTGGATTTTGTTCTCGTGAAAAATCCCGGCTATCGAAACGTCCGCATGAAACAGGGTTCTGTTTTTATGAAACCCAACGATCTCGGCTCTGGCAGGCCTACCCGTATTGATGACGGCGTTCAAGCTGCCTAAAAGAGTCAGGACATCTTTGGAGGTGGTGAGCGTGAGCAGCGATTGTCCGGCAATTTCGGTATCAGAATAACCGAAGAGACGGTTAAAGGCTGGATTGACCTGTTGAATGACACCATCAAAAGTTGTGAGAATAATGGCGTCACCGCTGTTGTCGAGAATGGCTTCTACACGATCTTTAGCAGCCTGGAGTTCGGCGGTGCGCTCGATCACACGCTGCTCCAACTCGGCAGCATGTCGCTGAATCTGCTCGGAGAATCGCGTGTGCTGAATCGCAATCGCAAGCTGATCGGCGACCTCATTCAAAATTTCGATCTGTTCAGGTCTGAAAGCATGAGGCAAGCTTGCGCCCAGGCTGAGAGAGCCAATCAGTTCGTTATGAGCGATCAGCGAGAGAATGGCATAAGAGCGCAATCCACTTCCCAATATAGGCTGGGGGTCGAGGGAAGCAGAGCTATCCGTAAGATATTTGATCTCGCCTGATTGGAGCAGTTGAAGTTCCTGAGGTGAAAATGTATCCAGCGGAAATTGTGTACCTGTGGGTAATTTATTGTCGCTTTGCGGATAGCTGGCGACCAAGATAGCCTCACGCGTTTCCAGATTAAAGATCGTGATAGCGGCAGTAGAGGCCGAGACCTGCGCCACAATGAAATCGAGCGCAAACTGGCAAATAATTTCTGAGGGTTGTCCTGTAAGAATACCCTGGTCGATGGCATGAAGGGTTTGGAGACGTTGGTTATAGCGCTGAAGATTTTCTTCTGCGCGTTTACGCTCCGTAATATCATTCGACAAAATAAGTCGCCCAGGGCGAGCGCCAAATTCAATGTCATGGGCAGTAATTTCGACATCAATCACTGAGCCGTCTTTTTTCTGATGTCGCCAGACCTGGGTGTCACTGAGTCCCACTGTTTTATGTGAAATATCGTCAATCAATGAAGGGATATCTTCAAGAGGGCGAATGTCCCTGATTGTCATGCTCAGAAATTCATCGCGCGAATAGCCATAATGGCGGGTCGCGGCTTCATTGACCGCAAGAAAAGCCAGCGTTTCCACATCATAAACCCACAGGGGAAGCGGGTTTCTTTCAAACAACAAACGATAACGTGCTTCCGAATCCCGGAGCGCTGTTTCAGCTTGTTTTTTCTCCTGGCGGATTTGAGCGTCGCGTAGTTCGCGTTCGATGGCAGGGATCAGCCTGGCAGGATGGCCTTTGAGGAGAAAGTCGTGAGCGCCTGCCAGCAGAGCAGCTACGGCGCTTTCTTCACCGATTGTCCCTGACATAATGAGAAATGGCAGGTCAAGATTGGTCTCTTTGAGTATGGCTAATGCGCCCGGCCCGCTAAAAGTCGGCAGGGCATAATCGGATATGATGATGTCCCACGTGCGGGTACTAAGTGCTTCTCTCATCGCGGAAGCGGTTTCTACCCGTTCGAACTCAACATGATAGCCACCGCGCTGGAGTTCGTGTAACAATAGCAGAGCATCATCTTCAGAGTCTTCGATGATTAGTATCCGAAGCGTTTTATTCATTCCAGCCCTTTCAAATTATGGGCTTATTTCTATTACAAACGTGCAATACTTCCCTTTAGCTTCGCCGAGTGTTTAAGCTAAAACCCTGCAAATAACAATAGAATTTACCTTCTCAATTATCCGAGAAATAATAATTTGCTAATTCAATATGACTCAGAGGGCATGATGAACTTTTTTGAATCAAAGTATAGTTTACTTTTCTCACCGCCGCGCCGAAAGATCGTTGATATTTTTTAACGAAAAGCTATTCATGGTGAAAGATGAGGGATTAAAAACGGTGGTTGTATTGCGGTGTCTATGATACCATCGGGCGATTAACCATTCTGGAAAACAGGGTGTAACTGTGAGTCAACAACGCCTCAGTTTCGAGCGTGTGCTACCCATCTTCACGCTGACATTTGTGGACGTGCTGGGGCTGACGATTATTCTGCCGCTGCTGCACCTTTATTCGACGGCTTTTGGCGCGACTCCCCTGCAAATCGGGCTGGTCGCGGCGGCGTTTCCGCTGACGCAGCTTCTCGGTGTGCCGGTGATGGGCGCACTTTCTGATCGCTATGGACGTAAGCCCCTCTTACTCATCAGCCAGGTCTCGACGTGTGCCAGTTTTTTGATGTTGGCAAGCGCCACTTCGCTGGAGATGATTATCCTTTCGCGGGTTGTGGATGGGCTTTTCGGCGCGAATCTGGCAACTGCCCAGGCCGCGATCACCGATCTGACGGATGAGAAGACACGGGCGCAGGGATTGGGTTTAACAGGTGCGGCTTTCGGACTGGGTTTTATTCTTGGCCCGGCTATCGCGCTTATCTCACTGGAATTTTCGAGCAATCTGGCGCTGCCGGCCTTGATTGCTGCGGCATATTCTTTTTTATCAATCCTGATCACATTTTTTGGCTTTGAGGAAACACTACCACCCAAACGCCGCCGTATTGATGCGGTTGCGCCGCTGCTTAACCCCCTGCGGATGCTGCGGCAGGCGCGGAATAATCACTTATTGGTGCTGATGTTTGCCCAACAGGTCGTTTTTTTCGCGTTTGAGACTTTGCTCGGTTTGTTCACACTCAGTCGTCTCGGTTTGCTGGGGCAGGGAAATGCGTTCATTTTTATTTACGTGGGCGTGATTCTGGTGTATGTGCAGGTTCGGCTGATTGGTCGTTGGAGTCGCAAATACGGTGAACGCAAGTTAGTTTTTGTAGCGCTGGCCCTGCTGGCCCTGGGCTTACTGATGATAGCCATCACGCCCAATCAACCCCATCCGTTATATATTGAGTGGCGGGTTGAGGAGAGTATTCGCGATCTCGCGCCATCGGCTACCGAAGCTATCATCGGTGACATTCCCATTACATTGCCGGAAGATAGCCAGCGCGGTATTGGCGGTATCGTCTGGTTTTTAATCGCGATTCTGCCATTAGCGATTGGTTCAGGCCTCATCCGTCCTGCCCTCAACAGCCTGATGCTTCAGCGGGCGCAGCCTGGGGAAACTGGCGCAATTTTAGGCATCAGCGCATCATTTGTCAGTTTAGCCAATGCGGTTGCGCCACTCATCGGCGGCTGGATTTTTCAAACAAGTGGTGTTTCAGCGCCATTTATTGCGGGCGGCGTGGTGATGACGGCGCTTTTACTCATCAGCCTGCGCGTCATCCGGCCTGAATCGAATCAACAAACCAATACTGCTTAACATATACAGATCAACCAACACTGCTTAAGGAGCGTAAAACCATGATTATTGTTTGCAACCGTATACCCGTGAACCCGGAACATGCAGCGGCATTTGAAGAACGTTTTGCTAACCGCGCCAATCTGGTGGATGGAATGCCAGGTTTTGTCTCCTATCAACTGCTGCGTCCGAAAACGGATGGCGATCCGTATGTCGTGATGACATTCTGGGAGTCAGAAGCGCATTTTAAAGCCTGGACAGAATCGCCTTCTTTCAGAGAAGGACATGCGCGTTCCGGCACATTGCCGCCGCAGACATTTATGGGTCATCCAAAGCTGGAAATTTACGAATCCATCCAGAGTACCGCGAAAATTGAGCGTGAGTAGATAACCGGAATCTGCAAAAAAGGATGACAAATCGGTGATGCAGTCTTCAACAATGTGGTTTGATCGCCTGATTGGGCGCTTATTATGGGTCGATGTTCAGCCCAGAATCGACACGGCAGATGACGCGATTGCGCAGCATGCCGAACGGACATTTGGCGCTTCAATCCTGTTTTCGGGTATTCGATGTGTGTTGCAGTACGCCATACTGCCGTTTGTGCTGCCAATTATTGGCATCGCGGCGGAGACGGCAACACCCGTGATGCTGGCGATTAACGTTCTGGCGATTGTCTCGATCTTCCTGAGCTTGCGGCGATTCTGGCAGATTGGCTACAAATATCGCTGGCAATATCTGGTTGTCGCACTGGCAGCACTGGCGGTTTTGATCGCGTTTATTGCGCTTGATTTACGCGCCATTTTCGGTTAGCGCTCTGACACTCAGGAAATATTCGATTCGCCGGGTTGGTTGGTGATATGTTCTGTCCAGTAATGGTGCGTTTTCGCCACGACGGTGATGACATTTTTGATTTCATGTTCGAGGCGGAAATTGGGGCCAGCGGGAAGATAGATCACATCATCTTCCCGCCGGACGCTGATATTTTCGACGATAATCGCGCGTAACAGCCAGATTGCCATCGCCTCATCCGTACATTGGATCCCGAGCCAGCCAAGTGATCTATCCGTGATGACTGGTAAGTTCGTAACCAAGCGAATGCCTCGCTCTAGCTCTGACAAAACGCGCTGATAACTTGCCGGGTCAGCCGCGACGATTTCCGGCGGCACGGGTTCGAGCAGTGTGCCACGATGCGGTGGGCCACCTGCCAATGCCAGATCACAAAAACTGCCCCATATCTCATTCCACGCGACCTGCCCATTAGCGTCAAAAACCAGATCGGCGGCTCCCATCGGGGCAGCGCTCACCGAAGCTTCACCCTGATAGCGTGGTGGCAAGAACGACTCCGCTGCAAAATTGGGAATATTGTGCGCATGTGCGCCGCCCGCCCCGTGAGAATGTGAGAAAGACCGGAGGCGGATAATCCCTTCGTCGGTGGGTGATTTGGTTGTGAGATTTTTTAAGGCTTTTTGATAACGCTGGCTGATAGTCTCGACAATCCCTTCGTGGATGCCGAGATGCGGCGTGATGACAAGCTCCACATCGGGCGAGAGACTTCGGATTTTTTCTAATCGCGATTGAATGGTTTGATAGAGATTTTGGTCGTAGAGTAGGTAGGGCGCGATCAAAATTCGCTTCAAGCCCGCCTGTAAGCACCACTGGATTGCAGTTGATATATCGGGATTAGCTGTGCTGGTGAAGGCGATTTCGAGCGCGGGCGATTGGAATTTTTCCCACAGCAGACGCGCCATTTGATAAACTTCCATATTGCTTTCGGGATCGCGGCTGCCACGCCCCACGACCAGCAGCGCGATATCATTGGCTGAAATTTCGCTCTTGGTCAGGAGTTGGCTGTAAGCGGCAATCACGCCGGAATGTGTACCAAGCGGCTTGCCATAGTAGAAGGCAATATCCGGCCAGCGTTCCTCTGCGGCGGCAACGATCTGCCAAACGTTATTTTTCTTGGCCGCACTTGCGCCTAGAAACAGGGGAAGAACGACGATATGGCGCGGCTGATGTTCCGCGATGCCGATCTGAATAGCCTCGCCAACGGAAAGTTCAGAGCCTTCCAGATAGGCGGCCTGTACCGGAATCTGGAGATGCGCTGACAGGGTATCGACAAGCGCATCGGTGTCGCCAGCGCTGTAGCTCACAATAACCAGCAAATTCGATTCGGATGCCCTACCGATATGAGATGCCGTTGGCAAATTCATAACCCCTCCCCCAACCCCTCCCCATTTTGCTTCGCTCATAGAGAGGGGAGGAGCGTACCGTTTAATGGTTTTTTAGCCAGGATATGTATTATCGAGATTATAAACCAGCCAATCGTGCCTCGGCAAAGGTGTTTTACGCGATCACCTCTCCGGTAGCCAGCAGTTTGGCAAGCGTATCGCCCAGAATCAGCGCTTTATCGGCCTCTGGAATAAATGTGCAGTGGGTTCTGAAAACTTCCAGCGAATGTTTATACGTCATGAAAAAGCGGACAACCGGGTAATCTGACCCCCAGCACAGGCGGTGCGGGCCAAAATGCTCATAGATTTTCCGCATCATCCACATCGTATCGGAATAGGGATAATCCCAATCGACCTGTGAGCAATAAGCAAAGCCTGACACTTTGACAAAAATATTCGGCAATTTTGCAGATTCAAGCAGTTCATTGAGATGCGCTTCGGTGGTTGGCTTGCCCACTTTCGTCAGGCTAAGATGATGGCAGAGAATCGGCATGGACGGAAAAGCCGCCGCGACTTTTCGAATCGCCGGTTGATGCCAGGGCGAAGTCGCGATGCTGGCGATCAGCTTTCGGCCGGCAGCGACCTGAAAAAATTTCAAGCCTTCATCTGAGTAGAGCCATGCACCATCATCATTGTCCTTGAGATAATGTGTAAAGCCCTTGATGGGATGCTTATCGGCAATCTCGATCAGACGATCTGCCGCGCCGGGGGTGTGATAATCATCTGACCAATAGCAGTCAATATCGGCAAGCTGATGCAGTCGCGTGGGGTATTTTTCGACCTGTTCGGCGATGTAGGTGATATTATCGGCATTTCGATCAATCCGCGCGCAGACGATGACGGCCTGATCCACGCCGTTTAAATCCATTTCGTTGAGAAGCTGTTCGATTTTTCCGCGATGCTCGTCATCCGGCACGGGTGGCTGATACGGCCAGCGCGGCCAGGCGTGGCAATGGCTGTCAATAATCATATTTTCGATCCTTTTCAGATTTTGTAAGAAAAAAGAGGCGGGTCTCAGACCCGCCCCTACAGAAATATCCGAATTGGTCAACCGCGTAAAAACCATTCGAGCGCGTTTTGCCACATGGCAGGCGTAAAGGCATGTGCCACGCCTTCATGCAGGCATATGTCCAGATTTTCCGCGCATTCGGGATAGGCGGCTTCCATCGCAGCGACAAAACGCTGCGCACCATCCGGCGGCACCTGGCGATCATCCGCCCCACACTGGAAAGAAATCGCGGGACAATGACGATAATCCGCCAGATGCGTCAGTGGATTTCGGCGATCATAACAGGCTTGGGCAGCTTCGTCCGGCTGACCGGGTGGCTCGAATGAACCGGGGCGCATCCAATCTGGTGTGGCGACGGCGGCGGCAACCCTGCGAACACGGTGATCGACGGCTGCCGCAGCGATTGAAATATCGCCACCCATCGAAATGCCGCCCAGGTTGATTTCCGGCTGAACGCCGAGGTTGGCAACCGCCCAATCAATAATCAACGGCACTTCTTCAGCCGTCCGCGCCAGAATCGGCCAAAAATGACGGCGAATGTTGCCCCTCACACGCTCTCGCAGGGCATCCAACGATTCGATGCCGCGTTCGCCATGCTGATAAGGGTCAAAACTCAGGCCGACAAAACCCGCTTTTGCGAGGTCGTGCAGATTATTTTGAACCGCTTCTTTCGTCCCGCTAAAGCCGGGCAGCCAGATCGCCAACTTTTTAACGTCCGCGCTTTCTGGCTCAACCCATATTGTCGGAATACCTGAAATGACCGCCGATTTCATGCGTTAACCTTTAAGCACGGCGCGGTCTTCGGTAATCCATTTGTCCCACATGATTTCATCGGGAGTCTGGAAACCGGAATTGGCGCGTGAAAACACGAGTTCATCGACACCGAACAGACGCATCAAACGGCGATCATTTTTCTCGCGTGCCATTTTGATGATTTTCTGGACGTTCGGGCCGTCATGGTTATCACGGCAGCGCAGCCAGCTCAGATTGTAATAGATGCTGAAGAAGTAACGACGTTGACCGCTGGTGTTGGGCGTGCCGGAATGCAGCAGTGCGCAGTGGGTGAAAACCACATCACCTGCTTTGACGTTGATAATTTTTTCCTGCGGATGCGGCTTGTTGATGTCTTCTTTGGCGATGGTGATCGGCATACGGTGCGAGCCTTCAATCACGCGCAGCGGGCCAAATTCAGCCGTCAAATCCTGGAGATAGGTGATGGCGTTGCAGGCGAGTGGGCGGAAATATTGGTCGCCCTCCGGCAGCCAGCCCCAGATATCGCGATGCCATCCGCTGGCGCGTCCCTCGGCTTCCTCCTTCGAGATCGACGGAAAGGCCATGAATGTCAGATTATCGAGTTGCACGAATGGCCCCATGACCCGTTCGGCGAAATCGAGAATTACAGGATCATTCACCGCCGGGAGCATCAGCCAGGGTTCGTATTCGACGACGCTGCTTAACCAAAGCTGAGGTTTTTCAGCTTCTGGCAGAGTCTGCCGCGCGACCAGATCATCATATTTGGATTTCCAGCACGCCATCTGTTCCGGGCTGAAAACATTTTCAAAAACGGTGTAGCCGAGTTCTTTATATTCCTGCAAACGTTGTTCAATAGTTTTCATATTTCACCTTTAAATTTCAATTACCAGGCAGACATATCGCCAAGCAGCAGTTTGATTTCGTTCGAGCCGTTTTTGCGCAATTTGGTCACGCGAGGGCCGTTAAAAGGTTCGCGCGATTTCATCCAGGCGTTCTGGTAGCACATCATGCAGGCACGTCGGTGTTTTTCTGAGTTATTAGCCGCGCCCCGATGGAACAGCCAGCCGTTAAAAAAGATGGCTTGTCCCGGTTTCGCCAGGATAAATTTTTCGTCCGGGAAGGTGGGATGTCCCAGCGGCGGCTTGAAGGCGGCACGGTGACTGCCGGGAACGATGACAATCGGGCCGTTTTCCATCGTCAATTCATCGAGATAATAGCCGCAGTTGATCTGGCCGGGGATGCTGCCATAGGGTGTACCGTCCGGGTCTACAGGCCAGGGGCCGTCACGATGCCAATCCTGATCTTTTTCACCGGGGCTTGTCACTCGAGCCGTCGCGCTGTGCAGTTGGACACAGTTGCCGAGGATGGCTTTCATGCGAGTGAAAACGGGTTCGTTGTCCAGCAGAAAGCCAAAACGGTCATCTTCTTCAAGAAGCTCATGAATGAACTGCGACTTATTACGAGCGAAGCTCTCATCCAGTGCCGTGCGCAGGCTTTCGACCTGCTCCGGGCTAATCGCATTTTCGACAACCAGATAGCCCCACTTCATAAAAAAACGAACTTCGCGCTCCAGTTCGGGCGTGAGATCGGGGTTCATGCGTAAGGGGACAACAGATTCGTCATAAGCCATAATTGCTTCCTTATTTTTGAGGATTATTTATAGCTTAACAGGCCGAACTATGCGACTCTTCCACGATACCAATTCTGACCACTTGAACTTGCGGACACCCACTTTATGGTCGAGATTTATCAAGATTTGTCACAGCGGGCGCAAAACTATCCAAGCCGATTCCCTTAACCAGGAAGCTTAAAGACGTACAAGAAGGCCGTATTTTGGATGTTACCTGATGAAATAGATGATGCTCTGCAATATAATAAATCGGACTAAAGTTTAGTATTCCAGGGAAGCATCGTATTTCTCCTGGATCATCATTCAGAAGGTAATCAGAATATGGCAAAAATCGGACTCTTCTACGGCAGCAGTACGGGCAATACGGAGTATGTTGCCTATGAGATTAAATCGGAATTCGATAAACGTGACGCATCGTTAGTCGAAGTCTTCAATATCGGCAGCACCACTCCCGAACAGATGCTGCAATTTAATTATCTGATTCTGGGAATCCCCACCTGGAATACCGGGCAGCTTCAGGATGACTGGGAAGTTTTTCTTCCAAAACTGGCAGGCCATGATATGACGGGTAAAAAAGTCGCTATTTTTGGGCTGGGCGACCAGAATGGCTACGGCTTCAATTTTCTTGATGCCGTCGGCACATTGAGCGATGTGTTGTTCGATTTGAATGCTGAAGTCTACGGGCTGTGGCCTACTGAAAGCTATCAGTTTAATGAATCGCTGGCGCAGATCGAAAATCATTTCTTAGGATTAGGTGTCGATCAGGAAGGCCAGTCTCAGATCACACCCAAACGGATCGAGCAGTGGGTCAAGCAAATTGTACGGGAGTTTGAGTTGTGATCCGGTAATTCGAAATGGTGATGGGCGGCACTGGCACTGTTGTATCTGCATGAGACGCGAATAGTGCTGCCCTTGACCTCCGAGAAGCAAATAGTAGTTGCTCGGCTGCATTACCGCGAGATCATGACAATGTGAGTTTATCTGAGCAGCTATCCGAGAAAATGATATTTGTGGTAAGGACGCATTACACCGCGCCCTTACGACCAGAATTTACGGATAAATTTTTAATGGCGCAGATGCCTCATTTTCCGATTTTATCCGCGCGATTGGTTCAGCTAACGGGTAATCCATAAAAGCCTAACATGGGCATGAGCCGATCCATATCAACAGGTGCTATCGGTGGATTGCAGCCAAATGCACCGTGAACAACCGCACGACCAACCAACGCCCGTCCCAGCACAAGCTGAATGGTCGCGTCCATCGGATAAGCTACCTGGTTAATCGCAACCGAGCCAGCATCGTCTTCAACAACAAAACAAATAGACCCGCGCTCAATATTATCCATGCGGTCACTCACTTGTTCAAAAATCAGCTCGACGCGCTTTCCGTCATCCAGAAGGCGTGCCGAGCGTACATCTGGCGCTGCGTAATGGATTCTGCGCCCATAGACCATTCCCAGGGCAGCACGTGCCATGCGCTCACCAAGCAGCATATTGCCCGCCGGGCTGGTATGAATCAGATCACTCAGCGGCAGGTCGAGCGCGGGTACAACAGCTACATAGGAAAGCGTATGTGCAGCCTGACGTTGTGCTTCACGCACGATAGACCATCCGCGCTGCTGGGCATCAGTCATCGGTTCGCCATTTTCGGGCTGCGGGAAGAAGCGATTGAGTTGAACCGTGAGTACCGCCAAATCCGGGTGTTTGAGTGCAGTACGCCATGCTTTTACCATTGCCTCAAAGCGTTCGGCATACGTTCCAGCGAGTGTCGGGTCACAATCCGACTCGCCTTGATACCAGAGAACGCCCCTCACTGCCCCGCCGACTCGTTCGATGCAGTGAATCATATTCTTATAAAGCCCCGCGTCGTCGTTTTCAGTCGGATTCCATTGGCTCAAAGGTGAACCCCCTAACGCGGTTTGTACCAGTCCAATCGGATAGCCAAGCTGTTGTTTGAGCAGCCGCGCAAAATTCAAATAGGGTGAATGGGCAGGATTGGCACCTTCCCGATTGACGGAATGGGCGGTGTCCGTCGAATCATTCATGGGGTGAAAAGCCAGCGTCCAACTTTCACTATTGCGAAAGAGATGCAGGCCCAGTTCCGGCGGATCATAGACTGGGCCACGTCCGTATCCGGCTGAATTGCTTTGCCCCGCGATAACCCAAAGATCACCTACACCCCAGAAATGGCGCATATCACCGCGAGTCGCCCATTCACGCTGCGGCTGTTCGGTGGTTTTGAAGTGAGTTTCCAAACGGTAAAGGCCGCCTGCCGGGACACGCAGCGTGGCCTGCCAACTGCCGTCTGGCTCTGTTGTGGCAGCTTGCCAATCGGTCTCACGGCTGACTGCAACACCCGTATCCGCCGCAACCACGCGCAGTTCCACAACACCCGGTTGATCGCTGATCCAGCGTCCACGCAGCGTCAGGGTGGCAAAGCCGCTGGCATCCTGCTGGAGTATCTGCCAGTCAGCCAGACCCGATTCGATGATTGCGCCCGTTTGAAGTTCAGTCATTATGTTCCCCTTCGTAAAAATATATTCCTGCTCAATTTTATCCAGATACGCTCACTTTGCTCGTTACCACTTTTTCGAGACCTCGATCAACACCGGACTCCATAATTCCCCGGTTAGTATCAATGCAAACCTTAATAGCCCTGGTTAGTATCAATGCAAACCTTCATAATGAAAAAGGTTAGACAAAAAGATCGTTTCAGTGAAGAAAAGCAGTCAAATAAATGTTCATAACGAGTATAGATTTAGCTCAATACCAGGCAGATAGAGGTTAATATGGTCAGTCGCCAACAAGACCCCACATCAACGCTCAATATGAAGCTCGTAGCCGGGCAGCCGAATTTACCCGATCTGCACAGTGACGATATGGATCGTTTGCGCGGTCAATTGTGGATTGGCCTGATGGTGGCAACCCTGGTTGTTCTAACGATCACTTTTACTGCTCGTCAGCTCATGAATGATCCGACACCACCACTATCTGTTGCGATATTAGGCAGCCTGATCTCCATCGCATTGGCAAATCTTTATTACCTCAAAACACCCTATTCCTACATCATGCAGGGTATTTACGTGTTTTGTATTCATCTTGCCGTCCCGCCTGTACTCCTGCTTTATGGCGGCACACGCGGATTTGGCGATATTGCCTTTTTAATAGCCGTCATCCTCGCCCTGCTTTATGGGTGGCGGCGCTGGATGTTTATCAGCTTCGGTATTATTGCTGTTACCCTCACATGGGTATTGTATAAGGACATTATTGGCGATCCTGTTGCGCCTTTACTGAACTATTCCGCACAATTTACTTCACTTAAATTCTTTATCCTGACACTGATTATGATTTTTATTCTCCGTTATACCAACGCCTTTTACCGAAGCTTGCTCGATAAATATCGCCATTTCGCCGATGAGCAAGTGCATTTGAACCGCGAACTCCAGATTTCGCGTCAGAAAATTGTGACAGCCCGCGAGGAAGAACGCCGTCGTTTGCGACGTGATCTGCACGATGGATTGGGGCCAACCCTGGCAGCCCAGATGTTTCGTGTGGGGGCAGCGCAGGAATTGCTGCACAAGAACCCGGAAAAAACAGCCAAAATTCTGGACGATTTGCAGAACGGAATTGAAGGAACGTTGACCAATATCCGCCAGCTTGTCTATGAGCTAAGGCCGCCTCTGCTTGACCAACTCGGCCTAACGGGTGCAATCACCGACTTCGTGGCGCAAGGTACAAAGTCTGTAGAGATTGATCTCAAATTGCCACCACAGATGCCTGTATTGACGGCGGCAGTCGAAGTCGCTGCTTTCCGTATTATGCAAACTGCTCTGGATAACGTCATCCTACATGCGCAGGCGACCCGTTGTGAAGTGCAGCTGATAGTTATAGATGGTAATCTTAATATTGATATTATGGATAACGGTGTGGGTATTGCGGTCAACTATAGGGCAGGGGTCGGATTAACCTCCATGCGTGAACGTGCAGAGGAACTGGGCGGCACTTTCGCCATCGTTCCAACCAAGCCGCAAGGAACCCGTTTATCGATCTCTATTCCGCTTCTATCAGAAACGGATGCCATGAAGGATAAACAATAAATGATTAATATTTTCGTTGTTGACGATCACGAGATTTTTAGAGAAGGTCTGCGCGTGTTAATTGATTCATCTGAAGATATGATGCTGATCGGTGAAGCGGAGTCGGGGGCGGATTTACTGGATAAGCTTGCCAATTTACAGCCAGACCTGGTGCTGATGGACATCAACATGCCGGGTGAAAATGGTATCGAGGTAACACGCCGCCTCAAACAGCATTATCCTAATCTGATTGTGCTGATGCTGACCATGTTTGAGGATGATAAATCGGTGTTTGCTGCCATGCGGGCAGGTGCATCGGGCTACATCCTGAAGGGGATTAAACACACTGAGATGCTGCAAACGCTGCGGGTAGCGGCTACGGGCGGAGCCGTATTTAGTCCTCGGATTGCCGGACATATCATGCAATGGTTTTCGCAGATTCAGACCCCACAGCCTGAGTCAGAGGACGAACTGCCTAAATTGAGCCGACGGGAGCAGGATATTCTGGCGCTCATTGCCGCCGGAGATGACAACCCAACCATTTCTGAAAAGTTGACATTATCTCCCAAGACGGTGCGTAACTATGTGTCACAGGTGTTAAAAAAATTAGAAGTAAGTGATCGTATGGATGCCGCTAAAAAAGCGCGTCGGGCTGGTATTGAATAATTTTATGCCATCAGATGCGTTGTGCCAATCATCGTAAGCGCCATACCAAGCATGATGATGCCGCTGACGAAATCAAGTGTGCGCCATGCCACCTGAGAACGAAAGATTGGAGCCAGTTTGCTAGCGCCGTATGCCAGTGAGAAAAACCAGAATGTCGATGATAATACTGCGCCGATCCCAAAAATGAGACGCTGTTCATCGGGAAATAAGAGACTTTTTGACCCAATAATGACGAGCGTATCCAGATAGGCTGCGGGATTGAGCAACGAGAAACTGAGCGCCGTAAGAATCGCCATCATGCCAGTGGTTGCCGTGTTGGGGGTTGTGTCAGGGGACACTAAACGTCGTTGAGAAGCCTTGAGCAAGGCACGAGCACCGCAAGTTACGAGAAAGAGGACACCACCAACGGTAATGATCGTCTGAAAGATGCCGCTGGCAGAGATAAGCGAGCTAAGACCGCCCACTCCGATGGAAATCAACACCACGTCAGCCAATGTGCTGACCAATGCTATCGCAAATAAATGCTGGCGCTGCAACCCCTGACGTAGGATAAACAGATTTTGTGGGCCAACGGCAATAATAATGCTGGCACACAGTAGAAATCCTTGAGCGAGTGGGTTGATCGAGTCTGCAATGGTTGCGGCGGCCATAAAAAATTCTCTTTCAGCGTAAAAATCGGCGCGTAAATAGACGGGTAAACAAGTTGGGTTTACCTAAATAGTTTGACTAGCTGGTTGACTGTTTTTATTGGACTTGTGGCGACTGGCTGGCGATGTCTTAACCTGAAGTAACTTTATCATACAATCGTGAGGCGTGGTGTCCTCATTGTGTCCCTATTTTGTCCCTGTTCATGAGGACGTGCTTTGGGAGCTAGGGAGTTCAGGCCCAGAACAACAAAAAAACCTCCGCGTGTGGAGGTTTTGCATTAAAAGTTGTGACCCCGCTGGGAATCGAACCCAGAACACGTTGATTAAGAGTCAACTGCTCTGCCAATTGAGCTACGGAGCCAAGATATAAGAATTTTAGCGAAAAAAGGGTCTTGAATCAATGGGGAAATCGGATCAGGGCTGATAATATGGATTTTCGCGCACGATGAGCGCTGCGCAGTTGTTCGCCTGTGGATTATCGACGTAGTTATAAAGGATGTCGCGGATGACAAAACCGTTTCGCATTTGCGCGGATACGGTAGGGTCAATGAGTTCTCGCGCGATCACTTTTTCCACATATTGCTCAATGGTCAGGTCTTTCTGATAGCGATGATAGCCTGCCAGCAGCCCCGCAGCCACTTCGCCGCGTAAATTCAGGCGTTTGACCAGATCCGCCCGCGCCACATAAATTTGGGTCGCGACCCCGCGCCGCTGATAAGCTGGATGGACGCTGATGTCTACGCCGTATAACCACTCACCATCGTCATCATGATCGCTCAACCAGGATGTGCTGCCATCGAATGGATGTCGAATGTGGTCGAAATCTGCTGTGCGAAAAGTGGTTGTTGCACCTGCGACGACAGATTGATCGCCTTCCGTGACCAGCGCGATAAATTGACCGTCAGGGAAAATTTCGATGTGACGGCTGTACATGGTTGCTGTAAATTGGGCGATCTCCGGCAGATGACCGAAGACCAGGCGCTGAATATCTTCCAACGCCTGGACGTGTTCCAGTCGTGTGTTTGTGACGTGTATCAACGCTACTCCTTAAGCAGTCAACCCGCCCTGACGAAATCATCGCCAGATTGATAATGTGGATTTTCGCGCACGATCAAAGTCGCCGCGTTATCCGAACGTGGATCGGTGATGTGATTATACAGGATGCCGCGCACCTTAAAACCATATTTGAGCTGCGCGGAGATTGTTGGCCCCTTCAGCTTCCCGGCGACGATGGCTTTGACATATTGCTCGATGGTCATCTGTTTGCGGTGCTGGTCGTAACCGGGCAGCATCCCGCCAGCCATTTCGCCCCGCATATTGAGCTTCATCGCCAGATCGCGGCGTGCCTTATACAACTTGCCCGCGACACCATGCCCCCGGAATTTGGGATGAACCATCATATCGACACCATAAAGCCATTCGCCTTGTGGGTCATCATTAGATAACCATCCGTTGGCAATCGCTTCCTGGAAGGTATGCTCGATATGATTAAAATCGAAGTCCGTGCGGAAAGTGGTTGTCGAGCCAACAGGAATTTCTCTGCCGTTGACTTCGGCAAGCGCAATAAACTGGCCTTGCGGGAACAATCTGAGGTGATTGAGGTATTTCTCGGCGGTAAATATTTCGATTTCGGTGAGCGTCGGGTAGCAAAGACGCTGTAAAGCTTCTAAATCGTGAACATGCTTTCGAGTTGTATTGACAACACGAACCTGAAAATCGTGACTAAGCATGGTACTCATGGTGAAAGGTCTCCTATATAAATGGTCTTGGTTTCAAGGTAAGATTCCAGCCCTTCAGCGCCGCATTCGCGATCCATACCGCTTTGCTTGACTCCGCCAAAAGGGGCTTCGGGTGTCGATGGCAGCCAATCATTGATGCCAACCATCCCAAATTCGAGGTGCTCATAGGCGTAAATCGCCGTGTTCATATCGTTCGTTTGTACGTAAGCGGCCAACCCATACTCCGTTTTATTTGCTAATTGAATAACTTGTTCAACATCGTCAAAAGGGGTAATCGGCAGCACCGGGCCGAAAATTTCGTCATTCCATATTTGCATCTCCTGTTTGATTCCCGACATCACCGTTGGTTTATAAAAGTAGCCCTTCGATACACCCCAGGGGCGCGAACCGCCTGTGAGAATTTCAACACCTTCCTGCTGGGCGGTAGCGACCATTGCCTCTACTCGTTCCAGTTGGCGGGCGTTAATCAGCGGGCCAATTTCAGTCGTTTTTTCCAGTCCATTGCCTACTTTATAGTTTTCGCTTAATGTCACGGCATGGTCGATAAACTCCTCGACAATTTTGCTGTGGACATAAAAGCGCTGCGGCGCGATGCACACTTGTCCGGCGTTGCGATACTTAACATCCAATGCCATACGCACGGTTTTTTCGACGTTGACATCGGGGAAAATGATCGCCGGGGCATTACCGCCGAGTTCGAGCGAAAGCTGCGTGACGGTTTCCGCCGCGCCCTGCATGAGCAGCTTGCCGACACGGGTGCTGCCGGTGAAGTGCATTTTGCGTAGTCGCGCATCTTTCAGCATCGCTTTTCCCATCGAATCAGCGTCGCCGTTAATGACGTTAATCACGCCATTCGGGATGCCGGATTCGTGTAAAGCCTGCGCTGCTGCCATCAACGTGCGTGGCGTGAACTCTGAAGGCCGCCCGACAACCGTGCAGCCTGCCGCCAGCGCTGCCGCCCATGCCCGTACCGCGTTATAGACCGGAAAATTCCAGGCGGTGATCGTCCCGACCACACCAATAGGCTGATGCGTGACAAGGATTCGGCGGCCCGGTTTGCGGGCAGGGATGATTCGTCCATAAACACGTTTGCATTCTTCGGCGTACCACTCAAACAGGGCAGCGGCGGTCTGCCATTCCGCGCGGGATTGGACGAACGGTTTGCCGCATTCTTCTGTCGTGATTCTGGCTAATTCATCCAACCGCGCCTTGATCCAGGCGGACGTAGCCATCAAAACTTCGGCGCGGGCGTAGGGTGTTTTTTGCGACCAATCTGGAAAGGCACGAGCAGCAGCATCAATCGCAGCCTCAGCATCGGCAGCATCACCAAAAGGCACAGACATCATGATTTCTTCTGTTGCCGGATTGATGAGTTCCCAGGTGCCGCCATTGGCTGCATCGACCCACTCTCCGTTTATGAATTGCTTGAAAATCAAATTGGTCATTAAAGAATTTCTCCATAGGTAAGAACAAAAAAATCGGCTTACGATGCATTGACCAGCGGGTGCGGTGCATCCGGGTTAAAGCAAACAAGCCGCGTGTGCGGGGTCAGAACAAATATGTCAGGCGAAAAGTCTTGATTCTGAGTCTGGAGTGCGTGACAGGAGAGAGAAGATTTCGCGGTCTGAAGCTATCCAGTATATCGAGGTAACACCAGAGCAGCTTTTGAATTGTGGATAGAAGACTGTGTAAGTCGATCATATTTCACCTTATTTAAGGGTGGCTTTCACTTGGTAACGCCAACGCTTGTGCGCCGCGCACATGGGTTTGATCCATAAGCCAGTATATCACAGGTTCAAAAGATTAAGCTACGGGCAGATTACAACCAGATCAAAACGCTATTTTTGTAGTAACTGCACATTTGGCGTGGAACTAATATTCTATTCCGCCAAACGCTCCGCGAACATCTCTCGCCAACCATCAGAGAGTGCTGGAATAGCAGCTAATTCTGCGATGCTTTTGCGGTCATCAATTCGTTTTTCCGAGAGCGCGAAAATGAACTGAATTGAATATTGGGGATAGGGACGTTCCAGCAATTGAACCGAGTCGCCTGCTTCGACATAGCCTTCTTTCAAGACCTGCTGATACCAACCGCCGCGCATTTTATCTTCGACACGCGCCGCCAGGTCTTTGATACCGCAGCGCCGTGCCAGCTTCCAGCAGGGGAAACGCGGCTGTGACACCCGCACCTGCGCCTGACCAATGGCATAAACATCGCCGATGCAGACGGTTGTCTCGTCCAGGCCGGAAATGGTGAAATTCTCGCCAAACATGCCGTAGGACAAATCAGGTCTGCCAAGTTCTTCGCGCCACATCGGGTAAAGTTCGGCGGAATAGGACAAGAGTGCGCGGAACGGGCCGCCGTGATTTTCCAGATCGCGCTGACCATCACCAGTCAGGTTGATCGAATCAAGCCAGATGCGCCCCTCTATAGGCTGCTTAAAAATGCCCGATTCCCAGGATTTCTTGGAGATGTGATCCGCACCATGTTGGGCGGGTAGGCCGACTTGAATGGAGAGCAGCGTGGGTGTGGTCATTGATCCTCTATCCTTCGAAAACCAGTTTTCCGCCAACATAGGTGTGTTCCACCTTCAATTTTAGCAGATTCTCCGGCGGCGTGTTCAGCGGATCACCGCTTAAAATCACCATATCCGCCCATTTTCCGGGTGTGAGGCTGCCGCGATTTTCGGTGTCGCCGCTGGCAATCGCGCCGCCCATCGTGTAGGCGCAGAGCGCTTCATAAGGGGTAATCGCCTGCTCCGGCGCAATCGGGTTGCCTTCGTGATCGCGGCGGTCAATCGCGGCTTTCATGCCCAGAATGGGATTGTCATCTGGCACGACGGGCGCGTCGGAACTGAGCGCGACGGTCAGGCCAGCGTCGAGCATGGCGCGGACAGGATAGCAACGAGGGAGGAAAACATCCGGCAAATATCGGCGGAAACTCGCGCCCAAAGCAGGCAAAAATACAGTTTGCGGTACGGCGATTACGTTGATGGCTCGGCATCGCTTGAGCATATCAGCGTCCGGCAATCCTAAATGCTCGATGCGATGGCGCAGGCCGTTGGGTTTGCGGCGATGCAGTTCTTCGTAGGCACTGATGATCTGTTCCAGCGCAACATCGCCAATCGCGTGCGTGCCAATGCGAAAGCCCGCCTCGTGCGCTTCCCACATCAGTTCGGTTAATTCGTCAGTGTCAAAGCGCAGTACGCCCCGCCCGCCTGTTACTTTATAGTCCATGCTCAACGCCGCCGTTGCCCCGCTGAGGCCACCATCGGCAAAAAATTTCACGCATTCGATCCGCAATTTATCGCTGATGAAGCGTTCTGGCAGGGGCAGCGTTTCTTTACCGCCATCAGGACGGCGGATCGGCAGACCGTTGACGCGCACCGCGAGTTCATCATTGGCTTCAAGCTGACGATAAACTTCTAAAATCGCGGGAGTCAGCAGCGGATCGGTGGCACTGGTGATTCCCAGGCTGAGTTGATGACGGTTCGCGGCTTTGATCGCATCAGCCATATCGCCGTCGGAAACTTCCGGCATGGCGCGGTTGAGGAAGCCCATCGCTGTTTCCTGAAGTAGCCCGGTTGGCTGGCCGTTTTCGTCGCGCACGATCACGCCACCGGGGGGATCAGCCGTTTCCGCGTGGATATTTGCCAACCGGAGCGCGAGCGTGTTGGCGACGATCATGTGACCGCAGGTGCGCGTGAGGGCAATCGGATGGTCGGGACTAGCAGCGTCGAGATCGAAACGAGTCAGGTGGCGGCGTTCTGGGAGTTCAGCCTCGTTGTAGCCGCGTCCAGTGATCCACGTCCCGGCGGGTAAATTTTGCGCACGTTCGTGAAAGCGGCTGATGATCGACTCTATATCCGGTGCAAGCGCTCGGCGTGCATCCACCTGCTTGGTGAGCAGCAAGCCCACTTTCCAGATGTGAACATGAGCATCGTTAAAGCCGGGAATGAGCGTGCGCCCGCCAAGATTGACGCGCTGCGTGGCGGGTTTTGCTGCCGCTTCGCACTCTGCTAACGCGCCGACAGCCAGAATGCGACCATCGTCGGCGGTGAGTATCGCTTCCGGCGCGGGGTAGCGCGAGTCCATTGTATGAATAGTGCCATTGTGTAAAAGAATCATCAAAAGCCTACCTGGAAAATCATAGGGACACGTGTGCTGTGTCCCTATGAAGTATAAATGATCGCCTGAGAGGTTATTCTTATGGGTTAGCCGGAGGCTCGGACGGCGGAGGATTTTTATTGCCAGTTCGCTCACGTTCGGCGTTGTAATCGGCATCAGCCCCAGTCCGTCGTGCCCGGTCACGCTGTTCGGCGACAAAGCGTTCAAGCTGCGGCGGGGTGCGGATGGATTGACCCCACTGCGCCGTTTCGTCGTTCATAACGGCTAACGTACCCTCGGTGAAAGCTCTTACGCTGGCAGCATAGATCACATCATCCATGTCAGGCAGCGGTGATTGGGCATCGGCAACCTCGATATTTTCCAATGCGGAGTCGTAAATCGTAATCATGCGATCCCATTGATAGAGATCAGCCAGGGTATTAAAAATCTGCCCCAGTACAGGCATCACCACTGCTCCGACCATAAAAATATAGACCAGAACCTGGAGATTGGCACAATCGCCGGACACAGTAGGGGCGACACCATTGACCGCCATTGTATTACACCGCGCCCCGGTCACAAAGTTCGATTGGACGATAAACCCGGCACCCGCCGCCGAAAGCCCTGTGAGGAAGGCAAAAATGGCGCGTAGGCGATTAACTTGTCTAGCGGACAGGCGATATTTGGTCAGCGTATTTTTGTAGTAGTTGCGTTGATCGTCTAAAGCAAATTTGTTGAATAACTCATAGCGAGCTTCTAAGTCAGTGCGTGCTAATTTCGCCATCAGCCTGATCCTTCTTCACTCTCGGTTTCGGGATAAACACCTCGGTTAATGTCAGCGGCGCGTTGCGATAAAGTCATCCGGCGCTTGTAGCCGTCCAACTGGTCATAGGGCGGCATGTTCATCAGATAACGGAAATATTCGCGTCGCAGATGTTCGGCACGGCGGCGATTTTGCAACCACAACGGCAGCGGTGGTTCACGTCCACTGATCGTTGCCAGGTAAGTTGTGACCAGGGCGACAATCGTTTCGATTAGTGAAAAGATGGGAACGGTATCCGGGCTGTTATTGAGCGCCAGCGCTTGTAACGAGCCGACCAGCGCCGCAAGACCTGCCAAAATCATGAAGCCGATCTGGTAGAGTCGATACATGTTCTGCGACTGGCTGGCCTGGAAATCGCGCTCACGGAACAGGCGCATGAGTTCGTGATCGAGAAATTGCAGGTCTGCTTCGATCTGGCTCACGGCTTCGGGATCAAGAGTTGCCAGGTGTGCCTTCAGCTTGTCGTGGTCGATCAGTTGGTAATTGGGATTTGGCTCTTTCGGAAAACTCCAGCGTGGCAGTTGTTTCATCCACGCGGGCCAGTTCTCGCGAAAACCGGCTGTTTCCTGGGTATTGGGTTTCTCGTCCGCTGGCTTGCGCAGAGGCGGCGGGGCGGGCGAAGGTGGACGAGCGCCCGACGAACCCGATATCTGACTGCTCATGCTTTCTTCCCTCTCTGTGGTTCATGCACTGAACATCTCTGGTTAGCACACCTAACATCTCTGGTTGATGCACTAAGACAAATGCTAGGCTCGATTGCGATAGCTGTCAAGTTGACCGATTAGAAAACGAAATACTGTTTTTAATCTCCGGCGACAGGGTGGCGATTGGCCTCAACCACGCGAACCGATTCAGCGAGGACAGCCATGCCTTCATCCAACTGCTCGTCAGTGATATTCAGCGGCGGCAGGAAGCGAACGCAGTTGCTATACAGCCCGGCGCGAATGCAGACGAGGCCGCGCTTAAAGGTTTCCAGCGTGACCTGAGCAGTTTCCTGGACAGCAGGCGTTTTGGCGACTCGATCCGTCACCAGTTCCATAAGCAGCATCGGCCCCAGACCGCGCACATCGCCGATTAAGGAGACATTGGTTTGCAATTCCAGCAGATGATCGCGCATACTTTCGCCTAATTCCTCGGCGCGGCGCAAAAATGCCGGGTCGCTAATCATCTTAATTGTCTCAATCGCCGCGACACAGGCCAGTGGATTGCCACTGTAAGTACCGCCCAAACCGCCGGGGTGCGGACCATCCATAATATCGGCACGTCCAGTCACAGCCGCAAGGGGCATCCCTGCCGCAATCGATTTGGCTGTCGCGATCAAATCCGGCACGATGCCGTAATGCTCGACGGCGAACAATTTACCCGTGCGCCCGAATCCGCACTGCACCTCGTCGGATACCATTACGATGCCGTGCTGCGTACACAATTCGCGGATGCGCTGCAAAAAGCGCGGCGGCGTGGCAATAAATCCGCCTTCGCCCTGCACGGTTTCGATGACGATGGCCGCGACTGCTGACGGATCGACCTGGGCGATAAAGGCATTTTCCAACTGGACGATGCAGCTATCCACGTAAGCATCTTCGGACATGCCCGCTGGACGACGGTAAATATTGGGGAAGGGGAGACGATAAATTTCCGACGCGAACGGGCCAAACCCCTTCTTAAAGAGGCCATATTTGCTGGTCATCGAAAGCGTCATGTTGGTGCGCCCGTGATAACCGCCCTCAAAAACGACGATCCCAGGCCGACCTGTATAGCTGCGGGCGATCTTGACGCAGGTTTCGAGAGCTTCCGCGCCGCTGTTGAGCAGAATTGTTTTCTTGGGAAAATCGCCGGGTGTGACCTCGTTCATGAGTTCGGCGACTTCGACATACGGCTCATACGTGCCGACGATGGCGCACAGGTGAATCAACTGCTCGGCCTGATTTTTGATGGCGTTGACGACATTTGGTGGGCAGTGTCCGACAGCTAGTACGCCGATTCCGCCTGCAAAATCGAGAAAGGTATTGCCATCGACATCGGTGATCGCTGCGCCTACGGCTTTTTCGATTGCGACGGGCGTGAGTTTGGCCGCGCCGCGTGGGGTGGCGGCTTCGCGCCGCGCGACAATCGCCCGGCTTTTTGGGCCGGGAATTTCAGTCACAAGGTTAATTGTTGGCATGATTCTTCCTTTAAGAAGGACTTATTCAAAGCTGGCGAAAGTTTACCACTTTTTCACTTCAGTGGGGCCTAAATTATTCAAAGTCTAGATTTTAGCACATCTTATCTATTAATTATTTAAAATTGACTGTAAAATTGTAGCATATTTGAAGAATAGAACACGGAACTCTAAAGAAGCGAACAGGTCAAAATGAGTGTTCAAATTCCTGATAAAAATTCTGTAGAAGGTACACTTTTAGGTCAACTGAATATATCCCTGTTGAAAGTGACTGATGAGTGGACAAAACAGGAAAATCTTGATGCGCTTCGCGATGCCATCGTCAATATCAAAGAGGATATTGAAAAGCGGAGCGCAGCAGGGTGTAGATTGCTAAGATTAGTGATTGTGACTTCTGACATCACTCAGGAGATTTTTAGATGGCAGAAAAAATTAGGTTATCCAGAGTTAACTTCTACCGATGAGAATGCTGTTGTTGCAGGCAAAACATTAACTTGGGGAGATGGTCAGCTAGGATCGACATTCTCAATTATTATATTATCTGAAGTAATTGGGCGGGGGCTTATAAGTGAAGATATGGGATTCAAGAATTTAGCAAGTGGTGTCTTTGCACATGAATTAGCTCATGTACACGATGATTTTATTGGTATTCACGTTTTTGGCCCAGAGTCAACACCTGCAAATGATGACTGGATAGGTATACAGCAATACTTTGCTCGAATAATATGGTCTGAATACTTTGCGGAAAGCGTTGCCTACGTCTACCTAGAAGAAAGTACGATCAGTAATCAAATTGGCCTCTGCCTCAAAATGATGCAAAGTTGTAATGAAAATATAAAACGAGAGATTATTGACTACAGATCGAACGGAGATATTGGACAGATTTGGAATTATTCTTGCAGTGAAATATCAAAGACCCTCAATCAATTGGGTCGTGTGATGGGGCTGTTGGCAAAACACTCTGACGATTCGCTACGTGAAACTCTAATAGACCAAATTGGCGAAATATCCCCTTCCTTATCCCAGTTGGCTAATCAACTCTACGATGAGTTGCAACTGATAGATAAGAATAAGAAGTGGGATGATGCAACATTTGATAATTTAGCGATTATAGTATCGGCATATTTTCATCTCAATGGCTTATATCCAATACAAAATAGTGAGGGTCTACGGCTCAATATTCCCCTTAGTAAATGAAATCTCAGAGGATGTAGTAGCAGTGATCTACTCCTCTGAATCCTCAGCTTTATTTTCGACAGGTTTGGGTAATTTGCGCTTATCTGGCAGAAAACGCGGCAAAATTTGCTCGACGAGTTCGTCCATTTGTGCGCCGTAGCCATTGATGTTCAGCACACGCCGCGATTTGAGTTTGAATTTGACGCGCCAGATTGAGCCACGAATGAACCAGTCCAGCACGATCAGATAGAGACCGAGGATCAGCCCGAAGATACACCCGCCCAACGGATCGCTGGTGCAGGAAGAAGGTGTCGAGTCGGTGTTGGTAAAACTCTCAATATCGAAGAAACTATCGCTCTCCTGCGCCTCGTAGAAACTCACATCCGCCCATTTGAGCGATTGGGTATCTTTCCCTTCGCGCTGAACGTTTAATCCGGTTTCATCGACCTCAATAATGTGGCCTGCGCTGCGAATGGTCGCGAATAGCAAAAGCGCGACGGCGATGATGCCCGACACGGCGACACATCCGCCCAGAGCGAGGGCGATATTTTGCAGGCCGGAGTTCAGTGAAACCAATACGCGAGGTACGGCAATGATAACAGCCGCGCCGACCAGGACGATGATAAACGCCCGTATGATCTGCGGCAGGCGTGAAATGCGTTTGAATTCGAAGCGACGCGAAAAAGGAATGCTCATAAGATTTACCGCCGAAATATACTTATCGCATTTCCATTTTACAGCGGAGACGGATCACGCGCAGGTCACGCGGATCAAACGCATGAAATAGATTATCCTTTTGTGCTGACGGCGGTCAGTGCGTCCTCGAAAATAGTGAGCGCATTGTCGATTTGCTGTTCGTTGACCACCAGCGGCGGAATCCAGCGAATGACGTTTTCGTAGCTGCCACAGGTGAGCAGGAGCAAATTGCGCTCGATGCAGGCGGTTTGTACGGCTTTGGTCGTCGTTTTGTCGGGATGTTTATCAGCGGCGGTAAATTCTGTCGCAACCATCAAGCCGCGCCCACGCACATCGCCAATGATGGGGAATCGCCCCTGAAGTTCGCTCAATCCATCCATCAGGCGTTCGCCCATACGCGCCGCGTTGCCGGGTAAATCCTCGTCGATCATCGTCTGCACGGTTGCCACGCCTGCCGTTGCTGCCAATGCCCCGCCGCCATAAGTGCCGCCATGTGCGCCGGGTTTCCAATTGCTCATGATGGCTTCCGTCGAGGCGATGGCTGAGATTGGCATCCCGCTTCCGAGTCCCTTCGCCATAATGATGATGTCCGGCACGACTTCGGCGTATTCGTAGCAAAATAATTTCCCGGTGCGTCCGAATCCGGTTTGCACCTCATCCACGACCAGCAGAATGCCGTAATGGGTGCAAATCTCGCGCAGTTCGCGTAAAAATCGCTCCGGGGCGGGGATGTAACCGCCTTCGCCGAGAACAGGCTCGATGATAATGGCGGCAGTTTCTTCTGGTGCGCTCTGAGTTTTGAACAGCAAGTCGAGTTCGCGCAGGCAAAAATCAATCGTCGTATCGTCGTCCCAGCCGTAGTAGTAGCTGTAGGGGAAGGGCGCGACAAAAATGCCGGATGGCAGCGGTTGGTAGGAGGCGCGATAGATGTTTTTTGAGTTGGTCATCGCCATCGTTTGGGCGGTGCGACCATGAAAGCTGCCCTGAAAAGTGATGAGATTGGTGCGCTTGGTGGCGTGACGCGCCAGCTTGACGGCTGCTTCTGTCGCTTCCGCGCCGCTGTTGGAGAAGAAAAATCGGTTGATTGAATCCGGCATGATGCTGTTGAGCAGTTCGGCGAGTTTGAGCGTTGGCTGCGAAACGACGATGTTGATCTGGCCTTGAATCAATTTCGCGGCCTGCTCCTGAATCGCCTGGACGACGCGCGGGTGACAGTGGCCGGTATTGGTGACACCGATGCCGCTGGTAAAGTCCGTCCAGCGTGTACCGTCAGCTTCGTAGAGATAGATGCCTTCGCCGCGTTCGGGCTGCATCGTCGTCAGATGTGACCAGGCGGGCGCGAGTAAATTGAGCGAGTCAGTTGTCATGAGGTTGTCCATCAATCCATCAAAAATTCGGAGATATGGGAATTATAAAGAAAAAGGGCATGTTCCATGTATCGAACATACCCTTTAGTTTATCTCGCTAAGGTTAACTTACCACCCGCGTTGGGCGATTTTATCCCCTTCAGGCATCGTTGTCACGTTGATGCCGACCATCGCTTCGCCAAGATTGCGGCTGACGCTGAGCAGGATCGCGGGGTCATTGAAGTGCGTCACGGCCTCGACAATCGCTTTGGCGCGTTTGGCCGGGTCGCCACTCTTGAAAATGCCGGAGCCGACGAAAACGCCGTCTACGCCAAGCTGCATCATCAGCGCCGCGTCCGCCGGGGTTGCGACCCCACCTGCGGCGAAATTGACGACTGGCAAGCGTCCGAGTTCGGCGGTTTCTTTGACCAACGCGAAGGGCGCTTGAATATTTTTGGCGTATGTGAACAGCTCGTCCTCGTCCATTGATGTCAGGCGGCGAATTTCGCCCATGACGGTACGTGCATGGCGAACGGCTTCAACGACATCGCCTGTGCCTGCTTCGCCTTTAGTGCGGATCATCGCCGCGCCTTCGGAAACACGACGCAACGCTTCGCCGAGGTTGCGGCAGCCGCAGACGAACGGAATTTTGAATTTGTGCTTGTTAATGTGATTTTCTTCATCGGCGGGGGTCAGAACTTCGCTCTCGTCGATGTAGTCGATGCCCATCGCTTCGAGAATTTGTGCTTCGACAAAATGGCCGATACGCGCCTTCGCCATGACCGGGATGCTGACCGATTTCATGATGCTTTCGATCATGTCCGGGTCGCTCATACGGGCCACGCCGCCCTGTGCGCGAATATCTGCCGGGACGCGTTCCAGCGCCATAACCGCGCAGGCACCTGCGTCTTCGGCGATCTTGGCGTGGTCAGCCGTTACCACGTCCATAATCACGCCGCCCTTGAGCATTTGCGCCAGCCCTGCTTTTAGTTTAAACGTGCCGGTTTCTTCTCCGCCGTTTGTATGCGTTCCATTAGTTGCCATTACTTTGCCCTTTGATTATCAATCGTCACCATATTTTTTAGCGTAACTTTGCAGCCACCCTGAATGTATGTCCATTTGATACCAATAAATCCAGGAGAGGTGATATGTGGAAAGCGCTGAGTGCTGCATGAAACGCTCATTTTATCAATGCACCAGCATCCACTCCGTTGTATACTCAAATGAATGTCGGAAATCATATTATAAACGATGTCACCTGAAAATCAGCAGAAAATTGACTGGGAAGCTGTCTGGAAAAGCCTGAACTGGGATGATCTGCGGGGCAGCGAAGAGGCGATACAAGAGCGCCTACATCAACGCGCCCTGGCCTATGCTGCGCCGCCTGCGAAGGTTGAGGCTCTCGAAGATGCAAAAACCGTTCTCGTGTTTATGCTCGGCGAGGAGCGCTATGGAATCGATGTAATGACGGTGCGCAGCGTCCGCACGATTACTCACATCACCCGTGTCCCTGGTACGCCTGCCTTTTATCCCGGCGTGGTCAATGTGCGCGGGCAGATTGTGACCGTGATGGATTTGCGCCTGCTATTCGATATTTCTATTGCCGATGAGAAGTCGCCGCCGGATGAGTTAATCGTCGCACATTCAAATCAATTGGAAATTGGACTGCTGGCTCACGATGTTGAGGGTGTCATGACCGTTCCGCAGGCAGATATTGAGTCCGTCGATAACATCCGCTATGCACTTGGCGTTACAACGGAACGGCTGGTTCTGCTGGATATAGAGCGCTTATTTGAAGACAGCCGACTGATTGTTGGTGGCAAAGATGAAGGCTAAACATGAGTAATGAATCGCGAGTTATGGGTCAAATGAACATCAATTCAGATATGCGCCGGACATTGACGCTGATCCTGAACTGGACAGTGCTGGCGATGGCGGTGGCAGCGGTCTTGCCCGTCCTGTTGATCGGCTTGTCCATGCGTCCAGTATTAGATGACTTGCTGTTAGGCTGGTCGCTCATTGCGTTGGTCAGCGGCGTTCTGTTGGGTGTCATCATTTACAGCGTGAACCGACATGGCATGGAACGCGCGTTAAAAATTTATGTTGACACGATGGAGCGCGTGGCGGCGGGTGATCTGCGTCAGCGAGTCGATGTCTCGCGCATGGATGTTCCAGGCGAAGAAGGACGCATGTTGGCGCAGTTGGGTGTCTCGATCAACGGAATGCTGGATCGTGTGCAGGCTGTTACGACTGAGATCACCAATGCGCTCCAGCGAGTCGATACCGACACCAAAGCAATTTTGGACGCAACGGCCCGTCAGATTAACATGGCGAATGAACAGGATGCCGTTGTGACCGAAACGACAGCGACGGTTAATGAAGTGCGGGCAACCGTCACCGAGACGGCAGAACGCGCCCAGAGTGTGGCCGAAACTGCGCAGGTATCCGTCGATATTTCGCGCACCGGGACGGATGCCGTTTCCGAAACGATCTCCGGCATGGAATTAATTCGCACGCGCGTTGAGGATATTGCCGACAACATTCTCGTGCTGTCTGAACATACGCAGCAAATCGGCGAAATTATCGCGGCTGTCAATAATCTGGCTGACCAATCAAAAATGCTGGCGCTGAATGCCTCGGTTGAAGCGGCACGCGCCGGAGAAGAAGGCAAGGGTTTCGCCGTTGTCGCGCTGGAAGTGCGCAATCTGGCGGATCAGAATCGCGATGCGACGGTGCAGGTACGCGAAATTCTGGGCGAAATTCAACGGGCGACCAACGCCGCCGTGATGGTCACTGAGGAAGGCAGCAAGGGTGTTGACCAGGGACAGCTTTTAGTCAACCGCGCGGGTGATTCGATCCGTGATCTCTCACACGCGATTGAAGAAGCAGCGATGGCTGCCATGCAAATTGCCGCCAGCACGCGCCAGCAGACGATTGGTATGGATCAACTGACGCAGGCGATGCGAACGATCAAGCACTCGACGGCTGAGATGGTGACAAGCACGATGCAGGTGGAAGCCAGCGTCCAGCGCTTGCGCAAGGCGACTGAAAGCGTCAATGGGGTTTTGGGTGAGCTGAAGTTGTAATCATGAGTGATATTGATGCCGAACTGCTGAATATTTTCCGCGATGAGGTTTGCGAATATCTCGCAACCCTCAATAACACGCTGCTGCAAATTGAAACGGCAGATGCCGAACCGGAAATGCTGCGCGAACTAAACCGTGTCGCGCACAGCATGAAGGGGGCGGCGCGTGCGGTTGGCCTCAATGTCATCGAGACGATCTCTCATTATATGGAAGAGGTTTTTGAGGCTGCCCAAAAGCGTGGCCTAAAGCTTTCGCCGGAAATTTGCGACACGCTCTACGATGGCCTGGATTTGATTCAAAATGTCGTCGATGGCGAAGACAATAACGAGGAAACGCTGGCTGACGTACTGATGCGTCTGGAACAAGCGGTGGTTAGTGACGATGCCGAAGCGGATGAAGCCGTAGAGGAAGTCGTTGAAACCCCGCCAATAAAACAACCCGCGCCAACAAAAAAAGCGCAGTCAGCAAAAAAAGCAGCGCCGAAAGAAACAATACCCGCGAAAAAACAGCACGACTCGCAGGAAATTGCGGTTGTGGTGAATCAACACCTTCCGTCTGAGATTGAACCGTCTGTATCTGCCATAAGTCAACGACCCCCAACTGAGATGCCACCGCCCACTGCTTATGGAGGGTCGATGTCGTCGGGTGATACGATGACGATGCTTTTGCGCACGGCGGAAGACAGCATCCGTGTGACGGTGAGCAAGTTGGATCGTCTGATGGCTGAGGCGAGTGAACTGCTGGTGATCCGAATGCAGAGCGAGGAGCGACAGCGTGAAGTCCATGCGCTGCGGCTGCTGCATCGCAAATGGCGGCGTGAGTGGCAAAGTATGCGTGCCGCTTATGTCCGGCTGGCGCGACGGGTACATGACCAGCCGGAAGGCGAGAACACCGATCTGGCGACGCTCTTTAAATTTTTGGAGCGCAACCAGCGTCATCTCCTCGATGCCAACCGTCACCTGGCACAGCTTGCCCAGGGTATGGCGCAGGATACGCTGCGGCTGACGATGCTTTCAGATCAATTGCAGGACGACATCAGCGGAATGCGGTTGGTGGCATTTGAGACGCTGCTGAGTGGTTTTCAGCGCATCGCTCGTGATCTGGCGCGGGACACAATGAAGCAGGTTTTGTTTGATGTGACGGGCGCAGCGGTGGAAGTCGATAAGACCGTGCTGGACGCGCTCAAAGACCCAATCATGCACCTTTTGCGTAACTCCATCGACCACGGAATCGAGACTCCCAGTGAACGGGAGGCGCGTGGCAAGCCAGTTGTCGGGCGAGTCATGCTCATGGTTGAGCAGCGCGGGAATGAAATTATCGTGTCCGTCACCGATGATGGGCGCGGCATTAACCCGGCCAGCATCCGAAGAACAGCCATTAAAGCGGGTCTTCTCTCGACGCAGGAAGCCGAAGCCATCAGCGATGACGATGCCCGCAGCCTGATTTTTCATCCCGGCCTGACGACCAGTGACCTTGTTACCCCGATCAGCGGGCGCGGAATCGGCATGGATGTGGTGCGTGACCGCGTGGAAAGCCTGCGCGGGCGTGTGAGTGTCCAAAGCGCTGTTGGTCAATGGACAGCGGTGCGGCTGAATGTGCCTGTGTCACTGACGCGGATTCGCTGCGTGTTGTTGGGTATCGGGCATGAGGAATATGCGCTTCCTTCGGCAGTGATCGCACGTATGGTCAAGCTCAAACGCGATGACGTGTTTTTGGCCGAAAATCGCGAAATGGTGATTATTGATGAACATCCGGTGCCATTGGTGCTGCTGGGAGATGTGCTGGGAATCCCTTCGGAATCCCGTGCGCAAGGGAATGATGGACTGACGATTGTGGCGCTGCGGGCGGCAGATCGCACCGTCGCGTTCGAGGTCGATGACCTGCACAGCGAACGCGAACTGGTTCTGAAGCCTTTAGGAACAGAAGTCGCACGGGCGCAGTTTGTCTCCGGCGCGGCGCTGCTCGGCACAGGGCAGGTGGTGATTATGCTGGACGCGAACGATCTTGTCCGCAGTGCGGCGGGAATTGCGCTGCCACGCCGCCGAGCGATCCCTGAAGTCTCGGCTGCTCAACCGCGAAAATTGCGTGTACTGGTGGCGGACGATTCGATCACGACGCGGACGCTGGAGAAAAATATCCTCGAAACTGCCGGGTTGGAGGTCAAAATCGCGATTGATGGCGCGGAAGCCTGGCAGATGCTTAACGAGATGGAATTTGACGCGGTAATCAGTGATGTGGAAATGCCTAATATGACCGGGCTGGAACTGACACGCGAGATCAAAAATAACCCCAAGACGCGCCACGTTCCCGTCATTTTGCTGACCTCACTTGGCAAGCCGGAACATCAGCAGGCAGGCTTGAAAGCCGGGGCGGATGCCTATCTGGTGAAGTCGCGCTTTGACCAGAGTGAACTCCTGCGACTTATCTGGTCGGTGGTGTAGCAGTCAACGTATGTGATAAACTGAATGCGAATTAAGGAGTATATGTTATGGTCGCCATAAATATCCCTGATAAGCTGGTTCGTCAATTAACTGAGATCGCCCACAAGGAAAATCGTTCACTTGATGAGGTAGTGAGTTCGATATTGGAGGAGCACGTTACTCAAGTTGTTGAGGATGTGCGCCCCGGCTCACCTGAAGCTTTTATCAAGTATGCGCTGGCTGCGGATATACATACAGGTGAGGCAGATGTTGCTGATCGTAGCCGCGAAATTCTTGATAGGGAGTTCCCGGCGCATTTGCGGCAACAGACAAAACGAGATCACCGAGGCAGTGACCCCGCTGAATAAATATGGCAATTGAAAGTATATTGGTTGACACCAGTTTTCTTTACGCAGTCTATAATCAGGATGATAAGCGGCACAAGCAGGCAATAGCGGGTATCAATCGGAATCTTGATATGCTTATTCCAATGGATGCCAATAACTCCTGAAAGTCGCCACGTTTTTAGGCCTCGAACCTTCACAAGTGTTTTTGCAGTTGATCCTCATTAGAAGTAATTTTACATCAACGCTGCTCAATCTATGTCGGATACAACGTCTTGAAACGATCTTCGGGCGATTGTTTGAAAAAACATCCCCCAAATCAACCTTTAATTGGGGAGGCGACTATGCACATAAATCGTAAAATGGATAGAATTAAAATAGATTATATTGAGCATCAGAATGGAAAGCTAAACGCTTCATGCTAAGTGCCAGTCACCCCATTCGGGTGTTAGTCGTCGAAGACAGCCCTACGGTGCGCCACTATCTCACGACGTTGATTAATGAAACGCCGGGTCTGGAAGTGATAGGTGAAGCGCGGGATGGCGACGAAGCGCTGACAATGACGGCGGAGCTTCAGCCAGACGTGATCTCAATGGATATTCGGATGCCGGGTGTGGATGGGCTAGAGGCGACTCGCCGTATTATGAATCGCCACCCAACACCTGTGGTGATTGTGAGTGGCTTGCTGGAACGGGAAGTCGATTTGTCGTTTCAGGCACTCCAGGCCGGGGCGCTGGCGGTGGTCGAGAAGCCACCTTATCGCCACGATCCCGATTTTTCAGCCAAGCAGCGGCTGATGGTCAATACACTGACAGCGATGGCGCGTGTGCATGTTGTCCGGCGCTGGGAGAATGAGCCGGGACAGAACAGCAGTATTTCAGATTCCCAGATTCGCAAACCGCATGTGACAACCGAGCGCTTGCGTCTGAAACCGGAAATCATCGCGATTGGCGCGAGTGCAGGTGGGCCGGGGGCATTGGCAACTCTGCTGCGTAATCTTCCCAGCGATTTCAGTGTGCCGATTATGATCGTGCAGCACATCCCGCATGAATTTGTAAACGGCCTTGCGCGTTGGCTGAGTAAAGCGACATCGTTGGGTATTCGTGTGGCAAGCGAAAATCTGGTTTTAGAGCCGGGTATGGTACACTTAGCGCCAGGTTTCGCGCACGGGGTGGTTGCTCGGCAGGGTGAAAAATTGGTGACGCGCCTGGTTCACGAAAAAGGCAATTATCGCTACCAACCGTCGGTTGATGTCTTGTTTGAATCTGTGGCAAATGTTTGTGGCTCGGCAGCGGTTGGTGTCGTGCTGACCGGGATGGGTGATGACGGCGCTGCGGGGTTATTGGCGATGCGCAAGGCGGGAGCACAAACTTTTGCACAGGACGAAGCGACCAGTACCGTATTCGGGATGCCCCAGGCAGCAATTACGCGCGGCGCGGTGGAAAATGTGTTAGCATTATCAAACCTCGCGATTACACTTTCACGGTTTAAATTGATGTAAACTAAGCAAAAAGGTAAGAATGACGATGGCGTTAGAAGCGCTTCTCATAGAAGATAGCAAAACCCAGGCTGCACAGATTAAAGACACGCTGGAAAGCGTAGGCTTGCGTGTTCGTGTGGCGTATGACGGGCCGGAAGGTCTGCGCGAAGCCATCGAAAATCCCCCGGCGCTCGTGATCCTGGATGTTAAGCTGCCAACGATGGATGGCTTTCAGGTCTGTCGTCGCCTGAAGCGTAACCCATCGACACAGGACATTCCAATTATCATGCTCACAGAAAAAGCGGATCCCAAAGCCACGATGTCCGGCCTGCGAGCAGGTGCTGATGATTACATTCCCAAAGATATTTTCGCCGCCGAGCATTTGATGGAAACGCTGCGCGAACTCGGTATACTCTGAAGCAGGAATGAATAAGATGGGCATGTCTCGATCAAAAGGGCCATACACCATGCAACCGCCTGTCATGTCAGTACGGGTGGAAGATAGCATGGATATTATGATCGTGCGCGATACGATACGGCGTGCGGGCAGTTTGCTTGGTTTTTCACCGGCCAACCGCGCTCAGATGGCAAGCGCAGCGGCGACATTAGCTGAATTGGTACTCAAAACAGGTGAACCGCAGTTATTGCATTTGAACGGTGTCACGCACGGTCACAAAACCGGGCTGCAAATTTCATCGGCAGCGCCCTGGCTGGCGAACGTCTCGACCAATAATGTGTTGATCGCGCTGCGTTCAAAATTGGGCGATCTGGTAGACGAAATTTTGATGGAAGGCGAAAATCCGCCGATCATTTTTATGGTGATGTGGATGAACGAGGCGCGCGGGGACCGGAAGGTGACCGATGATGATGGACAACCTGAAGCGTGAATCCCAGCCAGAACCCTTCCTGACCTTCAATCTGGGGTCACAGCGTTACGCGCTCCCCATTGAGCAGGTGGTCGAGGTCGCAGCGATGATCGAAGTGGTAAGTATGCCCGATACATCGCCAGAATTCTTGGGTGTCGTCAATCGTCACGGTGATGTTTTACCGATGCTGGATCTGCGTCCGCTTTTTCAGCAAAAAGTGACCCCACTCACACCCCTGACCTTATTTATTGTCGCAACTTATGGCGGTCAGCAGGTGGGGTTGGTGGTGGACGAGGTAAATCAGGTTGAATATTTCAGTACCGAACGCCAGACGAGTGTGGGCGAAACATTTATTCAGGCCGTTATCCCACATCGCGATTATCTGATTCAGATTATTACGCTTCCAGCACTTCTTGCGCGAGCGCTGCCGGACAAAAAGCACGTTATCGAAAGTAAGGGTCGGGTATGATAACCGAACACAGCAAAGAACGCATTTTAATTGTCGCCAAAGATGAAGACCTGCGCGTCAGCCTTTATGAAACGCTGGAAGTGGCGGGCGGGTATGCCGTTAACCAGGCCGATAATTTTGAGGAAGCCTTAAGCGAGATTTTGCTGCATGATTTCGATTTGATTATTACCGAGGCAGAACTGCCTGACCTGAGTGGCATGGATTTGCTGGCTGTGGTTGGTGGTTTGCGTCCTCGTGCTAAGGTGATTGTGATTGATGACGACCTTTCGGCCAGGAGCGCGGTAGCTGTTTTCCGTCTTGGCGCGGTGGATTATCTCTACAAGCCGCTGAATATGACCTTTGTGCTGATGCAGGTTGAACGTCAGCTTGAGGCACGGCGGGCGGCGATGGCTGTAACAGAGCCTGTTGAGCAGCCAAAAGTAGAAACGGCGAATCGGGATCGCGCGAAACGAATTGACCCTCGGATGCGTCCGGCGGCATTGGTGCTGCGCCGCCAGCAGTTCCAATTGATTAACCAGGAACTCAACCGTTTGCTGGCACATGTAAAGGCAAGTTTTGTCGGGCTGGTGGATAACGACGGAAATATGGTCGGTGCAGCGGGGACGCTCGAAGATTACGATCTCCAACTGTTGACCCACGCGCTCAGTATTGACCACTCGGCACAGCGCTCACTGGCGAGTATTCTGGAAGAAAACAAATTTCATTCCACCTATTTTGAGGGTGATCGCAACGGCGTTTATATTATCGAATTTGGGCTGCCTTATACGGTTTCGCTGGCAGTGATCTGTCCATCAGATGTCAAGCCGGGTATGGTGTGGCTGTATAGCAAGCGCACCGCTGCGATTATCGACGAAATTTTTAAAGCGATCCCACAACCGAGAACCCTCCCGCGCCTGCAAGAATGAAAACCAACGGCTAAGGAAGCTGCTTATAGCGATTGCTCAGTTCAGCTTCGCTGATTTCAGTTTGCTGCTGCTGAACGATCTGTACCGCTAACTGCATCAGACGATCTACTTTTTCTTTCGTGATAATCCCGCCACGCAATTTCTGATCCAGGCAAACAGCGCCATAATTCACAACAGGGATAATGACAACCGCGCGTAACTCCGGGTAGGATTGGTTCGTTTTCGGCGCTTTGGTCGGGTCCATGGACATGGTGTAATTATCGGTAATGACCGGCTCGCCATCCCCCAGCGCTTTTTTGATGCCCTTCAGATAAGCTGATTCGATATGCTCCGGTGTAAAGTTAATCGTCCCTAATACCGTTAAACTCGTATCAACGACGAATGCACGTTCAGCTTTGGTCACTTCTTGAGCGACCCGCATCAGATTCAGCAAGAAAGTTTCACTCATTGCGATTTTGTTCCTTTACAACGTGCGTTGGCGCGTTGGTGATCGTTTGCAGGGTGAAGCATAATGTAACAATGCCGACATCATGAAACCGAGACCTAATTTTAGCGCATATCGAGCAGTTGCGCGATAGCCGCTAAGACCTCATTTCCAGCCAGTTTGCGAATCACAGGAGACAGTGTTCCCAAACACAGCAGCGTATCGGCCAATGGCAGGCGTGTGAGCCGCAGCGCGACCTCGTGCCAGAGCCGATAACTGCGCTCGTCATCCTGGACTTCCGCCCAGATTGCTGCTCCTTCCGCCAATAGTTCGATGCTCAAACTTTGTTGGGGGACGTGGAAAGTCGCCAGTACCCCTTTTTCAAGTGGTGCATAACGATCTGGCAGCGATGACGGTACAGCAGGCGCTTGGCCTTCAATCGCCAGCAGCGGCGCGAGAATGCCAATGGCGCTGGCCTGATCGTAGTCATCAATAATCGACCTGATGATGATCCCGGCGGTTTGCGCGACATAGGTGGCGGCTGCGGGTGGCAGGAGCGGCGCTAATGCTGAAAGTGCGCTGGCGCCATCATACCCATTGTCAATCATCTTAATCAGATTCCAGGATTCCGCGATGATGGGACGCTGGGTTTCGGCGGGTAAACGCTTCACGAGGTTAATAAAAACGCTTACCCGGTCAAAGGGTTCAGTGATCGCCCGCGCGATTTCGAGTGCCTCTTGCAGAAGATGATCTGGCAGCAGCGGCACGAGATCAATGAGTGATCGGGCGCGTTTATATTCGAAGGTTAATTCTTTGACGGTGTTCAGGAGTGTTGTGAATACGGCTTCGCCATCACCCTGCGGCAAATGAGGTGCGATGCCGATAAGCGCGATAAAACGCTGTTCTGGATTGCCAAGTTGATTGGCGGTTTCCAGCGCGCGATTGAGCAGACGCAGCGGTAAGTGCGGCCCCAGCAGGCTGAGGGCGCGGGCGCGGGCATTCTCATTTTTGATTAGCCGCGTCGTTTCCAGCGCATTGGTGTAAGTTTGCTCCTGAAGGTGCGGCGGCAGAACATCGATGAGCGCTGCCAACGCGATCACACGCTCGTAATGGTGTGGCAGATTTGATGCTGCCGCCAGCGCATCTAACATCGTTTGATCGAGGGCATGTTCCGGCGCATAATGTGCCAGGATGGTCAATGCGTGGACACGCGCGTCCTGCTCCTGCATCCCATGAGCGACGGCAAGGCTGGCGACCAGCATTTCCGGCGGCAAGGTCGGCGCGAGTTCGCCCAGCAGCATGGCACGTTTGCGTTCGTTATTCAGGCTGTGGACAGCCGCCAGCGCTTCACCCTGTAAATCCAAAGTCAGATGAGGCGCGAGGGCGACTAATGCCCGCGCCCGCAGATGACGCCGGGTTATACTGATAACCACGTCCAGAGCATGTTCCAGGAGAATGGGAAACTGCTTGGGATCGGTGACATGTTCAAGATGAGGCGCAAAAGTAATCAACGATTCGGCACGCTCGTCTTCATCGTGGATCGTTTGGATCGCTTTGAGGGCATCGACACGCAGATTGGGGCGTAACGTAGTGGGTAAATAGGGTGCCAGCGCGGTAAAAGCCCGTGCGCGTTCGGCAGGCTGCTGAATGGCTTCGGCACTGCTGATTGCGCGTTCGGCAATTTCCGGCGATAAATAATTTGCCAGTGTACTAAGCGAGTTGCAACGGTGTGCGTCATTGGTCAGACGGTCAATATCGTCAACCGCGCGACGCAGGATGCTGAGGCGCATTCCCTGGGGTAGATAGGGCGCAAGCGTAATCAGGCTGCGGATGCGGGCTTCGGGATTGTTGATCGACTGGGCTAAGGTGACGATTTCTAACAGCGCAGCCGAGGCAGTCGGCTCATCATGCACTGCTGTGAGAAGCGGTGCCAGGTAGAACATGACGCGCGAATAGGCGGCGGGTTCGGTGATTTGTGTCGATTCTTTCCAGACCATCATGACAATGGATTGATACTGATGCGATGGCAGAAGCCGAGCGACACGGGTGATAATTTGCAACCGAACGCCCATATCGCCGATAGCCTGGGCGTTTTTTAGAAGCCGGATAACGCTATCTTCGGACAGTGCATCAGACATATCTGCTAAGGCGGTGATGCGGGCCTGCGCGGGCGAAAGCGATTTCTCGGCAGATGTACGCTGTTTTTCAAGCGCATATTTGCTCAGATTCAGGATACAGCTTATTTGCTGCGCCATCGCGCCCGGCCCTTTTGCTAACGCCGTCAACAAAGCCTGTTCCAGCTCGCTGTGCGCCGATGCAGGGCTGTTAAGAGAAGGATTGTGTGGGGCTTCTGCAAGATTCGACATTCAGATGATCCAATGTAAAGTGGTCAGGAGTATTTTAGAACAAATCGCTAACCTACCACAAGCTAACTCTAGCACAATCCGTTAAAATTGAGGTGGGTAATTGCATGTCAGAGGGTATTTTGTCAACTGAACCGCACAGCTAAAGCTGGAGACTTGTCCCTGGCGCTGCAACCGCTTCGGCAATGGGGCGTGCGATGGGCGCGGGTGCATCCGAGACGTTTGGCGGGTTGACAGCCGCCCGACGAGAAATGTTTCTCGCCGCGTTGACATCGGCGTGGGAGACATGTCCACACGATGTACATTTGAAAGTGGCTTGATTAGGACGATTGGCTTTATCAATATGGCCGCAGACAAAACATTCACGAGAGGTATTGCGCGGGTCTACCAGAACCACTGGGACGCCGCTGCGCTTTGCCTTATAGCTGACAAAATCGCGCAACTGCTGAAAAGACCAGTTGTGCAGTTCGTCACGTCTCCGGCGCGAAACCATTACTCGATCACGGATGCCGCCCAAATCTTCGAGGGCAATCCCGCGTCCAGTGCCTTTCGCCGTTTTGACGAGCCGCTTGCTGATACAGTGGTTTGTATCTCGCGCAAACCGAGACTCGCGTCCCGAACGTTCTTTCAGTTTCCGTTTAGCCGACTTCGTACCCAATTTCTGCAACTTACGGCGCAAACGGCGGTAGCGATGGCGCACATTCAACAGGTGATGCCCCGCGTGAATGTTGCCGTCGCTGTCGGTAGCAATGTTCTTGATGCCCAAATCGACACCGAGAAATCCTTCCGGGTCAATGGGCGCATCTTCAGGGACTTCGCAGGTGGTAAACAGGTAGAATTGACCGCCGCGAAACACCAGATCGCTCTCGCCTTGTTGGTATTGCAACAGCAGCTTTTGATACTCGCCACAGGTAAATGCAATGGTCTCACGTCCTCCCAATGTCCAGATCGACACACTTTGTTTTTCAAGTCGCCATGTGAGGATACGAGCATCAAAAGGAATTGCGCCATGTGGCTTGAATTGGCGTTTGACCGTTTTATCTTTCTTGTAGCTGTCAGCAACCTTGCCGACAACTCGTACCGCCAACTGCGCGGTCAAGGCAAACTGCTCACGGATGGTATAATAAGCCAGGTGATGCAAACGCACTTTGTTGAAAGCCTTGTTCTGCCACGCCAGTTCGCTGGCAAAGTTGCAGGCAGCGTTGGCTTGTTCAAGCGTTTGCAAAAGCGATTGCCGTTGTTCGTCTGTCGGCAAGAGTTTCACCGTAGCCGTGAGTTTCATACTCATTACAATAGCACAAATCAACCCCAATTTCAACTAGTTGAAAGGAGAAAGGCGCTTCCCCCCAGACCTAAAGCTCAAGGTTTCCGCGCCGAATTTTCAATGAATCAAATACCAGTTTTAGTCATTTTGGCGGGCGGGGCTTCATCACGGATGTGGCCGCTGCGCGAAAAATCATTGATGCGTTTTGGGAGCGATCCGCTTTTAATCAGCCAGCTTCGGCGTTACAGCGCATTGGGTTTTGGCGAGGCCATTCTGGTTGGAAACCCCGGCAACGCTGCCGTGCTTGAGTCATTGGCAGCGAAAATCGAAAATATGCAGATTCGCGTAGTTGTCCAGAACGAGCCGAAGGGAATGGGCGATGCGCTTTTACAGGCTGCGCCGCTGTTGGCGGATCGGCTGGAAACGCCAATTTATATTACGCAGGTGCATGATGTGGTCGATGACCGCCTGCACCTCGATATGTTGAGCCTGTTCCGTGCCAACCCGCAGGAAAGCTTTATCGCCGGGTATGAGATGGCTGATTATTTCCCCGGCGGCTATCTGGTGATTGATGCAGATGGGCGCATCAACGGGATTGTCGAGAAGCCGGGGGCAGACAATCGGCCCAGTAATTTTGTGACCATTGTCGCGCACATTCATAACCACAGCGGGCGCTTGATGGAAGCCATCCGCGCGGAATATGCCAGAGATGTTCCCGGTGACGACCATTACGAACGTGCAATCGACAGCCTGCTCAAAAACCAGATTTTCCGTGTCGTACCCTACAGCGGTCACTGGAGTGCGCTGAAATTCCCCTGGCATGTGCTGGATGTGATGGAATATTTTCTATCGCAAATCGAGGGGCAGATCGTCGCTGAGGATGCTTTTGTCGCCAAGACCGCAACCCTCAGCGGAAATGTATTTGTCGGCGCTGGTGCGAAAATTTTCCCTGGCGCGGCGGTTGTTGGTCCGGCTTATATCGGTGCGGGGACAATCGTCGGCAACAACGCGCTGGTGCGGCATTCGATGGTGATGGATGGTTGCAACGTCGGTTTTACGACAGAAGTCGCGCGTAGTTATGTGGCTGAAGGCTGCCAGATGCACGCCTGCCGCGTATTAGACTCGGTCTTTGCGCCCAATGTGAATTTTTCCGCCGGATGCACCACAGCCAATCTGCGCATCGACAAAGGGGATGTCCACAGCATCGTCAAAGGCAATAAAATCAACACCGGGCGCGACAAGCTCGGCGCGATTGTCGGGCAGGATGCTTTCTTAAGTGTGGACGTGATGACCATGCCGGGTGTGAAAGTCGGCGAAAAGGCGCAGGTCGGGCCGGGGACTCACGTTTTGCGCGATGTTCAGGATAATCAACGAATTTACGTCAAGCAAGTGCTTGGCATTGTGGATGGAGATTAGAAATTCGATGATCGACGGCAGCATTTTTAAAAAATATGATATTCGCGGTAGGGCAGCAGGTGAAAATGCGCTGGTGACACCGGAAGCAGCCCACAAAATTGGGCAAGCTTTTGGGACATATCTTCAGCAAAGCGAAAATAAAAAGACAATCGTCGTTGGGCGCGATAACCGTCACACATCGTTTGATCTGGCGAAAGCGGCGATTGAAGGCATACGCGCATCAGGTTGCCATGTGATCGACATTGGATTGGTATCGACCCCTGTCGTTTACTGGCATTCGATCCAGTATGGCGATGGCGGTGGATTGATGGTCACGGGCAGCCATCTTGCGCCGGAATTTAACGGTTTTAAGCTGGCAGTTGGCAGTCGCAATCTGTACGGTACGCAAATTCAGGAAATTCGTGGTCTGGCGAACAGCACCCGCCTGTATTACGGTGATGGCGAATTGACTGCCGAGCAGCACGCCTATAGTAAATATATTCGCGATCTTCACAGCCGGATCACGATGGCACGTCCACTCAAAGTCGTGGTTGACCCCGGTAACGGCACAGGTGGCTTATTCGCGCCACAGTTGTTCGAAATGTGGGGGCATGAGGTGACGTGCTTGTTCTGCGACCCTGATGGTAGCTACCCGAATCACCAACCCGATCCGCAAGATGGGCAAAATATGATCGCGTTAAGCGATAAAGTTCGCGAAATCGGCGCGGATGTGGGCATCGCGCTGGATGGTGATGCGGATCGTATGGGCGCAGTGGATGAAAAGGGCAATCTGATTACCGCTGACCGTCTGTTGGCGCTGCTGGCGCGTGATATGCTGATTCGGCATCCCGGTGCGGCGGTGGTGGCAGATGTTTTGAGCAGTCAGGTGCTTTTTGATGAAGTGGCGAAATCTGGCGGTCAACCCGTGATGTGGGCAAGCGGTCATTCGCTGGTGAAATCGAAAATGCGCGAGATCGGTGCGCTGCTCGGTGGGGAAATGAGTGGTCACATTTTCCTGGGTGAGGATTATTTCGGTTTTGACGATGGCTATTTCGCTGCCGGACGGGTTCTGCAATTGATCGCCGCCGGGGAAAAGCCGCTTTCGGCGCTCGATGCCAGCCTGCCGACACTCTTCAGCACGCCGGAATATCGACCCTATTGCCCCGACCTCGACAAAGACGATGTGATTGAAGGTGTTAAAAACGCGCTGGCCGGAAAAGGCGAAATTGTCGATGTGGATGGCATTCGCATCAAATTCGAAAAAGGCTGGGGACTTTTACGCGCCAGCAATACCGAACCCGTTCTGAGTCTGCGCTTTGAAGGCGAAACCGAAGCCGACGCACTGGCGTATCGCGATTTATTCGTCAAGGCGCTGGCGAAATACCCGCAGGTGGGGATGTTCGCGTAGATGAACAAGTCAATTACTTTATTTAGGATACGGTTGACAGGTTAACAATGAAACGATACGTCTGGATTTTGTCGATCATTATGATTATTGGCATTGCTCCAACCTATGTTTTGGGGCAGGGTGATGTTGAGGTCACGATATTTATCGATAAAGACAGTTTGACGATTTATGTTCCCGGGGATCAATTAGCCTCGGTAGAGGGGCTTGGCCTTCAGGTTGATACAGGGAATGGCGGTATAACCCGGTTTTTGGAGGATTATACGGCTTTTCGGGGGATGCCATTCGCAGCGCTGGCAACACCCATTTGCTTCCGTCTACTGCGTAATGGCAGCAGTGCGCCACTTCCTACAGACTGCCCATCAAATCGAGTTTTAATCCAACCATTGGCAGACAGCGACATTTTCTGGTATGACACTGTAGCAAATCAAGCCCGTACCATTTTGCTTACCCGTCGCTCGGAAACACTTGATTTCTGCCCGGCTGGACAACCTAGTTGTACGCTGATGTATAACCCACCCACGCCTATAATCCCTGCGACACCGATAGGGAGTGGCGGCCAGGTTGCGTTTGTATCGGATCGTGACGGCAACGAAGAAATTTACTTGATGGATGCTAATGGCTCAAATCAGATCAATATCACAAATAACATCAATCGCGATATGTTTCCTTCTTGGTCGCAGGATGGCACAAAACTGGCGTTTTTATCTGACCGTGATGGAGATTGGGACATTTATCTGATGAATTCTGATGGCTCAAACGTGCTTCAGATTACAGATACAGATTCTTTTGAATGGGAAAGAGTGTCCTGGTCGCCCGATGGATCACGAATTGCCTTTATCGGACACTATGACGGCGATTATGAAATTTACACGATGAATCTTGATGGCTCAGACAGGGTTCAACTAACCGATAACGAAGTCAATGAGGGTGAACTTGATTGGTCGCCCGATGGCACAAAGATCGTATTTACTTCCGAGAATGGGGAAATGCTGGATATTTATACAATCAATATCGATGGGACTAATTTAGTAAATCTGACGCAGAGTGCTGATATTTCGGAATATTCGCCTGTATGGTCACCAGATGGATCAAAAATCGTTTTTTACTCGATATTCCCTGATAAGCATTCAGACATTTATATCATAAATGCCGATGGATCATATACGTTGCAACTTACCGACGAGCCAGGAGCAGACTGGGATTCTGATTGGTCACCGGATGGCTCGCAGCTTGTGTTTCAATCAGCACGGGATGGAGCTTGGAATATATACCTCACAAATCTGGATGGTTCAAATCAAAATCGATTAACGACTGACGAAGCTGATGACATAGATCCTGTTTGGCAGCCCTAAATTTTCACATTATTAAGTAACCCAAAATGACATCCATTGAACTCGTCACCGCTGTCATTGTCCTTATTACCTACGCGGGTGTAGCTGTAGGGCAGATTCCCCGCCTGCGCATGAATCGCGCGACCATTGCGCTCGTTGGGGCAGCGGCGCTTGTCCTCAGCGGCGCGATCACCGAAGCACAGGGGCTTGCTGCCATTGATACTGGCACGATTCTCCTGCTGGCCGCGATGATGGTCATCAACGTGAATCTACGGCTGGCGCGTTTTTTCCAGTGGGTCAGCAACCGCGTCTTAAAACTGGCACGAACGCCGCGTGTGCTACTGGCGCTGGTAATTGTCGCGTCTGGGGTACTGTCCGCTGTTTTTCTGAACGACCCCATCTGTATCATGTTCACGCCGCTGATTATTGATCTCACGCGGCGCTTGAATCGCGACCCTGTACCCTATCTGATCGGGTTGGCGACGGCAGCGAATGTCGGTTCGACAGCGACGATCACCGGAAATCCGCAAAATCTGATTATCGGACAGTCCAGCGGCATCCCCTACCTCACCTTTCTGGCCTATCTCGCGCCTGTCGCCATCATAGGGCTGGCGATTTGTTGGGTAGTGATCGTTCTGGCCTATCGGGATGAGTTTCGTGGTACGCTCCCCGCTGTCGATTTACCCAACGGCGAGGTTTTCTCACCGCTGTTATCACGGACCATGGTGATTGTTATCGGCCTCATGGTCGCCTTTCTCGCCGGACTGCCAGTTGTGTCATCGGCATGTGTGGCGGCAGGATTTTTGCTGATTTCGCGTTTGAAGCCGGGGAAACTGCTCGATATTGATTGGCAGCTATTGGCGTTTTTCGCCGGACTTTTTGTGGTGACGGGCGCGATTGAAGTCACTGGTCTGAGCGAACAGTTATTCGCGACCTTTGACTCGGTGCTGCACGGCGGGGTCGCGCCTCTTAGTCTGGCGACGGCGGCCTTGAGCAATGTGGTCTCGAATGTGCCTGCTGTACTGCTGCTGCGTCCGGAGATCGCCGCCATGCCCAACCCGCAGCAAGCATGGCTAACGCTGGCAATGTCCTCGACTCTCGCCGGAAATCTGACGCTGCTTGGCTCGGCAGCCACACTGATTGTGGTCGAGTTGGCGGCGTTCAAAGGCGTTCGCGTCGATTTCGTCCCTTATCTGCGCGTCGGTATTCCCGTGACCATTTTGACACTCCTCGTCGGTATTGCGTGGTTAAGCGTCGTGGGTTGACCTTAATAATTTGTGAAATACGTAAAAAAGTGTTTGTTTCTTCATTTTTTGACAAATGGATTTACGGATTTTATGTTTTTGTATAGTTTTTTCCGCTATTGTTAAATATATATCTTCATTATTTGGTGAATGTAACATGAGTTCATTTTTTTATTCCTCGACTCTCGACCAGGAAAACCCGCTTCGCCGTGAACGTGGGCAAGGCTTGGTTGAATACGCGCTGATATTAGTGCTGGTGGCGGTTGTCGTCATTGCTGTTATCGCGGTACTGGGGCCAAGCGTTGGACAGGTTTACGAACAGATCGTATGCGTCATGTATGGTGGGACTATCGTTGCGATAGACTCTCCTGACCCCTATTGCGTATTGCCCGATGGACGAAGTGGGAATTACTTTGATCTGGGCGTGCCAGGTGTGGACGGTGCTTGACCGTTGTAAATCGGAAGTGATTTAAGAAAATCCGTCGAAAACAGGCAGTTGTATCGCTAGCTTATGGTATCATCTGTTTCGTCTCGAAGCGGATTAAGCAGATCAATTGCCTGTTGCTCCCAATCCCATAGCTCCAATTGATTCTGATCCTTAAACAGACGTTTGAGACGGTGATAGCCATCGCCATATTCTTTTGCCCATTCTTTGGCGAAATCACCGTCGCGGATTTCTTCTAGTGTGACCTCCATTAAACGCTGCAATTTGAGATCGTTAAAGCGCTCCAGACGGCTGAATGTGCCGTATTGCGCTGTAAGCGATGCCAGCCGCAGTGCCGGGAGCAGGCCGGATTGGGCAGCACGTTCGAGATAATCGGAAAATTCACCGGAAAGATAAAGATCGGTAAACACAACCTCTGGCGGGTAGCCCGTATCCATCAATAACTGTGCTGCTGTCACCATGATGTGATGAAAAGCAGGCATAATCGCTTGTTGAACGAAGAGGTCTAACTCAGCTTCTCGCTCAAATACAATTTCAATCGCGCCTGCCTTGAGTGAGCCTAATGCTTTCGCTAATGCCAGCAGTTTGGGCCAGGCCTGACCGCTGGCATCCTGCCCGACAGCGATTAAACTGAAAAATCCTTCGTTATTCAGATAGCGTTCGCGTACCGAAATGCCCAATATGCGTGGCGCGATGAGGCCAACATCGACAAATGGCGGCGGCTCGATATAGCCAAAAGCGATGTTGTACGAACTGGCAAAAACAAGCGTGTCCCCTCGTTTTAAATTAGGAGAAACCTGTTCTAGATAAATCTGGGGCATCGCTTCGTCCGCGACCAGGAGCATGACAATATCTGCCTGCCGGACTGTTTCGGCGATGGGCAGTATCGGAAAGCCAGCACCCCGCGCAGAGTCCTGTCGATCTTCGTGCGTTTCGCTCACGATTACCTGGATGCCACTGTCGCGTAGATTGAGTGCAACAGGCCGCCCCAGATTACCATAACCGATCACACCGACACGCTTGCCTGCCAGATGGTTGAGATCACCATCTTCTTCGCGATATATAACTGTCATACGTCATCTTCTTTGCGATATACAACTGTCATACGATGCCTTTCGACCACACACCCAAGTCGTAACCATTGCGCTGGAAACCAAAGTGCCGGTAGACGTGCTGCGAACGGTGATTGCTCATTTGCGTATTCACCGTCATTGAGTAGATGCCACGCTTGAAAAAGCGGCGTAGAGCGTCGCTCAAAACTGTGCCGCCAATTCCCTGCCCCTGTTGCTGGGGGGCGACTGCCAGACGCGCCAGATGTGCGCCGTCGCGGTAAATGGTGCTGATCTGATAGCCCACGATGTGGTCATCGCGCAAGGCCACCGTTGAGAGGGCAGCGACCCGCAGCGCCTGTTGGATTTCGTCGCGCGTCATTTGCCAGGGTGCTACGAAAGAATCATGGTCGATCTGAGTGATCGGGTCAAGATCAGCCAGAGTCGCCGTGCGCAGGGTAACACCGCTGAAACGGCTTGTTGGTAGCGATTCGCCGATACGCCGCAGGGTAATAATGTCTTCGTCATATTCAAAGCCGAGCGCTCGTGCCTGCTGTTCGACCCAATCGCGCGTCATCAGCATCGAGACTCGCTCAGAGCCTTGTTGAACCAATTCCGGGTAGAGGCTATCCCACAAGGCTCGCATAATCGTTTGCGTGGGTGCGCTGTCCTGTATCGCCGCTACCCGAATCCAGCAGGTGCGATTGAGTGTGTTGGATGCCGCCAGAATCCCAACGAGTTTCCGATCCTGCCAGGCCAGACGAACAGGGGTTTGCCGTTTTTCTAGCCATTCATCGATATCATGCCAGTCCAGGTGAGTGTGTACCTGGAAATTACGAAATATCAACTCATCAACTGCGTACCTGTGACGCGACTCAAAAGCAGTGATTGCGAGGGTCGTCTGACTCATTGCTAACGTTTCACGCGCAGATGATAACTTCGCGCTCGGATCGCAATGATTTCGCATCTGCGGACATCTAATAAGCGGCTGGCGATACGGTCATCAAGTTTTTCCAGAGGCTTGGATGACGTAATAACCGTCGGCATCTGGGCGGTATAGCGATAATCGAGAATCTGGAATAATTTTTCTTTCGCCCAGGGCGTGGCGTTCTCCGTTCCCAAATCATCCAGAATCAACAGTTCGGCGTTGCGCACAGCATTAAAACGCTGGTCAAATGAGATGGGTGCGCCGGGTTGATAGGTGGTGCGGAGATAATCGAGTAAATCCGGTATTGTGAGGAAAACGGTGTTGGCCTGGCGTTCCCGGCGATAATATTCGATGGCGGCTGCCAGATGGGTTTTGCCGCAGCCATAGGGGCCGATCAGCATCAGCCATTTTTCAGGTTTTTCGGCATATTTCCAAGCGTAATCCAGCGCGTTTTTCAGGCTTCTGCGTTCTTCGGAATCGAGATTTCCATTGACCTCAAAGGTGTCAAAAGTCATGCCCTGATATTGAGCAGTGTTGGTAATTTGCTCGTGCCGGCTTTGTTTGGGGCTGCGATAATCTGGCGCGGTGATGCGAACCCGCCGGACAAAATTTTCATCCAGCAGACGGCTGCGAATGCGGGCATCGAACGCATCCATGTCAATATTAGTCGTGATGACCGTTGGCAGTTTATGGGTATAACGGTGATCGAGCAGTTGGAATAATTTTTCCTGCGCCCAGGGGCTTGGGTTTTCCGCGCCCAGATCATCCAGAACCAGCAGTTGCGCACCCCGAATGCGGTCAAACATCTGGTCATACGAAATTTCGGACGAAGGGCCATAGGTGCTGCGCAGATGATCGAGCAAGTCCGGTGCGGTGATAAATAAAACCAGATCACCCCTGTTCAGCCGTTCGTTACCGATAGCCGCCGCCAGATGGGTTTTGCCACAGCCATATGTGCCTTCAAGTACCAGCCATCCCTGCTGATCGTTGGCGAAGCTAAAAGCCGCATTTCGCGCCAGATCGAGTGATTGATTTTGGGATACCCCTAGTCCGAGAAATTGCGTCTCAAAGCTGTAAAAATTTTTGTCGGCATAGGCTTCCAGGTTGCTGAGACGGCGCATTCGTTCGCGACGATCCTCATCTTGCTCAACCGGGTTATTGGGACAGCGAAACAATTTCCCAAAACGCGGGTCTTCAACGGGTACTTCATAAGTGATCAGTCCGATTCCGCCGCAGATTGACTGCTGCCCGCAAATTGGGCAAAGCCCGCCGTTATTCGTCAGGTTTGTATTTGATGTAGGCGGCATATTTCCCGGAGATATACTCTTTTCCATCCGTTTGAGAATGTCCCCCAGCGAGTCCACGATCCCTTCCTTCTCTGTCCCAGCGTTCCAGTATAGCATACACATAAGACCATTTTCGCGCATTATGTTCGACGGCAAGCTGAAAGGCTTCTTCGATCCAGGGATACGGAAATTCGCGCTCGGCATCTTTGAGCGCATCGACCATCGTCCCCTTGATCGTGCCGATAATATCCTCATAAAGCTGATAAATAGTCGGGCGGGGCGGCAGTATTTCCACCGGATTATGACCGTCACCGGGCTGCCATTCACCCTGTTGGATGCTGGCAATCGCCTTGCGACCTGTGACGGTGTTGAGGAAATAAAGCTGTTCCGCACCGTTCGCCAATTTGATTTCGGCGGTCAGCAGCGAACCCCGTTTGATGGCTTTTTTCAGCGCCGCATCGAGCGTTATCAATGGGGCGGCAAGCGGATCAGCCACGATCAATGATTCGAGCAGGGCTTCGCTCTCGGCAAAATCGTTGTGACGCAGATAACGATATTCGCCCTCTTTCTGATAAAGCGCCCAGAAGCAGAAAAGCGTCAGTTGGAGTTCAGCCAGGTCGTTGATGAGTGGCACTAACTCGGTGAAGAATGATTCCGGCATTTTGATCTGGGGTACGGGGCCGGACTTGAATCCTTTAAATTTGCGCATCAGCCTCTGCTCAGGTCGATATTGTGGGCGGTGGCATCCATAAAGCGCGTGATGGTTTTGTCGAAATACAGCGAGACAGTTCCAGTTGGGCCGTTACGATGTTTAGCGATGATGATGTCGGCCTGGTTAGGAAATTCAGTGGCTTCGTTATACACCTCATCGCGATAGAGGAACATCACGATGTCCGAGTCCTGCTCAATTGACCCCGATTCTCGGAGATCGCTCATCTGTGGACGCTTGTCCTGGCGCTGCTCAACCGCACGGGAAAGCTGCGCGGCGGAAAACAGCGGGACATTGAGTTCACGCGCCAGTTCTTTCAGATTACGGCTGATATAGCTGACTTCCTGGACGCGATTATTTTCGTACACGCCGCCAGCGTTCATCAACTGAATATAATCGACCATAATCAGATCAATGCCCTGTTCGCGGGCGAGACGGCGGCACTTGGCTCGCATTTGCATCGGACTCATGGCGGGGGTATCGTCAATGAAAATTTTGAAGTTGCGCAAACGGCTCATGGCTTCGACCAGCCGCCGCCATTCGAGTTCATCGACCTGACCAAGACGGAGACGCTGCATGTTGATGCCCGTTTCCATCGAAACCATACGCTGGATAATCTGCTCGACACCCATTTCCATCGTGAAAATGGCGATGCGTTTGTCGAATCGGGCGGCATTGAGCGCGAGGGAAAGCATAAAGCTGGTTTTCCCCATTCCAGGTCTACCCGCGAAGATCAGCAAATCCGATTTTTGCAGGCCGCCGAGCAGCGTATCCAGTGCGCGGAAACCTGTCGGTAAACCGAGCGCTTCATCATGATCGCCGATTAAGCGCTCCATGCGTTCCCAATATTCGCTGATGACGGTACTGATCGGCACGAGATCGCGCTTCAACTGGCTTTCAGTCACGCCGAACAGCCGCGCCTCGGCTTCGTCGGTGACCTTTTCAATCGCCATTTCTTCGTTCAACGCCAGCGCTTTGATTTCATCGGCGGCAGTCATCAGGCGGCGGCGGACGGCAGCACGCTCGACCACTTTGGCATAGACTTCGGCGTGAACGGATGTGGGCGTGTTATTGACGAGCCGCAGCAGATACCAGGGGCCGCCAACTTCGTCCAGTCGTCCGATGTCCGTGAGTTCTTTGCTGACGGTCAGATAATCGAATTCTTCGCCGCGTTCGACGATGCGTTGAATCGCTTCCCAAATATACTGGTGACGCAGAATATAAAAATCTTCGCCTTTAAGAAATGAGGCAACGTTAAAAATAACGTTCGGGTTGGTGAGGATCGCCCCCAGGACGGCTTCTTCGGCTTCCTCACTGTAGGGTGCAGGGCGGTCTGTGAAGCCGGAATTCGCTGAAGAAGGATATTGTTGATTCGTCATCACTCACCTGAGAAAACAAAACGGCTCACTGAGACAGGGCCGTATAGCGTTTTGTATATGAAATGAAAATAACTGCTGTCCAGCTATTGGCCGCAAGTTATGATCTGGTTTAGTCAGAAAAAGGCTAATCTTCGCTGTCTTCGAGATCGTCCAGATCAAGCGAATCAACAAAATCGGCGAATGCGCTCAGTTTATCTTCGCCATCTTCGCCCGAAGTCGGCTCGTTTTCGACATCATCTTCCTCGATGATCGAAGCCCGATCCATCACGCTTTCGGCGACAAAAATGGGTGATTTCACGCGGACAGCGAGGGCAATCGCATCGCTGGGGCGCGAGTCAATCTCCACCTGTTTATCCGCCAGATCAATCAGGATACGCGCATAATAGACGTCATTGCGCAGTTCATTAATTAAAATATGAACAACCTTCCCGCCCAACTCACGGATCGTGCTTTTCAATAAATCGTGCGTGAGAGGACGTTTCGCAGGCTGCTGCTGCAATTCGGCGGTAATCGCATCCGCTTCGCAGGGGCCGATCCAAATCGGGAGATAGCGATCATTATTGGTGTCCTTGAGGACAACGATGCGATCCTGTGTCATCAAGCTGACTCGTATACTGTCGATGATTACTTCTATCATAATTATTATCTCAACATCCAGCGCCAAATCGGACGCTGACCTTATTTCCATACCAACGAGGTCTCATAACAGCGATTATACACGGAAGACAGCGAAGGGCAACAGGATTTACGCAAATTGGATGGTGGCAGTTTTCGTTCGCCAGACGTAAGATTAGGTCATGACATTTTTCGAACAAATTTGCAGGAAAAACGATGAAAATTAAAGCCGCATTACTTGTTGAAACGGGCAGGCCGTTTGAGATTGAAGAATTGACACTTGAAGCACCGCGCGCGGGTGAGGTCCTGGTGCGCGTCGTCGCCAGCGGCGTTTGCCACAGCGATTATCATGTGATGACCGGGACGACCAAACATCCGCTGCCCTGCGTTTGCGGACATGAAGGCGCGGGTGTGGTCGAGGCTGTCGGGCCAAATGTGACACGCGCTCGTGTGGGCGATCATGTCGTCCTCAGTTGGGCACCCGATTGCGGCCAGTGTTATTACTGCCAGCACGGGAAGCCGAATCTTTGCGATACCTTCGTCGGCCCCATCTGGGCGGGGACGATGCTCGACGGTACGCCCCGTTTAAGCTGGCGTGGTCAGCCGGTTTATCATTACTGCGGACTGGCGAGCTTTGCCGAATATGCAGTTGTTCCGCAAGAAAGCTGCATCGCGATTCGGAAGGATGTGCCTTTGGAGGTCGCTTCCTTAGTAGGATGCGCTGTCGCGACGGGCGTGGGTGCGGCGATGTATACGGCGGGTGTGCGACCCGGAGAGAGCGTCGTTGTTTATGGCTGTGGCGGGATTGGCCTCAATATTTTGCAGGGCGCGGTACTGTGTGGCGCATCGACCATTATCGCCGTCGATAGCAGCCCTGAAAAAATGGAAATTGCGCGTGATTTTGACGCTACACACGCGCTGCTGGCGGATAATCATACTTTGCAAGCGATTCGCGATTTAACGGGTGGACGTGGCGCGGATCATGTTTTTGAAGCTGTTGGTATCCCCGCTGTGCAAGAAGCCGCCCTCGAAGCTGTTCGCCCAGGTGGAACGTTGACGCTGGTCGGGTTGTCGCCGATGGGATCGGGAACGAATCTACCCGGCGCGGTCATTACCCGTCAGGAAAAAACGATAAAAGGCAGTTATTACGGCACGGTCAACCCCAGTCGCGATTTTCCGTTAATGATCGACATGTATATGTCTGGCAAGCTCAAGCTCGATCATCTCATTTCAAACCGTTATCCGCTCGAATCCATTAACATCGCTTATGATGCGATGCTCACAGGTGGAGTCGCACGTGGTGTGATCGTTTTTTAAGGTTATTATGCCGATTTTCTGGATAGTATTGGCCGGATTTGGTGGGCTGGCAGGGTTGATCGGCGCGGTGACACTGCGCAAACGTTGGCTGCGTTATCCCCTGCCTGCTTCGCTCGTTACACAGCCTAAAACAGATGCGACTGCTGTCCGTCTGGAAAATGGTGATGTTGAGATTCTATGGCAGAGCGATGCAGCCCCTGTCCGCGTCTACGCAGGTTTGCGTCCTGATACGATTGATCGTGAAAAGCCCTTAGCGGAAATTTCTGAGGGAAAGCGCACGGTCATTAGCGGGCTGGATTCGGCGGGTCGCTACTATTTTGAGTTGAATTTCGCGAATGGTGAACGGGTGATCGTGGCAGAACGCATTTTGAGGGTCACAGGCGTTCCAAATTTCCGTGATATTGGCGGCTATCGCACAGCCGATGGACGGGGTGTGCGTTGGGGACAGGTGTATCGCTCCGGTACGCTTCATGGCCTCACAGACGATGATCTGGTTTACCTGGCGCAGCTTGAGGTCAAGCTCATCTGTGATCTGAGAACAGGTGATGAAATGAAGAGTGAGCCAGATCGCGTGCCGGAAGGTGTTAACTATGTGAGTCTGCCTGTCCATTCCCAACGCTCAAGAAGCGAATCCTCGCGTCAACTGCGGGCGCTGCTCATCAATCCGCCGTATCTCGGTAAGCTGATGTTAGAGGCTTATACGAAAACCATGATGGACGAGAATGCTCAAAGTATTGGCGGTGCGCTGCGCGGTCTGGCAGAAGCGGATAACTTACCAGCCGTTATTCACTGTACGGCTGGTAAAGACCGCACCGGAATTACGATTGCGCTGCTGCTGCTCGTGCTGGGTGTGCCGGAGGAAGTGGTGATTGCCGATTATTCCCTGAGCAATCTTTACTATGAGGCGGTTCGCGAGGTCGTCAAGGAGCTGGTCAAACCTTTGATGCGCCTGGGGGTGACGACAGACGACCTGTACCCGCTGCTGATCGCTAACCCAGAAACGCTGCGGGCGGCGCTGGTTTATCTGCGCGAGAAATATGGAAGCGTGGAAGCATACTTGCGGGATAAAGCCGGAATCGGTGAGGATGAAATCGCGCGATTGAAAGCTAATCTTCTGGAATGACCAGCCGCCAGGAAACGATTTACATATTAGCTTCCTAGCGGTTTGATGATTAATTTAGACTATTTTCCACTCAGGCCGAGTTCGATGCTCACATCATCAGTACGCATCGTTTCGTTAACATAATTGTAGAGTTTGATGGATTGCGGGACACGAAAATCGAGTTGACGGCTATAAAAGGCTTGAATCGGCTCAAAGTTTTCATCCGGCGAGGCAGTGAGCGTGGCGGCCTCATCGAGCAATTCGCGGTCTGTGGGTGAAACATCGCTTTCATCCTTGTCCATCAACCCCCATATATCGCTGGATTCCGCTTCAAATTTATTGAGCGATGCCAGATCACGAATAAGATCATGGCGAAGACACCACCAGCCACGCTCCGGCGCGTCCGGCGAATAGCCAAACGTATTTGGATCCATGCCTTCCTTAGTCGTCATTAGCCATGCGCGTCCGGCAGTGATGAATTGATCGGGCGGGACATCGTGCATCATCAGATCGGGGTCTTCCATTACCCAGCGCGACCCGTTCCAGTATTCGCATAGCCAATGATCCTGATAATGCGATTTTTCGAGGTAGGTTGCGAAGCCGCAGCGCACACGGGCAGGTACGCCCTAGTAACGCAGAATCGCGCAGAGCAAGGTCGCAAAATGCCGACAGTCGATTATGGCTAATTTTTCGGTTGGGCGTGTCACCGTTAAGGGCTGGTTATCCAGTTCGAGAATCCGAGAAAGCAACGGCGCGATGCGGCGAATCTCGTATTCGTGCGTGCGGCCTTCGAGCAAATGACGATGAAATTTTCGAATTTTCCAGTTATGGATCAGAACGTTTTGTATGATTTGATGGAGTCCCGGTAAATCACTCGGCAAATTTTCGAACAGCGCGGTGTGTTCCTGTGGATCGGTGATAGGACTCTGCGTCCGGTAGTAATTCAATATGGTGTCAGACATCGCTGTGATCTCCTCTTGAATCGGCAAGACGCTGCGCAGCGTTGAGACAGTATCGCATCAATCGAGCGCGATGTTTGCCCTAAAAGTTGGTGCTGTGCCGGAGCGTGAGGTAAACTACCCTACATTGGAATAAGCATTTATAATGCTTTGAAATAATTTTGTATCGTTGTAAATTCACATAGGTTTGCTAATAGAGTGCGCTCGGTGATTGCAACCGGGCGTTTCGTTTTTTAGGAGTTGGTACAGTGTTTAAAAGCCGGGTTTTATTGTTAGCATTGATTTTTTTGAGTGCGTGTTCGTCGCAACCCGATGGTGGGCCGACACGCAGCGTATATACGGGTGATCGGCGCACGGCCTATTATTTTCAGCAGGGGACGACCACCTGGGATATTTACTCGCTCGATAATGACTCCGCACTTTTCCGAATCAACGAAGGTGGTTTGGAAGGGGCTGTTGTTGCCAACCGGGGCTATATCTGGTCCCTCAACCATGAAATTCACGATAACGTGATCATCAATGCCACTGTGCGGCAAAGTCAGGGAAGTTTTGGGAACGGTTTTGGTGTGATCTGCCGCGCCGATGAAAACGGGAATGGCTATTATTTTCTAATCGCCAGCACAGGCGAATTTACGATCAGCGTGGGGACGAGTGATCGGAGCGACCTGTTCCAACTTGTACCCTGGCAGCGGCACAACGCGATCAAACAAGGGCTGGTAACGAACGAAATTCGCGCGGTTTGTGTGGATGATTATCTGGCGATGTTCGTCAATGACGTTTTCGTCGGTGAGGCTTTTGATGACGAATTTACCGAAGGGCAGCTAGGCATCACGTTGGGGGCTGTCGATCAAACCGCATGGGTGCGCTTTGATGACATCCTGATCCGTGATGCCTTTATGGTCGGGGCGCGTTAAATCAGCCAGGGACGATCAATACCTGACCGACGCTGATGCGATTCGGGTCAGAAATATTGTTAGCATCCTGAAGTGCAGAGACGGTTGTGCCGAGCCGCTGCGCAATCGTAAAGAGTGTGTCACCGCGCTGGACGGTATAGGTTTCGCCGCTGCTGGGAACGGGTGTCGCATCGATGGGCGTGTCAATAGGTGGCGTAGGTGTCGCCGGATCAAGCTCGACAATTTCCGGTTCCTCATTCGCGCATACAGGCAGGTTTAAAGTCTGTCCGGGCTGTAAAACTGGATTCTCACCCTGCAAGTCGGGGTTGGCGGTACGCATATCGGCGACTGTCGTGTCGTTACTGAGTGCGATGCGGTAGAGATTATCTCCCGGCTCAACAGTATAGGTACACGTTCCATCGCCGCTGCTGGTTGTGCTGTTCTCACTGAAAAGGGTGGTTGGTGTTACCATGAACGTCGGTGTCGTCACACCATCCCCACTAAAGAGCGAAGGCGTTGCGGTGGCGACTTCTGGCCCCAATGGGCTGACAGGTGTGATAAACTGCGGCAATGTAGGCGTTGGCCCTGAAGGTGTTATCGCTTCGGTAGGCAAAATGGGCGTTGGCGTGGAGGGCGATATAATCGTGATCGGCGGAAAGGTGGATTCGAGTGAGCCTTGTGTGCTGCTCACAGTTGGCGTAACGTCTATTATCTGTCCCGGTTGGATAGTTTCAGGTGCGCTCTGTGGCGCGGCAGTATTGCTGACTGGTTGCAGCGATTCACCAGCCTGCTGGAAACAGCCTGCAAGCACCAAAACGGACAGAATACATATCAAGCGCAGCCAACGTAATGTCATTCGAAAACCTCTCCTCAAAATCGAATTTCCCTCTTTGAGCATACACTGAAGAGGAAAACACGGCAATTATACCCTAGAATGATATTGCATTGGCAACACTCGTGCGCTAAAACTACAGCTATATAGACAAGGAGACAAATTAGTGACTTCGCAGAATAAAAAACGTGTTCTTGTCATAGACGACGATCCACAACTGCAAGAACTCGTGCGTGTGTTATTGGCTAATATTGGTATGGATGTTGTCACGGCTGGTACGGCTGCTGAGGCCGCCCAGGTTTTACGTCATAAACCGCTGCCCGATATGGTGCTGCTTGATCTGATGCTGCCAGATGTCAGCGGGCTGGAACTTTTGCGCCAGATGCGGGCCAAAGCTGTTTTCAATGATTTGCCCATCATTATTCTTTCGGCTCTGGCTGACCCTGAGCAAATACGTGACGGTTTGAAGATGGGCGCGGATCGCTATATCACCAAGCCCTATGTGGCGGCGAATCTTACCAAAATCGTTCAGGAAGTGCTGCGCACAGGCCGTCGTAATCAAGCTTGACGGAAATCTCGAAAAGCTGTTATGCTACGAGAAATTCATATTTCAACTCTGGAATAGCGTGTGATGACTGAAACCGAATTGACAATCCTCAGCCTGGTTGCCGAAGGGCCGCGCTACGGCTATGAAATCCAGCAAATTATTGATGAGCGCGGTTTGCGCGAATGGCTGGCGATTGGATTTTCGTCGATTTATTACATCCTCAATAAGCTCGAACGCCAGGATTTGCTCACCAGCGAACTGCGATTTTCCGGGCCAGGGCCAGCGCGTAAAGTTTATCAGATCACCGAGGCTGGACGGGGGGTGCTGCAAACGGCAATCGCCGAACTGCTGCGTCAGCCGCATGTGATCGGGGCAGGTTTTGAGCTTGGGTTGGCGAATCTTAACGCGATGTCGCCCAAACAAGTGTACAAAGCACTCACGCAGCATCAAAACGACTTGAATAGCCGTCTGGAAGTGGCGCAAAAATCCTGGGCGCGGCATCAGGCTGACAACAAGCCTGTGCCAAATCACATTCGGGCATTGTATACGCACAGCATCGCCATGATGACCGCGGAACAAGCCTGGTTGAAAGCTTTTGTGGAGGATTGGCATACTCGTTATCCAGCGGTGAATGAGGATGACATGCACGATATCCCCAGCAGTGCGCCTACGGAGATTCATCACCGCACGACTCCAACCGATCAGGCGAAGATGATTCAGCGCTTGAAGCGTCCACCCCGACCATAATTTCGTAAACCACAAATTCTGGCGTGTCATAAACCTGTGTCACGCCGAATCCAGCTTCGCGCAGCGCTTCCAGATAGGGATTAATCGGCTGATGTACTGGTGCAGGCAGATAACGCGGGCCGATCTCACATAACGCCAACGCGCCCCTCGCCAATTCATCCGGTGTTGGGTAATAGACACGGCGTTTATCCGTCCACTGACCCATATAATAAGCCAATTCCCAACCGAGCCAGCGATCATAAATGACCGTCGCGACAGGTTTACTGTTGAGATAGGCCGCCAGTTCGTCAATGCCTTCATATTGGTGATATTCGTCGTTTATCGTTGTGCGACCTTCGCTGGCGTTGATGGCCGGAATAAGCAGGATAGCAGTGAGAAAGATTGGTATGAGAAGATGCGCATGTTGCATCATGCCCCTACGCCCGATTTGCGCAATTTGACTCTCGACTACCCAAATAACTGACCCGATTCCGCGTGCTACCAGCAGGATCAGCGGCGGCAGAATCGGCAACATATAGCGATCATAGGTGTTGAATGCGATTAGCCAATGTACCAGCCCGTAGCTCAAAATAAATGTGAAAAGAATCAGGTCGATCACGATGGCGCGGTGACGAGGCCGGCGAATGACGCGAATCACAAGCACAGCCAGCGCGACGATAATCAGCGTGAGCGTCATCCAGCCCACGGCGAGGAGCATTTGCGCGTTATCGAGCCATTCTGTCAAACGTGGCAAAATTTCGTTAGCGCGAATCAGTCGCCAGGGGTCATTGTTCACGGCTGCCAGCGCGAAAATACTCGTTTCCCCGCGTGCGCTGTCCCACATTAAAAGCGCACCGATGCCCAATACGAATATCAGAATGAATCGTCCGATACGATTTTGTAGGGGCACGATGTATCGTGCCCGTATGTCAATCGATAGAATTCCTAACGCTAAAACAAGCGGCACATAAAACAGCGCTTGCTGCTTGCAGGCGAACGCCAACGCCAGCGCGAAACCACTCCACCCCCAGCGTCCAGCGACAATCAACCGTAATGCGAGAGTCATGAACATCAGCATCATGCCGTCGGTAAAGGCTGTGGCGCTAAAAGCGATGGCGAACGGCGAGAGGGCAGTGAGGAGCATCGCAAACAGTGACGTTGCTACGCCAGGCATTGAAATGCCCGGCTGCCGAAATACAAACCCACTAAAGGGGTTATTACTTCGATTACTAGACTTATTACGAGTCCCTTTAGTGGACTTGATTTGAATTAGCTGAGGGTTTGAACCCTCAGCGGAAGGGCGCGAGTAGCTTTTGAACCCCTGGCGTGCCAGCGCACCCATCACCGGAATCAGCAAAATACTCGCGAGTGTCCCCGGCAGACGTGCCGCAAATTCGCCCTCACCGACGAACACTTGAGAGAGGGCATTGGCGTAAATAGCGAGTGGCGTTTTATCGAGTGCGCCGGGGAGCATCCAATCGCCGTTGACGGCAGCCGCGCGGGCAAAAGTGCTGAACAGCGCTTCGTCAGGGTGAAAACGGTGATCCTGCACAAGCGCATGAAATCGCAACCATGCTCCAAGAAGAATGATGAGCAGGGGGATGATTAACCGCACACCTGATTTACCAGATTTCATCGAAGGACTTATTTGAATCGTTCGCGCAAATATTTGAGTGCCACGCTGTCGATTTTGTTGGTATCGCTGCCAGGATTCCAACGTTCTTCCAGATTTTCGCTGCCGATCATATTCCAGAAGGCTTGCTTTGTGGACTCATCCCACACGCCGCTGACCGCGCCTGTGTAGTAACCTTGTGATATGAGCAGCGCTTGTAGTTCGTGTGCGATTAACTCCGTGATCGGGATTAAATCTTCTGGACGAGGTTTGCCGAAAAACAAATGATGCGATGCCAGGAGCGTTTGTAATTTCAGCACAGGTTCGGGGTCGTCGTCCACGCGCAGATCAAGGTAGCGGTCTGTGTCTCCGCCGTAGCTGCCATTGGGACGCACAACCACAACCGCTGCCGCCTGCTTGCCGCGTCGATCTCCGCCAACAGTATCGCCTGCCATCAGCGCGGAAACGAGCCGATCCGCCAATTCGCCTTTTGCGCTTGTAAACGTTTCGACCATTGCGTCCAGCGTATCGTCGCCTGTCAAAATATTTCCCTGACAGGTGAAGCCTTTGCCGACTCGATGCCCCGCCCAATCCATACACTCGCTGCCTGTGTGCGCCGCCGCACCGCCGCGTGAATCGACCATGCCGACCTGCCGTCCAGCCGCGCCGGGGTCACTTGTGAGCAGAAAATCGAGCGTTTCCTGAGCGCTTTTGCCCTGTGCCATGAGCGCCAGTCCATCCGGCCCGAAGCTCATTTTGCATAGTGCCTGAGTCGCCACCGCACCCGCGTCCGCCTTCGCATAACTGACCACAGCCCCTACCGCGAGAAATTTGCTGGCGACAGCCACACCCCATGCCTGTTCATCCGGGTCGAAAGCGACAATTGAGTAGGTCATTTCGGATTTCCCCTTTGCGTTTACCGAGCCGGATTGTAACATGAAGGTCATATTTCTGTCGCTGTGGAGAGAGGGTATTTATGAGTTTTTCTGATATTTCCGGCATTGTTTCGGATATGGACGGCGTTCTCTGGCAGGGGGATGAGGCACTGCCCGGCTTAATCGAATTTTTTGATTTGTTACGTGTACGCGGCATTCCCTATATGCTGGCGACCAATAACAGCAGCAAAACCCGCACCGATTATGTTGCCAAACTGGCGGGGATGGGCGTGCCGGATGTGCCGGAAACGCGGATTATTACATCCGGGACGGCGACGGTCAGTTATCTGCTGGCGCATTATCCCACCGATACGCCTATTCACGTTTTTGGCAGCGACAGCCTGCGCAAGGTTGTTCGGGAAGCCGGATACACCCTCACCGATGATGAGGACGCGCGTGTTGTGGTCGCGGGGCTGGATTGGGATTTGACCTACGCCAAGCTCAAACGCGCTCATTATTTGATTCATCGGGGTGCGGATTTTATCGGCACCAATCCCGACACGACTTATCCCGCGCCTGGTGGCCCCGTACCAGGGACGGGCAGCCTGATCGCGGCGCTGCGGGCGGCAACCGGACGTGAACCTGTCATTATCGGCAAGCCGTTTTCGCCGATGTATGAAGCAGCACTGACCTCATTGGGAACGCCCATCAACCGGACACTGATGATTGGGGATCGGCTGGATACCGACATCAGCGGTGCGGTCACGCTCGGTATGCGAACGGCATTGGTGCTGACAGGCATCTCTACACGGGCGGATTTGAACGATGGTTTGCGACCTGATGGCGTATTTGAGGGCTTACCCGCGTTGATTGGAGCGTTATCGTCTTGATGAACAGGCGTCGTTTTTTGCGCTATATGGGCGCGGCGGCGCTAGGCGTTTGGGGGGCGGGCCGTGCGCACGCTTATGACTGGTACACCGAAACACCGTTAGTCGCGAGTATGCGCCGCGAGTTGGAAGCTGTTTTCAGCGGCCTGAGCATGACGCTGGATTTTCGGTGTATTAACAACCATCAGGATGAAGAATTTCGAATTCAGATCAATGTCAATCAACTTTATCCGGTGGCAAGCTGTTTCAAAGCATTTGTGGTGCTGTATTATTTTCTCAGTATGCCGCCGGAAGAGTGGGATGCCAGCGAATACACGCCGCTGTACCGCATGACCGTTTTCAGCGATAATGGCGCGACGGGCGTGGTGCTGGATAATGTTTCGCGCCGAGTCAGCGGATCGGAAAACGCGATTGAAAAATTCAACAATTTTCTGCTGAATACGGTTGGCATCGAAAATGGTCTGCATACCTGGAAATGGGAAGGCAGCCCAACAGTTGGACTCAGCGATCCGCGTTTTGCGCCATCGTTTCAGCGGGTGGTGCGCGTGCGCGGTATTGATTATCAGGTGGACAACGTGTTTACGGCAGCCGATCTCGCGCGAGGCTATGATTTCATCACACGCGGCGAATTTTTCACACAGTCGCCGGAATTTCGTGAAGCAGTACGCGCGACAAAAGCGCTGCTGTCGATTTCGGCTGGCGAAGTTTATCGTTCGCCGATTGAGCGTGTGTATCCGGGGGGGTATATGGGGAAAGATGGCATCTTGCCTTCCACTGATGTCGCGGTTGGACGTGTCGTTGACGATGCGGGTGTGATAAAAGTCGGCGAGAACAGCTACCTCATCGCGTTCATGTCGGCAGGCGACAGCGAATCGACAGCGATCAATGTTTTACGCTCAGTGGTACAGGAAATCGACAATTATGAAAGGAATCGAAGCGATGCCGGGTGATTCTTTCCGCGACGTGCTGGCGAAAATTTATCTCGAAAACCCCTGTAAGGTGCTTTCGAATCCGTTATGGAAGACATTGGATAAGCTGGACGATTTTCAAACAACTTTTGGCAGCGATGCTAAGGGTGTCAACCGGCTGGAAGCTTCAAATTTGGAGAGTCTTTTTGTTTTTTGGCGAAGAGAAGGGCGGCAACCGTCACTGCTCATGCGCCGAAAACTGGAAACCGTGCGCATTGCGATGATGCATCAGGATTTTCTCGACCCGGATGTCGCTGTGGGCTTTGATACACGGCGCGGCTATTTTCGGCTGCTGCACGATCATAAAAATGTTCACCCGTCGCAGTTACCGAGCGGCTTTCGCTTCGCTCAGGTCGATACTGGCCTTGAACTGCTGCGTGCTGCTGCGTTTACCGGACAAGAGCCGCACATTCTGCAAAATTGGGTGAATCATCCGGTTTTCGCGCCGGATTTGTGGCTGTGGGTGATCGACGAAAAAAGCAGTCAGCCAGTCGGGTTTGGCATGGCGGAACTTGATACGACTTATGGTGAGGCAGCTTTGGAGTGGATTCAGGTGCTGCCCACCTATCAGGACGCGGGGATCGCTGAAAATCTGGTGTGGGAACTGCTGCGCCGCGTGAAGGATCGCGCTGCTTTCACGACGGTAACTGGCGATCTGGATTATAAAGCAATTGATAACCCTGGCGCGTTTTACCGAGAATGCGGTTTTAGCGGGCAAGACCTGTGGTGGCTGCTGGGACGTAATTAGAGTAGAGTCAATTGCTCCGGGGGCTTGAAATCACCCGCTGCGTTGTGCGCCATTCGGATCGGCTCCGGCAGGCGATATTTTGGCGTACAGCGCATGACCATCTCAATCGATGTGGGCAAATTCGCCAGATGTCCCGGAGAAATATAGACGGGTTTCGTGCCTTCGCGTGTCCGCAAAATCACGCCGATGACCTCGTTTTTGTGTACCAAATCCTCAAAAGCGCCTTTTTCGTTTCCAGGTTCAATATATCTGCCGACGAACAGCGTTTTGCCACAGCCGATAGTCGGCTTGTTCAGCCAGAGTCCCATGTGCGTCGCGATGCCGATTCGTCGCGGGTGTGCGCGTCCCATACCATCGAAAATGAACACATCCGGCTCGACCTGAAGTTTTGACAAAGCCTCTTCCAGCACAGGCCCTTCGCGGAAAGTGAGCAGTCCTGGGATATACGGAAATGGCGTTGGCTGCGTGGCGGTGACGATCTCGACGGGCGTAAGCTCAGGAAATTTGGCGACGACTACCGCCGCGTGTGATGTATTTTCCTTGACGCTGACATCCACACCTGCAACGAATTTTACAGCGTTCACATCAATTGGGCGGTCAAAAATGACCTGTGCGGCCAGCCGCTTTTGCAGGGCGATGGCTTCGTCCGGCGTAATATTCCAGTCGTGAAGGTGGGGGATATTCATGGTTTGAGCATCGCTTGTAGTGCTTGATAGATTGCGCTAAATCCAGGCAATTTGGATTGCCATAAGGTAGCCGTATGCAGCAGCAATCCAGGGAGTTTTGGGGTGCTGTAATTTCCATCCGCATCTTCTTTGTGGGCAATGTAGATTCCGGCTGCATTCAGGCGAAAAAAACGGCATTCCTGGTGAATGGGATCCATAATCCAATATTCACCAACGCCACCTTTTTCGTACTCCATGAATTTGTCGCTATGATCCCGCTGAATACTCTCCTGAGACACAATTTCAATGCAAATATCGGCTGGGCCTTCCATATAGGTTGGGGTCAGTTTACCTGAATTTGTGTTCAAAATGATTTGAATATCAGGTTCTCTGGAAAGGCCAATAGCAGGAATTTTCATTACAAACGGTGCTTGTCGAATCACTCCGATAGGACGCACATCAAAATAGGCCTCAAATATCATCGCCAGGTAGCGACCAATAATGTCGTGACGTTCATGAACAGGTGACATTCTGATGACGTTTCCTTCCACAAGCTCACAAAAATCTGCCGCGTATTTTTCGAGATATTCTTCAAATGTCACATCTGTCGCGATGATTTCACCCGAAATCGTACTGATGTCCTGATTTCCTGCTGACATACGAATCCTTTATCCTCGTAATCATCATCTTCATTATATCAAAGAAAATCATGGCTTCGGTTCTGATGTTTTCTGCAAAGTGAGAGTCTAGGCGTTAAAATAAAAAGGGCGACTCACTGAGTCGCCCTTAAAAAATCTGTGGAAATTTGTGGTTAGTCGGAGCTGTCGCTCGCCAGACTCAGCAGGCCAGTATTCATCTTCGGTGTACGAGCTTTCTCGTCCTCTTTGCCGAAGCGGATAATCTCGCCGCTTTCGCCGATGGCTTCGACTGCGAGGCCGAGGCTTTGCAGTTCCTTCACCAACACGCGGAAGCTGGTCGGGATGCCCGGTTCTTCAATCGGCTCACCCTTAACGATGGCTTCATAGGTCTTGACACGTCCCTGAACGTCATCGGATTTGACCGTGAGCATTTCCTGGAGCGTATAGGCCGCGCCGTAGGCTTCCAGCGCCCACACTTCCATCTCACCGAAGCGCTGACCACCGAACTGCGCCTTACCACCCAACGGTTGCTGGGTGACGAGACTGTAGGGGCCAGTCGAGCGAGCGTGAACTTTGTCTTCAACCAAATGCGCCAGCTTCAGCATATGAATGATGCCGACGGTGACTGAGCGATCAAACACTTCGCCCGTCCGGCCATCATAAATCAGTTGTTTACCATAATGGGGCAGCGCCTTGCCTGTTTTAAGCATCGCACGATCCGCTATCGTAAACAGTTCTTGTTCATCGGCATCGTCAGGGATGACCATTTCCGGGTCTGCCCATTGTGTCCACATGCGCAGTGAAAGTTTCAGCGCACCTTCGTCACGACGGCGGCGTTCCTCGTTTTCGATGCCCGTGGTTTCGAACAGCAGCACGTCGTCAGGATAAAGGCCCTTTTCGCGCAGCCACTCACGCAGCACAGCTCGTCGAGCATAAACCTGATCGGTGATGAGCTTTTCGATATTGTATTCGGAACGTTGTCCCAGCCATTCGTGAACATAGAGGCGGCGAATTTCGTCGTCGTCTTCCAGTTCTTCAGGGTCATATTGACCAGCTTCGACAAATTGGCTGATCCATTCCCAGGCGCGGTTGGTGATTTCCTTCCAGGCGAGATCAGTCATCCAGGCGCGTCCGAGTTCAGCGCGGATTTCGGATTCTTTCGCACCGTCGAACACGGGTGTGATCGCGCGGAAACCGAGACGTTCAGCCGCCCAGCCCAGGTGAATTTCCAATACCTGACCGATATTCATACGACCTGGCACACCCAGTGGATTCAGAATGATGTCCACCGGACGACCATTTTCCAGATAGGGCATGTCTTCAATCGGGACAATTTTCGAGATGACACCTTTGTTACCGTGCCGTCCGGCCATTTTGTCGCCGACTGTCAGCTTACGCTTCTGCGCCACGCTGACGCGCACCATCTTTTCAACTCCGGCAGGGAGGTCGCGATGTTCTTCGCGTGTGAATGTCTTGACATCCACAACCTTGCCTTTTTCACCATGCGGCAGGCGCAGGGACGAGTCTTTCACTTCACGCGCCTTCTCACCGTTATTCGCGCGGAGCAGTTTTTCTTCAGGGCTGAGTTCTTTTTCGCCCTTTGGTGTGATCTTACCGACCAGAATATCATTCGGGCCGACTTCCGCACCGATGCGAACAATACCGAACTCGTCCAAATCTTTCAGCGCATCCTCGCCGACGTTCGGAATATCATAGGTGATTTCTTCCGGCCCCAGCTTGGTGTCACGCGCTTCGATTTCGTGCTTCTCGATATGAATACTGGTGAATTTATCTTCACGCAGCAGTTGTTCGCTGATGAGCAGCGCATCTTCGTAGTTGCCGCCGTCCCATGAGAGGAATGCGCCCAAGACATCGTGACCGAGGGCAAGATTGCCGTGATCTGTCGATGAACTGTCGGCGATAACTTCGCCCTTATGGACGATCTGGCCCTTGAAGACTACTGGACGCTGGTCAATACAGGTCGATTGATTCGAACGATTGTATTTACGCAGGCGATAAACACGTTCTTCGTTGGTGCCGGTGCGGACGGTGATGCGATCACCCTGAACGCTGGTGACTTCGCCATCCTCTTCGCAGACGAGAACCTGACCGCTGTCATAGGCTGCCTGATTTTCCATACCCGTGCTGACAATCGGCACGTCTGGCTTGAGCAGCGGCACGGCCTGACGCTGCATGTTCGAACCCATCAGGGCGCGGTTCGCATCGTCATGTTCCAGGAAGGGGATCAACGCGGCGCTGATGCCCACGATCTGGCGCGGCGCAACATCCATATAGTCGATACGCTGTGCCGGGACGACCAGGAACTGCTGGTTATAACGAGCCGAAATACGCTTGCTGGAGAACTGCTTGAGTTCATCAAGCGGCGCATTCGCCTGGGCGATCACGAAGTTGTCTTCCTGATCGGCGGAAAGATAGATCGTTTCCGGGATCACGAAGGGCATAATCGGCACTTTTTCAATTCCCGCCTTCGCGAGTTTGTTTGCCAATTCGCGATCAATGACCGCGCCTTCTTCGGCGACAACAGTGCCTTTTGAATTTTCAATATCGTCGCGCACGGTACGCCCGATAATTTCGGGGTCGGTGGGCGGCAGGAATTTCACGACCTGGCGATAAGGTGTCTCGATAAAGCCATATTCGTTGACACGTCCATAGCTGGCGAGGCGACCAATCAGACCGATGTTCGGGCCTTCAGGCGTTTCAATCGGGCAGATACGTCCATAATGGCTGTGATGCACATCACGCACATCGAAACCCGCGCGTTCACGGCGCAGACCACCAGGCCCTAAAGCCGAGAGTGTGCGCTTGTGGGTGAGTTCCGCCAGCGGATTCGTCTGCTCCATGAACTGCGAAAGCTGTGACGAACCGAAAAATTCGCGGATCGCGGCGACGACTGGACGAATATTGACCAGTGCAACCGGAGTCAGATTATCGGATTCGCGAATCGACATACGTTCCTTGACGACACGCTCCGTCCGGCGCAGGCCGATACGCAGCTTGTTCTGGATCAATTCGCCAACGGTTTTGACGCGGCGGTTGCCCAGATGGTCGATGTCATCCGGATTGACCAGATTGTTGTTGATAGCGATCATTCGCTCAATCAGCTTCACAATGTCGCTTTTGGTGACAACGCGAACCGTGCGCGGGATGATGCGGTCAAGCTGTAAGCGCTGATTCAGCTTATAACGGCCAACACGTTCCAGGTCATAACGCCGTTGGTCGAAAAGCTGGCTTTCCAGATATTCGCGGGCGTTATCCAGTGTGGGCGGGTCGCCAGGGCGCATACGGCGATAAAATTCGAGCAGAGCAGCCTGTGCCAGCGTTTGCTCTTTTTTCAATTCCCATGCCGGTTCCATTTTAATGGTGCTGGCGATGTACTGACGGTTGGGGTCAGTATCTGTTGCGGCATAAATTGCGAGTAATTCTTCATCGCTGCCAGTCTGGATGGGTGAAATCTCGCTGGGCATCCCATCATTGACTGCTGCCAGTGCGCGCAGCAAGATGGTGACAGGAACCGTGCGCTTGCGATTGAACTTGATAGTCAAATAATCGCTTTTGCGCGTTTCAAATTCCATCCATGCACCCCGGTCAGGGATGAGTTTGGCATTCGAGAGCCGTCGGCCTGTTGTACGGTCTTCCTCGGCGGCAAAATAAACGCCAGGAGAGCGAATGAGCTGGCTGACCACGACACGCTCGGTGCCATTAATAATGAAAGTGCCTTTTTCCGTCATCAATGGGAAGTCGCCCATGAAGATGTCGGAGATCACCACTTCCTCGCCTGCTTCACGATTGACCAACGCCACACGCACGTAAAGCGGCGCAGAGAAGGACATATCGCGTTCCAGGCAAATTTCTTCACTGTATTTCGGTTCTTCGAACCAATAGCTCAGTCCAAATTCTTTGGCTTCACGGCTGTTACCGGGCAGGTACAGCTTTAGGTTGCCATTGAAGCTTTCGATTGGGCTGATTTCATCGAACAGTTCGGCCAGACCCTGTTCGCAGAACCACTTGAATGATTCGAGTTGGACTTCGATGAGCGAAGGCAAGGCCTGCACATCGGGTGTCCGGGCGTAGTTCTTGATATTGTCTCTTAGTTGCGCCATGCACCGCTCCTCAGTTCAAATTACGATAAGACGAGCCGGGTTTAGAAGTTAAATTCAGCAGGAGTACAGTCCACTCCCTGAGTGATAGTTGTGAGGACAAAATAACGATGGCAATTCTGTATCTAGTCCCATGAAACGAGACAGCAAAATAGAGGTTGTGCGAATGACAAGTATACAGGCAATAATGGGGGATTGTCAAGTAATCGCTGAAATTCGATATTTAGCAAACGGGAATCGCCAAAATGAAGTAAATTTGTGGTAGGGATTCGCTGCTCATTACCATATTTGAAGCACGATCATAGCACATGAACTCTGAAATTGACCACATTTTAATTAAAACGAAAAGAGCTGCCCAAACAGGCAGCTCTCTTTTGGTTGAATATAAGATTGTGTTGAGGTCAGTTATTGTGTCTTTGTGGTGAGCCTATAGCGGGTAGGTCTTCCTTATGTGACTGGTAAAGTGCAGGTGTAATTCGGAAATTACGCCTCAGTGGGGGGTAAGTGGCCTCGCCGCCATTCATAAAAGAACAGGACGAAGAACACACCAGCTAACACTAGAACAACTATTCCTGCTGTCGTAACTCCTGTGGCAACATTGTCCCATCCGTAAGCGGAGAGAAGGTTTCCTCTAAGGTTGCTGCCCGTCAACATCGTGTTGCGGAGATTCGTGACTGCTGTTAAACCCTCTTGTGCTTCCGCAAGCGCATCATCGTCGCCAGCTTCTGTGGCTGCGGTGACCGCAGCTCTGAATTCGCGTTGAATGCCGCCCAATGTTGCGTAAGCAGCACCTGGATAGCCTGCCGCCTCGGCTGCCTCCCCCATGTGCAACCCGATGAGTTCTGAGTAAACCTTGGCCTGGTTGCCCGTGGTGAGTGGTTGTCCGGCATTTTCGACCGTGCCAGGAATTTGCCGTTCTTCATCGGAAAGCTGCTCTTCTGCCGAAAAAGAGATCTGCTGTGCTGACAGTTCGTTGCGAATATTACCTTGGATGAACTGGCCCAGTGCTAAAGCTGCTGCTCCCCCAACGAGAGCGCCAAGAGCGAGTACCAACCAGAGTAGCAAAACTCGCGCCCACATTGCCGCTGAGAGACGATAGTTCAGATATTTCATGAGATGACTCCTGTCATTGTATTTTGGATTGCTATAAAATTTCCATCGTAAAAAATATATTATAACAACATTCATTTCAGAAGCATGCCTAATAGTTTGGTGATGTCACAAAAGACAAAGAATTTCTGATCTCATGATTGTCATATCTGAATGTCACATCAGAAATGTGTATTCACAATAAGTCTTTAGGTTACTTTCACAGCAGAAAATCACTGTGTAAAAGACCTGTGATATTTCAAACCGAAAAACGGTTATCTGAAAAGAGAAGGTGGGCGAGGGGAAGAGCTTAAACAGTGCTTTGCCATTTGTTGTTCATGATTTTGCTCGTCCGTAAGTATCAAAGCGAATTGTTTCTTGAATATGGTTGCATTATCGCTTTAATGAGTGGGCAGCGGAATTGCCGTACATCACGCAAATATCTGACAAATGTCACAGTGCGCTCAATGCATATTCTTGAGGCACTAAGCGCTGATGATTTCCTGCGTTTCCTCATTGATTTCATGAACCATGCGGCGGCGTGACAAAAACATGAATCCGGCGACGAGCGCGATTCCGGCGGCGATCTGTACACGCGGCGGCAAATGGCGCACACGCGAAAGAACGTTTCGGTTGGGAACGCCGACCAAATCCTGCTTGAGGCGACGCACAAAGCGGCGTGAGGGCTGCACACTGACCAGCACAAGATGAAGCCGATTGATGACACGCACAAAGCTGTCCAGTTCTTTGCGTGAGACTTGATATTGACGGCTGATGGTGTCAATGTTGATGTTTTCCGCCAGCAGAGCGTCGGTTACAGCGGAAAGAAGATTCTCGATCTGCATATCGGATCGGTCTGAATTGGGCATAAGTGGTTTAGCCTTCTGTATCGTTAATTCGGCTTGAGATTTGGTGACCGAGGTCGTGCATGTTCAGTTCATCACGCAGAGCGATGAGCGTCCGATGATAGAGCGATTTAATTGCGCCTTCTGTCCGTCCCATAATGTCGCCAATTTCGGCATTCGACATGCGCTCGATAAATTTGAGGATTAACAACTGCTGGCGTTCTTCCGGGAGTCGTCGAATAGTGTCCAGCAGGATTTCACGTTCCTCTTTATCCTCAGTCTGCACATCGGGAACTTCGGATAATGGTGCTGGCCCTGCAAATTCTTCAAGCGCGATAATTTTTCGGCGGCCCCGGTCACGATGCCAATTGGCGACCAGGTTATGCGCGATGCGGTACAGCCATGCCTGGAAAGGAACACCGCGCTCGGTGTAATTTTCAATGTGTCCCATCGCGCGATAAAACACCAACGCCGTCAAATCTTCGGCATCGTGGTGATTACCAGTCCGATAGTAAATGTAGTTATAGATTTTCCTGATGTAACGCTCGTACAGGATTCCAAATGCTTCTTGATTGTCTTTCGCCAACTGTACCAGTTCAGAATCGGACAGTTCCGAAAGGTCTTGCGTTTTAGGTGAACGTTTCCAGGGTGCTTTCATGTTACCAATAATAACCCACTGCTTTGCCTGTCGTTACGTGAGCTACCAGGAAATCATATAATCTGAATGGTGTCAATTGCTGGTGGCATGAAAATGCCCCTGTCTTCCAGCAGAGGCATTCTTTTAGCAGAATAAGAGGCGAAAATCTTAGCGGTGATTTTCTGCGATTTCTACACTTGCCTTGCCGCCTTCAGATTATCCACCTCTAAGTGAGGCTTCGATTCCAGTGACAAGTGCGTTTTTCTGGTCGGCGCTTAGATTTGCTTCCGGGTGCATGATGAGGAAAATTGCTGGTGGCATTTCACCACGATTAATTTCGTGAATCAATTCGTCAGCTTCCATTTCCCCATGACCAGTAGAAAAGTTCAGTTTTTGGCGGCCTTCATTCACATCTTTGGCGACTAGCCATGAAACAGGCGCAATGTTCGAATACCACGGCCAAACGGTCTCATTACTATGGCAATCATAGCAAGCAGAACGCATTAATTGCTCGGTTTGTGGTGTATCCCAATTGATTTCGTAGGTAACAGCCGGGTTCGTGCGGGCAAAAGCCGGGACGAAATTGCCGACAAATTGAAGGGCGATAAAGCCCAAGACAATAACGATAACTGCTGCAACCATGATTTTTCTTGTGCGTGACATATATACCTCTCGGATTTTCGAGCTTGTTCACCGTTATCATTATTGCACCTTCGAGATGTAATGATTGTCATTAATTGAATCTTTATGATATAGATCACATAGAATCTATGAGTGAGAACTCAGCGGCATATTCGGGTAGATCAGATGCAACGGTCAGGGATAGGAGGCAAAACAGCAGCCCTCGCGAACCTTGACTCTTGCCCTTATAATACACGCGGTTAATCACCCATAACACATCTAAAAGCAGGACGAGCGAATGGCGCAACCACTCAATTTTCAGCAAGTTATCCTGAAATTACACCAGTTCTGGACAGATCACGGCTGTGTCCTCTGGAATCCTTATAATATTCAGGTGGGCGCAGGTACGGGAAATCCGGCAACGCTGCTGCGTGTGCTGGGGCCAGAACCCTGGCGTGTCGCCTATGTCGAGCCAAGTGTGCGCCCCGATGATGGACGCTATGGCGAAAACCCAAACCGGATGCAGTATTACTTTCAATATCAGGTCATTCTGAAGCCTGACCCTGGTAATCCGCAGGAAATTTATCTGCAATCGCTGGAAGCGCTGGGGCTGAACCCACGTGAGCAGGACATCCGCTTCGTTGAAGACAATTGGGAAAGCCCGGCGCTCGGCGCGTGGGGTTTGGGGTGGGAAGTCTGGCTGAACGGTCAGGAAATCACGCAGTTCACCTATTTTCAGCAGGCGGGTGGTCTGGAATTGAATCCGGTGTCCGTCGAAATTACCTATGGGCTGGAGCGTATCGTTCTGGCGCTGCAAGGTAAGCACGCTGCCTGGGATATTGATTGGATGTCCGGCCTGCAATACCGCGATATGTTCCTCCAAAGCGAGATTGAACACTGCAAATATTATTTCGAAATCGCCGATGTCGATGGTCTGCGGCAAACCTATGATGTTTATGAGCGCGAAAGTATACGCGCACTTGAAGCAGGTGCGGTTATCCCTTCCTATGATTATGTGCTGAAATGCAGCCATCTCTTTAATGTGCTGGATGCGCGTGGTGCGATTGGTGTTACGGAACGCGCCAGCTATTTCCGCCGGATGCGCGATATGACCCGCAATGTCGCTCAGGCATTTGCCGCACAGCGTGAAGACGTTTCTTACCCGATTCAAAATCCACTGTGGGCTGCCCCGGCGCTGCAAATACCGCGTGCGCTGCCTGCCGCGCCGACTGCTCCGGCTGATGTTTTATTCGAGCTTGGTGTTGAAGAACTCCCGCCAGACGATCTGGATGGCGCATTAACACAGTTAAAAACGGCTGCGGAAAAGCTGTTTACCGATTTGCGCCTCTCACATGGGGATGTTGAAATCTTCGGCACACCGCGCCGGCTGGTGATTTATGCCAAGAATGTCGCGCCCCGCCAGGAAGATATGGAAAAAATCGAGCGTGGGCCGACAGCAAAAGCCGCATTCGATGCTCAGGGTAAACCCACAAAAGCCGCTGAAGGCTTTGCGCGTGGAAAAGGCGTTCGCATCGAAGACTTGAAAGTCACCGAGATGGACGGCGGGCAGTATGTGACCGCGTTGGTACACACGGCGGGCCGTCCGGCAACCGAAGTCCTGGCGGAGGCGCTGCCCAATCTGATCGGGGGGCTGACATTCGGCAAAGTGATGCGCTGGAATGCCAGCGGTGTCGCCTTCTCGCGTCCGATTCGCTGGATTCTGGCGCTGTTCGGTAAAGAAGTGATCCCATTTGCCTATGCCGGTGTTGCCAGCAGCAATGTGACGCGCGGCTTGCGTCCCTATGGTTCGCCGGAGCATGAGATCGTCGATTCGGCCCATTATTTTAAGCATATCGATTCAGAACATATCGTTCTCGATCTTGGTCAGCGTCGCGCCCGGATTTTTGAACAGATTACGGCGCTGGCAAATGAAATCGGTGGGAATATCCCCGATGACCCCGCGCTTCTGGACGAAGTAACTAACCTGATTGAAGCCCCGACGGCCCTGCGCGGCGAATTTGATCGCGACTCGCTGGCGCTGCCGCGCGAGGTTCTCATCACGGTTATGCGCAAGCACCAGCGTTATTTTGCCCTGGAAGATGCTCAGGGTCGGCTGATGCCGTACTTCATCACCGTTCGCAACGGGGATGCTGACCATCTGGATAATGTGCGTGTTGGCAATGAAGATGTGCTGCGAGCGCGTTTTTCGGATGCGGCCTACTTCTATAAGCAGGATACACAGAAGAAGCTCGAAGATTTCCTGCCTCGCCTCGCGACCTTGACGTTTCAGGAAAAACTTGGATCAATGCTTGATAAAAATGAGCGTATTGCCCGTCTGGTTGATCCAGTTGGCAATTTGCTCCATATTGACGCGACTTCGGCGACCATTGCCCAACGCGCCTCGCATGTGTTAAAGGCCGATCTTGCGACACAGATGGTGGTCGAGATGACATCGCTTCAGGGGGTTATGGGTCGCGAGTATGCGTTGTTGGCTGGTTATACCCGTGATATTGCCGATGCGATTTTTGAACATTGGCTGCCACGCGGCGCGGATGATATTCTGCCTGCCAGCCCTGCGGGGACTCTGCTCGGCTTGATTGATCGCCTGGACAGCCTCGTTGGACTGTTTGCCGTCGGGCTTGCACCAAAATCAACGGCTGATCCTTATGGTTTGCGCCGTGCGGCATCGGGCATTGTGCAGATTCTGGTCATGAAAGAAATCGACCTTGATTTGACGGACGCAATTAATCTAGTGGCGAATGCAGCGCCAGTCGAAGTTGCGCCCCAGGCACGTACCCAGGTTTTGGATTTTATCGGCGGGCGTTTGCGCTCATGGTTGGAAGAACACGATTGGTCACGTGACGTGATCGCAGCGGTATTGCGCGAACAGAGTCACAATCCCTATCCGGCGCTTGAAGGTATTCGCCAGTTGAGCCAGTGGGTGCAGCGCGAGGATTGGACACCAATGTTAGACGGTTTTGCCCGCTGTGTGCGTATTACCCGTAGCGAAAAGGCACAATACAGCATTCAGCCGGACTTGCTGACCGAGCCAGCAGAGAAGAATCTGTATGCTGCTTATCAGGATGCCAGCGCTAAACTGGATAATAAAGGCAACGTCGATGCTTTCCTCAGCGCGTTCGAGCCTATGCTTCCCGCCGTAACGAAATTTTTCGATGAAGTGCTGGTCAATGCTGAAGATGAATCCGTTCGCCACAATCGGCTGGCGCTCCTGCAAGCCATCGGCGCGATGCAAACCGGACGCGCGGATTTGAGCCAACTGAGTGGGTTCTAACCGTTAATTGTTACATCGCAAAGCTTATTTATCTTATGGGCAGGTCTATTTTGCCTGTCCATAAGTTGAGCCATTTTCATGTTGAATATAAGGCTCGATTGATGCTAATTCGGATGGAAATTTATCATTATATGAGAGTGAAGTGATTCAAGCTTTTCAAAAAGAGAAGGATAGTGCAAAGTGGTTAAAAGCCTCACAAAGGAAAATAACCATGAGCACTATCCCGACCAGTGTAACAGAAGAGCAATTTGAACAAC
>JALHNB010000005.1:111391-203153 GCA_022843745.1 Anaerolineae bacterium | reverse complement strand
TTTTTACGCCGTCTCGCCCATCTCTTGCCCGCCACCTCCCGCATGTCCTGCCGTTCTCTCCATCCTTTGACCTTTCAGTCTCTCCGGCAGGTCTCTTAAGTTGGTGCATATGGGGCGCAAGGCCTTGCGCCCTGACATTCCACTCTTCAAACACCAAACAACCGCATGTCGTAGTAGGGGCGACTCGCCGAGTCACCCCTTTTCCGCTAACCTCGAAGCAGAGAAACCGCTACGTGGTTTCGATTACGCGGCGCGGCTGGTAATCCAGATACCTTCGTCGCGACCACTACCCCACAGATAGAATACGCGTTGTCGCTGCCGTCGGGCTTCCTCGCGCGTAGACCAGAAGCTGAGTTTGCGGCCTTTGAGCGCCGCCATATGTTCCAGCGCTGCCATGACATGCGTACATGCCACGCCATAATTGAGCGCCCAGGGGCAGGTACAGCGGGCGTGGATGCCTTCCGGCTTAAAGATGACCGTAACGATATGATGCGCCAATGGATTGGAAACACTTTCGACGGCGAACGTATGTCGGTCAACCTGTTTTGTATGGAGTTTTCGGCTCTGCCATTGCAGTCTTTTGATGTTAGTGGGCTTCATTTTCACATCCGCCTTAATTAGATCACTTGTTCTAATTTTACACTAAAAATCATCAAAAATCCATTAGAAAAGATGAGAAAATAGCCCTCAGCTTTTAGGGGATTATCGGCTCATTCGGCGGGCAATTCGCAGCCATGCCTGTTCGTGAATTTCGCGCACATGTTCGACCTTTTCCTGGACGGCAATTTCCAGCCAGCGCGCACCATTTTCCGCTGTCGCTACGCTGCCCGCGCCGTAGCTGCCGGTCAGTGTATCGTCCTCCCAGGGCGCACTGATGATAAGCGCACCGCCTTCGATCCAGTCCATATAATAATTGGGGGTGCTGATGAAGTCGATTTCGTCAACCACGCGATCCATATGGCAGAGTTCCGGACGCAAATGGAGTAAATAAGCTGTTTCGAGTTCGCAGGCATGTCCCATCCCGCCTATTTTGGATTTGCGATAACGTTCCAGCGCAGGCGCACCGAGATGACCAGCGGTGTGCAAAAAGGCCGTCGCCGCGAAAATCGGATGATGGCGATCTCCGGCATATTTGACAACGTTATGCAAAAACGAACTGTTACCACCGTGACCACTCATCAGATAAAAGCGATCCGCGCCACGCTCGACCAGCACATCCAGCACCGCGAGTAGAAAATCCTCGAATGTGCGCCCGCCCATATTAAACGTCCCGGCGAACGACGAACGATACATACTGACACCATAGGGCAGCGTCGGCAGCATTTCGGCTTCATCGGGGATAGCAGCGACGACTCTTTCGGCAATCGTGCCAATAATCACCGTGTCCGTGTTCATGGGCAGGTGATAACCGTGCTGCTCGGTGTGTCCACAGGGAATGAGAATCACGCGCTGGGGCGTGGCGAATATTTTGGGGTAATACGGGGTATGTCGCTGCAATTTCAAGTGTGTTACGTCGGGCATATCCAGATTTTCCGCGCCGTCATGAACCACATACAGTCGCGAAAAATGCTCCTCCTGTGGCCCACTGAAGATGCCCGCCACCACCCGCCGCAGCATCGCCTCGCCTACACCGACGATGCTCCCTTCCCAACCATACGGCAGAGCAGGGAGGATACAAAAATGATCGACACCAACAGCCTGTGCAATCGCTTCATCGTCATAGCCTGCGCCCAGTGGCAGCACCAGCGGCAAATCACGAGGCAGCGCGGCGACTTCCGGCCAGGTGAGTTCGTCATAGCGGGTAATAAGCGTCATATTGATATTCCTCAAACGGTAAATTTTTGCATAACCATAACGAATTCAATAAAATAGTCAATTTATAGACATCTGTTTAGAAATTGACGGCAAATTTTTATGAGTGAGCGAAAATCGGATCGCCGTGTGCTGCGAACCCGGCAGCTTTTGCGGAACGCGCTGACGGCCTTAATACTTGAAAAAAGTTATGAAGCTATTACTGTGCAGGAGATCACAGATCGTGCCAATCTGGGGCGAGCTACTTTCTACCTTCACTATCCAGGTGGCAAAGATGAATTGCTCGCCAGCAGTCTGGAAGAAATGTTTGATGGACTGGTGAAACGGCTTGATTCAATCACTCACGAGGATTTTCTATCGGACAGCAACACACTGAGCCTGATGGTTTTCCAACATGCCGCTGAAAATCACGAGCTTTATAGAGTGTTTCTGAGTGGGCAAGGTGCTGTAACAATGACTCGGCAAATTCGCGATTATTTAGCGAGGGTTATACAAAAACAGTTTCGACAGCATAAGGACGATACACTGGCTTTGGAGATCCTCGCCACATACATGACAGGGGCGCTGGTGACACTCATCGGATGGTGGCTGGAAAACAACATGCCCCACAGCGCTGAATATATGTCTCAGGTATTTTCCAGGCTGAATTCGCAAGGCATCGCTCCACTGGTCAAAAATACCGGGAACAGCGAAACTTAAGCAGGCCGCTTATTTGTAGCGAGCTTCCATCACCTTTTTCAAACCCTCAAGTGACGTTTTCATCTGGCTTTCAATACCCCGGATGACGAATGGCCGAAACATAAAATAGATCCACATGATGCGGATGTCCATCGTTTCAGTCACTTCAGTGCCGCTGCTGGCAAAGTTGAACTTAAAGGTTGACCTGAATGGGTAACTGCCCATAATACCTGTGTAGGCGATTTTCTGATTAGGAACATACTCGACTACATCCGCATTGACGTGGACGGTACGCCCCATCACCTTGCGTGTGCCGACGACCATTTCACCAACCTTGACCTGCCCTGCCCGCTGAAGCTGAATCGACTCAGGCTGCCATTGAGGGTTGTTATGAAAATCGGAGACAAATTTAAAAATATCTGTCACCGAACGATTGATGTTAATTTTGTGTTCAATAACTGGCATAGGAATCCATAAAAGCAAACAAATTTTAGAAGGTCGATATAATAACACAAATGCGAGTCAAGCGCACATATTGTGCAATAACGCAAATCAAGCGCACATATTATGGCGCGTATTCGAATGGCTAAGGATACGGGATCGGGCGACATGGGCGCGCCTTCAGGTGTTGGCGATAGGCCATCACGCGGATCATGGCTTCATGGGTCGTCATCGTGGGGCGCAGCAGGTCGATAATCAAATTGTGCTTGATGACTGTCGCTGCATCAAAAAACCAGTACAGGGTCATCAACGGTGAGAGAAATACACTGCTCGAATTAAACGGGTCAAACGGATACATTTGATAATTGCCGACATAGCCATGTACCGCCGGGATAATGCGCGTGCTGATGTGGCTTTTAGCGTGTCCGGGCTGTTCCCAGACATAGCGGCAGGCGGACTCGTAGTGTTTGAATGCTTCCATTTGAGGAACGAGCGCACAGCCGCCTAGAAATGCGCCTTCCTGCGCCAGCGCCGCCATATTTTCCAGTGCGTTATAGTGGCACAAGGCCTCTTCGACTTCCGTGCCAAAACCAATACATGCCAGAATTTTGACTGGGATATCAAGGGTGTCCGCTGCCGCCAGCGAAATCGAATCCTCAACCAGCGTACCTGCGCCAACTTCATCGCCACGCATGATCGAATCGACCCCACCATCGACCAGGATCAGCGCGTCGATTTTGAGATGGTTGACCAATGCCTGATAAGCGGTGATCAACGGCACAACCCCTACTTTTGCCAGCATCCAGACCGTGACATCTTCATCGCGCACTTCTTTAAACCACTGAGTCAGAAAGCCTTCGGGGAAATAAGGGAAACGCTTCATGACAGGCGCACGTGTCCCCATCACCAGGCCATCCACCAGAATTTCCGGCTTGCTGACAATCGTTGCAATCTCAAAATCGGTAAAGCTGTAATTGGCGAGATGCACCGTTTTACCCTTTTCGCGCAAGGCAAAATAGAGTGGAAGTCCGGCGAAAATATCGAAGCCGCCGCCAGCCCCAGCGATCAGGATATTCTGGCTGTTCGCCAGTTGGTCAAAAATTGGCAGATTGAGGTTCATACGAAATTCCTATATCGCCATAATATTGAACTTCATTGTGACACAAATTGGCGGGGGCGCAATCCACACAAAGTGTTAATTTTTGCCGACGGTCATTCGGTTGTTACAATGGTCAAGTCTTTTTCTAGGATCAAAGGGGTAATAATGTCTCAAATCGGGATCATGCTTGAAGGTCAGGATGGTTTGACATGGGCGCGCTGGCAGCGTCTCCTCCAGGCAGCCGAAGATTTCGGCTATCAGTGCGTGTTTCGCTCCGATCACTACACCAACGCAGCGCCGCCCGATAAAGATTCGCTCGAATTATGGGTTTCGCTGACCTATGCCGCCAGCCATACCAAGCGCATCGAATTTGGCTCATGCGTCGCGCCGACGACATTCCGGCATCCGGCGATGACCGCACGGGTTGCCGCCGATATTCACGAATTGAGCAATGGACGACTGATTTTGGGCTTAGGCGCGGGCTGGAACGAATATGAACATAAAAAATTTGGCATACCGTTTTATGATGTTTCGACGCGCTACGAAATGCTCACCGATGCTTTGGAAATCACCGCGCGGCTTTACCTCACCGACGGCCCGGTGAGTTACCAGGGCAAACATTACTCGCTGGATAATGCCCAACTCCTGCCCCATCCAAAGCGTGGCGGCCCACCTGTCATGATCGGCGGCAACGGCCCGAAGCGCACACTCGGACTGGTCGCCAAATTCGCCGATGAATGGAATGGGGTTTTTGTCCCGCTGGATACATATAAAGAACGCACCCAGCAGCTTAACGCACTCTTGCAGGAAAATGGGCGCGATGCCGCTGATGTCAAACGTTCGCTCATGACGCAGGTGGTTTTCGGTAAAGACGATGCTGCCCTGCAAGCCAAGCTGGACGGACGCACGATGGATGAATTAATCGCGCGGGGCATGATTGTCGGCACTGGTCCGGCTATTATCGACCAGATCAGCCGTTACACCGAAGCCGGAGTTGAGCGCTTCATGCTGCAATGGATGAATCAGGATGACATCGAAGGGTTGGAATTACTCGCCCGCGATGTGCTGCCGCACTTCCATAAAAGCTGATTTTACAGACAACCTCATACCCGCATGTTACAACGACGGGTATGGGATCACCTCATAGATTTCACTATTAGCTGACATAAGCAGCTACAGTCAGGATCAGCCCAATAAGCGACGCGACAATCGAGATATTGCAATATTTTCGGATGCTGCTTTCCATAAACGTGAGCTGTGGATCTACCTGATCGAAATTAATATTGGTGCGGCGGTGTCGGTAAATCCAGTGCAGCGGCCAACGAATGATCCGCATGACCGCCAATGACCAGATCAGGTAGCCGAGTGCCAAGACGATCATGGTTGGAAATCGGTCATCCTTGAGAAACGGCAGCATCATGAACGAAATAACCATTGTCCAGATGAACATCAGCAACGTTTTGATATAACGCAGCATTAACCGACGCAGATACAACACATGCCTCACCAGCGCCATTTCGGTCACGGCGACTTCCTGAGCCAACGTGCGATCCAGACTGCGGGCAATCCCTAACGCAGTATTAAAACGATTGACGCTCTGTTCGTTATAATCAGCAGGCAGCACCCCCTCAGCTTTGAGTTTATCCAGTTGACGTGATTCAGGGATGATATGTCCATTGGTTTTCTCAATAATGCTATCGAAATAGAGTTCATGTCGTTCCTTGCTGAATGGGATCATGAAACCCATTTGCGTCGATTCATATTCATAGCGCATCGCCTCACGCTTGGCTTGTGGGGATTCATCCTTAGAGAACATGATCCCCGTGAGCGCAAAAGTCGGGTTAAGCATATTCTCTGAAAATCCAGGTGTATAAATCGTGAAATAAAAATGCACCATGTCTTTGAGCAGGAGGTAAACACCATAGAGTGGAATGCTGAGGGATAGCAGAAGTGGGTAAAAAATCACCAGATAGACTACCCCGGTAAGGAACAAGCCCTGAAGCCCCAGTTGCGGAAATAGATTCGCAGCTTGCGTGAGCACAATCGAAATAATGCTGTCGATGGCATCCTTAAAAAATACGGGTATCAGTAAAAGCAGTCCTGCCCCGCTGATAAACGCCGTTGCTACGCGATGCAGCGTTGATAAACGCACTTCGGATCGCTGAAGATAAGAGCGCATAGCATTGCGTTCTGCTTCGCTGATCGGAGACGAGTCTTGTTTTGCACTTGCTTCAGACATATCAGGCTGTTGAGATGTCATATAAAACATTTCGATTATAGAGAAGTGATTAAGAGAATATTGCTACCGATTACAGTTGTCAATTTGAGGGTACTTTTTGGATATAGAGTGACAGAATAGACCGTTTGATTTGTCTAATTGAATTGTTTCAACAATTCTGTCTTTTTTGAGTTTGATTTTCTCGCCACGCTGGGTATAATCTGTTCCCGTACCCATGTGTTCGGGAGCTACACTTTATGAATTCTAATCTACCAGGGCCAGGCGATGCCGAGGAAGTCCAGTCGGATTCTTTCACCGCCGAACCGTCGGAAACGCCTGCGGCTGATCCGTCGGAGACCGCAGAAACAGCAAGTGAAGAGACAATAATGGAACAACCCATTACAGAAAATATTGAAGAAGATGCCCCGGTTGAGACAGAAACAACACCGGACGATGAGCCTACAACCATGGAAGAGGTGATGGCAGGTGATCTTGGCTTGCCCACTTTCAAAAAGGGTGAATTGATCGAAGGGACGATTATCTCAACCTCACCGACAGCCGTGCTGGTCGATGTGGGCGGGAAATCGGAAGGCATCATTCCAGGGCGCGAACTGGAACGTATGAGCCGCGAGACGATTGAGACGCTCAAGCCAGGAGAGCGTATTCCGGTTTATGTCATCAACACCCGCGATGTCAACGGCAATGTTCTTCTGTCGGTTAACCGCGCGTTGGAAGAACTGGACTGGAAAAAGGCTGAAGAATATCGCGTCAGCCAGCAGGTCTACGAAAGCCATGTATCCGGCTACAACAAAGGTGGTCTGATCGTGCGCTTTGGGCGTGTGCGCGGTTTTGTGCCGCAAAGTCAGATCGGCGCGGATCGCCGCCAGGGAATCGAAGGCGAGACTCCAGAAGAACGCTGGGGGGGTATGGTCAACGAAGCCATTGCCGTGAAGGTGATGGAAGTAGACCGTGCCCGCAACCGCCTGATTCTTTCCGAGCGTGCCGCCGCCCGCGAAGTGCGCGAATCTCGTAAAGAGTCGCTCATCAGCGATCTGCAAGTTGGCGATGTCCGTGTTGGGCGTGTGGTCAGTCTGGTCGATTTCGGCGTGTTTGTCGATGTCGGCGGCGCTGAAGGTCTCGTTCACCTGACAGAACTCTCATGGCAGCACCTCACCCATCCGAAAGAACTGGTGAAGGTTGGGCAGGAAGTAAAGGTCGAGGTCATCAGCATCGATCCCAAGCGCAAACGTATCGGTTTGAGCATGAAGCGCCAGGAAGCCGACCCCTGGGATGCCGTTGCCATCAATTACAGCATCGGGCAGCTTGTTCAGGGGACAATCACCAAGCTCACCAAATTTGGCGCGTTTGCCCAGATCGTCGATGCGCCGGAGATCGAAGGCCTCATTCATATCTCTGAGTTGTCCGAACAGCGCGTGAATCATCCGCGTGAAGTCGTCAACGAAGGCGATACGCTCACCCTGCGCGTCGTCAAGATGGATATTGAAAATCGGCGGCTTGGCCTCAGCCTCAAGCGTGTCAACTCCGCTGAATATCTGGATATGGACTGGCACTAAACGCTGCCAGCATTGAATGATTTTCTTCTGGAAACACTTACAAATGCGATCAACAAAGGGGCGATTTTGACTGCCCCTTTCTCGATTTCTCCCCAATATCACCCTTGTGCTAAAATTGTTACACTCTGCCAACTTAACACACGTTCTAATGATTTACTGATAATATTGGGGATATGTCTACTCGTAAGTAGGGATATAATTGGATAAATTTATCTTTATTCAAGGTTTCCCGGGTAAAGTTCGTTACTAAGGCGATGGAAGTATAACGGAGGGATTTTACCGTGCCGAATAAAATGGAACGCTTCACCCAGCGGGCGCGGCGTGTACTAAGCCTAGCCCAGGAAGAGGCCGAAAGGCTTCAGCACAATTATATTGGGACTGAGCATCTGCTCTTAGGCTTGATGCGTGAAGAAGGTGGTGTAGCGGGCCGTGTATTGCGCGATCTGGGTCTTGAGCAGCGCCGTGTTGAAGAGTTGGTGGAACGCCTGACACGGGCAACCACTCGTACTCCCAGCACTCAGCTTGACCTCTCACCCGGAACAAAGCGCGTGCTGGAACTGGCAGTTGACGAAGCTCGCCGCATGGGTCATCACTATATTGGTACCGAGCATCTACTCTTAGGATTGGTTCGCCAATCTGAGGGGGTTGCCATCGACGTGTTAAAGCGTCTGGGGGTCAGCCCAGAAGAAGTACGCCGCCAAACCCGGCGCGTGCTGCAAGAAAGCCCTGTTCAAAGCAACCAACCAAATCCAGAAGAACGCCCACGCCGTCCACCCGCAGGCAAAACGCCGCTGGTTGACCAACTGGCGACAGATTTGACGCAGATGGCGCAGGAAGGCAAGCTCGACCCGGTAGTAGGCCGCGAAACCGAAATCGAGCGTGTGATTCAGGTTTTGAGCCGCCGTCGTAAAAACAATCCTGCCCTGATCGGCGAACCGGGTGTCGGTAAAACGGCCATTGTCGAAGGTCTGGCACAGCGCATTGTCATGGGCGATACGCCCAAGCCGCTGCTGAACAAGCGCGTTCTCCAGCTTGATGTGGGTTCGCTGGTGGCTGGCACGATGTATCGCGGTCAATTCGAAGAACGCCTCAAACGTGTCATTGAAGAACTGAAATCATCCGATAGCATTCTGTTTATCGACGAAGTGCATATGCTCGTCGGTGCAGGTTCGGCGGGCAGTAGTGTCGATGCCGCCAATATTCTCAAGCCAGCCCTGTCACGCGGCGAATTGCAGTGCATCGGCGCGACGACAATGGATGAATATCGCAAACACATCGAAAGCGATGCCGCGCTGGAACGCCGTTTCCAGCAGATCATTGTCGATGAGCCGACGATTGAAGAAACCATTGAAATCCTGCAAGGAATTAAAATTCCCTATCAGGAACATCACAACGTCGAAATTACCGATGAGGCCATCGAAGCCGCAGCCAATCTCTCAGCGCGCTACGTGCCAGATCGTTTCCTGCCAGACAAGGCGATTGATCTGATTGACGAAGCTTCTGCCCGCCTGCGCATGTACAAAAGCCCGGAAGCCGCGCAGGTACGCAATTCCGAACTCGAACTCACCCGCCTGGAAGACGATCTGCGTCTGCTCGGTGACGACGACGCGACTGAAGAAGAAATCGCCCAATTGAAGATGCAGCGCGACAGCCTGCGGGATACGCTGGCGGCTCTGAAATCCAACTGGAACGAAGAAACCAACCAGCCTCGCCTGAGCGCCGAAGACATTGCTGAAGTTGTGGCAATGTGGACTGGCATCCCTGTGATGCGTATCGCGGGCGAAGAAAGCGAACGCCTGATGCACATGGAAGAAGCACTCCATGCCCGCATCATCGGCCAGAATGAAGCGATTGATGCCATCAGCAAGGCTGTACGCCGCGCCCGTGCTGGTTTGAAAGACCCCCGACGCCCAATTGGTTCGTTCATGTTCCTGGGGCCAACGGGTGTCGGTAAATCAGAATTGACCAAAGCGCTGGCTGAATTCCTGTTCGGCAGCGAGGACGCGCTCATTCAACTCGACATGAGCGAATTCATGGAACGTCATTCGGTTGCACGTTTGGTCGGTGCGCCTCCAGGATATGTCGGTTACGAGGATGCTGGTCAATTGACCGAAGCGATCCGCCGCCGTCCCTACAGCATCGTCGTCTTTGACGAGATCGAAAAAGCGCATCCCGAAGCCTTCAACATGCTCCTGCAAGTGATGGAAGAGGGTCAACTCACCGATGCGCGTGGCCGTACCGTGAATTTCCAGAACGCGATTATTGTCATGACCAGTAACGTCGGCGCGGATACCATCAAGCGCGGCTCCGTCCTGGGCTTTGACCTGAAGCGTGATGAAAAAGTCACCGAAGCCGAAGACTACACCGATATGCGTAAAAACGTGATGGAGCAGCTTCGCCGTGCTTTCCGGCCTGAATTCCTCAATCGTGTCGATGGGACAGTCGTGTTCCGTGCGCTGACACGTGACGAAATCAAGCAAATTGTTGAACTCGAACTGGCGAAAGTGCGTGAACGTTTGATCGAACACGCCATCACACTCGAAGTCACCGAAGAAGCCCGCGAATGGCTCGCCAATCACGGCTACGATCCTGAATATGGTGCGCGTCCGCTGCGCCGCCTGATTCAAAATCAGATCGAGGATGTGCTTTCTGACGGTATCCTCTCCGGTAAGTTCACAATTGCCTGTGTAGTACGCGCACACACCACTGAAGACGATCAATTGACATTAGAGCCAGTTGAAGAAGACGAACTCGAAACGCCAGCAGTCTAGGATCGTCGCGATTTAAAATCCAAAACAGGGATTGTCGAAAATTGGCAGTCCCTGTTTTTATTTGCCGTCATGCCGTCGTATCGCGTTATGCCGTTATTGTGTGGCTGGCTCGACATCATGATCGGGCAAAATGATTTCGGCATCACGGACTACACGAATCGAGTAGGGGTACAGGCCGATCAGGATCGTCAGTACGCCGCAAATGACAAAAATCAGCGCCATTCCCGCCCCAGGGCCAACCCCGACCAACCAACCCAGGCTGCCCGCCCATGTGCCACCCGGCATCATCGCAGGGCTAAAGAGGTTATCCGCCAGCGGCCCGGCAATGAGCGTACCGACTGGGCCAGTGACCTGGGCGATCATACGGCGAGTGGAAAAAACGCGCCCCTGCACATCCGGCGCAACCTTCGCCTGCCATATCGCTTGATTGGAGGCGTTCACCAGTGGATTAAAGACCGAAGAAAGAAAAGCGACAGCAAACCATACGATCACGCTTTGACCCAGGCCAAACAAGGCCGTGCCGATGCCCATCAAAGCCCAACCGAGCAGCACACCATGCACTTTACGTTTGGGGCCGCCCCAGGCGCTCAACATCAGCCCACCGATCACACCACCTATCCCGAATGCCGATTGGATACCACCGACGGCTAATTCATCATTCGCGGTGCGTGAAAGCAGCATCGGCGTGAGCAAGGTATATGCGATGCCGGTTAAGAAATTTCCAGCCAGAAAGACCAGTTGCAGCCCAAGCAGGCTGGGACGCGCGAAAATATAGCGGAAACCATAGAGGGATTCCTGCCACAGATTGCCCTGTGCGGCTTTGCCTGTTTCGCTGACCGGAGGCTGCGGGATATGCACGAGCATGAGCGTCGTGATAGCGATCAGGAAGGTCACAATATCAATCGCCATGATGCCGCCCAACCGAATGATGCCATAGACAGCGCCCGCGAGAATCGGCGCGAAAATGCCGGAAGCCGCTTCCGCCAACCCCATCATCGCATCCGCACGGGCATATTGTTCTTTCGGGATCATGGTCGAAATCGCGGCGGAATAGGCCGGGAACTGAAACCCTGGAACACGCCCGTGAACGCCCCGGCAATATACAGATGCCAGATTTGCAGATTGTCGGATAGAAACAGCAGCAGCAAAATAATGGTCGAGAAACCAGCCGCCAGATCACTGAGCATCATCACCAGCTTGCGATTCCATCGGTCTACCAGTGCGCCAGCAATCGGGCTGAACAGAATAGTCGGCGCAAAGGCGAAAAAACCCACCAGCGCCAGCGCGGTTGCCTGCCCAGTGATCTCCCATGCCCACAGCGCAATCGCAAACTGCGTCATGGCTGTACCCGTGAGCGAAACAAGCTGCCCGAACCAGACAATCGTGAAAGCCCGCATCCCACCAGGACGAGGTGATGAATTCATAGACGCTCCATTGATTTTCAGTTCAATCATTTTATCGCAAACTGGGGGTATATTAGAAAAATATTATAATAGATTGAAATCTTATGCGGTTTTTACTTATTGTGGCTAGACTGCTAGTATGCGCTTCCATATCTCCATTTCTATTTGATTCATCCAGCAGTTTCTGGCAGGAATCCTGACATGCTCATACGTCCTAACAGGCCGTTCAATCCACCGACTGACGTGATTGAACAGGTAGATAAATTAACCGTCATTGTCGAAATCGCCGGAATGACCCCTGGCGACTTTAACATATCGCTTCAAAGCCGCCGTTTAACCATTAGCGGCACCCGGGGAAAGCCACAGATTCAACATCAGGCTTATCACCAGGTCGAAATAGGCTTTGGGGAATTTCGTATCGAACTCAATTTACCCTGGACTGCGAATCGCGATGGCGTAACCGCAACCTATCAGCAAGGCTTTCTTCAGATTGAGCTTCCTCGGAAACCCGCAGAGCAAGTTTCAATTGTTGATCTAAACGCCGAAGAACAGGAACAGCGACCACTATGACAGACAAACCCAAGCGTGACTCACTTTCCCGGCTCAGTAAAGCCGAAATCGCGGAAAGTGAAGAACTGAATATCCCCATTAAAGATACGGATGATGACGAACAGCGTCAATCGGATGTCCCTGAAGAACTGCCGATTCTGCCGCTGCGGGGGTTAGTCGTCTATCCGCAAACGGCGATTCCATTTACCGTCGGCCAGCCGCGCAGTATGAAACTGGTCGATGATGTGATCGCGGGCAACCGCCTTATTGGACTTGTGACCGCCAAGAATCCTGAACTGGAAACACCCGGCCCGGATGATGTTTACGAAGTGGGTACTCTTGCCTCGATTCACCGTCTGTTCCGCGCACCCGATGGTACGATCCGGCTGCTGGTACAAGGCCTGGCACGCATCAAAATTGATGATTACACCTCGCTCGATCCGTATCTGCGGGCGAAAGTTCACGCGGTTCCCGAAGTAGTCGAGGATTCGCTTGAAGTCGAAGCGCTCACGCGCAATGTGGTCGATCAATTTACCCGGCTGGCCGATCTGGTACCGAGCATCCCCAGCGAACTCATTTCGTCCACCTTGAACGTCGATGACCCGTTGCAACTGGTTTACGCCGTCGCGACTTATATCCGCATCGACCTCGCTGATTCGCAAAAGCTGCTCGAACTCGACAGCGTTGAGGAAAAACTGCGTCATCTGACAGCCATCCTCAGCAAAGAGCTTGAGGTACTGGAACTGGGACGCAAAATCCAGACCGAAGCCCAGTCCGAGATGGAAAAAATGCAGCGCGAGTATTATCTGCGCGAACAGTTGAAAGCCATTCAGCGCGAACTGGGCGAAGGTGATGAGCAGACCGTCGAAGTAGACGAGTTCCGCAAAAAGATCGCTGAAGCCGGGATGCCGGAAGAAGCCGAAAAAGAAGCCGTCCGAGAACTGGATCGCCTTTCCAGACTGCCTGTTGCGGCGGCGGAATATGGCGTGATTCGCACCTATCTGGACTGGCTCACCAGCTTACCCTGGTCGAAGCGCACCGATGATAACCTGGACATCGCCCATGCCCGTCAGGTGCTGGACGAAGACCATTACGGCCTGAAGGACATTAAAGAGCGCATCCTGGAATATCTAGCTGTGCGCAAGCTGCGTAGCGAACGTGCCGAGGAAAGTCCTGAGACACCTACCACCGACTATATCCGGCGTGATCGTCAGGGCGCGATTTTGTGCTTCGTTGGGCCTCCCGGTGTTGGTAAAACATCGCTGGGTTCGTCGATTGCGCGGGCTATGAATCGCAAATTTATCCGCATGAGCCTGGGCGGTGTACGTGATGAGGCCGAAATCCGAGGCTTCCGCCGCACTTATGTCGGCGCGATGCCAGGACGTATTGTGCAAACAATTCGTCGCGTCGAATCGCACAACCCGATCATCATGCTCGATGAAGTGGATAAATTAGGTCGCGATTTCAGGGGCGACCCGGCCAGCGCCTTGCTCGAAGTGCTTGACCCTGAGCAAAACAACGAATTTCGCGATCACTATCTCGACGTGGCTTTTGACCTCAGCGAGGTGTTGTTCGTCACGACTGCCAATGAGCTTGAGCCGATCCCTGCACCGCTGCGTGACCGTATGGAAATCATCCAACTCAGCGGCTACACGGAACAGGAAAAAGTCGCCATCGCCGAACAATATCTCGTCAAGCGGCAGATTCGCGAAAATGGACTGCGCCCCGACGAGATCGAAATTACCCATGATGCTCTGCTGACCGTCGTGCGCGATTATACGCGCGAAGCGGGTGTTCGTACTCTCGAACGTGAAATCGGACGGGCAGCGCGTAAAGTGGTGACGAAAATCGCTGAAGGCACATCCGAAAAAGTCGTGATCGACGAGAAAAAGATGCGCGAACTGCTCGGCAAGCCCCGCTATGGCTACCGTGAAGAAATCGAAGAACGCACCGATTTACCCGGCGTGGCAACAGGTCTGGCCTGGACGCCTGTCGGCGGTGAAATTCTGTTTGTCGAAGCCGCGCGGATGCCCGGTGGCAAAGGTTTCCAATACACCGGACAGCTTGGCGAAGTGATGCAGGAAAGCGCCCGAACAGCGTTAAGCTACATTCGCTCAAAAGCCAATGATCTTGGCATTGACCCGACGGTGTTCGAGAAAAGCGATATTCATCTGCACGTCCCGGCGGGTGCTGTCCCCAAAGATGGCCCCTCGGCAGGCGTGACAATGGCCGTCGCGCTGGCCTCGCTGCTGACGGCACGACCTGTACGCAGCAATGTCGCGATGACGGGTGAGATCACGCTGCGTGGGCAGGTTTTGCCTGTGGGCGGTATTAAAGATAAGGTACTGGCGGCGCATCGTCTGGGTGTCGATACCGTGATCATTCCCAAGAAAAACGAGAATGATCTCGATGACCTGCCGGACGAAGTGCGTGAAAGCCTGAAATTCGTGCTGGCCGAGAAAGTCGATGATGTGCTGAAAGCCGCACTGCTCGATGCCGTACCGCAGCCGGAAATCGTCAATTAATCGAACACGTCTTCGTAGGGGCGACGCATGCGTCGCCCCTGCAACCAATTTCCAATGTGTATCGCGCCCCTACAACCCCTTTCAAACGCATCGCACACTACAATCAATTCCTAAATTTTCCCTCATAACTCATTCCCCCAAACATTCAGGTATATCACCTCGCCCTTTTCGTGGCACAATAAATCATTCAAAACACATATTGGAGAGCATTGAATGTCCGAACGCAGAATATTACGCCGCAAATTTCTAAAAATCGGCCTCGTCACGACTGCCGGAATAACCATTAGCGGGGTGAGTAGTTTCGCCTATGCCCGCAATATCGAGCCAGATTTGATCGAAATAAAAGCGGTCAATCTGACCCTACCGCGTTTATCGGCTGCCTTTGATGGCTACAAACTCGCGCAGATCAGCGATATTCATATGGGTACAGGCATGACTCAGGAACGCCTGGAGCGCATTGTCGAGATGATTAATGAGCAGCAGCCGGACTCGATTGCCGTGACGGGCGATTTTGTGACTCACGGTGATATTTCGCGCCATATCCCCGCCCTGACCGAGCCACTCAGTAAACTCACGCCAAAAGATGTGACCGTCGCCGTCTTAGGTAATCATGACCACTGGACAAGCGCGGAACGGATTCAGCAGGTCATTCGTGACAGCGGCATGATCGAACTCAGCAACGATGTGTTTACACTTCAGCGCGGTGGCGAGAGTCTGCACTTCGGCGGAGTCGATTCGTATTGGGAACATCTGGATCGTGTGGACGATGTGGTCGCAAAATTACCCGCTGACGGCGCGGCGATCCTGCTGGCGCACGAGCCGGATTTTGCCGACATCAGTTCGCCAACAGGACGTTTTGATCTACAGATTTCCGGTCACTCTCACGGCGGTCAGATCATTTTGCCGTTCTTTGGGCCGCCAGTTGTGCCACGCCTGGGACGTAAATATCCGATTGGGCAATATCAGGTCGGCAATATGATTCAATACACCAATCGCGGTGTCGGGACGATCCTCCCGGCGGTACGCTTCAACTGCCGTCCGGAGATCACCGTCTTCACCCTGCACTCTACTTAATTTCCAGCACAATCTTGACGACTTCACGCCGCGCGAGGCTGGCAAAGGCCTCGCCAATTTGCTCAAACGGCATCACACGGTCATAAAGCTGATCGAAAAATCCCTGCTTCCAGAGCGTGTACCATTCCGTAACGGTATTCGGCTCATCGGTTGACATATTGATTTGCGGATGCGATTGCGCAATACCGTCGCGCACGGCGGCTGTCTCATTAAAATGATGAACGCCATAGCAGCCAAAAGCCGTTTTCTCGGAGAGCAACGTTTGCGCGAATTTTACCGAGTCTGTCGTTCCCACCGCGTCGATGACGTGAGTCGGCGTACCAACCAGATTTAAGGCCAGCGTTCTGGACTGCGGGTCGCGATAATCGACAAACGCATCCGCACGGTAAAGGGATTTCGCTACCGATTCAAAAACCGGATTACCGATCACCACCACTTGCCCCGCGCCAAAATGCTTGCAAAACAGCGAAAACAGCAGGCCGTTGTAACCTGTGCCGATCACCAGCACCTTTGAGTCGGCGTTCAGTTCGATCCGGCGCACAACTGAGAGAATCTCGCGCTGGTTAACCGAAAGCGCCGCTGAGATGGGATCGACATCATCTGGCAGCGGTACACGGCTGATTTTGAGCATCCCGTTCGCTTCAGCGCCATCTTCTGAAGCCGCTTCAATATCGCGTACCATGCCGTACTGCGCATAGCCGCCCCACTGACTCGATAACCCATCGCGCTCCTCACCAGCCATCACCGCCCCCGGACGGGTCACACGCTGGCCGATCTTAAAATTACGAACCTTCTCACCGACCTCAATCACCAGGCCCGTCGATTCATGCCCCAGTACAAACGGATATTTCTGCGGCCAGGGAAACGCGCCGCTGATAATCGTAGAATCCGTACCTGTGCAGACCGCGCAGGCATCAATTTTGACAAGGCAGTCATATGCGCCCGGCTGCGGCATGGAAATATCCGCAACTTCGAGGCGATTTTTTCCAGAAACGATAGCAGCTTTCATCTTTTTTCCTTTTTCTAGAGTACATCTTGCAGTTTGCTCCTCTCTCCAACGCATTGGAGAGGGTTGGGGGTGAAATTAGCTCTACCGCAGCATTCCAGGGCCGCGATAGGCTTTTGCGTTGACGATACGTGCCGCCAGCGGTTCCTCACAGGGGCGATAGGGCAGCATCCGGTAAATTTCGTCCAGTTGATCGAGAATGTCGGGCGGCAGAGCGCCAGCTTCCGCCGTTTTGACATTGGTATCCACTTCCGCCGCAGACCGAACACCGGACAGCACCGTGTGAATATCGGGATGTGAGAAAACAAAGCGCATCGCCAGTTCCGGCACGGACATCCCGATTCGCTCAACCAGCGCGTAAAGTTCCATGACCTGAGCTCGGCGCATCGGTGACAGCCACGCGGGTGGGTCGTTCAAAACCTCGTCGTAACGCCGCGCGAACCACCCCTGCTGTAACGGCGATCCCGCGACGATGCCCATTCCTTTTTTCGTCGCTGCCGGGATAAGCGTCGTTTCCGCTTCACGAAAGAGCAGGCTATAATTGAAGGCTGTCAAAAGCACATCGTAGTTACTTTTTTCGACAATCCGCGTCATCTCATGAACGGTTGTGCCGCCGATGCCGGTATAGCGGATCAGGCCGCGTTTTTTCAGATCATCCAGCACATCGTTTACTGGCCCGTGAAAGGTATCCCAGCTATCGTACCAATCATATTGCCCTGGTCTGTCTGGTTCGTGAATAAACAGAATATCTACGGTATCGCGTTTCAATAATTTCAGGCTGCGATCAAAGCTGAAATAAAGCTGGTCTTTATCTTTCGGATTAAAAGGTACAGGCCGTCCACCAAATTTGGTTGAAAGCACATAGGGCTGCGTCACACCTTCCAGAAATTGGCCGAGAACTTCCTCGCTGTTGGCATACCCCGGCGCGGTATCGACATAATTGATGCCAAGCTCCAGCGCACGATGCACGGCCTTTTTGCCTTCTTCAAAGTCTGCGCCTACCGACGAAATAAACAGCCCGCCACAGGCCAGATGCGTTACATTGAGATCGGTACTACCCAATTTATTAATTTTCACGCTCACTGCTCCCTTGCAAGTTATCTGCGTAAGACGATTCGAGATATAATTTACCCTAAATAGCATTTTAAAGGGGAGATAAAATTGTGAAAAACTCATCCTATGAACTAGCAGATTTTGGCCCCCGTATCATCGCCGCCATCATTGATGGTCTGGTTTTAGCCGTCATCGGTGGCCTGATGTCCTCAATTGCTGGCAATGCTGGCTGGGGCATCGGTTTACTCACCCAGATCGCCTATCAATGGTATTTCCTAACCCGCCAGAATGGACAAACTCCCGGCAAGCGCATCATGAACCTGCGCGTGATTAAGGTGGATGGCGGCCCCTTAAACGATAGTGACGCGATTATTCGCACTGTCGGCTACTACATTAATTCCGCGCTGTTGATGATCGGCTGGCTGATCGCGCTGTTCGATTCGAATCGGCAGGGATTGCACGATAAACTTGCCAGCACCTACGTTATTCAGATTTAAAAATAGGTTCTGTTGACATTTGAGATAAATCTGTAAAATGGTCTGATGAGTGATGTGAAACTAAGTGACGAAGAATGGAAGAACATTCGGGATTTCTTGCAGCAAGAGCCGAATGCTTACGTGGGAAATGAGGTCAAGTGCCGCCGTTTCCTGGAAGCCGTGAAATGGATCAGTCGGAGTGGGTCGCAATGGCGCTTACTCCCGATTGAGTTTGGGAATTGGAATAGCATCTATAAGCGCTTTGTGCGCTGGTGCCAAGCTGGGGTTTGGGAGCGAATGTTGGCCTATTTTGCTCAAACGGCGGATATGGAAAATGGGATGATTGATAGCACTATCGTGCGCGCACATCCCTGCGCGGCGGGAACCGAAAAAAAACGGTGAACAGGCGCTTGGCCGTAGTCGGGGCGGCTTTAGCTGTAAAATCCATGTGACGGTGGATGCGTTGGGCAACCCTTTGCGCCTGCTGTTGACGGCAGGACAGCGCCATGACATCACCCAAGCCTATGCCTTGCTCGAAGGCTTTGATTTTGACCAATTGATCGCGGATCGTGGCTATGCGGCTGAGGATTTTATTGCCTTTCTGCTCCAACGGGGCATCAACGCCGTCATTCCACCCCACCAGCGGGCTAAAATCTTGCGGGAGTACGATGAATGGCTGTATCGAGAGCGTCATTTGGTGGAATGTTTTATGAACAAAATCAAGCATTTTCGCCGCATCTTTTCCCGTTTTGAGAAATTGGATCGCTCGTATCTTGGTTTTTTGCACTTTGTCAGCGTTCTCGTTTGGTTACGTTAAAATGTCAACACAACCTACAAATTCATGATATGTGTGCAGATTTAAGGCTGCACACATTCTATTAAGAAGGTCACATGGAAGATTTTGAGAGCAAACCCCAGTACACTTATGAATTAGCCACTGCGGGAATGCGCTTCATCGCATTTATCATCGACAACATTGTCCTATTCGTGATCGGTTTGGTGGTTGGCATTATCCTTTCGATCATTAACCTGGATAGCATCTTTATCGGCATCCTTATCAACCTCGTCTATCATTGGTATTTCTGGACGCGGCGCGAGGGTCAGACACCCGGAAAATCGGCGGTCAATATCCGTGTGATTAAAACCGACGGCACTCCGATCAGCGACAGTGATGCGGTCATTCGGGTATTTGGCTACTATGTCAGTTCGCTTGCGCTCGGAATCGGCTTCGTGTGGGCATTATTTGATGCCAATAACCAGTGCTGGCAGGATAAAATGGCGAATACCTATGTGGTGACAACCGAAAAGGTCAAGAAGCAGGTAACGATATGACAGTTTCACTCTGGCAGGCGAACGGCACACAGCCGATACGAGAAGTGGATTTTTTGATCGTCGGCGCGGGTTTGGTGGGCTGCTCGGCGGCCTATTTCGCCGGACAAGCCGGGCGGAATGTGACCATTACCGATACACGCGACATCGCGCTGGGCGCAAGCAGCCGCAACGCCGGATTTATGATTACGGGACTGGATACGTATTATCACCACGCGACGGAACACTACGGGATCGACGTGGTGCGCGAGATGTGGGCATTGTCACGAACGACTCATGCCCATTTGCGCTATTTCGCACGTGGCGGTGATGTCGAATGGCACGACTGCGGCTCGATGCTGCTGGCGGAGAGCAAGGAAGAAGCTCACGATTTGGAAAATGCAGCCCGTGCGCTGGAAGCAGACGGGATCGAGATCGAATATTGCAGCTCTGATCCCCTTGAGCGTGGCTATCATGCGGCCATTCGCCAGCCCCAGGATGCCGCTGTGCAGCCCTATCAACTGGTGCAGACGATTTTCAAGCAGAGTGGCGCCGAACTGGTCGCCAACAACGAAGTTTACCGCATCGAGCAAGCCGACGATGACACCGTGCTGGTCTACACGCGCCAATTTATTTTCAAAGCGCGGGAGGTACTGCTGTGTACCAATGCCTACTCCGTCATTCTCGACCCGTATTTTATCGGCAAGATTATCCCAACCCGTGCGCAAATCATCGTGACTGCGCCACTGAAAAATGGCCCTGTCGTCAACACCTGTGGCTACAGTGACTATGGCTATATGTATTATCGCGACACGTTTGACGGGCGACTGCTGATCGGTGGTGGGCGCAAGCAGCATAAAGCGCTCGAAAATGACACGATGGATGACCGCACCACCGACCCAGTACAGCGCTTTCTGGAAAATTATCTGCGCGAAAAATTTCCCGATGTGACCGAGCCGATTGATATGCGCTGGGCGGGAATCATGGGTTTCAGTATCGATGGCCTGCCGATGGTGGGCAAACTTCCAGGCAAATCACGAGTCGGCTTTGCCGTCGGTTTTCATGGACATGGGCTGGCAATGGGTGCGGGTACTGCCGAACGTGCCGTCGATATGATGCTCAAAGGCACTGATCCCGGCGCGGTGAGCGCAGCGAGATTGCGCTAGGAGGACACTTTATGTTTAGACGCCTACTCATATTGCTCATTGCTTGCTTAATAGTTCAACCCAATTCTTTGTTAGCTCAGGATGAATCAGATTGGACGGTTTGGCTGTATGAAGCCGACAGTGGGCTGATAACTATTGTCCACTCAAGCAAACTTGTTGTCCTTGATTTTAACCTCAGTATGCCGGAGGGTTTTGATACTTTTCCAGATGATGTGGCTGTTTCGCCCGATGGCAGTCTGATCGCTTACATAATTTCTGATAGCCAAGGTGGGGATAGTCAGCTTGTCATATCAGAATGGTTAACAGAAAACTTATTTGCCCATGATTTGCCTTCTACTGAAACCACTTTGGGCAGTATCGCTTTTCACGAAACTCAGGAAACTATAGCGTTGGGGCATACATTGTACGATTCATTTTTACATTTCAGCCTCGATGTTTCCAATTACCCTGATCGTGACCGTACAGTCGCATTCTCATCTCTCTCTGATATTGGTGAATGGCAAATCGCGATTTACGATCCCACTCAAAACTCGATTTCAAATAAGATTACGTCAACCGATCAAGTATTGGTCGATGCAGGAATTGACCATAATTCGACAAAAGGGGTCGTTTTGCAACATTATCATGATGATGAAGTTATTTTTACTGCTATTCCCGATAGTGCCGATATTCCCCTCGAATACGAGAGCTATACCTGGAATGTAGTCGACAGTAGTGTAAAACCCAATAATGTGTATCGCGCGCTGCCAGAACAGGTAGACACATTAACAAACACAGATGAGGTAATTACCTCAATTGGTGATACTCTTTATATGTATGATCCATCCCGCGATACATCCTATCCACTTTTTAATATTCCTGAATCGTTGCTCACATCTCCCCATTTTATTCAGAACGGAGAACGAATTGTGGTAACAGATAGCAACAGCGGTAGTCATTATGTATTGAATCGGGATGGAACAGTAGTTTTATCATCGTTTGGGCCGCCGAATATTGGAGATATAGTAGGTGTGCCGGATGGCGTTGTCTTTTCATCAACTATCGGCGCATCAGCTATGGTTGGTAGCCTAATCACGAAAGTAGATGAGGTCTTACCTGGCGGGGATGTACTCTGGTATAGCACGGATGGACATTTACCACACATTGTCTATGTGCAAAGAGCTGCTCCGCTTCCCCATCAATAGTTGAGTAATTAGCTTGAATATTTAGCCTAGTGACAGGGGTGAGATCATGCTACAAGTGACACTCAAGGGCGATACGCTGCATTTTGGCGAAGGCTTTTCGCTCAATTTTCAGCGCACACTGCGGATTCCCGATGACGGCAAAACCTATCCGCTGCCACCCGGCCTGGGAACTTTCCCGGTGAACAAGGTCGAGGATTACAAGGATCGCGTCCCGGCGCAGTGGGTGAAAGATGGCGGAATTTTTATCCCAATGTATCAGCGCGAAGCCTTGTGGATGCGCTTCACGGCACGGCACTGGAAACCGAATGCCGTGAAAGTCGCCGTCGGCAAGGTGAACGCCGTCTCCGGTAAAAGCTGGACGCAAGACCTGACGCGCGACACCGAGGATTATCTCGTTTGCCCGCCGCAGCCCTGGCTGGACGGCATTAATTCGGGAGATGGGCATATCCGTCAATTCGTCGCTATGCCGCTCGGAATGGGTTACACCGTCGAGGGGCAGGTGACGGGCAAAGAAGAATTTGGCGGTATTCAGATCATCGTCTATGAGCCAAAACCCGGCAAATTCCCTGATGAACCGCCGAAACGCGATTTTTCGGCTGTGAGAATGGCGGGACTCGAATTAGCAAATGCCGCACCACCACAGGCTGCACCCGCAGGCGGGACGGAAATGGGATTGGGTGCGGGCGGCAAAATGAAGCAAAAAATTTACCCCGACCCGCACGGTATCGACACCTGGGATGTTGGGAATAATGGTCGCGTTTTCGTCCACATCGTCAACAGTATGATGTATCGTCAGATTACGGGTAAAGAAGCGCCGCAGACCCCCGTGACCGCGCCGCAGTACACTGCCAACGGCCTGCCCTGGTTCGACCTCTATGATGAGCATATGGGTGACATCGCCGCGCCGGAAACCCTGCAAAATGTGCAGTCGATCAAAGACATGGACGAAGAAAAAGGCTTTCAGCCGCAGCAGGATGATTCGTCGGTCAACGTGCCCGACGATCAGATCACCAAGTACAACATCAAATCCGACAACGAAATTCAAGACGGTGATTGGTAAAGTCTTCTGTTAGGAAAATTGATAGATCAAACAAAAACCCTCATCAGGTTTAATGAGGGTCGGGCTGTTGCTTTGCTATTCCAAGTACAGATTAAGGATGGATGATATGGCTCACAATCCAGAAAAGCCCACTTGCTCCACCTAGACTAGCAAAGATAGCAGCAAGTTTCTTCATCGGAATTCGAACCCTTATCCCTATTTCAACACTATTCACTGTGGCAACCAAACGAACCTTTGGCTTGCTTGATTCCCACTCAATGACTTCTTCGACTGTAAGCTCCATTTCGTTAATCGCCTTCGTGATGCGATCTGGTAACTTACCTGCGGCTAAATCATCCAAGCTTACTCTCATCTTTATCCTCCGATAAAGTTTTGGAGGAAAGCAAAAAGTTTACAGGAACATAATTTCCCGTTCCTTATCACCTTCCCGTATAATGAGAGCCATGTCAGGATTTTCCTCTGCTTGGATTGCAATTAGCCCGAGCCGTATAAATTTTCGAAGTAACTCTACAACTGTTGTCTGTCTTTGATCGGCTATTCTTTGTACTTCGTTGAATAACTCTTCTGGAATCGCAAGGTTATAGCGTTTCACTTTGTTTGGACTCGAGTCCATGCTGGATTTCCTCCTTTCATTTTATACAGAGGAATGAAAAATTTGGCCCTCAGATTTCAATTGAAATCTATAAAGCATAGAAAGCCCCTTTCGTAGATTTTTGTATTTGACACCTATTTTGGTGTCTAATATATACATTATATGCACATTTTATGTGTATGTCAAGCTAATAATATAGGAGCTTCGCGAGGTAAAGATATGCACAACAATAGGATTGGTGATGATTAAACCTACGATGTGAGGTAATCTTATAAGAAATAATGTCTAATATTAGATTCACCCACCATAATTTTTTTGAGAGGGAATATATGGCGCAGCTTAGAACAACACTCGGCCCGAAGAACGCTGACGAACTCGGTATGATCCTTCCCCACGAACACATTTTTGTCGATCTGCGCACCTGGGATAAGCCCGGTTACGGAGAGGCCGAGGCTGCCGATGTGATCGCGCTCATGGCACCGGAGATCAAGAAAATCCAGGCGTTGGGCGTGACCGCGCTGGTCGAATGCTCCCCGATGGGCGTTGGGCGGCGTGCCGATCTCGACAAGGCTGTTTCCGAGGCGACTGGTTTACCCGTTGTCGTCCCCACAGGTGTTTATCGCGAACCCTGGATTCTCCCCTGGATGCACGAAGCCAGTGAGGACAAACTTTATGAATGGATGCTGGGCGAGCTGGAAGGCGAGATCGAAAACAGCGGTGTCCAGGCAGGGTGGATCAAGTTGAGCGCGGGCGATGATGGCATCACCGACACCGAGGCGAAAATTTTACGCGCTGCTGCCCGTGCAGGCGCGAAAACCAACGCGATCATCGGCAGCCACACGATTCGCGGGCGCGTGGTGCGCGACCAGTTGGATATTATCGAGGCGGCAGGCTACACGCCGGAGCGCTTTATCTGGATCCACACCCAGGCCGAGCCGGATTTTGATCTGCATCTGGAAATGGCAAAACGCGGCGCATGGATCGAATACGACAATATCGGCAGCGACCACAACAACGACGACTGGTATCTCGACCACATTCAGCGGGTGCTGGACGCGGGTTTCGGCGAACAACTGATGCTCAGTCATGATCGCGGCTGGTACGACCCGGCGGCGCAACCTGGCGCGATCCCGATGCCCTACACCGTCCTCAGCGAACGCCTGATCCCGAAAATGCGCGAACATGGCATGGATGTTGAGCAGTTGACGCACAAAAATCCATTCCGAGCATTCGCGCGATAAACTTCTCAAAAGGGCGCACGGCTGTGCGCCCCTACAAATCCCTAAGATAAAACAATATTTTTTAGCACTCACAGACATAGACTGCTAATTTTCTATTGCGTGTTAAGGCAATATACGATAATCTAACGGCGATAAATTAGCAGTCATACACTTAGAGCGCTAAATAGGTGTTTATGCAGTCCTCAAACATTGCCGGAATGCGCGTTTTTTTCATCGTGTGGTTCAGTCAGTTCATCTCGACAGTTGGCACACGCATGAGCCGTTTTGCGCTGATGGTGTGGGCATGGGAGATCACGCACGAAGCACTGCCGCTTACGTTGGTCGGCGTTTTTTCCACACTTCCGGCAATCCCTCTCGGCATGTTTGCTGGCGCGTTGGTTGACCGCTGGGATCGCAGGCGCGTCATGATCTGGGGTGATCTGATCGCCGGATTATCGACAGTCGCGGTCTTGCTACTCTACGTGAGCGACGGCCTTGAAATCTGGCATCTTTATGTGGTTGCTATTGTTGCCGGGATCGCCGGGACATTTCAATCACTGGCCTATTCCACCGCCATCACCGCCATGATCCCGAAGGCACAGTACGCCCGCGCCAGCGGCATGATGTCGCTTTCCGAATACATATCAGTGGTCGCCGCGCCCCTGTTAGCCGGGATTCTGGTGGACGTGATCGGGTTAGCAGGCATTCTGTTAATAGATGTCGTCACATTTCTGGCTGCCGTCAGCACCCTGCATATCATTCAAATCCCGCGTCCATCCCCTTCCGGCGAAGCTGTTGAAACAGGCTCATTCTGGAAAGACGCATTTTTTGGCTTCCGTTATATTTTTCAGCGTCCCAGTTTTATTGGCCTATTGTTCGTGTATGCAGCATTTATTTTGGCGGAGTCGCTGGGCTACCCAATCATCGCCCCCATGATTCTGGCGCGAACAGGCGACAATGCCGCAATTCTGGGCAATGTGCAGGCCGTAATGGGTTTAGGCGGCATCATCGGCGGAGTGTTGCTGGTCGCATGGGGTGGCCCCAAACGTCGCGTACACGGCCTTTTCTGGGGGCTGCTGCTGACAGGCCTACTGGGTGATGCGCTCATGGGGCTGGGGCAAACGCTGGTCATCTGGCTGATCGCGGGCTTTTGCCTCGAAGTTTTTATCCCGATGATGATCGGTTCGGATCAGGCTATCTGGCGAGCCAAAGTCCCGCCGGATATTCAGGGGCGCGTTTTTGCGGCACGTGGCCTGATTTTTAACGTGGTCGAGCCGATAGGAGTCATATCTGGCGGCCTCCTCGTCGATAGGCTGCTAGAGCCAGCTATGATACCCAACGGCAGCCTCGCGCCAATTTTCGGCGGCCTGGTCGGGACAGGGCCGGGTGCTGGCATGGGACTACTGATATTTATTTGCGGCATTTTGAGTGCGCTGGCAGGCATGAGTGGCTATCTGTTTCGCAGCGCTCGTGAGGTCGAGACGATCATCCCCGATCACGATGCCAATACTGCCTAATATGGCCCAAACACCTTGTCACCGCCGACCATCACAAACACCTGCCCGCTGCTGCCATCCAACAACAACGTGCCGCCTTCAAATCTTTGATAGGAAATCTTAGCGGACTGCTCCTGAGTCTGCGCGAATCCAATCGCCTCACGCACGCCCGCTACACCGTACCAGAACGCGCCAAATCCCAGCGATGGCACAAACAGACCCTCCGGCGGTACGGCCTGATCGCTCTCAGCGATGGGCGGAAGCTGTTGTGCGCTCGCCCAATATGTCCCACCAAGCGACCCGCCCGGCGCAATCGCCCAGATGATGCCGTTGGGCTGGTAATACATCACGCCGCGCTCAAACACCTGCACCGTCCCGTCAAACGGAATGACGACCTCCACCGGACAGCCCAGCGCCTGCTGCGCATTGAAATTTTGCGTCCAGGTCGTACCGAAAGTAGCATCAATCGGGATCGGGCATTCTGTCGGCTGAATCACGGGATTTAGTGGTGCTAATGTTAAGTTATACGGAATATCGTCGATTTGCCCGTTTGAGCCGTCCAGAAAAACGCCCACATATACGGTTGGCGACGGCGCGGGCGTTCCGGTTGGCACGGCATCTGTCGGGCGGTTTGCCAGCCGTGTTGCCTGTTGTTCAGCTTCATTGGGTGTTGGTGACATCGCCACTGTCGCCAGCAGCTTGGCTTGAACAGCCGGAAGCGCTTCGGATGTGGGAGTCGCGGACTGGCAAGCGGTAAGAATTTGAACCACAAATACACAGAGCACACAGAGAAGAATATAAAATTTTTGTTTAAGTTCAAAGCTGATAATTTTCTGTAGAGGCGCATCGCCGTGCGCCCTTACAATGATGCGCCTCTGCTTTATATCTTTTAACTCGTCACTCATCACTCACCACTTCCCAAATAGCCATGCTCCAATACTGTTCCCGCGCTGTCAATCAGGTAGCTCAGCGGGATACCTGTCGGGATGTTCAGATCGGGAATATATTTTTCGGAAATATTGTCCAGCACCATCACCAGGGCGCGCAGGCTGTTTCCGTGCGCAACGACCAGAATCGTTTCCCCTGCCAGCACCAGCGGTTTAATATGCGCTTCATAGTAGGGAATCACACGGGCGCGAGTATCCTTCAGGCTTTCACCATTGGGCGGGCGCACGTCAAAACTCCGCCGCCAGATATGCACCTGTTCGTCGCCAAATTTCGCCGCTGTCTCGGCTTTATTCAAACCCTGAAGATCGCCATAATGCCGTTCATTGAGCGCCGCATCACGCTCGACGGGCAAATCGGTCTGCCCGGTTTCCTCAAGGATAATCCGCAGCGTTTCCTGGGCGCAAATCAGCACCGATGTAAAGCCGCGATCAAAATGGTAATCCTTGAGCAGTTTACCCGCGCGGTGTGCTTCGGCTTCTCCGGCAGGTGATAAAGGAACATCAACCCAGCCCGTAAAGCGATTTTCGAGATTCCATTGCGACTGTCCATGTCGAACCAGAATCAGCGTTCCAATTTTTTCGGCCATTTTTCGAACTTTCGCTTTCCTGTATTATGATTCAGGAAGGCAGTCTACCGCCACTTCATTATGGTTCAGGGACGCAGTCCACCGCCACCTCAAATTCATAATCATTCTGAAACTCGCCATTTTCAAGCTGGCGATACAGCCCGTATCGAATACTTTTCGCTTGGGGCAGCCGGGGCAGCGCGTAAACATCGCGCACAAGCTCATAGGGCAGCCAGGTCGTCAGTGGGCGCAAGCCGTAGACAGGCGCGGATTGATCGCCCTGTGCAATCACATTTCCGCCGCTGTCCAGCAAATGGACGAAAACGCTCAAATCCTGCGTGGGTGTCTGCGGTACACCCCAGGTGACATTGAGATCAATTGAATCCGGCATACAGGTCACAGATTCCTCGACAACGGGGTCGGGTAGATAACCCTGCGTAATTTCCGGGAACGTGTCGATCTCTACCAGATGCGGCGCAGCAGCCCTCAAATAGACTTTTTTACCTAAATCTTCTTCCCACCAGCTTGTCGGCAGGCTATAAAATGTGAAGTCCGGTGTCAGCAACCTACCCTGCGCCAGAATCGCGGCAAAATTGACTTTGTGATCGACCAGTGTGATTCCCGGCAATTCGCCGAGTACATCGTGTGCGAAACCGACTGCGAAATGTCGCGTCCCCCAGGAGATCATGAGCGTATCGCCGGGTGCAGCGTTTCGCGCTAACTGGATTGCCTCCAAACCCGTCTGGTTTTGCGTCAGGGTGCGGATAAACGGTAAATTTCGGACAATCAACCCACCCGCCAGCAACACAACCATAATTGCGAGAAGGAAAAGCATTGAAAAATATGAGCGCCATATAAGTTGCCCTTGCCGTGAGCGAGAGGGGATAGTGGTGAGGATAGGTTTGATTGATCTCACCACTATCCAATCACCCAAAAACAGCCAGCCGAAAGCCACACTGAGCGTGATCGGCAAAATCAGCGCCGAGAGAATATCACTGTAAAAAACGACATGAAAAATGTAAGCCACCACAGCACTGATCGCAAGTGTCATCGGTGCGCGGCGGTAACGGGATGTGCGCAGCGCCAACGCCACACCCATCAGGCCAATGAGCAGCCCCGGCAGTGACAGATCCGTGATGAGCACATTGTTGACCAGATTGAAATTATCGAACAGCGAAGTCGGTGGGCCGATAAACCGTGAAGCTTCTTTCCCGATAAATTGATCCCACAACCCCGAAAGCGTCCCCGGCTCGCCGTAAACCCAGGCCGCACCCGCGTTCGCCCGCAGCGGCAGATAGGCATATTGAAGCAGTCCGAGCAGCCCTAAAAAGAGGCTGATGGCTAAAATTCGCGGCAAATTTTTACGATTCGCGCTCAATTCCGGCCACACCGCATAGAGCAGGGCGGGCGCAGCCATGATTAACGCGCGGTGATGCGCGACACCGATGCCGCCGATGAAGGCCAGCCAGTAAATGCGATGGTGAATATCGCCGCGCCACAACGCTAAAAACAGGAGTAGCGCCAGAATCACCAGGCCGAATGAATAAATTTCGGCAATCGCGCTGTGAATCCAGACGGTGCGCGTCAAACCGAACAGCACCATCACAATCGCAGAGAGAATCACACGCCCGGTAAGGTGAATTGCCACCGCATAGATCAACGCCAGCGCCGCGATCCCCCAGATTAGCGACACCATCGCGGGAGCAGCAGCCGGATTCGCGCCGAAAAATTTCAAAATCGCGACCAGCAAGTTTCCGGTCATCACGTACAGCGGGTAGCCTGTCGCGTGCAGCGTCCCCCAGACGTTGAGGACGATCTGCGTCTCGCCCACGTCAATCATGTAATAATGATCCGAGCCGTTGGGGATGGTTTGCAGCGTGGCGAGATAAAATATCAGCAAAAATACCATCGCACCTACAAAACCAACGATTACACGGGTTTTGCTCATGTCAGCGCACCGTAATCGTCGCCAGCGGCACGAAGTCGCCGAGCGAATCGCCATTTCCGTTGGTCACGACTGGTCGATCACCATTGCCGCATTCCCCCTCCGGCAGGGTATCGCATGTGTATAGCCCTACCCGAATCTGATAGTCCCCTGTCGGCATGTCGGCTGGCAGCATAATCACGTAGGGGTCGTTGTAATTGCCGTCGGTTGACCAGGCCAGAGTCGGGCGACCAGCCGGGTTAAATTTATCTTGCTGCGCCAGCGGTGGCCCATCGCTGGAGATATGCACAAAGCTGGCATAGCCGTATGGAATGGGCGCACGGGCATACCAGTAGAGCGTCAAATCAACGCGATCCCCTGGGCTAAATGTTTGGCTGTTCAGGTCATAGCCGAGCAATTGAATTTGATCGCCCAAATTATAGGTGATCTGATTTTGAGCCAGCAGCGCCTTCCCCGGCGTCGAATCGACCCACATCACGTCTTCACGCATCAAAACCAGCACCAGCACCAATTGGACGATGCCGCCCGCGACGATCCCAATTCGATGGTCAGGCTGCAAGGGTGACGTTGTAGGGGCATGGCGTGCCATGCCCACGCGCGTCACGAAAATCACCACACCCGCCAACACAACAACCGCGCCAACCGTCACGCTAAGCCCCAAATTTACCGCCGGAGTCGCGCCCAAAAACACGCGAATCGTGTGTTCGCCCGCCGGGACATCGAGCGTGATAAGGCCGTGTGGATCGGATGGTCGCACTGCAATAGGTGTACCGTCGATTTCCGCCTGCCAGCCGGGAAAATAGAAAGTCAGGATTTCCAGCGTAAACGGCTGGTCAGACTGTGCCCGCCAAATATCGTGCTGCGGGCCGTGTTCAAGCGGCTCAATTTCGACACCCGGCGGCAGGATTTCAAAGTTCGCCTTATTCACTGGGTAGCCGTCGGCGTAATCGGCGATCAGGCGGGCAGTAGGGTCAGGCATGACATGGGTGTTGATCGGCAGATATTCGTTGGAATAGGTGGTCGCCATCTGCAACCCACTCATTTCCGCCTGATGGTAGGCCGCAACCGACGTATCAACCGACGTGTTGACCCATTCCGGCACATAAAATGTCGGCATCGCCAGCAAAATCGGCGCAATCATAAAAGCGGCACTCAGAACGCCACCGATTCGCGCAGGCAAACGTTCAATCCACAGCGCATTCATCCCCGCCAATACCGCCAGACAAAATGCCGCTGGCCCTAAAAATCGCCAGGGAAATTGCAAAGTTGAGAGCTGCCGTATGGCCTCCCACACGAATGCAGCGGACGGGAGCATCAGAAATATCAGCACGGTGGACATGATGGTGAAAAATATCGCGATTTGCACATATGCAGAGGGCGCACCGCCGTGCGCCCCTACATTGCGCATCCTGATATAGACAGCCAACGTGCCAACAATCCCAATTAATGCCAAAACCCACTGTGCGACACCCAGATTGAGTTGATGCAGGAGGCCGTTGATCGAGCCAGCATCAGAACGCGGCGTAACCGCTAGCAGCTTATCCAGCGGCACGAAAAAATTGCGATAGTCCAGCAGCGCGACGCCGGTCAGATTACTCAGCGGCACGGCATCCTGCTCAAGAATCACCGGAATCCAGAAAAACGCCGCTAGCCCAACGCCAAGAATCGCTGTGACCAGCGCCAGAATATTTCCCCCCATCGTCTTTTTCGCCAAAATATTCGCGAGAAAATTCCAGCCGAGCCACGCCATCAGCAACCCGGTCAGCACGAGTCCCATCAAATTATGCGTGAGAATCAACGCTACGCTGCCGAGAGCCGCCAGAATCAACGTCCACGCACGACCTGTACGCATCAATCGTCCGTAAAACCACATGACGAACGGAAACAGCGCGAAACTCAAAAGTTCCGGGTAAACGCCACGCGCGTAAGGCTCGGTGTAGAAGATATAGGGGCTGTAAACATAGACGACAGCCGCGAGGATACCCGCTAACTTGCTCGCCTCGTCGCGCACAAATAGATACATCCCCGCGCCCGCACTGAGCATCGAAAACGCTGTGAGTAAGCGCAAAACATTCACTGGGTCGAAAGCCGTGATGCGCATCAAAAAACTGGTGAAGTAGTAGGTCAGGCTGGCGTAATACTGGAACAGCGGCGAACCGTAGCCAAAATAAAAGGCTTCTGCCCAGCGCGGCATGAGAACGCCGTGTGACCAGCTTCGATCCATCTCGGCGACACGATAAAGGTGATAGAGCGTGTCCGTGCCGTTCGGCAGGCCAGGGCGATACAGCAGAGGCCAGAGCGTGAATAAACACAGGGCGAGTGCTGCTATAAGCCCAAAATCCAACCGCCTGACGAAAGAAGAAAATCGCATAATGTCCCTTAAAGTTGCAGGGCGCGATTGTAGCAGAATTTCGGGGGTGTGCCAGCCAAGCAGCAGTAGAAATTCGGGGGCATACCAGACAGTCAGGAATTTACGCTATCGGCGGATAAATCTCATGCAAATTTAACCTCGAAAGGTTAAGATTGTGGCTAGATGGATATTGGATGACTGACAAAGGAATAAACATGGCTACCATCGGTGACATGGCGCCTGATTTTGCATTGCCCAACCAGGACGGCAAAATCGTTCGCCTCAGTGATTTTCGTGGCAAAAAAGTAGTGATCTTCGCCTTTCCCCAGGCTAATACGGCTGGCTGCACGATGCAGGCTTGTGCCTTCCGTGATGAATTTCCGAAAATTGAAACGGAAAACGCAGTGGTACTCGGCCTGAGTACAGACCGCGAGAAAGCCTTAAAAAGCTGGCATGAAAAACGAAAACTCCCCTACGACCTGCTCTCAGACCCGGATCACGTCGTTCTCGACCAATTGAATGCCTTTGGCATATCACTATTCGGCTTGATTAACATTCCACGTGCGACCCGTTCCTATTGGGTGATTGATGAAAAGGGCGTTATCATTGACGGGCAGGTAGGCGTTGGGCCGAAAGAAAGTGCCGAGAAAGCGCTGGCAACCCTGAAACGCTTCCAGACTGTGCGTACCTAAAACACCAAACGTTTCAGGCCGCCCATACCTAAACCTTCAAACGCTTCCAGACTGCGTGTACTTAAACAAGGAGACATAAACATGCTCACTATTGGCGAACCAGTCCCGGATTTCGCGCTGCTCAATCAGGACGGCAACACCGTTCGGTTAAGCGATTATCGTGGTAAAAAACTGGTCGTTTTCGCGTACCCCAAAGCCTCGACACCGGGCTGCACGACACAGGCTTGCGGCTTCCGGGATAATTTTCCCAAAATCGACGCGGGAAATGCCGCCGTCCTGGGGATCAGCCCGGATGAGCCGAAAGACCAGCTCAAGTGGAAAAAGGCGGAAAATCTGCCCTATGATCTGGTTTGCGATACCGATCACGCCGTCCTGGAATCCTGGGGCGCATGGGGCGAGAAGAAGAATTATGGCAAAACCTATGTGGGCGTGATCCGTTCACATTGGGTCATCGACGAAAATGGCGTTCTCATCGATCAGAAGCTGGATATCAGCCCCAATGACAGCGTAGCGAAAGCAGTTGCCGCGCTGAACGTCGGATAAAATCAAAATCGCTGTAGGGGGCGCAGCGTGCTGCGCCCCCTACAATCCACCTCTAGAACAACACTTCCACGATCAACTCAAACGCGCCGCTGCTCAGATAGCCATTGATGCGAACGGAATACGTCCCATCTTCGGGAATCCGGGCGGTGAAGCGTGGGTTGAGGTCATCACCGTTATCGTCGCCCTCGGCGATCACGCTGCCGTCGCGCCCCAGCAAAGCTGCCACTGGGTCGAGTCCGCTGCCCGCCTCCCCGATCACGCGAATCTGGACATGTTGACCAGCCCGCGCCTGAAATGGATAAAAACGATATTCGCTTTCTGCGATGTCATCATTAATCGACATGAGCAGTATTCGCGGTGGCTCAGGTGTAACCGTCGGCGCGAGGTCAATATAGCGCCAGATCAGTTGATATGTGCCGCTGCTGGCTGCATTCGCACCCGTCACTCGCAGGCGATATAAACCGCTTACAGGCGCGCGGGCGCTGGCAATTAAGGGACTCGGATAGCCACCGCCATTATCATCCGTAGCGATCACACTGCCATCCGGCGCGACAAATTCCAAAACCGGGTCAAGCACATTATCCAGCGGCGTAACGACAGCCGAGATGAGATCGCCCGGATTGAGCGCCAGACTCCAGACATCCCTCAAGCCACGCCGTTCGATTTCACCCGCGTAGGGCAAATTATCCAGCGTTTGATCGCGCCAGACATCTTCACGCGAGTTCCCTATGCCATAAGAAACCACGTAGCTGCCCGTGCCATTACCTTCCGCCGTGACCAACACCGAATATGCGCCTGTTTCCGGCACCGTGAAGGCGGGAATCAGCGCATCGCCACCAGCGCCGGAATTGCGCGAATTCGCTGAAGCGACCAATTCACCGGATGGGCCGTAAACCTCGATCAGGGGTCGCAATGCCTTATCTTCCAACGGGCTTACACCAATCGTCAGCACATCCCCTAGCACGGCCTCCAGCGGATAACGACCCGGATCACCAGGACGGTTAATGATGCCAATCACCGGAATTTGCGCTTCAAGTCGAATACCAGAAATGGCAGCCGCCAAAGTTGGAGTCAGAATTTCGGGCAGCGGCGTTGCGGTCAGATAGGGAATAATGGTCGGCGTGACCGGCTGCGGCCTATCGCCACTTTCCAGCGAGATTTCGTAAGCACCGGGGAAACCGCCGCCGGAAGCCTGCACACTGTAAAGCCCATCCTCGAATAAAAGGATATTGCGCAGGAGCGCCGTACTTCCACCACCACCGTTATCGTCGGTTGCTAAGGCAGCGCCCGCCGGACTGTAAAGCGTCAATAGCGGGTCGATTGACCCGGACACGCTCTCCATCTGAAGGGTCACGAACTCTCCCGCGCTTCCTTCAAACGTAAATACATGATTGCGGCCCGCGCCAGCAGCAAAAATTTCGCCGACGTTTGCGCCATTTTCAAGAACAGATCGGAATGTGCCGAGGTTGGCAAAGGGCGGAGTCGGGGTTGGTATGCCGACAACCTGGGGCGGCGGAGTCGCAGTGTATTCAGCAGGATTAGCCTGGTCGGTATAGCTCAATCCCAGTTCATAAACGCCGGATTCTCGCTCAATTAACTGCACCAGCACGACATAATCACCGTTGGAGGGCAGCGTCACGTTCAATTCGCTGCCAACGCCGAGGATGCTGGCGTCGCTTGTTTGCAGCGAAAGATTGGCTTCACCCCGCACCTGCAAACGGATCGCATCCCCAGCCTGACCGGAAAACTGCCAGCGATCCACTTGTTCCGGCGAGGTTAATGCCCCACTGACTGCCTCCCAGAACTGAATGGTCTGTGGTTCCGGCATCAGGGTCGGCAAAACGGCCAGGGTCGGCAGCGGCGATATATCCTGTGAAGGGCTGCACGCGCTTAACAGAACGATCAACACAATGAGGCGGGTTAATATAGGGGCGCATGGCGGTGCGCCCCATTTAGAAATGATCGAATCCATCAATTCAGGCTCACGCAGCGGCTTCAAATTCAAAGGTCTGCGGCATAGCCGGAAGCAGCGAATCAATCGGGAAAATCGGCGTGTTTTCGGGCGCTTCAATCGGCGCTGCTTCATTGAACTGGCTCAGGTCAGCATTCACGCTCAAATTGACCGTGATGGTTGGCGGCACATCTGTCATGCCGCCAAATAGTTCACTGAGTGATTCCATATCCAGCGTCCAGTCCATTGTCAACGACATATTGTGGATAAAATGGTCGTCCAGCCCAACCGTTTGAGTCATTTCCAGCGTCAGCCCTGCAAACGCCTCGACATAAAAATCCATCAGATCGTCCATATCAATCTGGCTCATCATCCCCATGCCTTCGAGCTGATCGCGCAAGAGGCTCATAAAAGTCTCGCTGGAGGCCAGTTCGCTGTAATCAAATGTATATTGAAATGCGGCCAGCGTTTGACCATCAATTTCGACATCTTCTATACGCTCGATGGTGACAAACTCGGACATCATATCCGCACTGGCAGATGGATTCTGAAACGCATCCAATCCCAAACTGCCTCCCATTTGCTCAAACAGGCGACCATAAAATCCCGCCAGATCAAGGCCAATCCAGCCACTTCCATTACCCGATTCTCCCATTAACCGCATCATTTTATCGACATTGATATAGGCAAAGCCATCGACCATACGCACGGAAAATGCGCCTCGATTTGCGCTGGATTCGCCCATGAGTTCAGCCGGGAGTTGAAGAATAAACGTGCCATCCAGTGCGAACGCCTCAAATAAATCTTCCATCGCGCCTGCCAGATCATCGGTCATATTGGCGGTGATGTTTTGCAGCGCTTCGGGATCGGTGATCGCATAACGCCCATCACCCGACAGATTAATCGTGGCCGAGGCAGGCATATCGGGGATGCCGTTGAACGTCATATCGAGGTTCAATTTTATGGCGGCGGATTCAAGCGTACTCATGGCTTCCTGGGATTCGACCAGTATGGTGCAATCCGCTTCCGAAAGTGTACCGCAAAAAGACGGCACATCCTGCGCATAAACGTTGCCGATACCAAAGGCTAAAGCCGCGACTGCGACGATGAAAACCCGTAATCTTGAAATGCCCATCAGTTTTATTCTCCCAACAACTCACGCTAAATACCACAAATAGGATCAAATTTTTGCTCTAACACCATGATATTTCAACTTTGCTTCCAGAGACAGCGCATCTACTAAATGACTCTACACTTGCAAAGCATACTTCTTATATACTATAGTCATGGTCGAAATTCCGCTTGCATTACACCCCCCAAACCCGAAGATACCCCTTCGTCTGGTACGCTTGACGGATGCCAGCAGCCTGCGCACGACCTGCTGGCCGGAACGCACATTCGAATCGGTTTATCGTTTTATCACACGCGCTCGCCAGAATGCCTCTCAAGGGCGTGGTTTGAGCATCGTCGCTGTTGGCAATGCTGGCATGATACACGGTTATGGTCAATTTACACTGTGGCCGCGCTGTGGCGAAATCAGCGATCTGATCGTCACACCTGATTACCGGGGACGTGGCATCGGGACAGCCATAATTCAATATCTGACACGCTCCGCCCAGGAGATGAATGCTGAATGTATTGAAATCGGCGCGTTTACCAGCAACACAGGCGCAATCGCGCTTTATCGCCGCCTGGGATTTGTGGATAGCCACACACAGACGATCACCAGCGACACCGAGCCGGTACTCTACTTGCGAATTAAGCTGCGATATTGATACGCATCTGTAAAATATCGTTAGGTACTGGCAAGGCTAAGGTGATTGATTAGAGTTATAATTTCAATTAGTTATCCAGTTCAACGGAGTTAGAACCCGTGTCTTTAACCGACCAGCCAACACTCAAACTCGTTTCACCGACCCGCCCTTCACGCCACATTAACGGCGTTTACACCGTACCGATTAAAGCCTACGCCGATGAACGCGGCCAATTTATGGAAACCTTCCGACGCGAATGGTTCCCCTGGATTAACTGGGATCGGATGCAGAGCAACCGTTCCGACAGCAAAAAAGATGTGCTGCGCGGCCTGCATTATCATCATCACCAGATCGACTACTGGTATGTATCACGCGGGGTTGTGCGTGTAGGCATGGTTGACCTGCGCCCGTCATCGCCCACCTATCGCGCTGTCGAAACCCTGGAAATTGGCGATACGAATAATGTTGGTGTGTTCATCCCAATTGGTGTGGCACACGGCTTTCTGGCACTCACCGATGTGACGCTGACTTACCTCGTCAATAATTACTATGATGGCGGCAAGGATGAGCGCGGTGTCGCCTGGAATGACCCGGATATTAACATTCCCTGGGGCATCGAGTCGCCACAAATCTCCCCACGCGATGTCGAAAATCGCCTTCTGAAAAATATTCCCCAGGACGAACTCCCACCTAAGTAAACAGAGTTTGGGATAGGCTTTTCAGGTTTAGTAATGACCTCGATTGGTGCGCGAATCGGCGAAGGGCGAACCGCCGAAATTTATACCTGGGGCGATCATCAGGTTCTTAAGCTGTTTCGCGCCGAAATACCGCCTGAAAATGTCGATTATGAAGCCCGCATCGCACAAATCGTCACGGAGGCGGACATAAACGCGCCTGCATTTGGTGGCGTTGTGGAAGTGAACGGGCGACGCGGTATCCTTTACGAATATGTCCAGGGCGTGTCGATGCTCAAGCAGATGCAAAAGCAGCCCTGGTTAATCATCCATTTTGCGCGGCAGTTCGCGGAAGTTCACGCCGCCATGCACCAGCGCAGCGCACCAGCATTGCCCTCTCAACGTGAACGGATTGAGCGCCGAATCCTGCAAGCACCGCGATTAAGCGATACGGTCAAAAAACGGCTGTGCAAGCGACTGGAGACACTGCCGGAGGGTAACAGCATTTGTCATGGCGATTTTCACCCCGATAATGTCCTGATGTCACCACATGGCTTGATGGTGATTGACTGGACGGATTCTAACCGGGGCAATCCAACTGCCGATATTGCCCGAACAACCCTTCTGCTGACCCAATCCGCGCTGCCTTCCAATTTGAGCGCGGCTGACCACACCATTTTCACGATCTTTCGCCGAATTTTTTATACGGCCTATCTCCGAAGATATGCCCAGATTCAGCCATTGGCGCGTGATGAGGTACAGGCATGGATTCCATTGCAAGCGGCGGCACGTTTAAACGAGGGTATCCGCGAAGAAGAGGATCATCTGGTGAACTTGGCGGAGAAAATTAACGAGTGAATAGGGTGCTAACCGGTAGGGGCTTCGAGTTTCAGATTACGGCTCAATTTTTCTTGTCGTCTTCGTCATCAGATTTGTCCTGCACACCATCGAGATAGCCGGACATCCATTTCATCGCGTCAACAGCGCTGGCAGGCGCCTGCTCACCTGTCATCAGTTGGCGATCAATATTTTCGCCCCGGCGCATCAGGTTAGCTTTGCTACGATGATCGCCCATATCCCCGATAAGCTGCGCCAGTTCTTTAAAATTTTTCGCCAGGATTTGACGCTCCTGGTCGGAAAGCTCGGTTGTGCGGGCGTTTAATTCCGCGCGGATTGTCCCCTCATCAAAATTCAGCGCACGTTTGGGGGAAGGATCGAATGACTCAGCGAGGTCTTCCAATACCGAAAAAGCCGTATCCAGTGCTTTTGCAAAGTCCTGCAACGAACGCTTACCCAGCATTCGGCGAAAAGCCAGAGTCGTTTCCAGAATATTGTGAAATTCTTCAAGCGCACGTTTGCCTTCGAGCGGTTTGTCGATGCGTCCCAATCGGAGAACCGGTTGACGACGAACATAATCGCGCCACCAATTCAGGACATACTGGCGCACACTGCCACTCCATTGCAATTGATCGAACAGCCGCGCCATCAGTTCGATCAATTCGGCTTCATCATCCGTATTCTGATCAATATCATTAAACAACTGCCTGGCTGCGACTCGCGCGACCATTTCAGACTTCGACTTCGCAGCCACATCCAGCAAATTCCAAACCGTGGGCTGTGCGATGTCCAGATCAGGATGCTGCTGAATCAAGCGGGAAAGCTGCTCAGTCAATGGCATCGCGGCCTGTCGCCATTCACGCAAATTGAGCAGTTCGATATAGGTATCGGCGGCTTGTTGCAGGGTAATTTCACCCGCCGACGTGATGTGGCTGACAAGCAGCAGCAAATCGTTGACACCGCGTTGGCTGTTGTGGAGAACCGTCGCCAGCAGCGAAACCAGCATATCATGCTCTGCCAGATGATCGGCAAGCTGATAAAACAACTCGTCGCGGCCATCCGCCAGCATCAGGCGTAAAATATTCTCCAGCGCGTCCACTCCCAACCATTCCGCGCCCCGGCTTGCCCACTGCTGAATAATGCTTTCAGGGCGGTAATGTTCGGGCAGATTGAAATTCTGACCCGCCAGGTACAATTTCCAGATTTGCTCGATGATTTCCGGCGTAAAGTGCGCCGCTACACCGAGGCGTGCTGACCGTGCCATCGCGACGAGAAACATTTCCGGCCCACGCTGCTGAAACGTGAGTAGCGGCTGTCCGGCATGATCGCGCAGCACCTTCCCCATATTATCGGGCATGACTGCCAACAGCTCAGAGTCATTGAGCAGGGTATCCAGCGTGTTTGGGTCGCGCTTCACGGATAACAAAAGCAGTTGACGCGCCAGCTCGCTGTCCTGATGCGCCCGTGCCTGTGATGACAAAATACCCTCGTGCAGCACTTCGCTGAGTTGATAAGCTGCCGGTTCGCGAGAAATCAACTTGAGCCAATTGACAATCGTTTCGGTATCCGCGTCATTGATTGCCACTCTGAGTGAATGCAACGCCGCCGATTTCAAGCGTTCCAGCCAGCGGGGGTCGGTTTCCATCGCGTCGTTGAGCCGGGTTCGGATAAAAACGTAGACTGAATCGGGCTGCGTTTCAAGCGCTTCGGTCAATATCTGGTTCAGACTCTCGTCGAGTACCGGGTCTGCATCCATCTCCAGTGAAACGATGAGCGCGGCCTCGGTATCACGCGCGTCGAGCGCTTGTCGGAGCAAATGCTCGGTGTAGAGGCGGCGCAAATCCGGCGAAATTGGAGCATTACTTGTCAACGCCTGTTTGAGCGTGGCAGATGGCACTTCTTCCCCAGCCAGAACGCGATTATTGAGTTCGACTTGCTCGGCCACCTTGCTTAAGCCCTCTTTCAAATCTGTGCCAGGTAACAGCGCATCCGCTAACGGTTCGATTTCCGCCAGCGCTTGAATAAAATCTGTCTCACGCCCCCGCCACAACTTCGCCAGCATTGCCATATAAGGAAATTCCAGGTTTTCAGGGAACGAGTTTGTTGACCAATCCGCCACATGGCGCACCGTTTCTCCATCAGTGTCGGAAAAAATCACGCGCGTGTGGGCAGGATTCGGGTCAAGTGTGTGCGTTGAGAAAGTAATTTCAGGCCGGGCAGCAGCAGGCAACAAAGCCATAAGTCCCTGCACCAAAGCGACTCGGGAGCGCCAATCACCCGTAAACGCCCGCAGCAGTAAACGCCGTTCATCAAGGGCAGCGCCGAGCAGCGACAATACCACAGAAAATTTACCCTGGGCATAATCGCTCAACAACACCTGAAAACGCGCGATCCGTTCCTCTAACGACAGCGGCAAAAGCGGAGGCATATCCACAAAACTATCCGCAGATTCGACCTGAAGGGAGTTGGGTGCTGCGACCAATGACAGGAGGGGTTCAAGCTTGCCTGCCGCCGATTGAGCGAGTTTACGCGGCAGCAGAATGTATTCGTAGACGGCTGAATCGGGAGCATCGTCCTGGTTATGCGCCCGTGCCAGGATGAAATTGCGCCCCGGCCCAGTGAATATCCCTACGGCCTCGGACTCCAGTGGTGGATTCATCGGCTCCAGCGTGACCAGGCTGCGCCACAGCGTCAAATCTTCCGCCGTGAGATTATCGGTCATCACCAGGGGTTGGTCAGATTTGCCAAAGATGACACGATCAAGCGTATCAGCCACGCTCTACCTCAAAAAAAGAAACAATATTCTTAAGTGTATTAGTCTATCACGCGATTCATAAAAAGCATTATCCACAACGTACAATAACGATATTGTTTTGTTTAAGCAGGTTAATATTGGCGACGAATGCGGCGTAAGCAGGCTAATATTGACGGCGAATGCGGCGGATGAAGTCTACACTTTGCAGTTTGCGTTCGAGGACATAGGTGATGTATCCGAGCAATATGCGTTCAATATCATCGTGCAGTTTTGGTGAAATTGCCAGCGTTTTTACGTGGCTATAAGGACTGCGCTGCATATGGCGCATCACTTTGAGCGTCACCATCGAAATGGGGGCAAGGGCGATGGTCTGCTCGGCATACGAAGGCCGGACAACACCGCCACCCGCATAGCTAAAATATTGATCTTCTGGCTCAATTTTCTCGCGGCTGATGACGCACTCATTCAGTTCGGGGCGGAAGCCTACCAGATCGAGCAGGCGAATCTCATAATAGCGGACAGCCAGTCGGGGATCATCGTCGGTACACAGACGATTCAGAGTCTCATCAACAAGCTGGAAAACACTCGCCATGTCGTCCATACCCTCGGCAGTGAAGCGATCCAGCAGTTCGGCGACATAGCTGGCGTAAGCGCCACGCTGCAAATCTTCGCGCAGTTCGAGATAGGGCGCGATCATTTCGGCCTGTACCGCGATACCCAAATCCCGCCCGGTATGAATCAGCATGTCGGCGCGGGTGAATAATTCGACATGTCCGGTTTTGGTGCTGGTCGCTTTACGCGCACCTTTGGCGATCACATCCAGCTTGCCATGTGTCGGCGTGATAATCGTCAACAGGCGATCCGCTTCGCCAAAATCGCGACGCTTCACGATAATCGCTTCGGTTCGGAAGGAATGTTCCTGGCGCGGCACGGCTTATTTGCTCAATTCAGATGGGCCAAAGCCATATGGCAGCAAATCGGACAGGCGCTCATCATGAAGGATTTTACCACTCAGATCAGCGATGATAACGCGCAGATGGGGGGAAAATTCGTAGAGCATCTGGCGGCAGGTTCCGCAAGGAAAACCACCGTTGCGCGTCACGACGACTATCGCCTCAAATTGGCGCTGTCCTTCGCTGACGGCTTTCACCAATGCGGTACGCTCGGCGCAAATAGTCGCTGGATAGGCTGCATTTTCGACGTTACAGCCACCATAAATTGTGCCATCAACCGTGCGCAAAGCCGCCCCCACACGATAATGCGAATAGGGGACATAGGCATGGTGCGCGGCTTTTATGGCTGTCTCAACGAGCGTTTTCACATCGGTGATCGGTAATGTTGTCGTCACACTTTGTCGCTGACCTCTTCTGGTTGAGTAGCGCGATCTTCTTCCGGCGATTTTTCTTCCAGTTCGGGCTTAATCATAACGTGAACTTTGCGAATACGCCGCCCATCAACAGACTCGATACGAATCATGAGGTTGTGTTCGTCATCATCAATCACCTCGCCCACCGTCGGCACCCGCCCCAGCTTACTGTAGATATAACCGCCAAGCGTGCTGCTGTCCTCGGTAGGCAGTTGGATTTCGAGTAATTCATTGACATCACTCAGGTTCATGCCGCCGTCAATCATGTATTCGCCAGGGCCTTGCTGCGAATATTCGGCTTCTTCGTGCAGGTCATATTCGTCCTGGATATCGCCGACGATTTCTTCGATCAGGTCTTCAATCGTCAGCAGGCCAGCCGTCCCACCATATTCATCCACGACAATCGCCATGTGAACTTTGCTGGCTTGCATATCCTGTAGGAGTAAATCGGCACGTTTGCTCTCCGGCACGAAATGCGCTTTCCGCATCAGGTCGCGGATCGACTTTGGCTTTGGCGTGCCGTTGTGCCACAGTGTCAGAAGGTCTTTGGCGTAGAGCAAGCCTTCGATATTGTCGATATTGTCGCGATAAACCGGAATGCGTGAGTGTCCGGTTTCGATGAATTTTGCCAGCGCTTCTTCAAACGGCGTGTCAATGTCCAACGCCACCACATCCATGCGCGGGATCATGATTTCGTAGGCAAGAAGTTCGCCAAATTGCAGCACGGAGAAAATCATCTCTTTTTCTTCATGCTCAATCGTGCCTTCTTTTTGCCCGGCATCAACCAGCGTCATGATCTCTTCTTCGGTCACAGCCGCCGCCATGTCCTTGCTGCCAAACATCTGCGCGAAAAGCTTGCCAAGCGCGGTCATAACCGAAATTATCGGCTTCAACACCAGCATGAGCAGCGCGATAGGGTACGCCCCCAGTGGTGCGAGGCTGTCGGCGTAGGCACTTCCCAGCGACTCTGGCAAAATATCGCCCAGCAGCAGGACGACAATGATCGTCACAGCCAGCACCGCTGCGTATATTAAGGCAGGGGCTGTTCCCGCATTCGCAATGACAAAAGGTTCAGACACATCCAGAGTCACAATCGCCGCGATGGCAACGTGAATCAACAACATGCTTAACTGATAGGTGATGGTAAGCCGCGTGAAGTTCTCGTTGAGGCTGAGAACACGCTTTGCCTTTGGGTTGCCTGCTTCAGCCTGTTCTTTAAAAATGGGTTGGCGGATATTGGTCAGGGCTGTATAAGCCAGGACAATGATCGCCTTGAGTAAAATGAGTAACAGCAGAACCAGCACGCTCGATAAAGCGTCGTCGTCCAATTTCGTTTACAATCCTTTTCTTAGTCCAGCCACCAGGAAGCACAAAACGCCGTCACTTCGTTTAATTTCTCGAAGCCGGATCGTTTGACAGTTTGTATATATCTGTCTATAAGAAGGAGGGTGGTCTGGGTCTTCGGACACAATCTTGCAGCATTAAGATACTGATGATAAACAGTATACTATAGTTAGAGGATGGTATGCAAGGTTATTGCGATTTTCAGGCGTTAAGATTAAGTTAAAGTTGGGCGAAAATTCTACTCTCCCAGTATCTTACAGATTGACTTGATACACTGATGAACCTATCCACCCTGTATCTCGATGCTTTGAGTACCCTATGCCAGCCTATTCGCGCGGGTGATTATCCCCAATCGCTGCGCTCAATGACGGATTTACTGGAAGCACTCGGCAGTCCTCATCAGGGTATCCCGGCTGTTGTGGTAGCGGGTTCAAGTGGTAAAGGCACAATCTGTCATCAGATCGCCCAACTGCTGCGCACCAATGGTTTAAACGTTGGCCTCTACACCAGCCCTCACCTGCACAGTTTTCGCGAACGCTTTGTCTTTAACGACAGCATGATCTCCGAAACAGATTTTGTTGAGGGTGTGCAGGCAGTGCGCAAAGCGGCTCGTCATTTTAACCATCTTTACAGCACTTTTGAACAGGCAACCGCACTGGCCTTCTGGTGGTTCGCGCGGCAAAAGCCAGATATTCTGGTGCTGGAAATCGGGCTGGGTGGGCGATTTGACGCGGTGAATGTGGTTCAAAATTCTTTGGCTGTTTTTACACGCATCGAAACTGAACACATGGCGATGCTTGGCGGCTCGTTGGAGTCTATCGCGTGGCACAAAGCTGGCATCATTCAGCCAAAAGGCTATGCTTTATCCGTCCAACAAGTCGAAGAAGTACATAGTGTATTACGCCATGAAGCTGAAATCAAACACGCGCGGCTTGAGCAGATCGACGATCAAAATCAGGAAAATTCTTTAGCGCTGGCTGCGTGGCAAAATTTACACGAGCGCGGTGTCATTCCTGATCGGGTTTCCAAAGTGGGATTCACGCTCGATGGCCTGCCGGGGCGACTCGAGCCGATCACAATCGGCACACGCACTATTTTGATCGACGGCGGGCATACGCCAGCGGCGGGGCGTTATTTGCGTCATGAAATTGATCGACTCGCCGGGGAATCGAAGCCCGTGCGGATGATCGCCGGAATGCTACAAGATAAATTGGCGCACGAATATTTGTCATCCTTCGACTCGCCGCAATTTCAGATTGTCCTCACCCGCGCGCCAGGACATCGGGCGAACCAGCCGGAAACGCTCCCCCAGCAGGCCTCATTTCAATATGCTAAGGTCGAGATTATTCCGAATTTAGAGGATGCGCTGGAACAGGCTTACACTGCGCCGGAGGAATTCATCGTCGTAGCAGGGTCGCTGCGGATGGCTGCCGCTGCCCGCGAACGTTACGGCCTGTTGAGCGAAGCCGCACTTGCCGAGGCACAGGCAACGCGCAAAATTTTCGAAGGCCAGACTTACCTCGCGCGGTTGGCTTCCAACATTAGCGTATAAATTCTCTAAGCCCTAGATTATTGCGTCTCAAGATAGGCTTTCATAGTCGCCAGAATGCGCTCATTTTCCGCTTTAATCGACTTGATGAGAACGGGCTGTGCGAGGCGGGCGACCCCTTTGGCATCGACTGTCGTGTTTCGATTGACGCGCGTACCATTTTCGATTCTTTCCAGCACATACTGAATTTGAATATCCAGCCCAGCCGGAAATATCAGAATTTTGAACTGCGTCGTTTGAAAAAACGTGAGACGAGTCGGCGGCTGAAATTCGGTGATTTTGCCCTGCATGGTGCTGGCTTGTCCTTTGTCCAGATAGGTTGATCCTAGTTTGATGGGATTATCGGAAATCTGCATCGTCTGGGCGAACAGATTTGAGGGCGACAGCCATTGACTGTAGTTGGGCAAATCGGCAATCAGGCTAAACACCACATCAACCGGACGATTGATAGTTGTGGTAAAGTGCAGTTTGGACATATATACACCCTTTGAGCTTTAGCCTTAACTAGCTTGCACCTGATCCAGTTGATCGCGATCAATAACCATTGCGAATCTATGTTGTTGAGGATCGTCTTTTAATGTGTATTTGTTCCATTCATCGAAAGTGAAGTTATCAAGTGACAAACGTATAGACCGCAGCTCAAGATCAAAACCCAGTAAGCGCTGATAGTTTTCGATCATGATTTCGGCATTGGATAGCTGTTGAGGTATCTTGCTTACTTGAGTGGCGACTGTATTGCTGGGTCGATTTATCAAACGCCCGATAGGATTATCATATTCTTCTTGCACAATAGTTTGATTCCAGAAATCACCACGTAGTTGGTTAATAACATCAAATAATGTGAGAGCCTCTTTCCCTGAAACATCATCGGGGGATTTTAACCAGCGCTGGATTTGTAAAAAACGATCTAAATCAGAGGCATCAACGTCCTTATAAAAATATAGTGCTGGTTTTTTGCCAATAAATTGATCGACAAGACGAGTTGAGGCTTCCTTAAATATGACCAGATCTTCCTTCAAGTAACGCCGCGCAATATCAATTTCACCAGAAGCAAGGTAACAGCGAATACGGCTGGTCTCGGCATATATTGCGCGAATAAGATAATGTTTTGCCATTAACAAATTATCGAGCGTTGGATCACCGCGTTTCATGGTCTCATTATAATCATCTAGGAAATTTTCTCGCGCTTCATAGAGGCCATCAATTGCGCTGCGAACCGCGTTATTACGAAAATTTGACTCATCCGTTTCAAATACATCACGGGCTGCCTGTAAAGCAGTCTTGAAGCGCAAATTGCGATCCCAATTAAACTGAGCACGGATCATCTCACTCAAATGACTGATTTCATCAGAAAGTTGGTTAAGTTTTTGAAGTGTTGCGTAAAGTGAAATTGCTGTTAACCCTAAATTCAACACTTGTCCGCCTACTACAAATGTACTCATGCTTGTAACCCACTTCAACTGATGGCTGAGTTGGTCAACTTGTTCACTTAATTCACCGATAGCGGTGCGTGTTAGGTGTCCATCATAAAGTGAAAGCGCAGCACGAGCCGCATTGAGAATAAGGTTAAGTGGGGTGGGTAGAATTCCTCCAACACTATCAAGAACGTTTGCATCACGTAGCCAGACAACAACTTCCTTTGTAGCACTATTGCGAATAACGCCACCTACTCGCTCTAGCTGCCCAGATAATAAGCCGCTTAGAATATGCTTCGGGACTTCGAATACAACTTCAAGAGGTGACATGGAATTCTCCACAGGGATATAAGTGGCAAAAACAACTATTTTTAATTATAGAACATTTCAGTGAATTCAAAAAACTTGTCGAATACATAAACTGTATCAAAGATCATAATTCGACACTTCGATCAAATTGTCATCGGGGTCGCGAAAATAGATGGATTGCATCGCGCCGACAGCGCCCGTTCGCGCGACAGGCCCTAATTCGATTTTCACGCCGCAGACTTCCAGATGCGCGATCACATCCGGCAGCGGTATCGTTGTGATGAAACACAAATCGCCGGAGCCGGGTGTTGGGTGCGCGGCCTTTGGCTCAAACTCCGCACCTTTTTGATGCAGATTGATTTTCTGATTGCCAAAACTGAGCGAAACACGCCCACGACCAAATGTGACGATCTGCATCCCCAATACGCGCTCGTAAAACGCGCATGTCGCCTCAATATCCTGAACGGTCAGAACCAGATGGTCCAGTCGATCAATGTGCATCGGTTTTCCTCAATCCTGCTGCTAATTCGTACAATTCGGCAATATCATCCCGGCCATTGGCGCGAAACCGATGGCTGGCCTGCGCGACAGTAACCAACTCGACGTTTGTCACCTGTTCGCCATCTTCGGGGTTGGTGGGTACGCCAATAATTTCGACCTCACCATAACCAATGAGACGGTAAAAGTCCGGGTGCGGCAGATGTGGGCGATACGATTTCGGTGTGAAAGAATAGCAGCGCCACGCACCAAATGGCGTGAAATTCAGTAAATGTGCGCCAGCTTCCTCCAAAAGTTCACGGCGAACAGCCTCCAGATAGGTTTCGCCCGGTTCCAGTGTGCCTCCCGGCATCTCGACACTTCCATTTTCGAGCGTAATGATGAGGCAGCGTTCGCCGATGAACGGCACGCAGTTCACATTCGCAATTTTATCCGGCGGAGAGTCGATCCGAACAAAACGCGCCGTAAGATTGGGAATGCCGAGGTTGGTTTCGCGAAAGAGGCTGAAAAACGCCATCCTAAATATGCCTTTTATGCCTGTCCGTTTAGTATGAGTATCGCACAATTTATAGTGATAGACATCGTTTGCAGCCATAAAACATTTATGATATTCTGGCATAAAACAAATGTTCTCAGTGAGGATGCAAATGGAGTTTGATGAAATACGGCAAATTGCCCTGTCATTTCCCAACGTGGAGGAGCATCTGGTATTCGGTGGGCCAACTTTCAAGATTGGCAAACGCTTCCTCGCCTGTATCGCCAAAATCGACCCCGACACGCTGTGCATTAAAGTACCGGATCGATTGGAACGCGAATATTTACTTACCACCAAGCCGGACATTTATTACATGGCTGACCACTACGCCAACTTTGAGTGCGTTCTGATTCGGATGCCCAAAGCGGATCGCGAAGAACTGCGCAATTTATTTGAGGATGCGTGGCGGGCTTATGCGCCGAAACGCCTGGTGGCGCAGTACCCAACTCCATTTTCGTGAATCTATTTTTTCACCGCTTCCGCGATCTTACGTGCAGCGGCCCGTCCTTGATCCATGCGATCTTCAAAGCGATCCGCGCGATAATCGCTGCCCACCAATGCCACACCCTCCGGCAGCAAGGCTTCAATCGCCGCCATATCCGCGTCATGGCTGGGATTATGCGGCATTAGCGAATGCGATTCCGGCCAATAATCGACGCGCTGCACCACTATGTCAGTCGGCCAGTCCATAATTCGCTGCAATTCTCGCGTGATGATTTCCGGCGTGGTGCGTTCCAGCGGTAAACGCACGCCGACCTGTATCAGAATATGACCGGGAGGCACGCGATACTCGCTATCCGTCCAGCTTCCAAAAGCACAGCTTGGATCCTCCGGCGCTCTGAACGGTACGCTGATTTGATCTTTACGGTAGCCGAGCGTTACGCGCGTGATACTGTCGTAGTGATGCTTGAGCAATCTCTGGCTGATCTCCGGCTGAAATGTATAAAACATGCGCTCGGCATAACGGGCAGGCGCAGCGACGATCAGGCCATCAGCGTTCATGACCATGCCATTTTCCAGGCAGACGGCGAATCGATTTTCGACTTTTCCGAGTGTGCTGACCGACATGCGCGTGATGATGCGTCCGTTTTTCAGATGATTCACCAGCGTATCGACCAGCGTTTGTGTGCCATCTTTAAACGCGACCAGCTCATTCCCTTTAGGCAGTTGCGCAACCTGATACAGCGCATCACCCAATCCTAATTCGTCCAGAAGCGGCCATTCGCGCGAACGATTCAGCACAAACGGGCCGCCATCCAGCACAAACCCATCGCGCTTCTCGCTGATGATATTGCTGCCAAGCCGCCCTTTTACCTCGATCAACGTGTAGGCGATTCCCATTTTTTCGAGTTCGAACGCCGCCGACAGTCCGGTCAGCCCGCCGCCGATGATGATAATATCGGACATTTATTTTCTCCTTAAAAGCCAATCAGCATTCAGCGTTTCAGCGAAAACACGGGATTGTGAGATAAGTACCAAGTGTTGAGTAAATTAAAAGTCTTAAACTCAGCACTCAGCACTTTTCACTCAGCACTAAAAAGCTGACTGGCTGAGACGCTAATCAACTACCGAATGTTGCGCAGCGCATCGCGCATTCTGGCGCTTTCCCGGACAGCATCAACAGCCGCCATCCCATGCCAGCCGGTCATATTCATATATTCCATGCAGATAACACCATCATAATGGGCGTTCTTCAAAGCGTCCATGATCTGCCGGATGTCAATTTGTCCTTTTTCAAATGTCGTCTGAAGCTGCTTTTTCGCCGCCTGCCGTATCTGAACATGGCGGGTGTGCGGGAGCAGGGTCAGAATTTCGGCGGACGGGATATTTTGGCAGATCATGTGCGCCCAATCGAGCGTGATTTCCAGCCCCGGCACATCTTTCACCATTTTAAGTGCTTGTTCCGGCGTATGTACCAGCGAATCAAGATGCGGCTCGATACTGACGCGCAAATCTGATTCTTTGCCAGCGCGAACCATCTCGCGCAGCGCATCAACAGCGCGGTCATGTGCTTCAAGGTCTTCTGCTGGCTGTGCTAACCCCGGTGAGAGCGTAATCCCCGGTGCATCCAGCGCTTTCACAAACGGAATGAGCGCCTTATACAAGTCTATTTCTTTGCGACGCGCTTCCTCATCGGCGACGGAAATACGCGGCAGCATCAGATAAATATCGCTGATTTTGAGGTTAAAAATTTCAAGGTCATCGGCAATTTCTACCGCGACTTTGCGGGGATTAGATGCCGCGCGGGGGGCATTCAGGTTCGGCCCGCTGCCAATATCGACATAGCGAAACCCCATTCGGGCAATCGTCCCCAACGCTTCTGGCAGTGTGAGATCGTTAAATGCCCAGGTATGACACGAAAATTCGATCATTAAACGCGATTCCTGTTACAATTGAATTGGGCTAAAGATAGCATATTTTTTTACGATGGATCACATCTTTCTCAGTTACAGCTTTAAAGATATTGAACGCGCACGTCTCCTCCGCGAAGCGCTGCGCTTGTATGGCTTGCGGGTGTGGCCGGACGGCTTGCTCACGCCTGGCAGCCCAACCTGGCGTGCCGAGTTGGAAAATAAGATCGTGCAGGCTTCTTGCGTGGTCGTTATCCTCACCAAAGACACGCCTCAATCCAGTTGGGTTACGGCGGCGGTTAATCACGCAATAGATTCGAACATCCCCATTTTGCCAGTCGTTATGGACGGTACACCTGCGCACCCACTGCTGATTGAATTACAGGGCGATCCCTGGTTTGATCTGCGCTGGAGTCGCAATTTCGCCTCAGAAATCCGTGAACTCGTCAGCCAGATTCAGCGATATCATTTTGCCAGAACTGCTCGCGATCTATAGGGGCATTTGGTGTCCGATATGTCGAGGCGATTGATGTCAGAATGGGTTTTCCGAGTCGCTGCGCTGATAACGTGTTTGAGCATTGGGTTGGTTAGCGCATCAATCGCTCTCAGCGAGGCTCTACCGGACAGCGGTCAGCTTGTTTATGATGCCCTGGTCAATCAGAATTATGATATTTTTTTGCTCGATATTGGGCATAAAATCCGACACAACCTGACCCGCAATGACTCGCTCGATACCCAGGCGGTTTGGTCGCCGGATGGCCGCTACATCGTGTTTCAATCCCGCCGAGATGGGGGTCGCTGGCTCTATGTGATGGATGCGAATGGCGGCAATATTCACGCCCTGACAAATGATCTGACCATCGACCAGTACAACCCCACCTGGTCTGCCGACAGCGCTTACATCTATTATCGCGCTCATCCCGGCGTTGATGCGCCGATTTTCCGCGTTCGCACCGATGGCAGCGACAGGCAGCCCTTTGATCAGCTTGCGTTTGAGCAGCTATTCGAACCCCGGTTTGATCCCAACCATTTTATGATAATGTCCTATAAAAATGGACATTGGGGCATTGTTATCAATGGCCCGACTCAGCGACATCAACTCACCAGCAATAACATCCTCTTTCGCGAACTGCCACAGTGGTCAGCCAATGATCGCCAGATCGCGTTTATATCGCTGGAAAGCATCCATTCGGAGATTTACGTCATGGATGCTGACGGCGGTAACTTCCAGCAAATTACCGCCGATGGAATACACAAAAGCAACCTGTCCTGGCGACCATAAGCGCTAAGAGATGATGCTTATCTGCTCCTTAGCTCTACTGACAGGTGACGCTAACGCGCTCTTTGTAATGGATCACATCGCCGTTCGCGTTAAGCCGGGTGACGAGCAGCGCCCGCACACGCAAATCTGGTGCTGGCCCTTCGCCAATCATGTTAAAAACATTCCACAGGGTAGAAACTGAATTTCCGCCGGTGCGTGTCCAGTAAGCCGAGCGCGTTGTGCCACTTCCGATATAACGTGTCCCGGTGGTCATGCCGATACCGGTAATGGATATGACATCATAGGCTTCCTGCACTAGAGTCAGCGGCCCCAGGACAGTCGTCCGCATCGTTACACGCAGTGTCCCTGCATAGGCGACATATTCGCCTGCACCATTTGCCGCGCACGGGACATTCGTGACCTCAGAAATGTCGATATACTGCACGCTCGTTTGGGAACTAAAGCCACTTGCGAATGTTACCTGGGTGGTTAGTAAAGTCAGCGCGAGAACAAAGGCCATCACCAGAAATTTTTTGCGGTTCAAGAGGTTTCCTTTCTTGCGAAATCATTAATAAAGAAATGATTTCAATTCATATTTCAAACACATCTTTATTATAATTACTCTCGTTATTACAGTGCATTGAGGTTTTGTTCAGATTTTTTACAAGCTATAATTCGTCCCAAATGGATAACTTTAATTCGCTACAAACAGGTAAATTCTAAAAGGTAGATTTATGTCTCACAGCGTAGACGAGGCGACTCTGGCAAAGATCAGCGCGGCGCAAACCCTCAACGGCGTGCCACAGCAGCACCGCAAGGTTCCCTACGACAATATCCGCCAGTTGCTTTCCCAACACGCGCGTACCACGCCTGAAAAAACCTTCATGATTCACTATGACGCTGACGGCAACCATGAGGAGTTGACTTACTCCGAATTCAACGCACGGGCGCATCAGGTCGCGAATATGCTGCATGAAGACCTGGGTGTCCAGCGTGGAGATCGAGTCGCGACGATTGCCTATAACCACAGCGACACGGCCATCATTTATTTCGCCTGCTGGTTGATCGGCGCAACCGTCGCGCCGCAAAATGTCTCAGAAGATGACCAACGAATCGCATTTATTTTGCGTAACAGCGAGGCAGTGATCTGCTTTGTACGCGGGGAATATCTGGAACGCGCCGAGAAAATTATTCATGGCTCAGGGGCAGAAGGCCTGGGCGCACCCAATATCCGGCAAATCGTGCAGGTTGGTGGCACACCACGCCCCGATTACATGCAGTTTCATGAAGCCGTGAAAAATTTGCCGACCTCTTATCTGGGCGATTTCACGCCAGCGCTCGATGACGAGGCGCTTCTGGTCTATACCAGCGGCACGACGGGCGCACCAAAAGGGGTCGTGCTGACCCAATATAACTTGCTGGTGGATGCCTATGGAATGGCAAACTGGCAGGCGATCACGGGCAATCAACGCCTGATGTGTGTGCTGCCGATTCATCATGTCAACGGGATTGTCGCGACGATTATGACCCCTCTCTATGTAGGTGGATCAACCGTTTTGAATCGCTCATTCTCAGTCAACAATTTTTGGCGACGCATCACCGCCGAGCGCGTTCATATCGTCAGCGTCGTGCCGACGTTGCTGCAATTCTGCGTCGAGTATGCCGAGGAGCAGATCAGGCAGGGCAATCCCATCTTCGGCGCGGGCATCAAGCGCCAAGATTTGACTCATTTTCGCCATTTGATGTGCGGCGCAGGCACACTCTCGATGACATTGGTCAAAAATTTCGAGGAACTATTCGGCTTCCCCATTTTGCATGGTTACGGCCTGAGCGAATCGACCTGTTACAACTGCCACCTTCCGATCAATCTCACCTGGGATGAACACCGCCACTGGATGCTGGATTACGGTTATCCGAGCATCGGCTGCCCGATTGAATGTAACGAGATGGCAATCTTTGAATCCATCGGCAGCGGACAGATGCTTGGCCCAGGTGAACGCGGCGAAATCTGTATTCGCGGCCACAACATCATGAAATACTATTATCAGCGTCCCGATGCCAATACGGAAACGTTTAAATTTAACTGGTTTCGCAGCGGCGACGAGGGCTTTTACGAGGAAGATGAACGCGGGCGGCGCTTCTTTTTCATCACCGGGCGCATCAAGGAGTTGATTAACCGGGGCGGTGTCAAATTCAGCCCGTTTGATATTGAGGAAGTGCTGCTGGAAATCCCTGGTGTCAAAGTTGGTTTGGCGATTGCCTTCAAAAATGATTATTACGGTGAGGAAGTCGGCGCGTATATCGTCCCGCAGGAAGGCTCACAACTGGACTCTGAGACGATTATCGCCCACTGTCGGGCGCGGATGACGTTCGAGAAGCGACCAAAAGTTGTTGTTTTCGGTACGGATATTCCCGTCACCACCACCGGAAAATATCAGCGTTTGCGGCTGCAAGACCTGTTCGCGGAATGGGAGCATACGCAGTTTCGAAAGTAGCTCGTCAGCAATCAGCTTTTCCGCCAGACAGAAAATTTATTACGAGGCATCAACATTGTAGGGGCTGCTCTGAGATCCGCCCCTACGGAAAACTACCCAACCAAATGTATGTTAAAAATCGAGGGAAACAGGTCGTGAGCAGCTCCAAGAACGACGGAAACGGCATTACCTTAGACGAGATTCGCGAAATTGCGCGAGGTTTTCCAGGCGTTAAAGAGGGCATCTCCTATGGCACACCAGCTTTTCGAGCGCGGAGTAAATTTTTCGCGCGGATGTACGATGACGGAACAGCACTTGTTTTGAAAGTCGGCGAACTGGAGCAGGAATTTTTGATTGAGGCCGAACCAGAAATCTATTACATCACCGATCACTATCGCGGTTCAGCCTATGTGCTGGTCAGGCTGGCGAAAATCAGCCCAAGCGCTTTTCGTGATCGGTTTGAGCAATCCTGGTGACTGGTTGCATCCCGGCGTGATCTCGCCGTCTATAATCAAAAAGCTTAGATTTTGCCTCAATTGAACAGCGCGAGCAGACCTTCGCCGCGTTCTGTAAGCTGGTAGTAGACACGTTTGCCGCTGCGGTGTGGCTCAACCAGGCCTGCTTCGTTTAAACGCCCCAGATGCTGCGAAATCGCGCCTGACGACACCTGCAATTTGTGCGCCAATTCCCCGGTACTGAGAGGCGTAATGAGCGCTTGCAGAACACTGGCGCGGCCTGTGCCGAGCGTCAATTCGAGCGCCTGATTCGATTCATAGAGCAATTGGGGCTGCCACCAAAGGCCTGCTCCCCGCGCACTATAAACCAACATGGGTCGCCATTCCGAATCAATCTGCCACATGATCGAGGCCTTCGAAAATACGACAGGGACAAGTTGAACGCCATCACCATGCAGACTGGTATCGCGGGCACATAACACTTTGGTAGCCGCAGGCTTGGAAATAACAATCTGTCCCGGTTGCAAAGAGATGACCGGACTCAAATCCTCAAACAAGCCGCTTACACCTTCCAGCGCTAACCGCCGCGCCCGGTACAAAATGTCGCCCTCTAAAACGGCATTAATACGCGACCAATGCCGTGCCAGCGCCCGCTGCCAGTACAACCGAAGTTCTTCGACAAGGCAGAATAAGGACTCGCGTGGATAGGCCAAAAATTGTTGACGAATCTCTGATTCACCAGAATATTCGATGGATGACAGGATGTTATTGCGAACAATATCTTCCGGTGTTTCGAGCATGGTTTGGAACAATTCCTCGATTGGTTCACGCGTCGTCATTGGCGTCGGCGTTAAAAAATCTGGGATATAGGGTCTATTCAGGATTAAATCGCGCATATAGGGCAGGTCAACACTCTGGAGTCCTTCGCGCGTTTCCTCAATCCAGGAGCGAAAACGTCCATCCACAACGGATTTGGAATAGACGACATAGCTGCTAACAATTTCGATCTGAGGGCTGTATGCAAAACGGATTTCAGCCATATCTTGCGAGGTGAATTGGATAATCGGCATCGCAAACGTCCTTACGCTTCTTCTGAGATTATCATATATCGAATATCGGTTCTCAGGCGATCATTTTAGAAAAAACTAAATCAGTTCATTTTCGAAACCACCCACCATACACTGAAATCCGTAAGCTAGAGCGAAGGGACAGAACATGATGGGTATGAGTCCGATGAATTTTCAGAATCATCTTCAGCGTCATCAGGATTTAATACGTGAACGGGCGAATGATCGTCTCGCGAACCAGGTCATGGCAGACCGGCAAATAAAAATAGTCGCAATCATAAAAACTCTGCTGAACAGTGTCGTCTACCGGGTGCGTCAACAGTTCACCCGACCAGCACATCAACCCTGTCCGCAGACGATTCTCCGCGAATCGGATATTTAGAGGCGCTGACTCTCGCGATCAGTACGCATTACAGTAAATACCGATCCGTAGTGACTTCCGGTTCAATTCGAAACATGATTCTTGTATCATGAAGGATTATTCAATCCCGCCGTGTATAAGGATCAACTATGGACGAGATTTTTATCGCGCTGCCGAAAATCCTGAGCATCTTCGCGGTAGCGTTTTTCACCTTCTGGCCTGCCATTCCAGCCGGGTTAGCGCTGGGGTTGTCACCAGTCGTCGTCATCTTCACGACAACGTTGAGTTATATCTGCGGGGTCGCTCTGGTATTGATGCCAGGAGAACGGCTGCGCGGCTGGGTAACACGGCGTTGGGGTAGCCAAACAGAAAAGCCCGGACTGATCCGGCGAGTGTGGTCGCGCTATGGCACTATCGGATTGGGTTTGCTCGCACCGATGACCGTTGGTGCACAAATTGGCGCAGTTTTAGGTTTATCGTCCAATGCCGCGCCGCGCCGTCTTTTTATCTGGATGGCGCTTGGCGCGTTAGGTTGGAGTGTGCTGCTCACGACTGCCGTATTACTTGGCGTAGTGGGAGCACAATCACTACAGTAACCGCGCAAATGATACCCTGCGCGGTTTTGTTTTAGAGAATGTGAAGATTTAGGCTCGTACAGTGCGCTGCCGACGAACGGGGTGCGCGACAGCGTGGGGACGGCTAACCGATTCGCCGCTGCCAACGGGTCTTAACTGAATATCACGATCTCGCTTGCCACACAACCCGCAAATATAGCCATCATTCAAGCGGGACCAGGCGGCATGTTCGGAGCGGCAATGTTTGCAATACGCATTCATAGTATTTCTTTTAACCTTTGCATACAAAATCAAGTTTAAATTATTAAAATCGTCATCAGCGTTATAGTGCGGCGAATTTTTAAAATTGCTTGCGTCTTAATGCTTCAGATTTCGATTGCTTTCACTGCCTTTAAATGTACCCAAAACACCTTTCATTTGCCATACATTGGTGGTTCGATAAAAATTTCACTAATTTTTGAAGCAATAGCTGATCTCCACAAAAAAACTGATCGAACTATAATCAAATTATCTAAAAATACTTTTCGTAGGATTCTATGCCGCACAGCACCCTGGCCGAAAATGTTGCCGCCGCCCTGCGTGAATCAATCTTTAACGGGGGGCATATCATTGGCGAACGGCTGATCGAACTCACATTGGCGCACGAGATGAATGTCAGCCAGAATACCGTTCGTGACGCGCTTCGCATTTTGGAGCAAGAGGGGTTGGTTGTTAAATGGGCGCGGCGCGGCGTTTATGTGCGCACTTATACAGCCGATGAAGCCGCAGAACTCTATACGCTGTGGGCAACGCTGGAAGAATTGGCGCTCAATTGGGCAATAGGTGTCATCAACAATGATGATCTCGACGAACTGCGCGATCTGATCGACGAAGCCCGCAGCCAGACTGAAGCCCGAAATCCCCTGGGGGCGATTGAATCTTTACTGACTTTTCATGAAACGATTGGGCGAATAGCAGGCAAGGCGCAAACAGCCGCGCTTTTGAACAGCGTTTTGAATCAGGTGCGTTTATTAGAAAATAGTGTTCGACAGGTACGCGCTCCACGCACTTTTCAGCAGCGGCGTACACAGATGGCAGATTATGAGACGCTGTTAAATGCTATCGAGACCCGTGACGAAAATCAGGCGCGAGAAATTCTGGTCAATATCATCTCCGCAGATTGCAACGCGCTCCTGAATACGCTCTAGAAGCAGATTGCAACGCGCTCCTGAATACGCTCTAAAAATCATCCAGCGAAATCGCTCCGGTAAGCTTTTTGCGTTTCAGCACCTTGTAGGCCAACGTCAAATCTGTGCGACCCTTGAGTTTGGTCGGTGTGTAGGGTTCACATTCGAACTGATTGCTCACGAGTTCGTAGGTGGCCTCGCTGATGATGATTTCGCCGCCTTTCGCATTTTCCTGCAAAAGTTTGCTCAAATCCATCGCATCGCCAATTGCGGCGAACTCCTGACGCTGTTTGCTGCCGACATTCCCCAGTACCGCTGGACCGGAATGGATACCGATGCCATAAAATAAGCGCTGGTCTTCCGGCAAAATTTCGTGCAGCGCGAACAGATCATAGCGCATACTCATCGCGGCACGGACAGCGCGGACCGCATGATCTTCCTGCGGGTTTAACTGGGTGTTGAAAAGCCCAACCACCGCATCGCCCATATATTTATCGACCACACCCTCGTAAAGATTGATCGCATCGCTGGAAAGGCTCAGATATTTATTGATGATCTCCATCAACTCTTCCGGTTCCAGACGTTCGCTGAATGACGTAAAGCCGCGCACATCCGCAGACAGGGTGCTGATGAAACGTTCCTGGCCGGAAACATCAATATTGAGGATATTATCGACCAGCGCCGAGGGCAGATAGGGTTTTACGCCAGCTAACTGTGCTTCACGCCGCTTGATCTCGGTGAGGTCATCCAGCACAATCGCCACACCCTGCGTATTGCCGTTATAATCGCGCAGCGGGCTGATAATCAAATTCCAGACCCGCGCCCCCAGGCTATCCAGCACTGGCTCGGCTTTAATCAATTCCTGCGAACCTGTTTCGCGTACTTTTTCCAGCCGTTCCTGAAAATCGCCGTTGAGACTGGATGGAAGAACATCGTAGAGTGATTTACCGACCACTTCATCGGCATAGGCACCGATAATTGTCCCCGCAGCGGCGTTACAGGTGTTGATGATACTGTCACGGTCTGTCGTGATAATACCGCTGGCAATGGATTCAAAAATATTGGAAATGAGATCGCTGGTTTCTTTGACCTCAGCCAGCCGCGCCCGCGCCGATTCGAACAAACGCGCGTTTTCGATGGCAACACCCGCCTGGGTCGCAAAAGCCGCCAGCAGTTCCAGGTCAGATTGTTTAAAAACTCCTGCCAGAAAGCGATTATCGCAATATACAACGCCGATCACATCGCCGCGCACTTTCAACGGCACAGCGATAATGCTGCGCAGGGCAAAACCGATGACGCTTTGATTGCTTTTATAACGGGGGTCATCGCTGGCGTTATTCGTCAATTCCGGCTCACCCGACTCAGCGACTTTGTTGACAATCGTGCTGCTGATGGTGAACGAATCGCGCGTAAGCTGTTCCTGGTCAATGCCACGCGCAACGGTAAATTCGAGTTCACCCGTCGTGCGATTCTTGAGCATGATGAAACCGCGTTCAGCCCCGGCGAGGCGGATCACGGTGTCCATAACCTGTTTCAAAACTTCGTCCGGCTCTAACGACGAATTGACAATCGAGGTTGTCTCGGCCACAGCCCGCAAATGGCGCAGGGTCATCTGCTGGTCAAGCATAAGTGTTGAAAAGCCTTCAACCTGCTGCTTGAGTTCTTTGAGGCGCTCATTGGCGACAGGCGGCAAACTCATACCGCGCTGTAGCAAAACCTCTTGCTGCGCCCGCAAAAGCTGAATCAGTTCCGTGACGCGCTGCGACAACTGCCGCACCAACTCATTCGTCGAGCTTTCAGTGTTGATTTTTGAAGTATCGTCAAACATTACTGTCGGAAGACCTCGTAAATACGGGTGCGCTGCTGGCGTCCCTTGACTTGAATGGCATCGCGTTCCAGAAACTGGATATTCTTAAATAATTCATCACCAACGCTGGCCTGCATATGCTCAACCACATCTTCGCTGATGATGATCTGGCCGGCAACCGCATTTTCTTCAAGGCGCTTGGAGAGATTAACACTATCCCCAATCGCGGTGAAGTCACGTCGGCTCAAGCTGCCAGCATTTCCCAGAGTTGCAATACCTGTATGAATACCTGCACGATAATAATGCGGATCAGGATTAATTCCCAATTGTTCATACAATTTGAGAAACGAGTCGCGCATATTTAAAGCAGATTCGACGGCAAATTGGGCGTGGCTGCTTTGTGGGTTTAACTGCGAATTAAACAACCCCATCACCTCATGCCCCATGTATTTGTCGATAATTCCGTTGGAGGACAGGATACATTCGGTGGCTACAGTGAGATAAAGATTGAGCATCTCCATAAGCTGCTTGGGATTGAGACCGGGCGGGAAGGTCGAAATGGGGCGGACATCCACGAAGATGCACGTTATCTCACGCCGTTCACCACCCAGCGCCAACGTTGAAATCTGCTGGATGTTTTTGACCATTTCGGGTGTCAGATAGGTGGTCATAACATTCAGGGTGCGTTCATCCTTGCGCTGTTCGGTCAGGTCATCTAACACAATCGCGACACCCTGCGTCCCTTGATCGGCATCCTTCAGAGGGCTGAGTTTCATGCTTAAAGCGATGCGCTCATGACCGGGGTTATCCAGTTCGGCTTCGACAGTGCTGGCCTGATTTTGCTGGCGGACACTGTGCAGATGGGTTTCGACATCAATGTTAATCTTGGGCATCACGGCCTTCAGGCGTTGACCGAGTGCCTGTTCCGCTTCATATGACAAAATTTGCGAGGCGGCACGATTATAGGTTGTCACGAGGTCTTCCGCATTGGTCGTAATCACGCCGCTGCCAATGGAAGCAAATACGCTGTCCATCATTTCTTTTAATTCGGTGATCGCGGCAATGCTCGTCTGGACGCGCGTATAAAGACGCGCATTTTCGATGGCAATGGATGCCTGATTGCCAAAAGCCGCCAGAAGATTGGCTTCACGCTGTGTAAAAATCCCGGCACGCAGACGATTATCAACATAGACAGCGCCAATCACCCGATCCTTAAGCTTGAGCGGCACACAGACTACAGAACGCAGTGCCAGACGTGCTACGGTGGCGTTATCCTGCATACGGGGGTCATTGTAAGCATTATCAGTGAGCAGCGCTTTTCCAGTTTCCAACACTTCGCCCAGGATCGTGCGGCTGCCCTGGAAGGTGACGCGCCCCTGTTTATCCTGCTGATCGGGGTCGCGGGCAACGCGAAAGTCCAATTCATCTGAAAAAGGATTGGTCAAAGCAATATAGCCACGTTCAGCCCCGGTCAGATTGATAACATTATCCATCGCCTCAGCCAGCACCGTGTCGAGATCAAGCGATGAACCAAGTTGATCAGATGTTCCCGCCAATGCGCGAAGCTGGCTAAGTTCCGTCGTCTCGTCCGCCAGCCGCGATTCAATCTTATTCAGGTCTTCGATGATGCTGCTCAACGAACGAGTCGTACCGGGTGGCAGGCTCATGCCGCGCAATTGTAAAATTTCCTGCTGCTTCCGCAGTGCGAGATCGACTTCTTTCACCAGCGCCCGGATGCCGTGAATAGCGTCAATCGGGCTGTTGTTCGTATTTAACATACCTGGAACTCCAAACCAAAGCCTAGATTTTCTATTATAGCATTCCCAGTTTCGCTGTGTGGCTGCGAAAACCCAAAATTATGAAAAATGCGCCAATTTGCTACCGCAGCTTGCTATCGCAGCGCATTAAAATGCTGGTCAACGCTGACGCAGAAGCTCGGATCAGTTCCGCCGTAGATATAGGTAATGGTCTCGTTGTTAATCACCTTCTCGCCAGAACCGAGGCACGGCTCAATGGACACGGCCTGCGCCGATGCGCCAGCGCCACCAACAATGCAACTGAGGAAATTGCGGCTCAGGCGATCCTGATTAATCACAGCCACTGCGCCGAGTTTGGGCATCTGTCCCGCCAGAACCTGACCGAGGTCTACCTGGGTATAAACCGAGGCCGCCACCGCGCCCACGTTCTGGTAGCACTGCATCATCGTATCGATGCGGGCGATAACAGCCGCCAACAATGGATTCCCGCTAATCAGTGCTGCGCCGCCGCTGATGCTGCTCACCGCGCTGGTCAAACTCTCGGCATTAGTACGATTATAGCCGGCAAGATTGGGCAAAAGCTGCTGCGCCGCGCTGGGATCATTGGAGGTATCTCCTGTCGGCGCGGTTGATCCTAATGTACATCCGGCTACTAACAATAATACGACACCTGTCAGCCAGAATAATTTTTTCATCATCAATTCATCCTTTCAATCGGAGAAACGCGAATCCGCGCTTTCATCGCTGGTGTGCAAAGCCAAAGAATCCGCGCGTTTTTTCGCACGTTCTGCCAGCCAGCTATCAATAAAAATCAAAAACACACCTAAGACAATTGCATGGTCAGCGAGATTCGATACGTTGGAGAGGAAACCCGGAATTTGGTAATGGATAAAATCCACCACCGACCCATGTTGCAGGCGATCCAGCGCGTTACCAAGCGCACCGCCGCAAATCAGCCCGATAGCAACTTGTGCCAGCTTCGCAGTCACGGGGATACGTGGGTAGAAATAAATCATCGCGCTGACGACAACGACTGCGATAATCAAAAAGACATCACCGCCTTGTGGCAGAAAGCCAAACGCCGCGCCCATATTTTCGCTGCGTGTGATCTGAAAGTATGGCACAAGTGCGGGGATTGGCTGGCGCGATTCGCCAACGAGCATCGAATCCATGACAATACGCTTCGTGGCCTGATCGACAATCAGCACCGCTGCAATGATGAAAAGTAAGATCAACCAATTGCGTCCTGCCCGACTCATGAACTGCTCCAATACACAATCGCTTTACTCTTCGATTGTATAATCCGTTTGACTATGTGACCAGCGGCAACTGGCCTATTTAAGCGATCTTAATCTCGGTCAGCAGGGCTATTTAAATAATTTCGATCTCCGCCATCAAGTCTGTTTCAATAATCGCGATCTCTGCTATAACGCCTGGTTAAATGATTTCGATCTCCGCCATCAGGCCATAATGATCGGAAGGATAGAGTTGGTTATCATCTGGATGCGCCTTATTCGCGATCACCTGAGCAGCCTTGACGCGCAAAAATGACGGGTCGAAAAAAATATAATCAATCGCAATTGACGAGCCAGTATATCCACCTGTCACCAGCGGCGTGGGGAATGTTGTTATGGGTTCGCGCCCATGCACCACCTCATAAGTTGAAGCCAGCCGCTTTTTTGTGAGCTGAATCGTACTTGTGGTTGGTGCAGCGTTCATATCCCCTGTGAGTATCCAGCGCCGATTCTCTTGCCCAAACATCCACCTGAGCAGCGTTTCCATCTGTGGGAGGCGGATAACTTCGTCTTTTTCTGGGCGATGATGGAGATGGGTATTGGCAATATCGACAGTTTGACCGTCTATTTCAACCCGAATCGACTGTGCAATGCGTTCGCCCTCTGGCAGTTCCAGACGTTGATGGTCGATCACCGGGAGGCGCGAAAGGATACCAATGCCTTCAACTGGATTTTCGCCCCATTTAGGCTCAACGAAAACCGAATAAGGGCGGTCTGGTGTCTGTTGATTCAAGCGATCCGCGATCATATGAGCCTGTTGAAAACCCAACCAGACTTCCTGAAAACCAATGATGTCCGCCTCTTCATTGTGCAGTGCATCGACCACCAGTGGCAAACGTTCTTCCCAACGATCCTGATTATGTCGTAAATTGAGGGACAGAATTTTCAAAATGGCCTCCTTCCATTAGTCTCCAGTCAATTCGAGCGTTGCATAGACTGGCAGGTGATCCGATCCCAGGCCGCGTGGCCCCTGACCCATATTGACTGCCCGCAAGCCATCGCCATGCCAGATATAATCGACACGGAATAAAGGTGAAGTCAGACGTGACATCAAACCCTCTCCAGGCGCTAACTCCCAGGTTGCGCCGAGGCCAAAGCCTGCCTCAAGAAACGAATCGCGCATTTGCCGAGCGACCTCGCGGTAGATTTCGGTCTGGTCGCTCATATTAAAACTACCCGCCACCACAAAGGGCCGTGTTTCATTTTCGACCTGACTTAAAAATTCCCGGATTTGATTGTCGCGGCCTGCCGGATCATATCTCACCAAAGCCTCAGCCAATGGAGTGCTAATCAATAAAACAATGCGCGGCACGCCACCCGGTGTCAGCGGGTAGTCAAAACGCGCGTTATAAACGGCGACAATCTGACCATTCACGTCAATTTCGTAGCGCTGGTGCATCGCAAGCGCCGACGTATTCTTAATATCGAGCTTATCAATTTTGCTGATTGGATAGCGCGAGAGGATAAAATTACCCCAGGGAATGTCATCATTCGAAAAAAATACACCCTGCTGGAAGGGATAGCGGATGGAACTGCCCGAAAGCTGCCCTTTGCGAATCTGAAATTTGTTGACCCCTTGAAGCAGAATCACATCGGCATCGGTCTCTAAGAGCCAATCCTTTACGCCAGTCAAATCCGCATTCGTCAAACCGACATCAAAGGAGACAACACTCAGAGTCGGGCCAGTAGCGGCGAGTACACGTTTCGGCACGAAATAGGGCACGCCCCATATCACGCCGATCACCACCAATATCGCACTCAGAATCACCACCCAACGCCGTCGCAGCACCAGACCAATCGGCAAAATTATCAACAGCGGCAGAAAAAGATAAGCACCATAATTATTGATAAAAGCTATTAACCAGAAACGATCCCTCAACACCCACCGCAGCGGCAGATAAATAATCATAAAGGTGAGATAAACGCGCGAGATGACCGTAAACAAACTTAAAAATAAAGTGCGTCCAAATTCTTCAAAAACTTCCGTTGAGCTTTCAGGGCTTGCACGAACCATACCACAACACCTTTGCTATCCATAACAAATCGTTGAACGATGACGAACCTGCGCGGAAATAGCAATGAGTCTTCAGTTCTTTACTAACTATATCGATAAATGTTCTTTGGTCACAACCACAGCATTAAATGCTCTCTGCAAACGATATTGCTGACATCTACAAATGTTCTTTGCGAACGATATCGATAAAATCTATAATGATCGAAGTTGAGGAGTCTACGCTATGAAATGTTGCAGCCAATGTGATGGGATCGAACGCCTTTTTAATGAAAGCACCGCCCGCAAAGAACTCGAAGATTATCGTCAAAAAGGGCCGTCTAAAACAACGCGCATTCTGATCGACACCCTGAAAGCCAACGGTATCCAGAATATGTCCTTGATTGACATTGGCGGTGGTGTCGGTGCGATTCAACATGAACTTCTACAAGCAGGCGCACAAAACGCCACGAACGTTGATGCTTCAACCGCTTATATTACCGCTGCCCGCAAAGAAGCAGAACGTCTGGGACAAATTGATCGAGTGACCTATCATCACGGCAATTTTGTCGCCCTCGCGCCAGAAATCGAACCCGCCGATATTGTCACGCTGGATCGCGTTATTTGCTGTTATCCCGATATGGAAGCGCTGGTCGGGCTGTCATCGTCACGCGCCCGCCAGTTTTATGGTGTGGTTTTCCCACGTGATGTGTGGTGGATGAAACTCGCACGTCCGGTTTTGAACGGCTTGTTCTGGATACAGCGCAATCCATTTCGCTTTTTTGTGCATCCGACGGTGGCGATTGAATCGGTTATCAGCGCAAATGGTTTAAAACGCTATTTTCACCGCAACAGCGGCGTCTGGCAGGTGATCGTTTATGCCCGTATCTCGTAGGGGCGCATCGCGATGCGCCCACAAATTACACATTCTGAGACATCTCAGCGCACGACTTCGACGGTCATCTCAGCGTTGGCCTGGTTGCCGACTGCATCAAAAGCCACCGCGCTAAAAATTTCGTTTCCCGCGCCAGTAATGTCCCACGAGAAGCCATAAGGCCACTGCTCATCGCTGCCGATAAATTGCCCGTTGTGATAAAACTCGACGTGATCGATAGCGAGGTTATCTAGCACTTCAGCGGTCAGCTCAATACTTTGCTCATCCGGCCAGCGATAAATTTTGCCGGGTTCGCCCGCGTTGAGGGTAATCGTAGGCGCGGTGTTATCAATTGTCACCTGACGCACGTCGGATTCGCGCGTGTTATCGCCCAATACAACGGTTAATTGCAGGCTGTAGAGGCCATCCAGCCCATCGGTGTTCCACGTTCCCAGGCTGCTGCCGCGCTCAAACGTGGTTTGCTGCGGGCCGATCTGAGTCCATTGGTCGGGAATCAGACCTTTGCCAAAGGCCAGTTGATAATACTGCATGTTGCTGGTGTCCATGCTCCCGCGAATATCGACCTCACCGCCCACATACGCGAAAGGCGCGGGTTGGAGGATCGCTGCCGACCCAAGTAGTTCCGGGCGGCTCACCGTATCATAATCGACAGGCGGCATGGGCTGATTATTAGACTGCCACCAATCCAGCACATCTGGCGGCGGCACAAAATAGACGCGCTGACTGCGCACACCCGCAGGCGTGTTCAGCGTCGCAAGCTGCCCAGTTTGGGTGTTAATATCGAAGGACTGCCAGTAGGTATCGGCTTGAGACGGCTGGAAACCTTCGATAAAAATCTCATTGCGTACCGGACAAACGCCGTTTGGCAGCATTCCAGAACGTTCGCAAACGCTTGCGTCAATAATTCCTTCCGGGCGTGTCCAGTCAGCAGCAGGCAGCGCATCACGGGTAGAGATATAGTCCATCAATGCCCGCCAAACAGGTGCCGTGCCTCGCAAATCCGGTGCGTCGAGCGTCATCGCGCTATCGTCCGTTCGCCCAAAGTGGACGACGGTGATAATCTGCGGCGTGTAACCCGCTGTCCAGGCATCACGGTTATCGCTGGTTTTGCCATTGACGACAGCCGTCGGGCGCGATGGATTGAGTAAACTGGCTGCATTCTGACCGAGTACACGTTCGCGCGTTGTGCCATCGGACAAAATATCATTCATCAGGTAGCCGACTTGCTCCGGGTAAACCAACGTACAATTTTCCGCGACGGCGCAATCTGGCTCAAATTGATCGCCCTTATATTCCCAGAGCAGATTGCCATCCTGGTCTTCAATCCGCAGAACCGCCACTGGATCGCGAACGCGGTAATTGCGCCCGATAGGTTCAACTGAGATTCCGCGCATTTCGCCCATTGATGACAGCACCGAATAAGCATAGGCAATATCCAGAACCGAAACCTCGCCACCACGTTCCAGCAGCGACAAATCGTAGCGGCTGTTGATGTCCAGGCTCGTGAGTCCGAGCTGATGCGCCCGCAGCAAAATGTTGTCGATTCGCAGACGATTCGCGACCTGGACAGCGGGTGGCAGCAACCCTGCACCCATTGCGTCACGCAGATTCAACGGCCCCCGGAATTGCCCGTCGCTATTTTGCGGGGTGTAGATCAATCCCTCTGCTGCGCCAGGAAACGAAATCGGAATATCCGACACCATCTCCGCCGCGTTTCGCCCTCCTTTGATAAAGCCCTCAAAGTAGACAAACGGCAGAAGTGTTGGCCCTGGCTGATAGGTAATGGCTGCCGAGGAGCCGACGATGCTTTTAATTTCGCCGCTGCTGACATCAATAATCGCCAGCGCACCGTTATTGGGAAGGGAATCGGCAATAACAGGGCTGAGAGGTGGCAAATAGAGCGCACCCTGGCATGTTTCGCCGTTAAGCGCGGCCTGAGTATTCGTATCGCCCTGCAAGCGTGCCAATTGGGTGCGTAGCGTACATTCCGATTGATAATACAGATCGAGATCAAGCGTCGTGATAATGTTCAGCCCACCACGCGCGACCAACCGAGCGCCATCATACCCCAACGAGTCGAGAATTTCTTTGGCTTGCTGGCGGGCATAGATCGAAAAATCCGGCGCGATTTCTGGTGACTGGCCTGAACCTGTTTTGATCGGCGTTAAGGTCGTCACCGCCGTGTCGTAATCCTGAGCGGTTATTTCCGCCACCTGAAGCAGCGCACGCAGCACATCGTCCTGCCGTCCACGCGCGGCTATCTCATTATCAATCGGATTATATTGAGGCGCGGGGGGGATAGCAGCCAGAAGTGCAGCTTCATCAAGAGTCAGATCGACAGCACTTTTGCCCAGATAAACCTGCGCGGCGGCCTCAATTCCATAGGCTTCGTTGCCATAATAATCGGTATTGAGATGCCATTCGAGAATTTGCTGCGACGAGTAGCGGCGATTGATCTCAGCCACGAGCGCAATTTCTCGCTCACGATCCCATACGCTGACGACTTCACCCGGCGGCGCAATCACATTGCGCACGAGCCGCCCTGTCAGCGAGGGGTCTGCTGGCAGCGGGCCAGAAATCGCGTTATACCATAAGCGAGTCAGACTCTCGAAAAAACCGGGACGTGGTGTTGTCAGGAAATAGGGGTCTTCAGCCGATAATGTCGCCTCCATAACATAAGCGGGAAGCGTATCGAGTGATGTCCACGCGCGTTCATCACCCAGCGGATCCTGAACTGAAAACAAAAGCGCCTGTCCGCTGCGATCATAAAATTGCGTAGGGCCAACAATTGGGTCAAGATAGATGGTATCGAGCGGCTGTGGCAGGTCGCTTGCGGAGCGCCAATACATGACACCTGCGCCGCTGGCAGCAACCCCCGCAGGGATAATGACCAGCACCGCAAACAGTACCAGGCCGATCAATAATCCGATTTGTCGCCGCGCTTCGAATTTTTGACGACGGGATTGCCGCCGCCGCCGCCGTTGAATAATCTGTGTTACTGTCGCCAACGAAGTTTCAATCTCATCATGTCATAAACAGATTAAATTTATTATAACTTTTCAAATGAATTTTTTACAAGCAATATTGACGTTAATGTTACATTTGGTGTATATTCGTTACGATTAATGAAAATTCGTTATATTTGGGGAGATTAAGTCCATGAATAAAACAAAAGTAATGGTCGTTGAAGATGACACTAACATCAGCAAGTTAATTAGCGATTATTTATCTGCACATGGTTTTGATGTAACAGCCTTCCCGGATGGCCCAGACGCAATCAAGTATATCAAACAAAGCGGACTTCCCCATATTGCGCTCATCGACCTCGGCTTGCCCACCATGCACGGTTTTGAACTGAGCAGCAAGCTTAAGGCAATGGGCGATGTACCGATTATTTTCATTACGGCCAATAGTGACACCGATACCATTGTGCAGGGTTTAAAACGTTATGCCGATGATTTTATCGTCAAGCCTTTTGACCTGCGCGAACTCGAAGCCCGTGTCCAGACGGTGTTATCGCGGATGCCCAGCCTGGATTATGCCAGCCAGCCTATCGCCCACATTGACGATAACCTGAGCATTGATTTCGCGCATAACCGGATCACCGTAAATGGGAAACCCTTCAGCCTGACTCCTACTGAATCAATCCTGCTGCATGTGCTGCTGCGTAATGCGGGGCGTGTCGTGGAAAATCGTTTACTGATCGCGCGGGTATGGCCGTCGGAAGATGTTTATGAGGACACGCTGCGAGTTCATATGCACCGTCTCCGCCGGAAACTGGAATCCGACTCGCATCATCCCCATTACATCCGCACCGAACGCGGTATCGGCTATGTCTTTACGATTCGCCCAAGCGAAACGACTGGCACCAACCTAGAAGAAGACGTGAGCTAGTTCACCCAGGATTATTCATGCTTGGCACTCAAATCAGTCCGACTAAACTCGTCCAAAACGTGATTGAAAACATCGCTGCCGCAACATCCGCCGATTTAATTTGTGCCTGCATGTATCGCGAGGACTTAAACAGAGTCGAACCGATTGTGCATCATCCTGATGAACTCAGCACATCTGAGAATCTTGAAAAAGTGTACCGCCTATTGGGGCGTTACATGAAGCGTTCGGTCTCAACTGTTGATCCACATTTACTAACGCCTGATGAGCTTAGTAAAATCCCGTTTCAGTCTGCCCTGGTTTTCGTTTTATCGATGCACGATCAGGTGATTGGCGCATTAGCCCTTTTCTCACAGCAGCCTGGCGCATTTACAACAGACGATATTGAATCGCTTATGATCCCCGTCATTACCGTGAGGATGGCAATCGAGAATCTTCACCTCTATGAAGCGTTGGCGCAAAACATGGTGATCTCGCAATCCATTTTGCTGACCGCGCAAACCATTGCCGAAAATCCATCTCCACAGCACATCATCAATGTCTTGTGCGACTACCTGTTCGATGCGCATGTGACAAGCTGTGCGATTATGCTCTACGGCCCTGTCCGCGAAGACCGTCCCGATGGGCCATACGATTATCTGGAAATGAAAGGCTCGTGGTCAAAACTGCGTGGCAGCGGCATCGCGCTGGGAACGAAAATATATCTCAAATTTTATCCCGACCTCCTGCGTGAGCTTGATGAGCGTAATCCACTGGTTATCAACGATGTGAGACGTTTTACCGCAAGCCTGGATCCCTTTGCGCGGGCGATTCTGCGAGCAGAACGTATCCGATCGCTGACAATCCTCCCGCTTCACGCCGCCGAGCGTAAATTGGGCGTCATTCTGGTCGGAACCAATAAACCCCACAAATTTTCACATCAGGAATTGCAGAATTACCAGGCCGTGAGCGAATTTCTGGCGATTAGCGCCATGTCCCAGATTTTGCAGCAGCAGCACGCGAGTGTACAGCAGGGGCGAGCGGCCTTGCTCGATGCCGTCACCGATGGCGTGGTCATGGTGCTGCCAGACATAGAAGGGGGGCGTGTCCTGACTTTGAATCAGCGCTTCACCAAAATATTTGGCGTTCCAGAAGCCAAAGCCCAGGGTTTATCTTTGCAGCAACTGCTTCATCAGATGCAAATCCCCGAAGCGGTACGGCGCGAACTCAGCAACCGTTGGTTAACTGTCCCGGTTCGCGACTTACTCACGCAGCGCGGTGAGTTTCACATGATTCACAACGAGGGCATCCCGATGGATATTGAGTGGTATACCGGGCCAGTCTATCAGGATAATCAGGTTTTGGGGCGAATCTATACCTTCCACGACGTGAGTGCCGAACGAACAGCGGTACGGGTGCGCTCGGCATTTCTTTCGCGCGTATCCCACGAACTGCGGACACCGCTGACTTCTATTCATGGCTTTGCTGAATTCATACTTGAAGCCACCGGCAATCAACTACCGCCTTTGGCACGTGAATACACTGAGATCATCCTCAGCAGCGCCAAACATCTGCGGCTAGTCTTTGCAGACATGATTGAAATGTCGCGGGCAGAAGCCGGTGAATTAAAACTCAATATGCGCGAAGCCCATTTGCCGGATGTGGTGATTGATGCTGTCGCACGGCTGGAATTACAATATAAAGCCCGTCAGCAAACCGTTATCATGGAGTTGGATGATGACCTCCCGCCTGTTTACATTGATTCAGACCGAATCGTGCAGGTGCTTTCGAACCTGATTAACAACTCCATCAAATATTCACCTGAAGGTGGCACCATTCGAGTCAGTACACAGCTTATTAAATCGCCGTATGAGCTGTCATCAAAAAACCTGATTGATGTGCCTGTACCGGGCATATTGGTCACAGTATCGGATGAAGGTGAAGGGCTGTCGAAAGAAGATATTGAGCAGGTTTTCATGCCATTTTTCAGGACGGAATGGGCAAAAGCGAATAAAATTGATGGCACAGGGCTTGGTCTTGCCGTTTCGCGCGGTATTATTGAACTTCATCGTGGTAAAATCTGGGCAGATGCCAGCACAAAAGAAAACCGGGGCGGACATTTTCTGTTTATGATCCCGGTAGTCTAGCAGCCCGGTAATCTGGTAGTTTAGCCATCTGGAAAATAAAAAGGGTGACTCAATCACCCTTGTAGCAGCGCTTGAAGTAGAAACACAGCTTGCAGAACTCGTAAGTTTAAAGTGCTCCTAACTGGATGCCTCTGGAGTCGCTTCGTCTCCCACAGCCTGCGCCACAAAATCAATTTCCAGCCGCACCTCTTCAGAAACATCCGCAACCCCAGGAACACTGGGAATAATCAGATTAAAATCGGTGCGTTGTACCGTCGAGACGGCTATCCCTTCCAGACGTGTCTCTGAAACTGGCGTAACCGTTACGTCAAATGTCGCAGGTTTCACGATGTCACGTACCCGCAAATCGCCCACTAACTTGAACGTAAAAGCTTCACCGATGGTCACGGTTTCCGGCATACCTTCTACCGATGTCGGGGTGAACTCTGAAAATTCGAATTCATCCTGCGAAGATTGAAGAATCTGACCGCGAATGGTACGGTTGCGGAATTCATTATCGGTCAACAGTGTACGCGCATTGACGCGAACAGTCCCAACCTCGGATGCAGCGGGGTTTGCGAAATCGACGGCGATGTCGGCGGCTACCTGATTTGTGCGTCCGATAACCGTTGTAGGTTGACCCTGCAAGAGTTCGCTGAGGATAAACCGGACTTGAGATTCTTCAGGGACGATACGGAAAATGACCTGCTCAGTGCCGGACGCGGTAAGTTCATTCGATGAAATCTGCTGGCTGGCCTCACCAGAACCGCCCGAAAACCAGACGTAAGCGGCTGCGGCTGCACCCAGAAGCCCAACCACGATAATGCCGATCACAATAATCCGTCTCGTCTGCATACTATCTCCCCAAGTTAAGTAACTTCTATCTTTCCCTGTAGGGGCATGGCGCGCCATGCCCCTACGCATAAATTCCGGGTCGTATTTATCCCTCGGCTTCGGGTGTCGCTTCAGGTTCAGCCATCGCGCCTGCTGTGACAGCGATCACCTGACCTGCCCCAGCTCCACTTGCACTACCAACGCTGACAACTAAATTACCTTCAGCATCCATCGCCAGACCATAGGGTTCAGTCAGGCCTCCCATGACGGGCGTAATCCCATCCGATGATACGATCACGACACGTCCGGCAACATAACCTTCACCCGTCAGACCATGCTCTACAGCATAGATCGTACCGTCATCAGCGACCAATACATCGGTCACAGTATTCAACCCGCCATAGGTCTCCACCAGTTCGCCATCCGACCAGCGCTCAATACGTGCACCGCCAGCAGGCCAGGGAAAGCCCATCAGAAAGCCCACATACAGATCGCCATCCGGCCCAATATCAACGGTTGTTGGCACAGGATTATCGTCAGGATCCATCCAGGAAGCGGCAATCTGCACGCCGTCGGCTTCTGTCCAGCTTTCGACACAATTGCAGCCCGCCATTGGGATATATACGGTGCCGTCTTCGGCGACAGCAATATCAACCGGATTACCCCGATTTGGCACACTCGGATTCAAAGGTGAAGCAGCGGCAAATAAATCAATCTTCTGGGTTATCTCCAGCGTTTCTTTATCAAAGCCAATCAGCATATTGAAAGGGTACTCTTCAGGATCATAACTGCCTTCTTGAGGTGCTTCACCAGTAATGACCCAGATCGTCGTGTCGCCCACATAGATGCCATGAGCGCCATAATAGGGGCCGCCCGCTTCAATGCTGGGCAATCCATCAATTAAAACAGACTGCTCACCCTCTGGTGAAACAACCGATAAACTGGCACTAAGGCCAATTTTAAGCGGGTTGCCAAACACACCTGTCGCGTCCACATCCCCCGCATTGCCGGCTTCTGTGATATAGAGCGTGCCATCAGAATCATAGAAAAGTTGTCGCGGCTCGTTCAGATTTTCGGCAATTACCGCCGTGTCGTCCTGGGCGAAAGCCGGAGCAATCCCCATAGCCAGTGCCATGAGTGCGATCACCAGAATCAATAAACGTTTGCGGCCTACTATCATCGGAAGTCTCCCTTTTTGCGTATTTACGATGCGCAGAGTCACAAGACTCAATTAATGTAACGGACTATAGTCCCTCTTTGGATGGTTTAATCATTAAAGAAAAATAAGAGACTATAAAAGCAGGATAGATCATAGACCTATCCTGCGCAAGTGAGGGGTAAGTTATAAAGCAATCCTGCGTAAATGAAGGGCAGATCATAGACCTATCCTTCATAAGTCGGCGATGCAAAATTTTAACCCTTGACCGCACCTGCCGTCAGGCCTTGCACGATGCGACGCTGGAAAATCAGCACCAGGATAATCAACGGCACAGTGACGATGACGGATGCCGCCATAATTTCGCCAAACGGCTCGTTACGGGCGATCACACCTGTAAAGTTCGTAATCGCAACGGTGACGGTCTGCGCGGCTGGCTGTGTGAGCGTAAACGTGAGCGCGAACAGATACTCATTCCACGCGCCGATAAACGCCAGCAGCCCGGTTGTCACCAATGCCGGGGCAACCAACGGCAGCAAAATCATGTAAAAAGTCTGAAATGGTGTGCAGCCATCCACCAACGCCGCCTGTTCCAATTCACCCGGAAGCCCCTTGAAAAACGAAGTCAGTACCCAGATGGTGAACGGCAGGGTAAATATCAGATAGGAGAGCATCAATGATGTGATATTGCCGTAGAGTCCTAATTCGTTCACCACCGTGAACAAACCGGGCAGAATCGAGATCGCCGGGAACAGCGTCATCGACAGGATCAGATAGAGCATCCAGCGTTTGCCGCGAAATTTCAACCTGCCGAGTGAATAGGCCGCGAATGAGCCGATCACCAGCGCCAGCAGCACAACACTGATCGAGACAATCGCGCTGTTGAACAACCCACGCAGAAATTTGTCATTCCGAAAAACGGCTTCGAAATTCGCGAAAGAAATCGTTTCTGGAAAAAATGTAGCAGGTGTGCGGATGAGTTCGGCTTCCGGTTTAAGCGCTGAAATCAACGCCCAATAAAACGGGAAAATCGTATAAAGAAAAATGAGCACCACCAACGCGCCAAAGCCGATTTGCCCCAGTCGATCTATCAATTTCACAGGTTGTTTTGCCATGATATTAATCTTCCTCAACGCCGAATGCGCTCATATACAGGACAGTAAAGGCAAAAATGAGGATGAAAATAATCACCCCAACAGCCGAGGCATAACCAAACTGGAAGCTGCTGACCAGTTTTTCATAGTTATAGACCGCCATCGACGGCGTACTGCGTCCCAGAAGTACCTGGAACACATCGAATGCGCGCAAAGCATCCAGCGTTCGGAAAATCAGCGCGATGACAATCGTCGGCATGAGCAGTGGCAGTGTGATGCGGAAAAAGCGCTGGATCGGCGTTGCGCCATCCACAGACGCAGCTTCATAAAGATCGCCGGGGATGGTTTGCAGGCCAGCCAGCAGCAGCAGAGACATAAACGGGATCGTCTTCCAGACATCGACAAACACCACCGAAAACAGCGGATAACTGGCACGCCACGCCTGACTTTGCTGGATCAGGCCGAGTTGCAGCAGAATAGCATTCAACGCGCCCGAACTGTTATCGCCGAGCATATGTCGCCACAGCACTGTCGAAATCGCCGTTGGGATCGCCCAGGGGATCAACATGATCGCGCGCATCAGGCCGCGTCCGCGAAAACGGGCGTTCACCACCATCGCGACCAGCAAACCCAGCGAGAGTTCCAGTGTTACCGAGAAAAAAGTAAAAATAATAGTGTTAAAGACTGAGGTAATAAAATCGGGGTCTGTCGCCACCAGAACATAGCGCGTGCCAAAGAGATCAATATTCTGTACACGTTGATAACGTGAACCGTTCACTGGCTCTGGCAGTACATCGCGCAAAGACATTTCTTCGGGAAATAAAAGCAACTGAAAACTGAGCAAACGCTGATAATTTGCCAACCCAACCTGATTTACAGGGGTATCGGGCTGGGCGAAAGGTTCATCGGTGAAGCTGGACGTAAAAGTACGTGCCAGGGGATAAAAAGCGACGATCACCAGAACGGCAATCGTCGGTAACAAAAGCTTGAGCGCCAGCCGCGCCTGTCGCGCCTCAAGAGAGAGTTCGCGACCTGGACGGGCTGCTTTTGGAGTGGATGCTGCAACAGCCATAATTTAAGCCTCATAAAAAAATATTGTGTCGAGCAGAATTTTAGGAACAAATCAAATGAATCAAAATGGCAGGCAGACAACCGCCCACCTGCCACTTCTGAGCTGCGCTTATTTCAGCGCAGAGGACTTTTCAATCCGTGATTACATCTCAGGCGGCGGGCCGACCTGGAATTCATCACCGAGGATGTCCTGCAACGCCAGTTCCAGATCTTCGACGGCGGTCTGCGCGTCGGATTCTCCGGTCATGATGCTGTGGACAGCGGTGAAGTATGCTGTCGAAACGTCATTATATTTTTCAGCAGTGACGGTTGACGGGCGCGGCGATGCGTTCTCGAACACCGGGATCAAGGCTTCAATCCAGGGGGTCGCTTCCAGAACTTCTGCGTCCTGGTAGACTTCGGGCATCGTCGGCAGGTTCGTCAATTTCAGCCAGCGCTCTTTCTGCTGTTCCGGCTGTACCAGCCAGATCGCCAGTTGGCTTGCCAGGTCTGCATTGGCACTATAGGCGCTCACACCCAACTGCCATCCACCCAAAGCTGCGCCGCCACCGGGGAGTGCTGCCACGCTGAACAGATCCTTAATCGCGGTTTCCTGCGTACCATCCGCGCCACCGTTGCCGAGTACATAAGCATACGGCCAGTTGCGCATGAAAGCGGCGTTACCAGCCTGGAAGACACGACGAGCGTCCTCTTCCTGGTAAGTCGTCACGCCTTCGGGTGAAATCGTGCCAACCCAACCAGCCGCACGTTCAAACGCCGCAATCGCGTTGGGATTATTGACGCTGATGGTCTTGTCGGCTTCAACAATCGAGCCGCCACCATTACCAAACTGCCATTCCAGCGCATCGCAGGTCAAGCCCTCATAGGCATTGCCCTGGAATACGAAACCATAAAATTCGGCATTACCAGCTTCGCGTTCGCCATCCTGGATGGTCTGTGCCATGCTTTCGAGTTCGTCCCAGGTTGTGGGCGCACCCTCAAAGCCATATTTTTCCAGCAGGTCGGTGCGGTAATAGAGCATACCCGCATCCGTGAACCAGGGCAGGCCGACGACTTTGCCATCGACGGTATTGTTGGCGAGGATTCGCTGATAGAACTGATCGGCCAGGCCTGATTCTTCCAGCGCTGGTGCCAGATCAAACATATTTGGCGCGAGGATGCCGGGCCAGATCACGTCAAATTGGATCAGGTCGATTTCGGCTGATTGAGCCGCGAAAATCTGCTGAAGCTGCGCCAGATAATCGGTGGCGCTCTGTGGTCCGCGCACAATCTCGACGGTGACGTTATTTTCCGCGCCCCAACGATCCAGAATAGCTTGCTCTGTATCAAGATCACCCACGCTGCCCAGGAATACACGCAGGGTAGGCATATCTTGCGCACGAACAAAGGCGCTGCTTGCAATGACAATCGCTATCAAGACAAGTAGTAAACTCAAGGGTCTAAACAATCGCTTACGCATTTTTCTCTTAACTCCTTACTATTTGAGAGCAAAGCCAGTGAAATCTCTTATGACATGCTCCACTGACGCTCCGATTGTAATGATCATCTAACATCCTGTCAAGCAAATTAATACAAGCTTCATTAAACACTTAATTGATTATAAATTATAATCGCGCGAGCAGTTCGCCCCGTCTAAAAATACGTGCGCCGAACCACAATAACACCAGATCAACCAACCAGATCACCAGCCCAATGATCAAAATAAAACCGACGCTCAGATAAACAACCCCGGCAAGCTGACCGATTACCAGCATGACGACAGGCAGCACCGTCAGGCCACCGATCTGATAGGCTTCCTGCGCTGTGCTGACGCGCGAGGATACTAGCACCGATGCGCTTAATCCCAGACCCGCCGCCGCTGGCGCAAGCCACACAACCAGCACGATCCAGGTAAGATTCGGGAAAAAGATGCGCCCCATTACCGGCCACGCTGTTGCGTTAACCACGACTCCGTACACGACAAATCCGACCAGTGTGACCACGAGTGCGGGAATCCAGGCCGACAGCAGCTTGGCGGTATAAATTTCGGCATCGGTGGTGGGGGTATAGATCAGCGCTTCTAACGTTTTGCGGTCTTTTTCCCCGGCGAGGCTGTCGGCAGCGATCATGCTGGAGAGCAGCAGTGGCAAAATCAAAAACAGCGGCGCGAAAAAATAAAGTGCGACAATTGCGATAGCCCGCTGATTATCCGTCGTATAGGCCTCAATCTCCCCCTTAATCGAGTCCGGCATATTAGTGAAAAACATCTCCATATCGCTGGATTGGGTCGTGAATTCACTTACAGCATCGGGATTCGAAGCCAGCAGCACCACGCCTCCCGGCAGAATGACCAGGAAAATCACAGGCAAGAGAATGAAGGTCAGCATCGTATTCCGACTGCGGGTAACAACTAACAAATCCTTGTAGACAATTGCACGAATCGCACGCCAGTTCATGACAAACCTCGGTTATGAATGGCAAAATAAATATCTTCCAGCGAGGGTTCGGCAGGCGCAGCGCGATAAATTGAAATACCAGCCGTCGCCAGCGTCGATAAAACTTTTGGTGTTGATTCGCGATCAACGCCGGGAATATTCAACAAATCATGCTCAACTGTTGAGTCGAGCGCCAGACCATGCAAAATTCCACGCGCTTGCTCAACCTGATCAGGCGCAATCTCGATCTCCAGGCCTGCGCGACCTCCCAATTGCCGCGCGAGTTCCGAGGGTGTGCCGATTGCCAGCAGCTTACCCTGTTCCATCACGCCAACGCGATCACAAATGCGCTGTGCTTCCGTCAGATTATGTGTACAGATAAAAACGGTGTGGCCTTCGTCGCGGCTGAGATGCCCGATCAGGTCGCGCACCTGTTTAGCCGCCACAGGGTCGAGTCCAGAAGTTGGCTCATCCAGAAACAGCAAATCCGGCTTATGAATCAACGCCCTTGCTAGCGCCAAACGCTGCTTCATACCCTTGCTGTAACCGCCGACTTTATCATTGGCGCGGTCACTCAATTCGAACATCGCGAGAATATCATCTACGTGCTGCCGGATCTGTTCGCGCGGAACGCCGTAAATATCGGCATAAATGCGCAGATTGTCACGCGCGGTCAGGCGTTCATCGACGGAGGGGGTTTCGGTGAGGACACCCGTGCGGCGGCGCAGTGCCGGGCCATCTTTGGCTGGTGACAAACCCAGAACTTCGGCTGTGCCACTTTGTGCTGCCAATACGCCATTGAGAAGCCGCACCGTTGTTGTCTTGCCCGCGCCATTATGTCCCAGGAAGCCAAAAACTTCCCCGGCCTGGACTTCCAGCGTCAGACCATCCACTGCGATTTTCTCGCCAAATTTTCGGGTCAGGCCGTGCGTCGTGATGACAGCGTTCGTCATTTAAAAATCCTGAGCTAACCAGCTCATCATTCTTTAGGGAGATATAAAGCGTGATCCCATTGCGAAAACGTCATTTGATTGATCGCTTCTGTGAGCCAGAAGAAAAAATACAGCAGATTATTAAACTCGGAATTATTGACAAAGTGTGTAAACTGAGGATTTGCAGCCCGATATTGATCGTCATATTCCGCAGGCAATAAATGGATGTTATCGACGTGCAAAATGCCTTTACGCAGCACGACAACCCCATCCAGCGTGGGACTGGGAATATTGACCCGTTCAGCCAGCGTTGATCCCCTATCCGGCAGATTCATTTCAAGTTGTTTATGAATGAGCGTGAACCACTTGCTGACGGTAATCATGCTCTGAGGGTCGCTAAAGGCAAAAATATAATTGCGGATGGCTGATTGGGGAGCATTATTGACATTACCAACTGCAAACTGTCGTTTTAACTGTTTGGCAGTGTAAGCGGTTTTAATCGCCTGCTCTAATCCCTTCTGATCCAGCGTCGCTTTTACTTCGATGGTGGCGATGACGGATTCGGCTAAAAACGTATGGATACCTGGAGTCAGGCTCAGTTTAGGGTAATCTTTTCGATAAATAATGAAATCGTGCTGCGATCTCGTATCGTTCGTACCGGCATCGGCATCAATGATCTCACCGCTGCCGATGCCAATATTTTCACCCAGATGTCCACGCAAAAACTCGTTGAGGAAGATTTCTCGTGCCGCGCCGTCATCAACGGGATGCTCTGGCGTTTGAGCGTGCTGCAATTTTGCCAGCAATACGTCTTCCAGCTTATCGAAATGATTTTTGAGTATCGCGAGATTCATATCTTGATTTATCTATCTATGGTATCGACGCTGTATATTTCACTTTTCTGGCGTTACAACTTCGCGAGAAAATCCGAGACTAACTGATTAAATTCGTCGGGTTGTTCCATATTTGGAATGTGCGCCGTGTTGGACATGACAACCTTTTTCGCTCCGGCAATGTCGCGTGCCAGAATCTCGGTGCGCTGTAATGATGCCGGAATATCCAGATCACCGATGATGACAAGCGTGGGAACATGGATTTCTCCCAGGCGGTTCACAGCAGGGTTTAAGGGTTCTTGCTCATTTCCCAAATCCTGCGGCGACGACAGAGCAATTAAATTCATATCGCGCACCAATTCGCGAACAGCGGGATTTACGCGCGTTGGCGGCTTTCCCAGACCATCCACCCAGACCTGAATTTCGAGTTCGTTGACGCGGGCGAGGTCGCCTGCTTCTTCAGCCGCGTCAATTTCCTGCCCGATGCGTTCGAGTTCGGGCAAAGGTGTACCTTGATATTGAAAGCCGCTGATCGCCGCGCCCACCAGCACCAACGCATCAACCATTTTGGGGTATTCAAGCGCCAGATCGGTAATCACCCGCCCGCCCATTGAACAGCCGACAAAATAAGCATGGTCAATTTGCAGATATTGGAGCAAGCCGTGCAAATCCTGAACCCGCGAGAAGTCTCCGGCGACCATTGCGGTTTTGCCAAAGCCGCGCATATCAAAACGCACGACCTGATAGCGCTCGGTAAAAACCTGAAACTGGCTGTCCCACATCCGGCTATCGGCGATCCCGGCATGGACGAAAACCAGCGGATGGCCTGTTCCAGCTACTTCGTAATAAATCTGCGCCCCGTTGATTTCAGCAAATCCGGTTTTCAAATCAGTCATCAGCAACCCCATTCTTTGGTATAGGAAAATTCCATTCTCGCTGCACTAAAATTTACCTAGCTGACTCTTTAACGTGGTCGCGCATCCTGCTTTCAGGATGATAGACGTTCCATGCCCGACTTCTAAATGATATTCGTCAGCCATTTGTCATGACCCTCAACCTTATTCCCGGCTTCGCAGAAACGCCAGAATCTCGTCTTTTTCTTCCCCAGGAGTCAATTCTACGGCTTCGATAAAGTTTTCGATACGGTGTCTGGGGCTGATTTTTGCCAGCGCATAGAGGCGGGCGATCAAATCTGAGTCGCGCGAGGCCGCCAGCATCACCACTGCATAATGGTGGAGATCATCATGTCGGGTCTGTTTGATAATTTCCTCTACTGCGGGATAGAGTGGCTCGACTTTATGCTCGACAACATGGCTGATGATGCCCATATTGACGACAGCCCGATCTCGCGGCAAAAAGAGTTCCGTCAGAGGTCGGTATAACTCAACCGGGAATTTTTCGCCCAGCGATTCCAGCGCCTTGCCGACGACCTCGTTTTGCCCGACTTCGAGCGCGTCCAGCCCGCCGAGCAGCAAATATTGATAAATCGGCAAAATTTTATTCTGGCGATAGAGTAAATTGATCGCGGTGATGGCAGGTTCGCCGTTATAGATCGAGGTGTTGTCGATTTCGCTTAACAATTTTGTCGCGTAAAGATTGCCTTCATCCTGGTTCGCGATGCCCAGACCAACCAGCGAAACCGCGCGAAAATTATGTGCGACTTCGCCGAGAAACGGCTGTATCTCATAGGTGTTGACACCGCGCCGATAGATGTCGATGTCATTGGGGTTGCCGATATTCGTCAGGAAACGGGCGATTTTTTCGCGCACAAACAGCGTTTTGTCATTTCCGGGATCGTCCATATAATACGTGATTTTTTCGCGCAAAACACGCCGGGCGTTGTCACCCAGTTCCACAGTTTCAAGCACACGGAGAGCGGCCTCGATCACCTCACGTTTACGGCTTTTGTGAAGCAAATCCAACGCCAGCGCACGGGCAGATTCCGAATCGCCGTCATCGACAAACTGACGTAAACGGGTCATGTCGGACATGAATTTTTACCCGAATCGTTGATTGGTCTGAGCACGGCGCGTAAAAATGTCGGTCAGACTTTGCGTACTTTCAGCGAGAACTAGGTCAAACCACACGTTGGGATATTGCTGCTGAATACGCTGCGTCATCGCGATCTGGGCATCCGGCGGCGCAATAACTGTCACCGCGAGGCTGTGATCCGCTGTGATATGGTCGATTAAGCCGATATCTACGGTGACAATCGGACGAAACTGCCCCCAATAGGCCGTCGCCGTCTCAAAAAACCAATCAGTATTCAGCCCCGGCGCGAGAATGACAATATGAAAATCTGCTTGTCCATGAATTGGCCCTGGCCCCGGAATAACAAGTGGCTCTGGCTCATAAGTCCCCCCCATCACTTCAGTCGGGGGAACGGTGCGGAGGAGGGGCGCGACTTCCCGCATTCGGGTGATAGCGTGAGCGGGGCCGGGTTCAAAATAATCGTCCTCTTTCCACAGGCATACGCCAAAAAGCCACGATGGAGCAGAATTGGTAATCCACTCAAACATCGCCAGCGTACCTTCTGCCTGGCTTTCGTGGGTATAAAGCGGGTAGCGGTTATCCTGCTGGTAGGATGTGATCGAGGCATCACGCGGAAATGGATAGATTCCGCCCTCAGTTCCCAGCACAGGGACAGCCTGAGTACCAAATAGGGCTGCACAGCGTTCGTTAAACATACGCCCCATCGCTGTTAAACCTACCGGGTCGCCATTGGGTGTAAGCGCCGTGCCACCGTAAACGGTACGTCCTGGGTCGGTGCGCTGACAGATCGGGTCGTAGGGGTATTCAAAATGCCAGCCAGGTTCGGCAGCATTCTGGTCAGCGGGTTCACGAGCGCTGGCAGGGCCTCTGCCGGGAATCTCCTGATAATAATGATTCAAAATGTAGGGATGTGTCGCGCAATAAGCGCCGTTCGCCAATACATAACGGAAGCGATCATAATGCCTTTCCGCCATATAATTCAGCCAGGTATCCATCCAGCGCACCGCAGCAGCATTTGGCGCATCAGTTTCAGCAAGTGAGATAAAACCGGGGTAACAGCCATGACTGACGATAAATTCTGCCCACACCAGCCAGTTATCCATCAGCGGTGCCATAATTTCCATGTTGCGCCAATCAATATTGACACCGGGCTGCCATTCAATCGGCAAATTTGGCTCGTTATAAAATTCGTACCACTTGACTCCCGCCGACATATACAGCAGGGTTTCATCCCGCATTTTGTGGTCGAACGGTGCAGCTCCCCAGCGTGGTCGGTACAGGCGCAAAACAGGTGTGATACCCTCCGCCAGAAAACTCATTGAGTCATCCACATATTCAAAATCCGCCGCCACCAGCTTGACCCAACCGATGCGGGCGCTCGTCCAGCGGGAAATATCCAGCGGCGTAATCAGCACACTTTTGACGTGCATTCCGCGTGGATTGCGTGACCATTCATATTGATCGAGGCGCAAATGAACTCCTTTCGAAACCTTATCCTGTGACCGGCCCCGGTGTCGGTGAAAGTGGCTGTTGGGGGGTAGCATTTGGGTCTACAGGAATAGCGGTAGGCGATACAGTTGGCGATTCTGGTGTTGGCGATTGCTCAAGAAGTACGGGCGTTGGCGTCTGCGTGATGAACCCAGGCCCTAATACCGGGCCAATGGTCGGCTTAATCGGCAGCGAGGTTGGCCCCGGCGTTGGCGCTTCTGTTGGGATCAGCGGAACGCCAAAAGGCTGGTTGGATTGCGCGCGGCGGTTGAGTTCGGCTTTTGCCTCGAATAATTCATCATAGACAACGGGGTCGAAAAAGGCACGGGCTGAGACTTGTGCCAATTCGACACCTAACTGCGCTGCCCGATCCCGCCGCGCAATCATCGTCACGCTGACGCTGTAATCTTCGGGGATCAGCTTGATGAGTTCGAAATCGCTGATGATCGTCGGGCGAAATCGCGCCCAATATTGCCGGGCAGCGTCGAACAACCACTCTGGCCCCAACTCACGCGCAATAAACAGAAAATGATAATCCGGCAGTGTATTCTGTGACATACTGCCCATTATAGTTGGTCTGAACGCGAATTGAAAACCCTGTCTAACTGGTCTAGTCATAAATTGAAAACCACGTCTAAATAGGTCACAATAACAATCTCTGAACCACGTCCTCGCTAAAAGACAGGAATTTTCATGTTACCCGGACAAGTTATTACGTTGCTCATCCTCGGTGTTGCGGCAGGTGTGCTTTCTGGCATGTTTGGCATCGGCGGTGGCGTTATCATCGTACCTGCGCTGATCCTCCTTTTTGGGTTTACCCAATTAGAGGCTAATGGAACCTCCCTGGCGGCGCTGCTCATGCCTGTGAGCATCTTCGCTGTGTTGCAATATTACCGCGCGGGGAAGTTGCAGATTCCTGTCGCGGCCTGGATTGCATTAGGTCTGCTTTTTGGCAGTTTTGCCGGGGCGCAGCTTGCTATTAGCCTGCCCGCCGAGACTCTGAAGCAAGCCTATGGTTTTTTTCTACTGTACGCCAGTTGGCGAATGGTTGAACCTGTCAAATTGTGGGCAACCTATCGTGGTGTTCCGGCAGCCAAACCTGTTCAGGATCAGACTACGCCAACGCTGGCATGGTATTACCTGATCCTCATCGGCATCATCGCGGGTGTCGCATCTGGCTTGTTCGGCATCGGCGGGGGTCTGGTTATTGGCCCGGCGCTCATGACTTTTTTGCGCTTCGATCAGCATCGCGCAGTCGGCACATCATTAGCCGCGCTACTGCTGCCTGTCGCCTTTCCGAGCGTTTATATCTATTATAGGGCGGGTCAGCTTGACATCGGCATCGCCGTACTCGTCGCGCTGGGTCTGCTCGTGGGCGCATTCGCCGGGGCAAAAATCGCGTTGGGTCTGACTCCAGCGACGGTCAAGCGGCTGTACGGCATTTTCTTGCTCATTATGGGACTGCGCTTTATTTTCGGCGCGTAGTTCGTCATTCATTTCTAACAGCATCCGAACAACGCCAGAACAATTTTTCTCACGAATTTCCGTATAATGGAAATTGTAATCTGAGAACAAAGCAATGATTTCCATGTCTTAATGACAGGCGGGAACAAAGGCAATGGTTTCCACGTCTTAATGACAGAAAGCAATGGTTCTCGTCTTAATTACAGAGTGCAGGTTCAGAGAAAGTCGAAGCAGTTCTAATGCTGACAAACGTCATGAGCGAAATTCGATCCTCAAAAAATAAACAACCCGCAGACCGCGTGGCTGGATGCCCCACCTGCGGACGGCGCACGTCGTTCAGCTTCCTGGGCGAGCAGCGCTGGCCGGAACGTGTGGCCGAGGCCGCCGGACTCGAAAGCTCGGTGATCCGCCTGTGGAATTGCCACGCCTGCAACAGCACCGTCTGCGAACACACGCTGCAATAATCGCTGTTCAGCTTCAAATTCGTTAAAATCCTAAGGACGACTCATTGAGTACGTCCTTATTTTTTGGACAAAAGGCAGAAACAATGCTGCGAAGACTGCTGCTTTATCTATCCATAGCGGGTTGGGCGCGATCCATGATGACTCAGTGGGGGCTGGCGCGTCGGGTAGCACTGCGATTCGTCGCCGGGGAAACACTCCAAGAAGCGATCAACGTCACGCGCGACTTAAACGCCAAAGGGCTGCTGGTTTCGCTGGATTATCTGGGCGAAAGCGTCACCCGTGCCGAGGATACACAGGAAGTCGTCGAGACTTACCGCGCGATGATCGAGCAAATTCACACGAATAACCTAAAAGCCAGTGTCTCGCTCAAATTGACACATCTCGGCTTAGACATCAGCGAGGATTTGTGTCAGACCAATCTGCGCCACATCCTGAGCGCCGCTAAAACGCATCAGATTCCCGTCACAATCGACATGGAAAGCAGTGCCTATACCGGTACGACGCTGCGTATTTATCGCACGATGCGCGACGAACACAACTTCGAGAATGTGGGAACGGTCATCCAGGCTTATCTCTATCGCAGCAAGGGTGATATGCAGCAGCTTGCGGCGGAAGGCTCACATATCCGGCTGTGCAAGGGCGCGTATCTCGAACCGCCGGAAGTCGCGTTCCCCGAAAAATCCGATGTTGATAAAAATTATGTTGAATTGGCGCAGAATTATCTGCAATCCGCGTCATATCTATGCATCGCGACGCACGACGAGAACATGATTCAGGCGGTTGAGTCGTTCATTAAAGCGCAGAATATTTCCCAGGAGCGCTACGAATTTCACATGCTTTATGGAATCCGCAGCGCTCGTCAGGAAGAATTGGTAGCGGCAGGCTACAAAATGCGTGCCTATGTGCCGTTCGGCTCGGCGTGGTATCCCTATTTCATGCGCCGTCTGGCCGAGCGTCCGGCGAATTTATGGTTCTTCACGCGGGCGCTTTTTCGAAACTAACGGGTAAACAGTGTCCCGCGCAGATAATCGGCTTCGTCAGAAATCATGAACGCGATAATTTTGGCGATTCCGGGGGGCAGGCCATATTCGCGCTCGGCCTTCGCATAGGCTTCTGCTACGGGGCGACCTTCGCGTTCTGCCGCCGCCACATCCACGCTCATTTTCATGTTGGTGATGATATTGCCGGGGCAAATGACATTCACGCGAATGCCGCGCTTGGAGAGATGGCCTTCGAGCGTCATACCGAAGCCATTCGCGCCGCCCTTGCTTGCACCATAGGCCAGCGATGAACTGCCGCCTTTAACGCCCGCGCCGGAAGCCACGATAATAACCACACCATCGCCGCTGACTTCGAGCAGCGGGGTCGCGTATTTCGAGCAGAGGAACGCGCCTTTGATGTTAATATCCAACACTTTTTCAAAATCATCAATCGGAAACTCTTCCGGTTGAAGCCAGGGTCCGAGCAGTACACCCGCCGCACAGACCATCTTGTCGAGCCGACCATATTTTTGTTCGGTAAAATCAACCGCCGCTTTTACCTGTTCCGGTTCGCGCACATCTGTCGCCACAAAATCAGCTTTGCCGCCTTGCGCACGAATTGATTCGGCTACTTTTTCGCCATTTTCGCGATTGTAATCGACGATGATAACCGCCGCACCGCGCTCCACGCATAAACGCGCCGTCGCCTCGCCGATACCCTGTGCGCCGCCGGTAATAAGAACTACTTTACCTGTTAAATCGAAAGGAGTGGTCATGAAAAACCCTTTTCATCTTTGATAAGAAACACTCAGGATAACGCGCCTGCTCGCTTTGTCGCAAATGAGGTGGATATAAAACGAGGTGGATTTTTGGCGTTATGTGGATTTGTAGGGACGACGCATGCGTCGCCCCTACGCGATATATTACGGCACTGGCGTGGGCGCAGGCGTTACTGTTGGGAGGATGCCATCAGGCGTACAGAATGGCTCAATATTATAGGCTTCGCGTTCGGCGCACGTCAAAGTAGGGACATAGCGAACCGTTTTCGCCCAGTCGATCAGACCTTGCAGCGATGTTTCCAGCCGCCACAGTCGCAGCGTATCATCCTCGGCAGCGGATAGTGCGAACCGCCCATCCTGGCTGAAGGCGACACTCAATATCCAGTTGGTATGCCCTGTGAGGCGGCGTATTTCCTGACCTGTTGCCACCTCCCACAACCGCAGCGTCAAATCTGCCGAAGTTGTCAGCGCTGTTTTGCCGTCGGGGCTAAAAGCTGCGCCAAATACTGCACGGCTGTGACCAACAAATTGGGTAATTAACTCGCCCGTTTCAACATCCCACAGACGCGCACTGGTGTCCCATGAAGTCGAGATCGCCATTTTGCCATCCGGGCTAAACGCAACCGTGTTCACGCGGTCACTGTGACCCTGGTTCGGATTGAAGCGCGGAATTTCCTGGCAGGTTTCCGCGTCCCACAGGCGAATCGTCCGGTCATCCGAGCCTGACAGCACATATTTACCATCCGGGCTGATGGTCACGCTGTTGACAGCAGATCCATGACCGACAAAGCGGCAAATCTCCGTGCCAGTTTCGACACTCCACTTTTGAATGGTTTTATCACGTGATGCCGAAAGAACGGTTTGACCATCCGGGCTAAAGATCACGCTCAGGACGCGATCCGTATGACCACTATAGCCGACGCGGCTTTCGCCCGTTTCAACATCCCATAGACGCACGCTCATATCCCAGCTACCCGAAGCAATGGTTTGACCATCGGGGCTGAAGGCGACACTATTGATGGTTTGTGTATGTTCGGTGCTGCCTGACCAGATTTCTTCCCCGGTTTCCAAATCCCAGAGGCGGACGCTGGTATCCAGCGACGGCGGATTGAGCGTTCCAGAGCCAGAAGCAGCATAGCGCCCATCCGGGCTGATCGCGCCTGTCCAGACCCAATCCTGATGCCCAGTTAATACACGTTCTGTCGCCCGATTTTCCAAATCCCACAGCCAGACGCTCGGCTCACGGCTGTTATCGGCGGTGGGGTCGGGCGCACTGTTGCCGACGTTGCCTGTCCCTGTCAGTACATATTCGCCATTTGGACTTACCGCCACATTTAACACACGGTCATTGATGCCTTGGAACCGCTGCTTTTCAATGCCCGTGCCAATATCCCAGACACGCAGGCTGCTATCCCATGAAACCGAGAAAATCGTACTGGAATCCGGGCTGTAGGTCAGGTCAGAGATAATGTCGGTGTGGCCGTAAAATGTGTTCTCAACCGTTTGCGTTTTCAGATTCCATAATTGAATCTTGCCACCTTCTGAGGAGTTCCACGTTCCCGAAGCAACGCTGCTGCCATCCGGGCTGAAGGCCACCGCCCGTACAAATCCTGAATTGGGCGTAAAACGATAAAGGCGTTCGCCTGTTTCCAAATCCCAGACGCTTACGCTGCGATCCTGGTCTTCAACAACATCTTTACCACTCATCGTCTTATCGCCCGAACCCGTGACAGCCCGTCTTGCATCGGGGCTGAAATCAATATCCAGAATGACGCTGGGGCTTTCGATAAGCTTAATCTGCTCACCGCTGGCAACATCCCATAGGCGAATGGTCGAATCCAGGCCACCGGAAAGTATCTGCTGCCCATCCGGGCTGAAAACTGTACCCATCACCGTCGAGGTGTGTCCATCAAACCGCTTGATTTCTTCGCCGAGTTCCAAATCCCAGAGGCGCAGGCTTCCATCGAACATGCCCATCAACACAAATTGACCATCCGGACTGTAGGTAATCGTATTACCATATTCGCCTCTGAGATTAAAACCGCTGATGGCTTGCCCCGTTCGTAAATCCCATTCGACCAGAGTGGAATCGGCAGAAAGAGACAGACCTGTATTGCCATCGGGATTAAAGGCAACGCCGAGAATAGACTTGCTCTGATTTCGGAGGCGGTAACGCGCATCCTCACCATAAATCGCCTGCGCCAGCGTTTGCTGAATATCGGCTAAAGGTGGTTGGTAGGCTTGAAAAGCTTCCAGCGCCAGCGCCAACCCTAAACTTGGATTATCTTCACCAATAAGATTACGCGCATTCGCGGCCAAAGCCAGACTGCGTGCCTGATCGCCCCGGATTTCCGCGACGGCCTGCGCGGTAACAGCCAGCGCACGATTATTTTCGGCTTCTGTACGCCGTGTTTCCGCCAAACTAAAGAGAAATAATGAGGCGACTGCCAGCACCAGCGAAACCACAAGCGCAATGGTCACGCCGATCAAAAGTGTGCGCTGTCGCCGCGTTTCCGCCGTGCGGCTGGCGAGGATAAACTGTGTTTGCAGGTCAGTCGGCTCCGGCTTTTTGCTAATTCCTTCAGTCAGCCAGGTTTCAGCTTTCTGAATTTCTGTGCCGTTCAGGAGCAAACTGGAGTTGCGACTTTGTTGATCCCATTCAATTGCCCGCACGAGCAAGCGCGTATGTTCCCGAACATGCGAAAGATCGGTTTCCAGCGCATTACTCAGCTTTTCAAAGGCCCCGTCAAAACCATCCGAATCGCGAAAGAAAATCCAATTATGCGAGCTGATCGCTTCGTGCATTGCCGCTTTATCGCTCTCCTCAACCAGATCGCGATGGAGGATGGGGAGAAAACGTTTGTTATTCGCTACCGCATGTTTGATCTCGTCATAGCAAATTTTTGACCGTACCGAGTCAGGGCTGATAATAAACAGGAAGGTATCGGCTGCCTCAATCCCGGTGCAAACCTCTTTCCACCAGTCCGCGCTGGATGGAATATCTTCCCAATCGACCCATATATCACGACCCTGGTCAGCCAGTTTTCGATGCAAAAGATGTACGAAATCGTTATCTTTGCGTGAATATGAGATAAAGACATCCGTCATAGAGACTCCACGTTGCTTTATTTCACCTTAGTATGGGACAGGTGATGATTTTCATATTGTAGCATCATTCGTCAGGATTATCCGTCGATGGTTTTAAATTCATCAGGCGGCGATAGGTGGCCTGCATCGTTAGCGCGTCAGAGGTGTGGAAAGGCATTGGCGCTTCAATGGCGCACGTGCCAGCCACGCCAAAATCAATGAACGCTTGCAGCAGATCACGGTAGCGAATATCCGCTTCGTTTAAAGGAAGATGTTCTTTTTCGCCTTTGGTTCCATAAGCAATGCCACTCATGTGAAAATGCAGACGATGCAGCCCTTCTTCGCCGAGGACATTGCGCACCCTGGTCAGCGCATCCGCAAATTCTTCGTAACTGTTGAACGTGCCGTCACCTGTCCGCGCGTGGAGATGCGCCCAATCAATGCAGGGTGCAATTCCCGGCACTTCCTTGCTCAACTGCACCACCTCATCCAGGTTGCCAAACATGGCTGATTTGCCCATCGTCTCCGGGCGGAGTGTAACGGCAACGCCTTCTTCGCGCAGGATTCCGGTGATTTCGAGCAACTTTTCTTTCGCACGCTCGTAAACTTGTTCAGGGGGTTGGGAATGGTAGCTGCCGGGGTGAAAAACGATGTCGTATGCACCAGCCAGATAGCCTTTGCGGGCGGCAGTGAGCAGGCGTTCATCACTTTTTTCCATGAGTTCCGATGTCAGGCTGTTGAGGTTGATGTAATAGGGCGCGTGGATACTCAGGCTGACTTTGTGTTTTTCGGATGCAGCTTTGATGAGCGCACAGGTTTCATCGCTGACGCGCACACTTTGTACCCAGGCGATTTCCAGATGATCCAGACCAAGCTGACGAATGTGTTCGATAGCGGCAGGTGTACCACTGGTAGAGGTAGTTTGTGGTGATCCGACGGTGCCGAAACGAAGGCTCTCGCTGATTTCCAAAATCGAATTTCCTTAATTT
>JALHNB010000005.1:0-111381 GCA_022843745.1 Anaerolineae bacterium | reverse complement strand
AATTTATTCATGTTTACTTCGAAAGAAATTATACCGCCAAATCTTACTCTCAGATCAACAGGCAAGCGATGGTATAATTTTAGGGAGATGTAAAGCATCGTGCGCATATTCAAAAGATTGGTGCAAAGCGTAGCGCTCATATTCAAGAGATTAGCACAAAGCATGACGCTCATATTCAAAATGTTAATATGGTATCCTGGTGTTCATAAAAATGGCTGAAACCATCAGGCAGACCTCCACGCCGGACGAGGAGCAGCCTGCCCCCACAATTTCGATTAACAATTTAGCCGAACAGATTCCTTATCCTGGCGGCATTTTTCGTTACCTGATGCGGCTGCCAATCTGGTTATACCGTCTGGGGTTGGGGGACCTCATGAATATCATGCACATTATGGTGCTGACGACACGCGGGCGCACGACAGGCCTGCCGCGTCATACTGCCATCGAATATCGTGCACACGGCAGCAAAACTTATCTCGTTTCCGCCTGGGGTACTCGCCCGCAGTGGTATCAGAATTTGCTGATTAACCCGATTGTCAGTGTTCGACAGGGACAACGTAGCTTGAAAGCCCACGCGCGAAAAGTTGACGATCCCGATGAAGCCCTGCGAGCACTCTACCTGTTCCGCAAAACAGCGCCCGCCATTTATGACCCGGTGCTGGCACGCTTGAGCAGCGAGAGCGCAATCAACATCAAAACGCTGCCAAATGTCTCGCATGAGTTTACTGTCGTGCGTCTAGACCCAGAGAACAGCGCCGAAAACCTGCCCACCGTGACCGACGACCTTAAACCATTCTGGCTGTTCGCGCTGCTGGCTGGAACGATCACGCTCGTCCTGATGCTTTTCATTGGGACACGGCGTACCAAAAACCATCATGATTGATTCGGGGCAGTTGCAGCGCCAACTGCGCGTTGCGCTGCAAAACGGCAATTATGAAGAAGCCATCGCCTGTCTGGAGCAGGCCGCCGCCGCCGCGCAGGAAGCCAAAGATCGCGCCGCTGAGGGTCGTCACCTGGGTAACCTGGCTTTGATCTACAATCGCTTGCAGCGCCCCGATGCAGCATTAGGTTATTTCCAACAAGCCCTATCATTGGCACGCGCCGATGGAGATCGAATGACCGAAGATGGCTTGCTCGGCAACATGGGCAATATTTTGCGCGAACTGCGACGGTTTGACGATGCCATCGAGCATCTCAACCAGGCTTTGTTGATCGCGCAGGAAATTGGCGATATACGTGGGCGAGGAATCTGGCTCAGTAATTTGGGGTTGGTCTACGATGACCTCGCGGAGCCAGCCAAAGCCGCCGACTATCATGCTCAGTCGGTGATGATCGCGCGGCAGTTGCAGGATTGGCGTGGCTTGGCGCTGCGGCTGGAAAAGCTCGGAAATACCTGGTTTAACATTGGCAATCATGAAGATGCGCTTCAATGTTTCATCGAAGCCTATCAATTATTCGAGTCCTTGGGACTGGTTGATGCGCTTCCCGGCCTTCAGCAAAATATTAATTTTGCAATTTCACTGCGTAATATGCCATAATAGTTTGAAATCCGTTTTCTTAGCAAGTTTTTTCTAACTGCTGGATAATCAACTATGTATGGATCCCGACGCTCTGGCCCGATCTCAAGCTTAACGCTGGCCGTTTGCCTGGGCTTGATTATTGGCATTGGCTTTTTGGTTTACGACAACGACTACACACCACGCCCTCGATACAGCGCCCCCATCATTCAACCAACGATGTCGCTGATGCCAACACTGATACCGACGATTATGCCGACAGTTCGACCACCAAAACCACGTGAAATTACATCCGGCGCGACCTTTTTCGCCCCCACAGCCGGAATTAACACAACCGTTATTCAATCCTATCTGGATGGGACAAGTTGGGATATTGCCGATCTCGGCACTTATGCTGGGCATTTGCAGGGAACAGCCTGGATGGATGAACCGGGAAATATCGTTCTGGCGGGGCATGTCGAGATGGGTGATGGGCGCAAAGGTATTTTTGCCAGAATAGAAGATTTAAAAATCGGCGATCCCCTTATTCTATCGCAGGATAGTGAGCGACATATTTATTCGGTCAAGCAGGTATTAAAGGTTGATCCAGACGATTTATCCGTCCTCTATCCCTCGTCGTCTGAACAGCTAACACTCGTCACCTGTAGCAACTATGATTTTATCCAGGATGTTTATCACGAGCGTTATGTCGTGGTGGCGGATCGCGTCAGTTAAGCGTTATGTCCTAATGGCGGATCCCGTCAGTTAGCAACATCGTGGTCGTGTCAGTTAGCAATCGGCAGGCGGATTTTAAAGCTGCTTCCATGTCCCGGTTCGCTTTCAACATTGATCTCGCCGCCATGTAAAGTGACGATCTCTTTAGCGATGCTCAACCCCAGCCCCGTGCCTTTCACCTCGTCTTCGATACGGAAAAATGGCTCAAATACGTGCTGAATGTATTCCGGCGCGATGCCGATACCGCTGTCAATGACGCTTATCGCTGCATATTCCTCTTCCACTTCATGTATAAGCCTGACGTGAATGGATCCACCGGGCGGGGTGTAACTGATCGCGTTGGTCAGCAGATTCGTCACCGACTGTGTGACGCGGTTTGGATCAAGAATGATATAAAACGGATCGGGCGGCATATCGACAATGAGATTAATATTCTTGAGACTACTTTCCGCCTCTTGCAGGTGAACGACGTTTTTCACCAGATCACGCAGATCGACCTGCGCCAGCCGGAGTCCCACAGCACCCTGCTCAAAACGAGCAATATCCAGCAAATCTTCAACCAGGCGGTGCATCCGGTTGACAACTTCTTCGATAATTTCCAGATGTTCCCCGGTTTTTTCAGGTTGGCGGCGAATCAGATAAAGCCGGGTATTTAAATTGGTGATGGGGGTGCGCAGCTCATGAGAGGCAATCGCGATAAAACGGCTTTTCCGTAAATTCAGCGCTTTTTCCGCGCTAATATCACGCACCACTGTTACAGCACGTATCAGTTCTTCCGCCGGGTCGCTCACCAGCGATACGCTGAGGCCAACATCAACGACGCGACCATCCTTCGCCAAAAGCTGCGTCTCGCCACGCCAGATACGGGCGGTTTTCAGATGTTGATTCAGGTTCGATAATCCGACATCACTTTCAGGTGGGTCGGGAATCTGAAAGATGCTTGTTGGCTTGCCGACCAATTCCTGAGCCGTATATCCGGTGATTTGCGATAGAAAACGATTGATATACTGGATAACCGTCCCATCCGTATAAAACATGCCTTCACCCATCGAATCGAGAATCGCCTGAAGCTGTTTACGTTCTCGACTCAATTCAACCGTATGCTTAACCACACGCTGCTCCAGATCAACGGCCTGGCTATAGAGTGCTTCATAAATTTGAGCGTTGCGAATGGCGATGCTGGCCTGATCTGCAAAAGCCTGCAAGCGGGAAATCTGGTCAGACACGAACCCCCTTACCACAGCGCTGCCTATTGTGATAAAGCCGACAACCTCGCCACTAACACGAATGGGCGTTCCCAGAAATGAGCTTGTCTGAATCTCATTGTCGCCATAAACCCACCCCGGAAAGGTCGCTACATCTTCGATCAGGAGAGGTTGGCCGCTGCGAAACATCGCACCTAGCGTAGCTGTACTTTCAAGCGGGAAGCGCACCGCTAATGCTTTTTCAATCCCCGTAACACCGTGATGCCGAACAATCCGGCCAACGTCATTTTCGAGCAGAATAATCGAGCAGTCATCATTGGGGACAACTCGTGTAATATTTTCGAGGATGCGATCCAGAACTTCGTTAATGTCCAGCGTACTGTTCAGCAGCGTAGCGGTATCACGCAGCGCTTCAGCCAGAGTACGTTGATTGCGCTCTGCTCCCTCAATTTCTTTCTGCGCGGTAATATCTTTGGCAGCACCATAAATTCGAACAACGCGCCCTTCTTTATCATCCCACACAGGACGCGCATAATTGCGCAGCCAGCGTATATCGCCATTCCGGTTGATGATGCGATACTCCAGAACGCCATCTCGCCCCTCTAAAATCGTCTTGAGTTTGTCATTGAACATGGCTTGGTCATCGGGATGAACGGGATTCGGGAGGTTTTTTGCGATACGCTCCTCCGCGTCATAACCTGTAATCTGGTTGTAAGCGCCGCCAACCCATTCCACCTCGGTTTTATTTTGGGGTGTGACCTTCAGGCTGTAAGCATAATCGGACATCAGTTCCGAGAGAATGCGATAGCGCTGCTCGTTGTACTCGACTTCTTTTTGACGATCATGCTGAATCTGAAGGATATAGCGATTGGCAATTAACAAAGTCGCCGAGAGAATCAACACCATTTGCAGCGGCCCGTCCAGGATTTTCGCCAGCGTGATTTCCGGTATTGCGAGCGGCACAGACAGCAGAATGCCAATTGCAAAAGCCAAAAACAGCCCCGCCGATTGCAACGAGAAAAACAAGCACGATAGAATCAGCGGAATGATGAGAAATCCGAGGATGTTGAGGTCAATTCGCTCGCCCGTGAAGGTAAAGCCGAAAATAAAAACGCCTGCCAGGCCGATTGCCAGCTTCGCACCGATTTTATAATACTGTGTGCGGCTTAGAGCATAAACTACAACCCCCATCAGAGCGCCAACGATTTCGGCAACCGGGTCATAATCTGGAAACTGCGCGGAGAAGGACGGAATCAACTCCGTCAGGGTAATCCCGAACAAACCAAGCGGAACAAGGACAAGTGCGATATGCGCCAACAATTGAGCCTGTCTTTTTTCCTCCAGCGTTTGAAGCGAAGGATGCGGCATCGTGAGCCAATCCCAGAGGCTCACAGACTGATTCGGAGTTATAGGGTCATTGGACATTGCCGCCTCAATTGTAAAAAAACAGGTAAAATAAACCTTTTGAGTTTGTTACCATTATCATTGAAAATGAGACTAGAGGGCCTTAATGTTAAAGCGTTTGCGTCGATGGACTCGCTGGTTTGCGCCAATACGGGCATTCCGGTTTATGTGGCACAGCTTAAGCAATTGGCGGCGGAAACGATTTAGTGATCTTGATTATATTCTATTTATGCTCCCGGAAACGCTTCCAGCTCTGCCCGAAGGACGAAATTGGATTCGGCGGCGCATTCTGGGCAATCCTCCGATCAGCCTGCTCGAAATTGATCGCCTTTTTGAGCGAATCGGCGACGACCCCCGTCCGAAGGGCATCATTCTTGTTCTGCGCGGTTTGCATCTGTCCCTGGCTGATCTGCAAACGTTACGCGGCAGCCTGATCCGCCTGCGCCAAACAGGGAAGCGCGTGGTGTGTTACGCACAGGACTACGACAATTCCAGCTATTACCTTGCCAGCGTTGCCGACGAGATCATCCTGCAACCCGGCGGCAATCTGATGACCGTTGGGCTGATTGCGCAGCCTACGTTTTTGAAAAATACGTTTGATACGCTGGGTGTGCAGCTTGATGTGATCGCCATTTCGCCCTACAAAGGCGCATATGACCAGTATTCGCGCGAAAGCATCTCGCCGGAAGGTCTTGAGCAGGTTAACTGGCTGCTGGATTCACGCTACCAGATCATTTTGGAGGGCATTGCGGAAGGCCGCCAGACTACATTGGAAGAAGCGCGAACCCTGATCGACACCGCGCCACATCTGGATCATGTCGCACTGACGCATCGCTATGTGGATGCTGTCCTGAACGAAGAAGCGCTTCCCGCGCATCTGGGTGTCGAGCATATTGTACCCATATCCGAGGCCGCGCCGATTTTGCTGCGGAAGTGGCGCAAACGCTCCGAAAAATCCATTGCTTTATTGCCGCTGACGGGGTTAATCATGCCCGGTGAAAGCGCCGAGCCGCCAGGTGGAATCCCGATTCCGCTGCCGTTTGTCGGGGAACAGCGTCTTGGCGATCTGACCGTCGTGCAACAAGCCCGAAATCTGATGAAAAACGAAAGCATTGCCGCCGTCATCCTGTGGATCGACAGCCCTGGGGGTTCAGCGTCCGCCTCTGAAGCCATGACCGCCGCACTGGACGAACTGGCGAAAAAAATCCCCGTCATCGCTTTTATGAACGGTGTCGCGGCATCCGGTGGTTATTACATCAGCACTTCGGCAAAATTGATCGTCGCCCAACCCGGCACGATCACGGGATCAATTGGTGTGATATTGGGTAAACCAATCACACATGGTCTGCTCGAAAACCTGAAAATCAACCGCCTAGAATTTACACGCGGCGCGAACGCGACCATTTTCAGCGACCAGATGCCGTTTAATGACGAACAGCGGCGGCAGATGCGCCAGGGAATCGAACGCAGCTACGAGCAGTTTATCGAACGTGTGGCAAAAAGCCGCAAAATGACCACTGAAGCTGTAGACGCGGTGGGTGGTGGGCGAGTGTGGACAGGGCAGCAAGCTCAAATACACGGCCTCGTCGATGAGCTTGGCGATCTGCGTGTCGCGCTGGCGAAAGCTCGTGAACTCGCGAATCTCCCTGTTGACACCCCGATCACGATCATTCAGGAAGAGGGTGAACCACTTGGCCCGCAGTTGGCGGAAAAGGCCAATCCAGCCGCCATCCTGCGCTACATGACCGAAAATTTCCTGCTCATCGCCAGCAGCAAAGCCCAACTTTTGATGCCGGTCAGGTGGGAAAAATGAGAGCGCTGGTCACAGGCGGGACAGGTTTTATCGGTTCGCACGTCGTTCGTGCGCTCAATGAGGGCGGTCACACAGCGCGAGTGCTGCATCGGGTTTCATCGCGTATGGATGCGCTGGAAGGTCTGGATTTTGAGTCGTGCATCGGTGATATTCTGGATGAGGACGCGCTGCGTGCCGCCTGTGAGGGCTGTAATTGGGTCTTTCATGTCGCGGCGGTAGCAGATTACTGGCAGGCCGATGTTTCAAAGATGTTCGCCGCCAATATCGAAGGTACACGGCGAGTGCTGCGGGCGGCACGGGAAGCGGGTGTCCGGCGGGTCGTATTCACCAGCAGCGCGGCCTCAATCGGTGTCCCCAAACGAAACCGGATGGCAGACGAAAATCTGGCGTTTAACCTCAACCCGCACGAATTTCCCTACGGCTACAGCAAAGCGATGGCGGAGTCGGTGGCGGAGTATGCGGTCAGAAATTATGGGCAGGACATCGTTATTATGAATCCAGTGATCGTCATGGGGCCAGGCGATCTGAATATGATTTCTGGTCGTTTTATCACCGAAATTTTACGCCTGAGTTGGCTCGTTCCTGTGCCACCGGGCGGAGTAGGCGTGGTGGATGTGCGCGATGTGGCGCGCTGGCATATCGCTGCTGCTGAACGGGGTCGCCAGGGGGAACGCTATATCCTCGGCTCAGCCAATTATATGTATCGCGAATGGTTCGGGATGGTGGCGGATACGGTTGGCGTGGCACGTCCATTTTTACCCGCGCCTGGTTTTGCACTGCCGCTGGTGGCCTGGCTGGTTCATCAACTGCGGGCGCGAGGAATCTCACTGCCGATTGACGCTGACCAGACAAGGCTAGGCGCGCGGAAACTCTATTACGATTACCACAAAGTTTTTAAGGAACTCGGCCCACCGCAGATCGACATGAATCAGAGCCTGCGCGATACGTATGAGTGGTATCGCAAAAACGGCTACATCTGAACTCGATGGTATGGCGAAAATTCACGCCTGACCCCGGCGCAGAATAAGCCAGGTTGTGCCGATCATGACGGACATCCCGGTTTTCCAGTGTGCGGGCTGGTTGGGAAGTACGCCCTGATCTTCCAGTTTTGTACCGTTGGCGCTGTGCAAATCGACAATCTGGAAGCCATCACCCCCATTGGGCATCAGGAGGATGTGCGCCCGTGAAACGCGAGGATCGGCAATTTGAATGTTACTATGAGCGCCGCGTCCGATGATGAAGCGGTTGGACTGTATCGACACTCGTTCGCATCGTGTCTGGCTATCGTTCAAAACAACCTGAATGTAAAACTCATCGGCACTTTCCAGCGGCTTCATACGTTCCGTTTGGCCTTCAGTATCCATGACCTGAAAATCGACATCCTCTAAGATACTGGCTGAGACGAAAATACTATTTTGCACAACATCCTCAACTTGAATATCCGGCACTGCTTCCTGGTCTAATACCGCAAGAGACTCTACGATCTGGCTGATTTTTTGGACAAAGCGCTCATTATCAGGAAGTTTATTGAGCAGTTGATAAGCAGCCTGGGCAGCGGAAAAAGCGTCATGCGGCAAGATTAGCCGTTGATGCGCCCATGCGTTACGAACATCTTTCAGTTTCTGGGCATAGTCGCGATCCGGGATTTTGCGAAGTTTTGTGCCTTGAAACAGCCGATCCCAATGTTCGATGCTGAGTTTCAGCACACAATAAAGATCAACGCCAGCCACAAGCGATTTATCGCTGGCAAAAGTTTCAGGATTTAACTGTGATGGGCATTCTCTTAAGTCTTTCTCAAGAGCCTTCATGTAGTCCTGCTGGTAAATCCGCTTATAGGCCTTGATGACATATTCCATCAGCCCATCCCGGCTAACCTGGAAAAGCTCGCCCACCCAGAACTGAACTGGATTATCAACTTGCATCAGCATCGCGACCTCCTCAAGTAACCTTCCCCCTCTATTCTGCAAATTTGTCCTTGCGGTCAACTTGCAGAACACTATTTTCAATTCTCTTACCAAAACCTCAACTTTTTTAGAAATTACATTTCGGTTAAGCGGGGGTTCATAAGCGCTTTACCGATAAAAACAAACAAGGGCATCAAAGCCCCTGCTTGCAGATAAACTGATATGAAAAACGGTGAATTTTACTTCTCACCCTCGCCGACACCCTCTTTGGTGGTGGTGATGCTTGTCCATTCCGGCTTATCACCGCGCAGATGGGCATAAATTGGGGCTTCATTGCGCAGAATATCGACCAGCACACTGATGTCCCGGAAAGGCATGAACATAAATCCTTTCTTGTTATCAATGTCAACCGTTGGAGGCGGGAACGGGCTGCCCTCCTCCAGAAAATAGACATCCAGCGTGTACTCATCACCCAAGCAGCGGACAATCCCGCGCAGGTTGACATCTGTACCCTGAAAATTCATGACTTCAAGCTGGCGGAGAATAACCATATACTGTTTCACTTCAAACAAAGCCGAGTTGTTTACATTACTCATAGTCGCTTTTGCTCCTCGTGCGCAAACATTTATCAACGCTATGATTATGCCGCAAGATCGTTTTTTGGGCATAATATGGGAATGAACAAAATTCGATTTATTACAACACGTCCGAATCTTTCCGCCGCGCTGCTGCTATTGGCAATCGCCGTAGCCTTGATGTCCCCATATCTTTTGCAACCGGATGCGATCATGTGGCCGCGTTCTGAGCTGGGTACGGATTTGCTAACGTATCGCTGGCCGTCCGTCTCCTATTTTCAACAGTCTTTGCAGAAAACGGGCGAAATTCCACTCTGGCAGACCAGCATCATGGGCGGTCTTCCCCTGATCGGCAATCCGGCAGTGCGTGTATTCTACCCACCCAAATTAATACTATCACTGCTACCGATTCCCATTTTATGGATGTTCGCCCTGCTGAATACGCTCCATTTCTGGGTGGCAGGTGTCAGCACTTTTGCCTTAGCGCGCACTGTCCTCAAAATCCGGTGGTCGGCTGCAATGATCGCCGCGCTGCTGCTTATGCTCACACCCCGACTCAGCACGAATATCGCCGGAGATTTGAGCCATACGCACGGTCTTTGTCTCGTGCCACTGTGCCTGCTGTGTATCCGACTGGCACTGGATCGCTATTCCTGGCGTTGGGCAATAGCGGCGGGCATTTCGCTGAGTCTTTTATACCTGACAAATTTGCAATTTGTCCTTTATACCGGCTGGTTCATAGGGGTTTATTTTGTCTATAGCAGCATTTTGCTTCTTCGAGAACGCCGCCAGCGAGATATTTTCATCCAAGTCGGGTTATTGCTCATCGCACTCATAATTTGTTTAGGATTTTCAGCTTATCAACTTTTTCCATTCTTAAGCTATCTTCCTTATCAAAGCCGCGAAGCAATGACGCTGGAAAATGCCAATCATCTGGCGCTCCCTGTCCCACTACTGTTCAACACCCTCTTTCCCATTCCGCAAAAATTTCCGGAATGGGAGATTTATGTCGGCCTGATCCCGTTGATTTTATCGCCGCTGGCATGGCTGCATTCCAACCGTCGTGAAACTCGTTTCTGGGTAGGTGTACTGATCTTCGCGATGATTTTTGCGATAGGCACGACAACCCCCCTTTACGCATTCATGATTCAATGGATTCCTGGCTTCCGCTACGTGCGCGTTCCCGCACGAATGTGGTATTTCGCGGCTTTTGCAGCAGCTATGTTGGTCAGCCTCGCGGTTGATTCTCTGATCCAATCGAAGCAGTTAGCATCTCGCTGGTGGCGATGGTTGGTCATCAGCGGGAGTATGTTGATTATCATCACACTAGCGGGTCGATACCTGACACGGCGACCCAATGAAGCGGATTGGATGTTGGGGTTACTGGCAGCGGCAAGTGTCATCATCGGCCTCGTCAGCTTATGGCAATTCGTGAATAATCGCCTGACCACTTCTCAATTCGCAATGCTCCTGATCGCAGCAGTGTTCATTGATCTTTTCCCGCTGGATGTCGCCTTCGCGCGTCCCAAGCCGAGTGCCGAAGTCTTTGAACTCCCGGAAATTGGCAAAACAGTGGTGGCGCAAGCACAAGTCGAGCGATTTCGAACATACGGCATCCGGCGCGAATTTGCCGACCAAATCGTGGTCGCGAATCGGTTGGAAGTTGTCGAGGGACTCAATTCGTTCCAATTCGGGACTTATTCGCAGTTTATGCGGCTGGCTTCTGGCTGCAATGTTGATGGGGTTTACGCGGCTGTCCCACCCTGCGCATCCAACGAATTTTCAGCTACCGCTTATCTGGACGCGAAGCCTGATCCCGCCCTCTTAGGCTTACTCAATGTCAAATATGTGATTTCGCCGTTCGAATTACCCGAACAGAACGAGCTTAAGTTAGTGGAAACGACTGGGGCGGAATGGCTTTACGAGAACAGCGCTGTGCTTCCACGTGCGTTCGGCGTTGGACGGGTCGAAGTTGCCGAAAACGATGCAGCGATATGGGCGCGTCTCCCCCAGGTCGATTTGCGAACGACAGCGCTCGTTGAATCATCCCAGGCTGTGGAGACATTGGCTGCCAACAGCGATTTTTTCGAGCCTGCTGAAATTCTCAATTACACCCCCAACCAGATTCACGTTCGCATCAATATGCCCGATAATGGAATGTTGGTTTTTAGCGAAGTCTGGACTCCAGGCTGGCAGGTTGATGTCGATGGCGTGGGGTCGTCGGTTTTACGGGTCAATGGAACGCTGCGGGGTGTGATGCTGGCTGCTGGAAAACACGATGTTCGTCTGTATTTTATGCCGCCTGCCTTCGTGATCGGACTGGTCATCAGCCTTCTCACGGCAGCAGGCAGCATTGCGGCATTGATTATTGGCAGAAAACGACGCGCTTAAGTGGCGTTCATTTCCTTACGAACCGTCTCGTAGAGAATTTCGGCGCGAAGCTGACCAAGTGAATAACATGGCCCGCCAAGCTGTTCGGCAAGTTGTGATGCCAATCCACGATCAAAGGCAACGTGTTCCATGTTGATCGTCACCGATTTGACCGAATCTTCCTTCATCATCATGGCGATGCGATGAGCTTCTTCCTGCGGCGGTTGGCTGCTGATCGAAACATTGCCAGCGCCATCCGTCAGCAAAATCATCATCGGCAGAATATCCGGGTGCAGAACTTTCTCTCGCTTGATGGTTTCATAGGCCAGCAGCAAGCCCGCTGAAAGGGGCGTTTTGCCGCCAACGGGGATATTTTGCAGCGCTTTTTTCGCAAGCACAACCGAATTAGTCGGCGGCAGCACCAGTGAAGCGCGGTCTTTCTGGAAAACGACCAGCCCTACACGGTCACGCCGTTGATAAGCATCCGTCAGCAGCGACATAATCGCGCCTTTGGTGGCGGTCATACGCTCTGAGACAGCCATGCTCCACGACGCATCCACCACAAAGAGGATCAGATTTGAGGCGCGGCGCACACGAACTTTACGATGCAGATCGCCTTTGCGCAGGGCGTAGGCCATGCCACTTGCGCCAAGCTGATCGCTGCGTTCCTTTTGATAAGGGGCGGCGGCACGCAATGTCGCATCAAAGGCAATATCATGCGTCTGACCGTTGGCGGGGCGTGCCTGAATATACCGTCCACGTTTGCGATCCGTTTTGGTACGCGAACGCCGTCCGGCAGTGTGACGTGTCAGCTTATCCAGGGGAGTTTGTAATTTACGCGGCATGAATTCCCTGCCAGATTCAACCTGTTTGCCACCTTCCCACCAATACGCATCTTTGTTATCGAATACGTTTTGTGGGCTGGGGTCGGTTTGGCCGTAATCTGGCAGTTCTTCACCCGTTGAATCAGCTACGGATTGGCTTTTTTTTTGACGGCAGATTGTTCGCCGTCCTCGCTCATTTCGCTGGCCTCGTCGCCTTCGCCCCACTCCGACATCACCTGATCGAGTTGATCTTCGAGCGCGGTGACACTCATCTGGGCATCGGCAAACGGCCCTCGTTTGAGGCGATGCGGGATCGCTAATTCGGCAGCCATCAAAATATCACGTTGATTAATTTGGGTGCGACCCTCAAAAGCAGCCTGGGCGCGTGCTGTTTTCAGAATCACTAAATCGGCGCGATGACCATCAATGTGCAAATTGCTGGTCAGGGTCGCAATTGCATACAGGTCGCGTCGGCTATAAGTTACGCTATCGACCAGCTCACGGGCGGCGGCAATCTGGGCTGAAAGTTTCTGTTCTTCGGCATCCCACTGCTGACGAAATTGATCCGCATCGGCTTCATAACCGATATGGCGTTCCAGAATCAACATGCGTTCGTCGGCGCTCTGGATACCATGTACCTCGACTGAGAGCGCAAACCGATCCAAAAGCTGGGGGCGCAGATCACCTTCTTCGGGGTTCATCGTGCCGACCAGAATGAAACGCGCCGGATGTGTGAAACTGATGCCCTCACGCTCGACAACGTTCACACCCATCGCCGCCGAGTCCAGCAGGAGGTCAACCACGTGGTCATCGAGCAAATTGACTTCATCAACATATAAAATACCGCGATTCGCGTTCGCCAACACACCGGGGTCAAAATGGCGTTCACCTTTTTGGATCGCCTTTTCAATATCCAGCGTTCCCACAACGCGATCTTCGGTAGCGCTTACCGGCAGATCGACAAAGCGAGTCTTGCGTCGCGCAATCGGGAGTTCTTCGCCCTTGTCAAAGCGCTCGCGCACTTCGTCTGACCAGGTAGAAGGTTCATCAGGATCATCGCCAAAAGGCGAGTCGGCGATCACGTCTATTTCAGGCAGGAGTACCGCCAGCGCACGTGCCGCTGTCGATTTCCCGGTGCCGCGCTCGCCACGAATCAGCACGCCGCCGATCCGCATATCAATCGCATTCAGGATCAGAGCGCGTTTCATGCGCTCCTGCCCTACAATCGCCGTAAATGGATATACCGAAGGTCGTCTGGTCATGTTGCTTAGTCATCCCAAAATAAGCTGCAAACAATCTGGATTATAACCCACGCATAAAGGCGATGACAATTGCCAGCATAGACCTTTTGAAAAAGTCTTTAATGGGCATCTTTTATGGATTACGTGTTTTTGGGATTAAAATGGGGTAAGTGTTACGTTAAATTCGAAGAAAAGCCCATGTCGTTCAAAATGTTCTCTGTATTTTTCGCCAGATTGTTGAAATGGTGGGGTCGAATCACACAACCGCTGGATAATGTCCAGGGTGCGGAAGCCCGCCAGCAAGCCAGCCTCATGACTTCGTTGATGCTGTGGGTTGGCTTTATGGCGCTTGCCATGTCTTTTGTGATGCCCATTATTCGTGGTGAATATCCCTGGCCCCTTCCCCAGCTCATCGGCGGGTTAGGAAGTGCGATTTTCCTGTTTCTCCTCGCACGATTAAGTCAGGTTGGACGTTATTCGCTCACCGGCATTCTGGCGATTATTTACACATCGTTCATTTTGTTCGCAATCGTCATTGCGGTAGGCAACAACGACATCCTTTATCTTCTTTATTCCCTGATGCTGCTCGTTGTCTTTTGTGGTTTATTTCTCTCGGTCAAAACCACGATTGTTGTCATCATCACACAATCCATCGCTATGCTCCTGCTTCCAGTATTAATTCCTGCGATCACGCTCCAGGCACTCCTGACCGGGCCATTTTCAACCTATGTTTTCATGAGTATTTTCACCCTGATCGTTGCCGGTCATCGCCGCCGATTCGATTCTGAACGCCGAAAACGCCTGGAAGCCAGTGAAGAACGATATAAGATTATCTCCGAACTCATTTCGGATTACGCTTTTGCCTTAAATGTGAATGCTGATGGGAGCTACCACACGGAGTGGATGACCGACTCGTTTACGAAATTTACAGGCTATACTTGGGATGAGGCGCTCAATTTCGAGGGCAAACCTGCCCTTTATCTCCCCGATGACCAACAAAGGGTTTTAGATGACCTGGAGCGTCTCTTAAAAGGCGAAACGATTGATGGTGAATACCGGATCATGACCCGTGATGGCGACCTGCGTTGGGCGCGTATTCACCGCCGCCCTATCTGGGATATTCAGAAAGGGCGCGTGGTTCGTTTCTTTGGTGTCGCGCAGGATATCACCGAACGTAAACAGGCAGAGGCCGCACTCGCAGAGGAGCGAAATCTCCTGCGAAGCCTGATCGACAATTTGCCCGATCAGGTTTTTGTTAAAGATCAGCAAAGCCGTTTTGTCATCGCCAATATCGCCACTGCCCAGAATTTAGGTTTTTCAAGCCCTGACATACTTGTCGGCAAAACAGATTTTGATTTGCAGATACCCTCTGAATCCGCCAGGCAGCATTTTGAGGATGAACAGGCATTGATGCGTTCCGGTCAAAATCCGTTTACAGTTGAGTTCAAAGCGAACAATTGGAATGGCGAAGAAGCGTGGTATCTGACCACCAAGACACCCCTGCGTGGACGTTCCGGTGAAGTGGTAGGACTCGTCGGCATCAACCGCGATGTGACCGAGATTAAACGTGCTGAAGCCCAGCGACACAAAATGGAACTGGAACGTGAACGTCTGGCGACGGTCAACCGCTTCACGACGGCTGTATCGCATGATTTTCGCACCACATTGACGGTGATAGAAACCAATCGCTACCTCGCTCAACGCCTGCTCTCTCAGCCAGACCAGGAAAAGATTCAACAAAAGCTGGATAAAATCCATGATAGTGTTATCCGCTTAGCTAACCAGATTCAAAATCTGGATACGCTCTATTCACTGGCAAACCCACGAGCAGAACTCTGCAATCTGAACAGCGTCATCGATTATATTCTTGACGAACACCGCAAACAGGCAAACGCAAAGCGTGTGGAAATTCTTTTCGAATCGGACGCTGCCTTGCCGTCCACAATGGCTGACGAAGAGGAAATCCGAAGTGCGCTCAACCATTTGTTCGTCAACGCCTTGAATTACACCCCGACAGGTGGAAAAATCAAGCTACGCACCTATCAGAGCGATCAATATGTATCGGCAGAAGTGCGCGATAATGGGCCGGGCATTGACCGTAAAGATCACGAGCGCATTTTTGACCTGTTCTATCGCGTTGATTCAGCCAGAGGCATCGCGTTAGGCGGCGTTGGGCTGGGATTGAGCATCGTCAAAATGGTAGCGGAAGCCCATGCTGGCAATGTTCATGTAGAAAGTGAACCCGGTCATGGCAGTATATTTACGCTCTCGCTGCCTTTGAAAGAAGGCGTATAAAGCCGCTTTTTCTTTCTTAGGGCGCATAAGGCCGCTTTTATTTTTTCTTTTAAGGAGTTCTTTGATGAAGATCACCAATATTGAAGCCTATCCGGTCTGGGGAGGCTTTCGTAATTTCATGTTTATCGTCGTCGATACCGATGAGGGCATCTATGGCATCGGCGAAGCGGGTATCACGGGCCGCGAACTCGCGATTATGGGCGTGATCGAACATTTTAAGCCAGTGCTGATCGGGCAAGACCCTTCGCGCATCGAACATATCTGGCAAATGTTATTCCGAGGCGGATTCTTCCCGGCACAGCGTATCATCGCCTCGGTCATTTCCGCGATTGATATTGCCTTGTGGGACATTCGCGGCAAGGTGTTGGGCGTGCCTGTTTACGATCTGCTCGGCGGGCAGGTGCGCGATAAAGTCGTCTGTTATCCGCATAACGGCGGCGCGACCATCGAAAAATTGATTGAGTCGTGTTTAGAAACGAAAGCAGCGGGCTGGAAATTTGTCCGCTGGGGCATCAACGATATTGGCGACAATATTTTTGAACCGCGCAAAGCAGTGCGGCAGGCGCTCAAGGAATTTGAAGCCGTGCGCGAGGCGATTGGCGAGGACATCGAAATCTGCTTCGATGTGCATACTCGTCTCGATCTACCGGAAGCGGTCTGGCTGTGCCGCGAAGTCGAACAATTTCACCCCTATTTTATCGAAGACCCACTGCGCAGCGAAAATCCCGATTCGTTTAAAACGCTGCGTCCGCGCACAGGTGTGCCGCTGGCGGCTGGCGAACAGTTCAGTTCCAAATGGGAATTTCGCCAGTTGATCGAGGAAGAATGGATCGATTACGCGCGGATTGATCTGTGCATCGTGGGCGGCATCACCGAAGCCAAGAAAATCGCGGGATGGTGCGAAACCCATTACATCAACGTCGTCGTTCACAACCCCTTGAGCGTGGTTTCGAGCGCGGCTTGTTTGCATTTGAATCTGGCTTGCTCAAATTTTGGCGTTCAGGAGCAGCCGCGTCGCCCCGGAACGACGATGACCGATGTATTCCCGGTGCAGCCGGAATGGAAAGATGGCTATCTGCTGCCACCCACGCGCCCCGGATTGGGCATCGAGTTTGACCGCGAAGCTGCGAAAAAATATCCGTTCCAACTGACAGAGCTGCCGCAATTCCGCCGTGAGGATGGCTCGTTTACGAATTGGTAACGTCTAACTTCCGGATTTAATCGTTGGCAAGAGGGCGAAGACGGCTTTCGAGTAAGGCGGCCTGTGTTGCTGCGAGATCACCTGCGGTCATTCCGGGGTGCAATTCGATAGCGACATCCGCCCATTCGTAGATAGATAACGGAAACTCCGGCGCGATAATGCTGCGATACCATGCGGCAAAAGCATTCACGGCATGATCTTCGCCCGTCAGCACCACGCCATATTGATCTCGGAGCAGGCCGCCAATGAGTGGCTGTTCCGAGATTATCACTTTCCAATCAAGCAAATAGGCTTGCGGGCGCGGCTCACGGGTATTGATCTCAATGTCCGGCCAATTTTCGCGCAGCTTATCGGCGAGCCAATCCGGATTCACCTTGAGCTTAACGGGCGGTACGGTATCCGTCGTGTACATCCAGTCTGGGTTCCAACGCCGATATTTGCTGATAAACGTGTCATATTCTGCTGCCGGACTGATAAGCCAGGGATGAAGCGAAAACCAATATCCATCTTCCATACGAACAAGGCCGAACAATCGACTGTAAATCGTTTCAAAGGGGTAAATTGCCTCTCGGCTGATGTGCCATCCCCAATTATTTGGTAGCGCGTTGTCATATGCCACGATTTGATCGAGGCGATTGAGCGCAGGTGAGAGATCAACATCTGAATGAAATTGCGATAAACGATAAGCTGCCCAAAATCGAATATCAGGTAATGGATCGGAGAGCAGTGTAATATAGTCGTTTAAAGCCTGTTCATCGTCGTTTCGGGGATTCCACTCGATTGCTTGATTACGCACCTCTAAATGTTCAGTCTCATCGAATGCAATCTGTGTCAGCATGGGGGCTGATCGCTGATCGTTGATGCTGCTCAACGCTCGAATAGCTCCACCACGGTTTTCTTGCGACTCTGTCCGATCTTGAACAATTTTCGTCAAGGGTTGTAGAGCAAGAGCGCTGTCGATAACCCCTAACACCTGTAAAACCATCTTGCGCACATCGTTATTAGATGATTTCAGCGCTGTCAGAAGTGCTGGCACAGCGCGTCGTTTGTCCACTTTTTTGCTTAGATAATGAAGCGACCAACAGGCCGAAATTCGTAACTCTGTATCCGCCATTTCATCGCGTAACAGATCAAATACCTGGCTATAGGTCGTGATGCCGCTTGAATGCATCGCCTCAAGGTGTTTGCTGGTTGCTTTAATTTGTGCGAGGTCTTGTAAGAACGAAGCGTCTTCCATTCGCGACTTTAAACATTCATCTTCCGCGCCCGCAGTGCCATAAACAGCGGGAATTCCTGATTCGCTCGTCGTTCTGCACTGCTGTCACCTTCTTTGTAAGTGATGATTTCGCGCATCGTCTCGACAAACAGACCAGAGATCGCAAGTTCGTTGATGTATTGGCTCAACGGACGGTGAAAACTGATCGTCGCGCCTTGTTTTTCGCCGGGGTAGGTTTTCATTGGCACGGACAGCGGCGAGAGGTAGCTGTCGATGCGGCGATACTGGAGATGGCGCGTATCGTCCATGCCCCAGCCGCTTTGCCGGGGAACACGAAAACACGGATGCCGCATGAGAATCACGACGCGCCCACCATCGACCAGCGCCCAGGCCGTTGATTCGATCACTTCGGCCAGCGGGTCGATGTCCTCAATGCTCAACAGGAAAACGACAGCATCAAAACTCTTCGGCTTGATGCCTTTCACGGTAGATAATTTGCGGGCATCACCCCGAAAAAAATGTCCATGTTTGTCATGATGTTTGCGTGCCATTTCCAACAGCTTGGGGCTGACATCAATGCCTGTGTAGCGCCCGCCCGTCTGCGTGATATGCGGCGCAAGCACGCCCTGTCCCGCACCAATATCCAGCACCTGTTCGCCCGGTTGCGCTTTCAAAAGTTCGATCACGGCGGGAATCGCCAGATTGCGGTGATGGTCGCTGCCGTCTTTGCCGACCCAACCATCGTACCAGTCGGCTACCGGGTCCCAGCCTGATGGTGTTCGTTTATTGTTTTTATCCATAATGGGGAATTTGTGAATTAGGAAACGTTAAAGACGATTGTAGGGGATTCTCGGTACGACGTAAAGGTTAGTTAAAATAATCGCCGTATTTTTCGCGAAATTCTTCGACAGTCATGCCGAAAACGAGTTCGTCAAAATATTGCCCGCGCGTATATTTCATACGGCGGATGCGGCCTTCAAGCTGGAAGCCCAATCGCTCATGCAAGCGAGTCGAGGCATCGTTGAAACTGTAAGCGCCAGACGTGACCTTTTGATAGCGCCGTTCCTCGAAAAAATGTCGCAGCAGAATAATAACGGCCTCGGACGCATAACCTTTGCGCTGATGCTGTGACAGCACCGCCAGCCCAAATGAAAATGTGCCATCACGCGGACTGCATGTGTGCGTGTTTATCCCACCGACCATTTCGCCCGCCAGCGTTTCGATCTGAAAATTAAATACATCATTGGTCTGGGGATTTGTGGCTTCTTTTTCCACCCACTGCTTCACTGATTCGATGGAACTTGGAAAGGGGATGTAATAGCTTGAGCGCGCGGCTTCGGTGTCTTTATTCCACTCATAATGGATTTGCCAGTCCGCTGTTTCGACGGCGCGAAGTCGCACCAGCCTGCCTTCCCAATCATTCATGCTTATTCGCCGCTGTAGTATTCCCAACGGACTCGACTGTCGCTGGGGTTAGGATAGTGATACTCGGCGATCAACTGGTGAATTTTGACTTCTTTTAATGGTTGTATTCCGAGCAGAAGATCGGCTAGCACAATATCGACGACCAGCAGCAAACGACCAAAACTGCTGAACTGCCCCTGTAAAGCCGTAAACAGAACGGCAAAGACTCGTTCGCGCAGTTCCGTTTCGATAATCCCGCTTCCGGGCCAGCTCACCGGCCAGCGATCCTGATACGTGCCAATTTTCAGGACATCAGCACGCAGTTCGGTTAATTGCGTGATAGCTGCCTTGCGATCATGTGCATCAATCAAATGGCTGGTGCCACGATAGGGGGCATTCGGAAGCTGTTTATACAACTGACCGGGTGGAGTGACCTCTACCAACCGAAAGACGCTGCGACCTTTCAGGCCCAACCCTTCTGCCAGCGATAAGGCGCACTGACGGTAATATTTCACTTTCGCAGGTTGATCGGCATGTTTATCCAGCCGCCACAACAGAGAAAGGTAATCGCCAAAATCCATAGGCAAGCGAGGTGCTTCATCTGGCCCATAGGTGGATGTCAGTTGATCGATTCGCGTTTGCTCAACTCGGTTTTGCGTCATTGTTGTTAACCCTACACGGATACAGAATTAGTATAGCGCACAGTAGGATTTAAGAACATTAAAACACGCAAACACCTTGCAAAGCTAACAAAGCGGCAACAACTGGCTTCGCGTGCTAGGAGTAGGCCTCTTTGCGACGCATCTGTGGGTTGAGGTTGTGGTGGTGATACATCACCTGCCAGACACGCAGTGCAGCTTCAACAGCAATATTGGAGTCCATCTTAGACTTGCCGTGTTCGCGATCTGGAAAATAAATCGGGATCTCGGTAACTTTAAACCCTAAACGGCAGGCAATATACGCCATTTCAACCTGAAAAACGTAGCCATTCGAGCGAATACGATCCAGATCAAGCCCGATTAACGTTTGGCGCCGCCACAGCCGGAAGCCTGCTGTCGCATCGCTGATTGGTACGCTAAGTAATGTTCGGACATAGATTCGGTTCGCAAACCAGCTCAGGGCTTTGCGCGTGAAGCTCCACGACTCATCCACGCCGCCACCTTTGACATAGCGCGAGCCTATGACCAGTTCGTAACGTTCTGCGGCTTCGACCATTGCCGGGATATAACGTGGCTGATGTGAAAAATCGCAATCCATTTGAATAATGTAGTCGGCATCCAGACTAATCGCCTTCTTGAAACCAGCGATATAGGCCGCACCGAGGCCATCTTTTGAGGTTCGGTGCAGGACATTGATGCGCCCTGTATGTTTAGCAGCCAGGTCATCGGCAATTTTACCCGTGCCATCGGGCGAATTATCATCGACAACCAGAATATTCAGGTTTTCAACGGGTAGAGCCAACACAGCATCTACCATCAGCGGCAAATTTTCCGCTTCGTTGTAGGTTGGAAGTACAACTATAACTTTCGGCATCTTCATGATCTCCTGCGAATCCCAGTGTTGACTGAATCACCTACCATCAAGTCTGATGTTATCAGATTAATCCTATTTTCCTTGCAAAAGACAAAAGTTCAATTAATTTTCATAAACTTTGTCGGCGAGGCTAGGCGAATCAATATTCGAACACACCGAGATACACTGTTCGCTGTCGAATAGGACTGCTAGAATACGCCAATTTAATCATGCTCAAGGACGAAATGGGCGAACATCTGACATTAGAAGAAGCCCTCGAACGCCGTAAACAGTTGCAGCGCACGGGCCAAAAACTGGTTTTCACCAACGGTCACTTCGACCTGCTGCATGTTGGTCATCTGGATTATCTTGAAAAGGCGCGTGGATTAGGTGATGCGCTTTACCTGGGACTCAATGGTGATACCAGCACACTTCGCTTAAAGGGTATTGGTAGACCGCTGATCCCAGCCGGGGAACGCGCTCGGCTATTAGCTGCCTTAGCCCCAATCACAGCCGTTATAATCTTTGATGAGGACACTGCCGAAAATCTCATTCGCGCCATCAAGCCGGATATTTACGTCAAGGGTGGTGATTATGCGCACAAGCCCTTACCGGAACGCGCATTGGTCGAATCCTATGGCGGTCAGATTATGCTTATTGATTATCTACCCGACCACAGCACCTCTAACCTGATCGCACGTGTCAAAGCATTGCCCTGAGACGAGAATCGACCTATGACTGCTGACGCTGCACCTGCTGAAATACCAACCGAAAGCCAGATTGAAGCTGCCGGGGTCGCCCGCGCGACAGGTGTACTGGCGCTGGGCAATATTGCCAGCCGTATGCTGGGGTTGGCGCGCGAAGTCGTCCTGACAAATCTATTCGGTGCGTCGGGTGCATCGGATGCGTTCCGCGTCGCCGTCATCGTCCCTAAAGCGCTCTACGATCTGCTGATTGGCGGTCACGTCAACAGCGCCATTATTCCGGTCTTAAGTGAAGTGGTCACGGTCAAAGGCCGCGTTGAATTGTGGCGATTGGTATCGGTGCTGCTCAGTCTGGTCACGCTCATTCTGGCGGTGCTGGTACTGGTGCTGGAAATTTTCGCTCCCCAGGTCGTCCAGTTTGTCGGCGGTGGCTACGATCCTTCGACGCTCGATCTGGCGACCCATCTGCTGCGCCTCACCGCACCTGCGCTCATTTTCCTCAGCCTGTTCGCCGTCCTCAGCGGTACGCTTTACGCGCTGCGAACCTTTACCTGGCCTGCCTTTGCCGGAGTCGTTTTTAACGGCAGCATCGTGCTGATTTCGCTGCTATTTGCGCCACCGCCGCAAATTCTGCCTGTCCTGAGCAGCAGCGGCGTTATCTGGCGTGCAGCACGTCCACCAGAAGGGGTTGTCATCGTCGCTTTAGGCTGGTTGGTGGGTGCGTTGGCACAGCTTGCGCTCCAACTGCCAGGGCTTCGCGGAACCGATTTTCGCATATCCTTAAATTTGCGGCATCCCGCGCTGGGTCGTATCGCGACCCTGTATACACCCGTGATGTTTTCACTCATCCTCGATACGCTGGTAATCCGCACCTTCAGCTACAACCTAGCCAGCCAGACCGGTGAGGGCAGCATCAGCCACATGGATCTGGCGACGACTTTGATCCAATTCCCACAAGGCTTAATCGCTACCGCCATCAGTATCGCCATTTTACCGACCCTCTCCCGCCAGGCCGTCATTCTGACCGCTGAAGGCCGTGCCGCATTTCGCGATACGCTGGGTCTGGGGCTCCGGCTGGCGATCACGTTGATTTTGCCGGCAACGATTGGCCTGTTCGTACTGGCAACGCCGATTGTCGCCCTGTTATTCCAGCATGGCGCGTTTGTGGTCACGGATACCGCGATTACCACATTGGCGCTGCGCCTCTACCTGATTGGCCTGCCATTTGCCGCGCTCGATTTACTGCTCGTATACGCCTTTTATGCTCGGCAGGACTCGCTCACGCCCGCGCTCATCGGGCTGTTGAGCCTGACGATTTACATGATCGCGGCGATTGTGCTTTTCCCTCGATATGGCCTTTTTTCCCTGATGATCGCCGACAGCCTCAAGCATATTATTCACGCGACGGTTTCCGCTTATTTGCTGGCGCGGCGTATGAACGGGCTGGGCAAACAGCGTCTGCTGCTTACCACTGGCAAAGCGGCTGTGGCGGCGATCACGATGGGCGCTGTGGCGGCTTTTACAACTTCGCAACTGCTGACCTGGATCGGCACGAGCAGCCTGATACGCGAAATTATTGTCGTCGGATTCAGCGGCGGAATAAGCGTTTTGGTTTATTTACTGCTGGCTTTACTGTTCGGGATTGAAGAGCTTGGGTGGTTAAGCGATAGGATCAGGCGGCGGCTCGGAAGATCATGAGAAATCGTTAAGCGTTTGCACGATCCATCTTGAGTCGTGTTAGCATGATGAATATTGTCAATAATGACATCGTTTTCGAGATGTTTAATGGAATTTATTAGTTGTCCACATGATGTTGAAATTTCTGGTATTGGTCGTTATTGTGTGCATAGCGGGGTGTCAAATATCCGCTACTCAATCCTCAACGATCATTCCGCAGACACCGGATTTATCCCCCACGCCTTTCGACGGTTGGGCCGTTCATGAAGGCACAGGCATCGGCTTAAAGATCAAAATTCCATATGGTTGGGAAACCTATAACATGGATTCGGGCATCGTTCTGACCGAACATATGGGCAAACCCGAAACAGGTGGCGTACTGGAAGGCATTCTGATTCATGTGTTCATCCGCCAACCAAGTGATGTCGATATAAGCAGTTCGGAAGGTGGGAATATCGCCTGGAAGATGCTGAAACAGGTCATGGCTGACCCGAACTATGTGGGCAATGCACTTGTGAGCGAACCCATCGCTTTCGATTGGGATCACCACGACGCGGCCTATTATCTGCTGAACAATCGCGATGGAACGGTGACGCTCTTGCTGGCGATGGGTTTATCAGACGGCAGCCACATGGTTGTCTGCCACATCAGCTTACCAGAAAATCAGTCGGATCGTCTGCGGCCTTTGCTGCCCGAACTCCTGGGCAGCCTGACCATAGATGACATCCCCGTTGACGTGACAGCGCTAAATCATCTGCCAGACCCGCTGGTGTTTCCAGGTTATGAAGATCCAACCCCTTGATTTCTCAGCCCTATCCCTGAAATCTCACAATCGTATTCATCCCTACCCCTGAAATCCCGAAATAGTATAATGGGACAATTCAAGATCACGGAGATTTTTGAAAGCGGCGGTCATGACGAGTTACCCGTTTAACAAAACCCCACCTCAATCGCGACTCAACCCCTGGCTGATTCGGCTTCCCGTGCTTTTTATCACAGGCTGTGTTCTGCTTGTGCTGCTTTTGGTAATTTTTGTCGGCATTGTTCAGATGCAGTTCGCCAGCAAAATTCTGCCCAGCGTATGGGTCGGGCGTGTCAACGTGGGCAGCATGACCCGCAATGATGCCGCTACAGCGCTGACTCAGGCGTTCAGCTACGACAAGGATGCCATTTTTACCTTCCGTGATGGCGACAAATTCTGGCAGTTCACGGCGGGCGATCTGGGCGTGTCGCTGGATGTTGACGCGACAGTCGATGAAGCGATTGCCGCCGGACACGACAGCAACGTCATTTTCAATCTGGTCGAGCAGGCGAGTATCTGGTTTAACGGGCGTAATATTTCGCCGATCATTCGTTACGATCAAAATGTAGCCGCCGCCCGCCTTCTGGAGATTGCGCATGAGATCAATCGTCCAGCAGTGGATGCCACTCTCGACATCAATGGCCTGTTTGTAACCGCCACGCCCGGATCAAGTGGGCGAGTAGTCGATGTTCCAGCCATGCTCACACAGCTTGATACGGCTATATTGCGGATGGATACCGGCGGCGAAATTCCGCTGACGATTAAAGAATCGCTGCCTTTGGTATGGGATACCGAAGCAGCAGCAGCCAAAGCCCGCGCCGCGATTTCGACCTCGGTCACGCTGGTCGCAGATAATCCAGATGGCGCACCGCTTGGCCCCTGGACGGCAACGCCCGACCAGATCGCCGCGCTGTTGACCGTCGAACCTGTTTATAACCCTGACGGCACAATGACCTATGATGTGGGCATCAATGTCAACGCTTTTCGCTCGTTCCTGGAAAATCTCGCGCCGGGTCTTATCACACAGCCGCAAAACGCGCGTTTCCACTTTAATGACGATACCCGCCAACTGGAAGTTTTCGAGCCGGGCGCAAACGGGCGTTCGCTCAATGTGGATCAAACTCTCACACGACTGGAAACAGCAATTTTTAGCACCGATGTGAATGCGCGGCAGGTGAGCATGGCCTTCAATTACACGCTCTCACCCTATCACGAAGGCATTACAGCGGCGGAATTGGGGATCACGGAGATGGTGTCGCAGGCCACGACCTTTTACGTGGGTTCGACTCAGAATCGAATCAACAATGTTATCGAGGCGGCGCAGCGTTTTGATGGCCTCATCATCGCGCCCGGTGAGGAATTTTCGTTCAATACGCTGCTCGGCAATATCAGCCCGGAAGAAGGTTTTGCCGAGGGCTTCGTCATTTACGGAGATCGGACGATTAAAGGCGTGGGCGGCGGCGTTTGCCAGGTCAGCACCACCGTATTCCAGGCCGCGTTTTACGCCGGATACCCAATGACCGAATGGCATTCGCACGGCTATCGCGTCGGCTATTACGAAAAAGGCGAGGGCATGGGCATGGATGCCGCCATTTATCAGGGCGATCCCGCGCTCGGTGAAGCCAGCCTGGATTATAAATTTATCAACGATACGTCCTATCACCTGCTGATCGAAACGTCAATTTTTCCGGCTGACCAAAGTGTACAATTCCGCTTCTACAGCACCAATCCGGGTCGTCAGGTGGTCAAGCAGGGGCCAACCGTCAGCAATGTGCTTGCGCCGCGCGAGACAACCTATGTCGGTAATGAGGATATTGGTCTGGGGCAGGAGCGCTGGGTCGATTGGCCTGCTGAGGGTGCTTACGTAGTCGTCACCCGCGAAATTCTGGATGCCAACGGGCAGGTTATCCGGCGCGATGATTTTAAACGACAATATTCCCCCTGGGGTGCAGTGATTCAGGTCAACCCTGCCGATTCACGTTTGAGTCAGCCAACAACGTGATAGCTTGTCAGCGTCTCAGCCAGTCAGCTTGTCAGCCTCTTTAGTGCTGAGTATAAAGTCCTGAGTGCTGAGTAAAATACAAGATGAACGATTTGTAAGGGCGCATGGCGATGCGCCCTCATGAAAACATGCGTCTTTCAACTCGTTTCAATACCCACGCACTTTAAATTCAGCACTTTGTTTTCGCTGACAAGCTGACAAGCTGACAAGCTTTCTACCCTGTCACCGGGACGCTGCCGAGATTGGTCACACCCATCCAGCCACGATTGACCCAACCGACAACGCCATTGACGTTAATCTGCACCCAGGAGCTATCGTAGGTTCGCCCGATAACAGGATAGGTCTGTCCCCGGCTGATGATGGTCAGGCGCGGCGCGTAGGCATTCGGCAGGCTGCGTACATTCAGAAAATAAGCCGTCACCGTGCCAAAAGCGCTGGAAGTCGGGGGTGGCGAAGGGTTCGTGCCGGGGTCAGTGATCGGCACGCTGCCGAGATTGTAAGCCGTCACATAGCTGCTGTTCACCCAACCGATAATCCCATTCGCATTCACTTGCAGCCAACTGGCATCGGCATTACGCCCAATTAATGAGTAACTTTGCCCATATCCAATGCGCGTCAAAACCTGCCCTGAAAACGGATTTGGAATATTGCGCACATTGAGCAGCGCCGTAACCACTGTGACCGACGCGCCAACAGGTGGCGGTGGAACAGGGGTGGGATATGTCCCGCCGCTGCCATCGGTGATCGGCACACCGCCGAGGTTATAAGCGGTGACATAGTTGCTGTTCACCCAGCCAATAATCCCATTTACATTGAGTTGCAGCCACGAATTAACGGCGTTCCGTCCGACGACGGCATATGTTTCGCCCCGGCTGATCCGCGTGAGAATGGGCGCTGCGGCGTTCGGCACACTGCGTACATTCAAAAAGTAAGCCGTGACCGTTGCCGTTGCGCCGCTGCCTGGGGGTGGATTCGTGCCAAGCTGGGTGAAGTTGTAGGCGAGATAGGCCAGGCCACCCGCTTCGAAATACTCCACGACAAACGTGTGATTTCCCGCGACCAGATTGACGGCTACCTGATAAAAATTGCCCGGTGAGGGGATAAATTGGTCAATATACAGTACACCGTCCACCAGCACGCGCACACCATCGTCGGCACGCACGCTGATCTGATATGTCCCGGCGTTGACATAAGCTGTCGTTGACCAACGCGCCGAAAAATTGTCTACGGGAATATTGATGTCCGGAGAGCCTGCGCCCCACTCGTGCGAAGGCGTGTTTTCGGTCAGAATGAGCGTGGGCGGGCCGAGCAGTGAGGGATTGCTGAAATACGCGGCTTCCCATGTACTGCTCTGCGCTGACGCAGGTACACCTATCGCCAGTAAGAAAACCAATCCAACGATTAATCCGAGTACACGTTTCATTGGAAGCCCCCACGTAAGAATATTTTTGCTTATTCTTACATTTTACAGGGTGCCGAGTTCTGGCGCGTGACGCATAAGGCCGCCAACATGACGATCAGTTGACGGCCTGGTTATAAAAAAGAAACGCTCGTTTGGGAAGATCGGGCAAACCCCATCTTCCCAAACCTGTTAATCACCTATTCGTCCGAAAGGCGTTCAAGTGTCGCGGTGACAACGTTGGAAACATAGCTGTAGTCATCAATCTGAACATTGACACTGCCGTCTTCCGGTACAACGATCACAAATGTGACTTCACTGACGGTGCTGGTACTCACATAAGTCAGCGATGTTCCAGCCTGCGTAACGGTAATTGAAGGCGAGAACGTCGAGTCAGAATCGTTCAGCACAAAGCTCAGGCGCACTTTTTCGCCAGATTCCCCGGTGAAAACGACGGTCTGCTGGGTCAGCTTGTCGCTCAAACGCAACTGCTGCGGCTCATCGTCGAGCGAAGGCAGCTCTACTTCCGTCACCGTAATCGTAAATTCGCCAACTTCCGCGTCCGAATAGGGTGTGACCAAAACGGTGAACAGGCCATCCTGAGCGAGAACATAGCTGCGAATTTCCGGGTCAATTCTGCCGCCGCTGTCATCATCAGTTGTGAGTTGATAATTATCTGGCCCCAACAGGCTGAGGGTCGTATCAATGGTATCGTCGCTGTCCACACGGATATTAATCGCCTGCCCAGTTGACCCTTCGAACGAGAAATAAAGCGGCTCACTTGAGGTCAATTCCGCCGAAGTCTCTTCGTCAATGGTCAACGCAGTCAGCTCGACCTTCGTCAATGTGAGGGTAAAATCACCCGTTGATGTGCCATCCAAACTGGTTGCGGTAATCGTGTATTCGCCAGTTTCGGGCAGCGTATAGGGGCCAATCAGCGCGTTATAATCGAAACCGCTGTCATCATCTGTTACCAGGACAACGCTAGGATTCTCAGCACTTGACAGCCGTAAAATCGAATCGAAATCTTCCGAATCCATTGCGATCCTGACAGAATCGCCCTCTTGCCCGCTGAAGTTGTAGGTCACAACCCCTTCACTGTCCGTCAGTTCGCCGTCAATCGTTTCAGTATATTCAATGCTGCTCACTTCAGCCGTCGCCAGACTCACGGTAAAATCGCCGCTGGCCGTGCCACTCAAGCTGGTGGCAACAATCGTAAATGTATCATTGATTGGCAGCTTAAATGGCCCGATACGTGCATTCAGGTTGCCCTCACTGTCGTCATCTGTGGCGACTTCGTTGCCCTTGGAGTCTTCCAGGCGCAGGAACGCATCAAAATTGTCGGCAATCATTGTGACGATGACGTATTCCCCAAGTTCCGCTTCGAATGTGTATTCTATAGACGCTGTATCTTCCGTCAGTGAGCCTTCAACCGTATCCCCAAATTCAATCGGTTCAGCGGTTTGCGCCAGAACAGGCAAGCCTATGATCAAAAAAGCGAAAAGACAGAGAAAAAACACCTTTGGTATATGTCGCATAGTTCAACCAGCCTTTTACAGTTAAAATAATACAATCTCAGTCTAATGCTATTTAGAGCTTGACGCTATATGATAGAAGTCCGATAGAATAGAGATTGAGTTAGTAAAAGGTTCGAAGATGTTAGCAGAACTCGGAACACTGGCACAACCCGTCCTCAGTATCCCTCTGATTAAACGCACGCGCCGCAATCACGGCCTGGAACACGCGACGGTGCATATTCTCTCCAAACGCTTAAAAAATGTCCCGATGATGGGGCGCAGTTCGGATCGTGGATTTGTCCTCTTTGCGGATGCACCGCAGGAAGAAGTCGAATCAGCCGTTCGCGAGGCCTTACAGCGGATGCAGCGCGGCGAACACAGCCTCGCCATTCACCCCGGCTGCGGGACAAGCCGCCTGACGACTGGCTTTTTGACAAGTCTGGTCGCAATCGTCGGCCTGAGTGGGACGAACAGGCGCGATGCTTTCAACCGCTTACCGTTGATGATGGTGGCGATGATGCTCACCATTCTCTTTTCTGAGCCGCTTGGTGTTTCGCTGCAAAAACATTTCACAACCGATGGCGACCCCGGCAACATGGAAGTGATTAGCATCACCCGCAAAGATTCACGGATGCCGCTGAACGGACAGCCAACCCCCATGTACATGATTTTGACTCATTCGACGTGACGCGATGACCAAGACGATCACCAGCTTCTATGTCCTGCATGGTAATGATGGCCTGCGACTGGAAGAAGAAATCCGCAAATTACGCGCACAAATGGGCGACTCGCCGGATGCCGCCATGAATATTTCCGAATTTGAAGGCGAGACGGCTACTACCGCCGAAATTCTGAACGCTGCCCTGTCCTACCCTTTTCTGGCGGATAAGCGGCTGGTGATCGTCAAGGATTTGCTGTCCTGGATTACGCGCAAAGGCGCAGGCGAAACTGGCAAACAGGCGGTTGAGCGTTTGATAAATGTGCTTCCGCAGTTGCCAGAATGGTCAAAGCTGGTGTTTGTCGAACGCGATAAGCTGGCAGAGGGCAATAAAATCCTCAAGCTGGCGCGTGAACTGCCCACTGGTTATGAAAAATCCTTCACCGCGCCCAAAGACAGCACCCAATGGATTCTAAAACGTGCAGCGGATGAATATCACGCGCAAATTGATCCACGTGCTGCCCAGGCACTTGCCAGTGTGACGGGTGATGATTTGCGACGTGCGGACAATGAACTCGCTAAATTGGTCGATTATGTCAACGGCGAACGCCCGATCAGCGAGGAAGATGTCGAACTTTTGACACCTTACGTCGCCGAAGCCACGACTTTTCAACTGGTGGATGCCATCGCTGAAGGGCGCGGCAAAGCGGCGTTGGATTACCTCTACCGGCTGCTGCGCGAAAAAGATGAAGACCCGTTCAAAATCTACGGCATGATTATTCGCCAGTTCCGGCTGATGCTGTTGGCGAAAGAACATCTCGCGATCACAGGCAGCCGCACCGGACTAAAAGAAGCCCTCAACACAAGTTCCGATTTCGTGGCGGATAAAACCGCGCAGCAGTCGCGTCGTTTTTCGTTGACCGAGCTTGAAGAAATTTACCGCGCCTTGCAGGATTATGATCTGAAAATGAAGACCGGACGCATTGATCCGCCGCTCGCGCTCGATATGTTCATCGCTGGCTTGTCACGGTAAAGCAGCCGCATAGAATTTTGGGCGCACAGCCGTGCGCCCCTACAAAAATTCATCTCCTCGCACTAAAACTTTCTCCTCTCGCCTGCGTATAAATGGTTGTATTCGATGATTTTGCGGGAGGAAAAATGGCCGCAATGGTTTTCATTATTTTCGTGATCGGCGTATTAGTCGTCGGTTCGCTGGTTTTCAATCTGGCTGCGGGGCTGCTCGGCTTGCTGATCCCCATGCTTTTCTGGATGTTGGCGGGCATGTTCGCCGGACGTTTGCTGCGCGGACGTGGTTATGGCCCGGTGGGTGACATTGCGCTGGGGTTAGCGGGTGGCATCGTCGGCAATATCGTGCTGCGCGTGGTCGGCCTCGGCGGAATTGGTCATATCTGGCTGGTCGGCAATATTATCGTGGGCGTGATCGGCGCGGTGATTGTGGTCTGGTTGATTCGGACAGTCGCAGATAGCAATTTTGCCCGTTAAAAATTCACGTTTCGACGTAATCCCGCCGGACGCGCTCGACAAGCTCGACTAAGGCCTCTATCGTGTAAGATTTTTGATGGATGTGATACCACAGCGCCGCGATAGCGATGCCGACGGCGTGTTCATAGCGTGGCCCGGAGGGTTCTGTTCCAACGACGACCACTTGTAACCCCCTGGCTTCAACTTCGAAATCACGCAAAGCCAGCAGCACGCCTGCCGGGTAACGCGCCCAACGCGGCAGTGGTCGATTCAGAATTGTCGTTTTGGTCTTGGCGCTGCGAAAATTAAAGGCGATACGTGCTTCTATATCCGGCACAGCGATGGTGAATTTATCGTGCGAATCGGGTATCGCCGCTGCCCACATATCCCGTCCTGCCGTCTGAACAATCCATTCAGGTGTCAGCGATGGGAAGGCTTGCTGAAAAGCCATGAGCAGCCACACAGGAGGATCGCCGGAGATGGTCACGTTTTTGTAAACCTCATAGCTGGGGATGGAATACTCATTATCAGTTTATCATACTCGGTATGCGATTGGCACATTGTCTGTTAGAATATGGCGTAATTGTAGAAACAATAATGCCGAGGACGAACGTGCGATACCGGATTTTATTCATTATCGTAGCCAGCCTCCTATTTTTGTTCGGGTCAGTATGGACTGCCGCGCAAAGCGTTGAAGTGAGCGATGCGACATGCAGCCCCGCGCTTGATATGATCTGGACGACGGCCAGCAATGCCTGTGTGGGCAAACCCGCTGGATTTGTCTGCAATGGGGGCAGCGCTCCGCTGGTTGAACCTGCTGGCCCGGTAAGCAGCGCTCTTTCGGCTGTCGGCGCACTGGTCGAAGTCGCCGCTGTAGATTCCATCCAAACGCAAGCAATGACAATTGAAAATAACAACGGCGGGGTCGCCTGGGTACGCCTGCCTGCTTTGTCTGTTTTGCTGGTGGGTAATGTTGCTGTGCGCGATGTTTCGCCGCCCGATTTTGCTGCATGGCAGTCGATGATCGTTCAGACCGGGGCGGAAGCGCCCATCTGTGGAATTGCCCCACGCAATGTTTTTGTCGCCCAAACTCCCGTTGACCAGACGATCAATTTTGTCGTGAATGGCGCGTCAATCGTCATGAATGGCACATTATTGGTGCAGACATCCGATTCGCAAACCCTGTTTATCAGCTTATCCGGGCAGGCGCGAATTTTGGCACGAGGCCTGGAGCAAGCACTTTTAACAGGCGAAGCCATCAGCATACCCTATAATCCCGGTGATTTTATATCTCCTGCTGGGCCACCCACGCCCCCGCAGCCTTTTGATGTGACAATGGCGCAAAATCTGCCTGTCGCGTTGTTAGATCGTCCGCTGCTTTTGCCGCAGCCCGGTTATGTTTCGACAGCCGGGCAGGTCAATATGCGTGCCGATCCATCTACAGAGGCCGCATTGGTCGCTCAGGTTCCCGCTGGGCAGGTCATGAGCGTGTTGGGGCGTAATACAGCCGGGGATTGGTATCACGTCCAGCTTAACACGGGCGAGACAGGCTGGATGTATGCGCAGCTCTTGCGGCAAAATCTCGGCGTGATTCAGGCCGTTTATGATGCGACACCCGTTCCCCCGCAGCGCTATGGGGCAATTGGGCAAATCGCGACAGTGATCGCACCGACGGGTCTGAATCTGCGTCAGGCGCCGGATGTGAGCTTTGGTCTGGTGACGACGATTACAGTTGGAACGCAGGTGAATCTATTAGCTCGCAGCCCCTACAGCCCCTGGGTAAAAGTCGAGGCTGGCGGCATCATTGGCTGGGCAGCTTTGATTACGCTGGAAACCCAGTCTGTGATCGAAGCGCTGCCGATTGATTACGATGTACCGCCGCCGCCAGAACCGACGCGCGTGCCAGGTTCGTTTGGCAATGCCTTCCCTGATCCGAACCGTGATGGAAACTAAATTCCTAATGGATCAACCGCATCTTGACAATCCGCATACCAATCACATAAACTGGTATCCGGCAGCAATAAATCACATCGGTTTGGGCTGTTGGAAGTCCAGTTTTAGTCATCAGGAGTTTTTAACCAGTGTCACAACGTATCAAAGGTGTGGTGAAGTGGTTTAGCCCGGAAAAAGGCTATGGTTTCATCACCCCAGAAAATGGTCCCGACGTTTTTGTTCACTATTCTGCAATTCAGTCTTCAGGCTATCGCAAGCTGGAAGAAGGTTCCCCGGTTGAATTCGAAATCACCGAAGGGCCAAAAGGCAAACAGGCCAGCAGCGTAGTCCCGCTAGATCAATAAAAAACTGTCATTTCAAACTGCTTGGTCAGTGTGGGCCTGTCTATCAACGATAGGCCTTTATTTTTGAGGCACAAAGTGAATTTACAAGCTATTCAGGCCACTGCGATAGAAATTGCGCTTCAGGCAGGCGCGGAACTCATGCGTTTTTATGACCAGCCGCACCAGGAAATGACCAAGCAGAATATCTACGACATCGTGACCGAAGGCGATAAAGCTTCGGAAGCGATCATCGTCCCGGCGCTCCATAAAGCATTTCCCGATCATCATATCGTCGCCGAAGAAGGCGGTGGCAGCGGCGCACCCGCTGACGCGGAATATCGCTGGTACATCGACCCCGTTGACGGCACGACCAATTTCGCCAACAACATTCCCTATTTTTCGGTGAGCATGGCGCTGGCAGACCGCGACAATAATCCGCTGGTCGGCGTGGTCTATAACCCCGTCTACAACGAATTGTTCACGGCGGCGCGGGGTTTCGGCGCGACTCTTAATAATAAACCGCTGCATGTTTCCGGCGCGGACAGCCTGAGCAAAGCCATTCTCTGCACGGGTTTCCCCTACACACGCGCCACCAACCAGGATAATAACCTGATCGAATGGGGTGCATTTTTGCCGATTGTGCGCGATCTGCGCCGCTTCGGTTCCGCTGCGCTTGATTTATGCTTTGTAGCGGCAGGACGATTTGATGGTTTCTGGGAAGCGCATTTGAATCCCTGGGACTGTATGGCAGGCATTCTGTGTATCCGCGAGGCAGGCGGCCTTGTCACCGATTACAGCGGCGGCGAAACGAACTTGCTCGGCGCGGAGTTGATCGCCGGGAACAGACTGCTTCATGCACAAATCATGGAAGTCATCGCGACCAGCCGACAGGCTATTGCGAAAGGCTAAGCTCGATGCCGCGAGTCCTGGTTTTTGATGTCAATGAAACCCTGCTCGATTTAAAAGGGCTTGACCCGCTTTTTACCCGCATGTTTGGCGATGCCAGTGTGCGCGGGCAGTGGTTCACACAATTGATCCAATCCGCGCTCGTGGCTACCGTAACCGATCATTACACGCCTTTTGGGCAAATTGGCAAAGCAGCACTGGAAATGGTTGCCGCGCGGCGGGGTCTTTCGCTCTCCATGCTTGACAAACAGGCAATCGCGCAGGGATTTGCCAGCCTGCCACCGCATCCCGAAGTCCGTACCAGCCTTGAACAACTGCGCGATGCCGAACTCAGAATGGCCGTTCTGACCAACTCTACCCTCGAAGTTGTCGAATCCCAGTTAGCCAATGCTGGCCTATATGACCTGTTCGAGCGTGTATTTTCCGCAGATCGGGTCAAACGCCTCAAGCCCGCGCCGGAATCCTACCGCATGGTCGCGCAGGAATTAGGCATTGAGGCTGACCAGATGCGTGTGGTGACTGCTCATGCCTGGGACATCGCTGGTGCGCTGCGAACAGGCTGCGCGACGGCTTTTGTCGCACGTCCCGGCGTGGTACTCAATCCGTTGGTTCGTGCGCCCGATGTGATCGGCGCAAACATGACCGAAGTCGCCAAGCGGATTCTAGAGGTTGAAAAATAGGGCGCGTCTGCACCCTATCTCCATCACAATTTGCACAATTTCTCTCGTTACAGACCGTTGCCATCCGGCAGCGTCGGCGGTGTGATCGAGCGCTCCAGCGTGATTTCTGAGCCTACGCCATTCGCGGCTACTGTCACGGGCACATCAATACTCACCTGGTCGATAAAGCACAGGCTTTCCAGAACCGCCTCGCAATAATAAATCGTCAACTCGCCATGTAGTACATCATCCCCTTCAGCCAGCGTCACAGGCACTCGAATCGGGCTTTGTGGCTCGATAATCTGCTGTTTGCGGTTGGCTTCATCAATCACGATGGCATCCCCGCTGCTCGTCCATGTGCTGGTAAATGGCGCGAGATTATTCAGTTTATAGCCCTCTGGCAGCACGATATTGAGGACAATTTCACCCTCTCCGGCAGCGACGATTTGTTCTGGCAGCGACATTTGTTCGCCGAGTGCGCTGTTCCCGGCCACGACTGTCGGACTCTCGCCAATTTGCAGCATTTCGGGATTAGGGAAGGTGATCGTGCTGACCGTTTTCGTGGGCAGGTCGATCACCCGGATCGCATGGTTATTGGTATCGGCGATATACAGCTTATCGTTGGCATAACTCAAGCCACCCGGCTCGTCAAATTCGGCTACGTCCGCGCCGCCATCCCGGAAGCCGCCTGTTGCACCACCGAGGCCGAACAGGGTCGTGATTTCTTTCGTCTCTGGATTCAGCAGCTTGATCCGGCTGTTATAAGTATCGGCGACGTAAAGTATTCCGCTTTCGTCACCAACCACACCGAGCGCATGTTGCAGACGAGATGTGCCGACTATGCCATCTACATCGCCAAAATTAAAGAGGTTATTCTCGTATGTCCCGGCCAGCGTGTGGACTTCGCCATTCGGAATATCCGCCACGCGAATCGTGCTCGATTCGCTATCCGCGAAATACAACAGGCCGTTTTCGTAAAACAGACCGCTGGGCTGGGCAAGCTGTGCATCACGCAAGAGTCCATCCACCATGCCTTCCTGACCGCTGCCAATTAGCGGCTGGATCAGGTTAGTACCCAGATCAAGCGACCAGATTTGATGCGGCCCGGCCATCGCGATATACAAAATCCCATCCCCTACCGCCACATCCCAGGGGCTGGAAATCGCGATCATGTCGGCTGGGCCGCTTGCGTCACGGAGACGGCTCTGCTGGCCTGTCCCGGCAATCGTGCTGACTTCGCGCGTACTGAGATCAACACTGCGAACGGCGTGGTTATTGGTATCCGCGATATAAAGCGTATTCCCCTCCAGCGCGACTCCCTGGGGTTTATTGAATGTTGTGTCTTCGTAGCTGCCATTCGTGAAGCCCCGGCTGCCATTTCCGATCACGTCCAGCACTTCGTAAGTCAACAAATCCGCGATCACGATACGATGGTGATTGGTATCAGTGATAAACAGGCGGTTCGTAGCTGGGTCTGCCAGCACCTTGCCGGGGAACGCCAGCGCCGTATTGGGGCTTGCGTCGCCTTCCAGCGCCAGCTCAATCGGGTCGCGGTTAATTTCGCTGGTCGCATCAAAATATTGAACCATGCCGCCGATCACACGGTCAAACGCCTCAAACGGGAGTTCCCCCGGCTGCACCGCCAGAATGTTGCCTCGTGGGTCGATCACCACAAATGTCGGCCACGCCTGCACACCGAAGGGCGCGAATGTCCCCCAAACGGCGAAATCGTGATCGTTGATGACCGGATGATGCAGGTCATAGCGCTGCACGATCTGGCGAATATTTTCGGTCTGGCCTTCATTTTCAAATTTGGCCGAATGCACACCGATGACAACGAGTTCATCCGCGTATTTATTTTCGACCTGTTCCAATACCGGGATCATATGAATGCAGTTGATGCAGCCATATGTCCAGAAATCCAGAAGCACGATTTTGCCGCGCAGCGCCTCGAACGTCAGCGGCGCGGGGACGTTTAACCAGTCCAGCCCGGTTGGGAACGCCGGGGCGGGTACTTTTCCAGCGAATTGGTTTGCCAAGTCATCTCCTCCTGTGCCGTCCTGGGCGACGACCAGTGTGATAAGTCCCAATATTATGACAATACCAGCGATTAAGGCGAACTTTTTCATCATTTTCACCCTGTTTTAACGTTTAATACGCAGACTATAACAGACAATTCTAAACAAACGATGAACGCGCAGCAGCCAAACTTTGGATTTATCGGCGCGGCAGGCCAATCATCAGCGCTACACATGCAATTAATGGAAAAACCATCGCCGTCGAAAGCCCGAACCGCGCAGCGACCATCCCGACAATCAACGGGAAAAAGCTGCTTGCCAGCCCGAACAGATTCCCAAGCGTCATCACTGCGCCGCTTTGTCCTGGCATCGCGCTATAAAGATTGCCTTTCAGAATCGAGTACCAACCAGAGTTAAAGAATCCGATCACGCCGATCAGAATCAACTTTGGCGTTACCCCCGGCGCGAGCAGAAAAGCACTGTACAGCACAAATTCCAGCGCGGCACTGAAGCGCAGATAGGTGATGCCACGAACGCGCTCCAAAAGTGGAATCAGCAAAAAGTCGCCCAGCAGCCCTACACCTGTCCAGATGGCGACGGCTAAAACGGCTTCCTCCTCGCTCACGCCAACCACATCGACAAAATACAGCGCCAGATAGCCGTGCAGGATGTCGAGCATCAGATCGGAAAATTCCAGCAGCACCGACCAGCGCACCACTTCACGCTGGCGCAGCGCAGCAAACGCTTTTCGAAGCCCCACGCGAAAACTCATTGGCTCTCCGTCTTCATCCATCAGCGGTTTGGGGAAAACCATCCGCCGCATGATAAAGACGACAATAATGGTCAGGACAGTGACCAGCACATAAAATCCGCGCCAGCCCGCGCCAACGCTGATAAACGCGCCAACTACCAGCGCCCCAAACACAATGCCCAACGACCCGGCAAATGTCCAGCGCGCCATATTATGCTCGTGGCGGGAGACATCCATATCCATGAGCGTAGATTGCGATAGGCTGACGAATGCACCCGATGCTGGATAAAAAAGGATAAATGCCAGCAGCAGCGCCACGTAACTCTGGCTGGTGGCGACCAGCAGCGTAGACAACGCAAAAAATACGCCGCCGCCTAAAATCAGAACGCGCCGTTTCCAGACATCACCCAGGATGCCCAGCACAGGCTCGAAAAAAATATTCGCCAGCAGCGAGGGCAGTGTGAGCAGCAAGCCGATTTGCTCATAGCTCAAATTCAGGTCGCTGCGGATGATCGGCCAGGAGGCTTCTCGTGCGCCGCCAGCAAATTCATCCAGAAATTCGACGACAAGCAGCACAAAAATAAATGGCGATAATCGCCGCACAGCCGTGAGAAACCTATTCATTTTGAACTCCTGATTCTCCTGGAATCAAAAATGGCCGTGAAACAGTGAGTTTCCGGCTAAACGCAGAATATAAAATTAGAAGGCGGGCGAACTAGCCGCCGCTTCTACACAGAGGTGGGGTCTTGCCCATATTTGTTTGCATGAAATCAATTTTAATCGGGAAAGGGACGGTTAACAAATTATTGTAGTAGGTATTTAGGCGCAGCGCAGAAATTCAGGGCGCAAGGCCTTGCGCCCTACAATACCCGTTCGTCGCGCACATATATTTTGTTTTGCTGAAAGCTGATGGCTGATGGCTGACCGCTAAATGAGATGTTCTCCGCCGTTGACCTGTAAAACCGCACCTGTGATGTAATCCTCACGCGCAAGATAGGAGACAGCACGGGCAACATCTTCCGCCGTTCCATTGCGCTTGAGTGGAACTTTTTGACCGACAGCTTCCCACTGTTCATCGGTCATATAGCGTCCAGAGGGGCGCATCACTGGGCCGGGGATGACCGCGTTCACGCGAATATCCGGCCCCAGACTGGCAGCGGAAACTTTCGTCAATGCCAGCAGTCCGGCTTTGCTGATGCCGTGTGCGGCGTATTCCGGCCAGGGATCTACCGAACCTTTATCGCAGATATTGACAATAACGCCGCCAGAAGGGTCATTTTCGCGCATCATGGCGACGGCGGCTTGTGTACACAGGAATGGTCCGGTGAGGTTGGTGTTCATCGTGTTTTGCCAATCCTCAAGCGTGACTTCGAGAAGCTGGCGTTTTTGAAAATTGGAGGCGCTATTTACGAGGATGTTCAGGCGGCCAAAATGTTCGCGCACCGCCGTGAAAATGGCTGTAACGCCTTCTTGTGTCCCAACATCGGACTGAACGGCAAAGGCATCTACACCCATTGACTTGATTTCTTGCAGGGTATCGCGAACTGTTTCAGGAGGTGAACTGCTGTAATGCACCATGATGTGCGCACCATGCCGTGCCAGTTCGATAGCAATCGCCCGGCCTACACGGTGAGCCGAGCCTGTCACCAGCGCAACCTGATCGGTCAATCCAACCTGCATCTGCAACAGCCCTTCCGACGTAGGGGCGATTCGGTGAAATCGCCCAGCGGGTATCGCGCCTAGTAGCCTGTGACCGGAACAGTGATTAAATAAAGCGTCGAAAGCAGGGTCACGGCAACCGGCAGGAGCAAAACTACCGTAAAAACACGACTATCGCTGCGTAGGTGCATGTAATACATCACGACCAGGACGGCTTTGACTACCGCCAGCCCAAGCATCAACGGAATCGTCAAAAGTCCGCGCGGGAATTCCGCCAGGATAATTTCGACGAGAGTCGCAACGCCCAGAACACCAAAAACAACGGTGTAAATACCACCGGGAACGGTAATCGCCCGTCCCATAATGATGGTCGTATCGCTGTGTTCTTCAGCAGACGCTTCAGCGTGGGTCTTTGCTGGCCCAGGAATCTGATCGACAGCTTCCTGGACAGCGGAAACTGCTGAGTCGAACGCCTGGACAACAGGTGACGCGACAGCCTGCTCAGACGCATCCAAAGCATTTACAACCGCTTCTTCGAGTCCGGTCTCCGGCTCTGGCATTCGCTCGGCTTCACCCGGCGGATAGGACGGGGTTGGGCTAACTTTTTCCCCGGTTTTCTGATCGGTTAACGGTGGCTTCTGTTCATCTGCCATAATAACTGTCCTTAAACCAGGTAAATCACTGTGAAAAGAAGAATCCAGACCACATCGACAAAATGCCAGTAGAGGCCAAAAATTTCGACACCCAGGTAATTCTGTGCGGTATAGTAGCCCTTACGCGCCCGCAAAATCACCCGCAGCGCCCATAGCACACCAATAATGACATGCACACCGTGAAAGGCTGTCGGCGCATAAAACCGCATCCCAAATTCAGTGCTCAGGCTCAGGCCAAGATGACCCAGTTCGTTATACTCAACGTATTGCAGCGCGACGAATACGGTTCCCAATACCGCCGTGATACCAATCCACTGGATTAATCCCTGCTGGTTGCCACGCTGAATCTGCTGCAAACCCATCACCATCGCCCAACTGCTGGCGAGCAGCAGGAAGGTATTGATGCTGACCAGGATAATGCCGACTTCTTCATGAATATCATGAACAACATCAGGATTGTTGTAACGGAAAACAATGTAAACCGCGATCAGGATCGCGAAGATAACGACTTCAGAGGCCAGATACAGCCACATCGCGAACTTCGCATTGTCGATCTGTGCTGGCGTTGCAGCAGGTAATACTTCATGGTGTGCGCGTTCCAGAGATGCTTCACTCATAATCTATTTCCTCACACATTTATTGGATCGCGCCTGGGATACGACGCAGGAATCGGGCGACAATACCAGCCCCCCTGGAAACCACTTTTGCGACGGCTTTGGGGCGCAATATCAGAATGGCGACAACCACCGCGTTCACCCACGATAGTAACCCCAGGAATGGAGCAGTCGGCAATACCAGGCCAATCAGGATGTAATAGAACAGGAGGTACAAAATGACCGTCACAGCAATGAAGATCACGATAAAGATCAATCGTGACACAATGCCGGTACGTGTCTCCATCGGGGCGGGGCCAATCGCTGTTCGCGGGGTCGCTTTGGCTGCTTTCGCGCCTTCAGACAGCGTATTCATGAGCAGGCCAATCCCACCCGACACCGCCAGGAGCGACACAAATATGAAAGCGACTATCGCGATCAGGGCAGTCAGCTTGCTCACCATGATCGTCTGATTTCCGATCTCAACAGGGAACATCGCAATAGCGGCGACATCACCCATCGGATCACCAACGGTCTTCAGCGCCGGGCCTTGTGGCAGGAAACCGACAAAGGCGATGACCAGAATAATCGCTATCAGCAGTGTCAGGAACACCCACATATAACCGCCGAGAATTTTGATCGGCGTTTCAACTTCAGGTTCTTCGACATGAGCAAGCGCATGGTCATCCGCGCCGGGTTCATGAGCGTGTTCGCTCATTTTTGGGTCGAACGCGCCCATACCCCAGACAAAAAATCCGGCGCAGAACAGCGTCCCCATAACAATTCCAAGCTGTGCATCCAACACTGGGTCCAGGCTTTGCAGGGCGCGAATGAGCATCAAAAGCCCTGTACCGATCAGAAAGCCCAGAATACCCAGCGGCACCGCGCGGCTTAATCCTGGTTGCATAACCTTAATTCCTCCCCCAAGTTTGCAGAGGCATATTCTGTGAATATATCCTGCATGACTATAGCGTTATATCCAATATAAAACCACGTAAAAGAGTATCCACGCCACCACCACAAAATACCATAAGCTGGTCGCGCCCTCTACCGGCCAAAAATTCGTCTGTCCATATTTGCCTGCCCGCGCACCCTGATAAATGTTTATCATAAACGCGCCAATCGCCAGGGCATGAACGATGTGAAATCCTGTCATCGTGCGGAAGACATCGCTGTAGGTTTGGCTGTAGGGCAGCGTCACCCACTCAAAGGCCATCAACACGACAAAAGCGATTCCCAAAGCAATCGCGATCCGCCACAATGCTAAAAACTGAGCATTTCGATTCTCTTTTACGGCCTGTGTTGCCCGCCGTGCCAGAAAAGCGCTTATTAAAAGTAATCCAGTAGCAAGGGTGGGCAGCGTCCAGGGCAGTTTTTCAACACCCGGCGGCGGCCACGTAGTCGTCACGAAGCGCAGTTGCCAGTTCACGACCACCAGACAGACAAAAACCATTATCCATGAAATCTGGAAAATGAGTAGACCTGTGCGTTTGTTACGCAGGTCTTGTAATTCTTTTCTCGAAAGCTGCTGTTCCAATAAATCGCGCTGCATCGTTTATATAACCAATACTCTGTAGGGGCTTTCTTTAGTAGGGGCAGGTCTCAGACCTGCCCCTACCAAAAATCGTATCTCTTAATCCCCGGACTGTGGCGCTCTGGTTAGAGTCGCGCTTGTATCAACGGGCGGCGGGAAACGTTTTTCCAGCGCGTCCAGATAAGCAACAGATTCTTCCGTGCCATAGCCATAGGGGTCTTCGAAGGGAACGGGATCACCGATAAAGTTATAAGCTGGCGGCGGTGAGGAAGTCGCCCATTCCAGCGTCAGCGCACGCCACGGGTTTGCACCCACACGTTTGCCCGCGATGAGCGTCACGACGATGTTATAGAGCAGCACGAAGGTCGCGATGCCCAACACAAATGAAGCGATACTGATAATCACATTGATTTGCTGGAATTGCGGGTCATAAACGGCGACACGTCGCGGCATCCCAAGCATACCCGCAATATGCTGCGGGAAAAAGGTGAAAAAGAAACCGACATAGGTCAGGGCGAAATGCAGTTTACCCAATCGCTCATCCAGCTTTTTACCAAACATTTTGGGGAACCAGTGATAGATTCCACCGAAAATCGCGAATACGCTGCCGCCATACAGCACAAAATGCAGATGGCTGACGACGAAATAGGTGTCGTGGAGGTGAATATCCACTGGCACAGAACCGAGCATCACACCGCTGATCCCACCGATCACGAACATCGACAGGAAGCCGAGGGCAAATAGCATGGCGCTGGTGAAGCGAATTTTGCCGCCCCACAAGGTACCCAGCCAGCTAAAAATCTTGATGCCCGTTGGTACGGCGATAATCATTGACGTAACCATGAAGGGGATACGCAGTTCCGGTGTCAGGCTGGTGAACATATGATGCGCCCAGACTGTAAAACCGACCAGCGCAATCGCCATACTGGAAAGCGCAATCGCCCGGTAGCCGAAAATTGGCTTGCGCGAGTGAACCGACAGAAGCTCCGATATAACGCCCATCCCCGGAAGCACCATGATATATACTGCGGGATGGCTGTAAAACCAGAATACATTTTGCCACAGCAGCGCATCACCGCCGTTCGCCGGGTCAAAGAAGCTCGTCCCCGCGACACGATCCAGAATCAACAGCGTCAACGCACCCGCCAAAAATGGGGTCGCCAGCACAACAATGATAGAAGTCGCCAGAATCGCCCACACGAACAGAGGCATCTGCCAGTAACCCATACCCTGCGGGCGCATATTTTTAATCGTCACGATAAAGTTGATCGCGCCGAGAATGGATGAAATACCGAGCAAGTGCAGCGCCATCGCCCACAGTGTCTGTCCATCACCACTGTAGAGCGTACTGAGGGGCGGGTAGGATGTCCAGCCTGCCTGCGCTGGGCCAACAAACCAACCGAGCAGCAGCAGAATGCCTGCTGGGGGAATGAGCCAGAAGGCAAAAGCATTCAGCCAGGGGAACGCCATATCTTTAGCACCCAGCATCAGCGGAACGAGATAATTACCAAACCCGGCGAACATCGGGATAATCCACAGGAAAATCATCACCGTCGCGTGAATGCTGAACAGCGTATTATACTGCTCACCGTTTTGCATCAGATCGAGAGTGGGGGTCAGCAGTTCCCAGCGAATGAGCATCGCCAATGCACCGCCAACGATGAAGAAAAATATCGCAGTCGCCATATATTGAATGCCGATAATTTTGTGATCGACACTCCAGCGGAAAAAGTCACTGACTTTGAGGCCGGGCGCTGTCGTCTGCGCCTGCCCCAGTGGAGCGGTAATACTTGCCATGATGATTGCCTTTATCTATTTCAGATTGATCTAACGACATCCCGCAGGGGCATAATTCCTCATACCCCTACGAATAAATTCAGACTACTAATCTCCGGCAGCGATAATCGCATCCAGATTACTCAAATCACAGGCAGATTCACCTGTAGCCGTTTGGGTACACAGATACGCCACAATCGCCTTGTTATCGTCAACGGGCATGAAATTCGGTTGACCAGCGTCAGGCTGGAACTGTGGCATCAACGCGCCGAAACCGGGAACCAGATATTCCGCCGGATGATAGAGTGAACGATGGATATATTCTTCAGGCGTTTCACCTGTCGCCGCAGAGCGTACTGTCGCCGCACGATCACCAATCCCATTCAAATTCGGCCCGGTGATGCCTGCCCAACTTAGAGCCGTCAACGTATGGCAGCCGGAGCAGGGATATTGACCGCTGGCAAGAACCTGCTCGCCGCGAAGAACCGGATCATCCGGTGGGTAAACAACTAAGTTGACCTGATCGCTAAACCAGGACAGATACTCGGTTTCATCCGCATGGACGATAATCGATGCACGCATATCGCCATGACCGCCGCCGCACAATTCCGCGCAGACCACCGGGAATTCACCGGCCTGTATCGGAGTAAACCGAATTTCAGTCGTGCGCCCGGAAATCAAATCTTGCTTCATACGCATGGCCGGAATCCAGAAGGCATGGAGCGTATCGGACGTATCCAGAACCATCTTAATCGGCTGACCAACGAAGGTATGGAGTTCACGAGACGTAATCGGGAAGCTGCTGTCGTTGGTGATCGCATCCTGAATGTTCGGCGGCAGTTTATCGACTTCAACGTCGCTGGGAACCGAACTGGCAGGCACATCATACGAAAATGACCAGACAAAACGCGCCCCTCTGCCATAAACCGTTTGCTCGTTCGGCTTGATCTCGCGCGTACTCACCCACACCTGATAGCTATAAACGGTCAGCACCAGCACGATAACAGCAGGGATAGCTGTCCACACCAATTCGAGCGTGGCATTGCCGTGAATATTCGCGCCATCGGATAAATCGCCGGGTTTGGCGCGGAAGCGAATCACCGAGTAAACGATTGCCCCCTGAACCAGCAGAAAAATCGCGCCGCCGATAGCGAGCATGAATTTGAACAGATCGTCAACCTGGAGCGATTCGGCTGAACCCTGGGGCGGGAAAAGCAGCGGTGTCGCCTGGGCGATGATGACACCGCCTATAATCAGGGCTAAAAATGCCCCGATAATCCAGAGGACTGTCATATTATTGGTCGATTGGGACTTACCAGAATTCATAAAATTATCTCTCTCACGCCTATGCGTTTACATCTGAGATTGCTGAGTTTCGATCACAACTGGTTTTTAGAAAGCTATCTGCCAGACGGGTTCGATTGCCACAATAACGCGAATGACGACAACTTGTTCCATTTTACACAAATCTCCACCTTTTGGCAAAAATTCTGGCTATTGTGTAACGGTAGACAAAATATGTTTTTCGGCACGTAATCTTTTCACGATATAATGCGCATATCCGTCTGAACAAACATCAATATCCATCTCAATAATCATCAATCTTCTAAGAATCGTATTATAATGTCGGAAAGTCTGTTTTCTCAAACTTTCAATTCATTGTTACCCAAAATAGTCTTTAAGTGAATGAGAAAAGTTTACCCACAGAGGTGAATCCCAGGAGGGAAAACCATGCAATCCAGTGAATCCGAAAAAACCAGCGCCAACGGTCATACCAGCAGCGCTGCCGAGGCTGTGCCAATCCCGGCTGTACCTGTTCCTGTCGCTGTGAGTCCCGCGCCTGTGCCAACTCCACCCGCCGCGCCGACGCCTGCCGTGCCAACACCCGCCGCGCCACCAGCACCGCCCGTTAACACAGTCGAATTTTCACAACCCTCCAAAAAACGCCGCACCAAAATGGCTGATTCAGCGGAAAAAGCGCAGAACGATGACATCACTGCCGATGAAATCAGCGCCGAACAAAAACTTGTCGAAAGTGTGATGCGCCAGACCGAGAACAAAATTGAGCAGGAAGAAGCTGCTGCCTGGCCGCCGCCGCTGTTCGTGATGCGTACCGCCAGCGATGCCGAGCGCTACTACATGAAACATCGTTGGCAAAATCAATGGCAGTATTACGACAGCAAAGCCACCGAAAACAAACGCAATTATCAATGGTTACAGCTTACCATCGGCATTGGATCAGTTGCCGTTCCAGTATTGCTCGGTTTCCAAGGCACGTTCACCATTGTCGCGACGATTGTCAGCCTGGTCGTCGCCGCCTCTGCCGCCATCGAAAATGTGAAAAAGTTCGGCGATGGCTGGCGCTCATTCCGTGCGGCGGCTGAAGCCCTTCAGCGTGAAAAAGCGCTCTATGATGTGAGCGCCGGGCCATACCGCATCGCCAAACGCCCATTTATTCGCTTCGTCGAGCGTTGCGAGGACATTATCGCCCAGCAAAATGGTCAATTTATGCAGCGTGAGGAGCAGCAGCCGCAAAATCAACAGCAGCAAGCGGGAGACAAGGACGACAAATAGCATTATAGTTTTATATGAAATTCAAATAAGCCATCCGTCCCAGGGTGGCTTTTTGATATAATGCAGCCCGTCAAATAGCTAGTCACTGAGGAATTTTAATGTTAGAGCAACTGATCGCGGCGCTGGAAAGTGCCGAAGTAGAAGAACGAATCGCCGCTGTCAAGCAAATCGGCGAAAATAAATATACGGATGCGCTGCCGCATCTGGCCGAAACACTACGCGAAGACATCGACACCGGGGTACGCTATCAGGCCGCAATCACGCTGTCGAAATTTGCCGACCCCACCACAACTGATGACCTGCTGAGTGCGCTGCGCGAAGATGATCTCTGGGTGCGCGTGGCTGTGACCGACGCGCTGATTCGTATCGGTCAGCCATCCGTTACAGGCTTGATCGAGGCACTCCGCGATGCAAATCACGCTGTTCGCCGCGCTGCCGCCAAAGCGCTTGGCAAAATTGGCGATGGCGAAGCGACTAAAAGCCTGCATGGATCGCTGCTGGATGCTGATACCGATGTGCGCCGTTTCGCTGCCGAGGCATTGGGGCGTATTGGCGACGAAGACTCGATCAATGTTTTGGCCCAGGCGATGCGCGACGAACATGAACGTGTCCGTCAGGCGGCGGCTAATGCGCTGGTCAAAATCGGCGAGCCGTCGATTCCGGCGCTGCTGGAAGCCACCAACGATCCTGATACCAGCGTGACGATCACGGCAGTATTTTCGCTCAAAGAGTTGGGATATCGTCCGACAGAGTAGAAAGATTTGCGGGGCTGGACGATGATGGCGAATGAAACCATCCTGTTCATTTTATGTCCTGGTGATATTTTCACCAGAGCCATTCCCTTTATGTTCGAAGTCCCCCTTCGCCGTCAAGGCCACGAATACACGACACTGGTTGCCCAAAATATCAAAGAGGGTTTGCAGTTCGCAGAGGCACAACATATTGATCTGGTTTTTGTCATTGACGACACTTTAGACCGCGTTAACTACAGAAATACGATCAAAACTCTACATGCAAACCCTTCAACGAATCAACTTCCGATTATTCTGTATAAAATTACTCTCAGCGAGGTTGATGCTCATGAAATTGGCGTGGATGCCTATTTTACGATGCCAGTCGATTATCACGAAGTGCCTTCTATTGTCGAAGCTGTTATCGCGCGGAAGCGGAAATCGCTTCTGTGAGAGGCAAGATTTCACCTACAGAGTTGGAATATTTCCCGACAGAGTAGTAGCGTTGTAAGGCTGGACGGTGATAGCGAATGAAACCATTCTGATCATTGGACGTAAAGATGGGCTTGATGTCACTCATCAGATTCTTGCGCTTGCCTTTCGTAGCAAAGGCTATGTTACGCTGGTTGCAAACGATGAGGCGGAAGGACTGATATTCGTCGAGACTACCCCTCCTGACTTGGTGATCATAATTGACGATATTTCGGTTAATGATACCTATAAAGACTTTATTAAAAATCTGCGCACTGATGCGTTGATAAGTCAGATTCCTATAATCTTCTACACTGCTTCAACAAAAATAGACGAAGCCGAGACTCTGAAGATGGGTATTGATGCCCTTTTCAATATGCCTCTTGATCTGCGTAAAATGATGACATCTGTCGAAACTCTTCTCATGCGGGAGTCGAACTGATTGCCATGAGCGACATCAAAACCCTGGTCATCGATCACGACAAATATACGGTGAAACTATTTGAGCGTATCTTTGATCGGCTAGGTTATGAGGTCATCGTTGCTCATGATGCCACAAGCGGGCGACATATCGCGCGGACACAGCCTATCGACCTCATCCTGTTGAATCTTTTGCTTCCGGATGTGTCAGGTATCGAACTGGCACACCAGTTGCGCTCTGATCGGCAAATCCCCATAATTGGATTATCAATTCGTGAATTGGAAATTGGCGTTGATGACATGGCAGCGTTTTCTTATATAGCTGTCGCACCGCTTGACATTCACGAGTTGATAAAGCATGTTCAAGATATACTGGCAACCAATAAGCAAATGGATTAAGCCATGACTGACACGCCCGATTTCAGTTCGATTCTCAAACAGGCGCTTGCAAAAATCGCGGAATCCGGAGACCGCGCCGAAGCCTTGCGCCAGTTGATGGAAATCATTGTCCAGCTTCTTGGCGCAGAACGCGGCTTCATCCTCTGGAAAAATCCGATCACGGGCGAGATGGAAGTGCAGGCCGCGCATGGCATCGACGCAGCGCAAATTCTCAATCCCGAAAACACGGTTAACGCGACCATCATCAAGCAGGTGGTTGAGACAGCTAAACCGCTTCTCGCCACCAATGCCCTGGCGGACGCGCGTTTTCAGGAACAGGCCAGCATAACCGGGTTTGCGCTGCGCAGCGTGGCTGCCCTGCCGCTCAAAGTTGACGGTGAAACTGTTGGTGTCATTTACTGTGATAATCGGATTATCTCCGGTCTGTTCCAGCAGGCGGAACTCGACCTCATCGAGAATCTGGTCGGTCAGGTCGCCGATGCGGTTGAAAATCTGCCTGATATGGGACTGCGAGGGGGGAAATCAGACGAAGGAGTCACGCTTGAAGTTGGGGAGCAATCAGGCGAAGGAGGCGATCTGGAAACCGATGAGGCACTGGCGCCGCCAAGCACTAATTCACCCGCATTCCCAATCACTGAAGCGCGTGACCTCGACGGCCTGGTGGATGACGTTCTCAAAAAAGAAGAGGCTGAGAGCGCACCGAAACCGCAAGACTCAACCCGCGAGGAAAAGCCACTCGCACCAGAACCACTGCCTGCGCCGCCCAAGCCATCAAAGCCTATCACACAGCCAGCTTCGTCAGCTTCACCCGGTGCTCCCCAAGTGATGCCAGCAGAAGCAGAAACAGAAGATGAAAGAGCATCACGAAGCGCTTCTACCCCGATGCCAGAAGCCGCACCATCACGCAGCCGCCATGCCGATGGGGAAATATGGACGGAAACACAAGCGGTCAAATTTGCGGCTTATCACCCGCGCGAAGTGCCGCAAAACGAATGGAAACCCCTCGTCGCTTATGTGTATCGCGCCTTCGCCGAGTCAAAAGTCAATGAAGATGCCGGGAAACAGCTTGGCCCACTGCTCACAGCGATGCGCCGCCTGACACAAACGGCAAAAAATCTGATCCAGGAAGGTGCATTGATTACGGCAACACCCATGCTTCCCGGTTTCCAATTTAACCCGCCGAGTGTATCCATCGCTTTTTACGAAGATTGGCAGCGTTTCGATTTCAAACTGCGGGCGAAAGAAGCACCACGCTATCAGGCCGCGAATGGCTGGATCACGTTCAGCGTCGAGGGCATCATCGTTGGCGATATTCCACTGTCGGTCTATGTCAGCGACAAATCCCAGGCCGATGTGCCGACAATTAGCGCCAGCAACAAACTTTACGAAGCGATTTTTTGCAGCTACAGCCGTCAGGATACGCCAATCATCGAGCGCGTCGAGAAGGCCTACAAAGCGCTAGGTCTGGATTATCTGCGCGATGTCGAATCGCTCCGCAGCGGTCAGCATTGGAGTGACGAACTGCTCACGCTGATTGATCGCGCCGATATTTTTCAACTCTTCTGGTCGCCCTCTGCCGCCGAATCGGATTATGTGCGGATGGAATGGGAATATGCGCTCAAGCGAGATCGTGACAAAGCCAATTTTATTCGCCCAGTCTATTGGGTAAAGCCGATCCCATCTGTACCGCCGGAACTCTCACATATCCATTTCGCCTACGAACCGGGGCTGGAAAAATAAGTTCAGCATTGGGAAAAACACAGACTTGCGGCAAAATGAGAGATGATTATTCTGACAGCCATTTTTTAAGGAGAATCACATGCCTGTTTTAATCCTGCTTATTCTCTTGGATGTTGCCGTGATGGGAATGGTGATGTACTTCGTTATGAACGAAAAGCCGAAGCAGCATACTTCATCACATCCCTATGTGACGGATGCGCAGAAATCTGAAGAAAAAGGCCACACCTGGGCTGTTGAAACGATCAGCGACAAGGAAGCTGCTGAAAAAGCCGAAGAAAAGCCAGAGCAAACCACGCCGCAAGCTTAACACCTGTATCAGCACTTTTTACTCAGCACTTTGCCCTTCTATTTCACGCAACCGGTGAAAGTGAAGCTGTAAAAGCTAAAGCCGCGATTTTTGACTCGCAGCGTCAGATTGTGCTGCTCAAAGCCGGGGTTGCGGATGAGATTATACATGCGTGGGCGGTCTACCAGGATTCGCCCCTCAACGGCTACATCAAGGCCGCGATTGATTTCAGTCAGCGGCAGATCATCCTGCCAGATTTCGACGCTGATCGTTTCCGGGTGCAGCATTCGCTCAACCGTTTCGACGTGCGGTGTCAGAACGGCGTTCACCTCAACCGCCTCATAGGGCAATTGAATGATGCCTTCGGTTTGACCCTGATAGCTCAGATAATCCTCGCCCGCCTGCCATGCCCCGCTGACAAAAAATGAGCCGTAGGGTCGCTGCTGCGGTAGCTGGTACAAAACCGTGAGATTTCGCGCATAACCTTCAGGATTTCCCAGCGCACCACGATTCAACCCCGCATAAAGTTCCGGCGTAGGGCGATAACAAACCGCGCCTTCCTTATCTTCCTCGCGCATCGGCAGCATCACTAGCGGCAAATCGAGATGGGGATTCGCATCGAGCAGCACCGCCTGAATCGCGCGTTCAAATTTTTCGTATCCGCCTTCTCCCTGGCTCTGATAGCGAATGTAGCCCTGCGGGTCGATCAGATATTTTGACGGCCAGGCGGGGGTAGCAAACGCATCCCACGTCTGGAAACGATTATCCATCAGCACCGGGTACGAAATTTCAAGTTCACGGACGGCGGCCTCGATCTGCTGGCGTTCGCGCCCAAAGTGAAATTCTGGCGAATGAACACCGACTGTCACCAGACCTTTATTCGCATAACGTGCATGCCATTGGCGCAGATAGGGCAGCGTCCGCAGGCAGTTGATACAGCTATAATCCCAAATATCGACCAACACCGCCTGCCCACGCAGACCCGTCATCGTCAGCGGATGCTCGACATTGAGCCATTCACCAGCGCCAAATTCTGGCGCACGTATCATTCGTGTTTTGAGTATTCCTTCAACCATCTCAGCAACCTCAACGCTTCAAAATGTCCTTATACACCTGCTCCAATTGTACCGCGATAGAATCCCAGGTGAAGCGTTCTCGCACCAATTTCCGTGCCTTTACGCCCATTTTTGTGCGCATATCCGCATCGGTCAACAGCGTTCGCAGTGCCTCCGCCAATGGTTCGATTTCCGGCAAGATTTCCAATCCCGCGCTGTGTTCCGCAACTTCTGGCAGATTGCACCCTGGCGAGACGATCACCGGCAATCCCGCGCCCATCGCCTCAAGAACGACCATCGGCAGCCCTTCGCCAACCGCAGGCAGCGCGAAAATATCCGCCGCCGCGAACGCCGCCAGTCGATCCACACCGCCGAGGTAGCCTGTCAAAATGATTCGCTCGTCGGCTAAGACTTGAATTTGCGCCAACTCGCCCTCATCTGGCCCTGCGATCACCAATCGCGCATCCGAAATATTAGCCTCTCGAAAAGCCTTTGCCAGCAGGAGCGCACCTTTGCGTGGATGCAACCGCCCCATAAATAAGCAAACACGCGCATCACCTAGCTTATATCGTTCGCGAAAGGCTTCTCGTCCCGGCAAATCGGCGTATTCGTCCGGGTCGATCCCATTAGGAATCACGCTGAATTTTGCCGGAATCTGCCGCCGTCCAAAATTCGCCCATAGCGCCTGAGCGTCCGCAACTTCCTGCGCCGTCAGGCCGATAATGTGGTCAAAGCGCTGCGCCACAGCCGGACTTAACAGCCGATCCCAGGTAATTTTGAGCGTACTGCGGCCTGTGGATTGCGCCAACGTGCCGTGCGGCGAAAGCACCAGCGGCTTATTCAGCGCGGCGGCTTCTGGTGTGACTAGCAGATTTTCGACGGTGCGGAATTCGTGGCAGTGAACAATATATATATTCGGCAGGAGATCGTGGGCAAGCGCTTTCATGCCCTGCGGTGTCGATAAATTAAAGCGTCCGCGCAAACGTGGCGAAACATTGGGCAAGCGCAGCACGCGCACACTGTCGATTATTTCATCCGTTGGAATATTGCTGCGCGAATGTTGGTCGAGCGCGTCCGTTGTCAAAACGGTGACGCGATGCCCGCGCCGTGCCAATGCCCGCGCCATCCCCTCAACGGAGCGCACGACACCGCCAAACGCATAGGCCGGAGCATAATAAGGAGTCAGGTGGAGGATATTCAATGAAAACCTTGCTTGTCAACACGAAACATCCTTCAATATTAAACCACAGAGGCACAGAGAACACAGAGAATAAAAATCTCTGTGAACTCTGTGCCTGTGCGAAGCCTCAATGTGAGGCTGTGGTTCAAAATTTAGAATTCAGAGTTTTAGACTTCTTCATCCTCATCGTCGGGGCAGCAGCGATATTGTTGTGCCTTATCCAGCAGTTCGATCTGGCGTTCGAGCAGCTTATTTTTCAGCCGTTTGTGATCCAAATCCAGCCGAATATCTTCCTGCACTTCTTCTTCGCAGATATTGCAGTCGTCTAGGCAGCCCCGCACAAACATCCCCGGTGTCGGCAGCGAAGATTGAATCTCAAACGAAAAAGTTTTCTTGATTTCAGGCGTGATGTCACTGCCGGGTCGAGCGATAAGCTTTGCAGCGACAAGCTGCGCATCCACTTCTTGCAGCGCTTTGAGACGCACATCACTAGGAAGCGGTTCGGCCTGGATCGTTTGCACACCAATCCGCGAAAACGATGCTGCCTGGTTAAGGGCTACGCGATTTGGCGTGGACTGCTTTTCTGCGGCGATGCTCGCGCGGCCTCGTGCTTCGGTTTCAAGGCGTTCTTTATCGGTAGCTAACACAGCGTTGGGAATCACATCAACCTGTCCGCGTGACGCAAAATTCGGGTTAACGACCCGCGTATCGGCTGCCGGGTCGATCACGCGGCGCTGAATCGATTCGATGGAAAATCTGATGGTCTGTGTTTTATTGATCTGATAGAAAAAGAAGGTGATTGCGTGACAGTGATTGGGGTTAGAAAAGGTGCGCGACGAGGCTTCGAAATGATCGGATGTTTCTCCTTCAGCATGAGTACGTGTTTGCACCTCGCCAACCGAAACGGAATTGGCTGTCCGCGTCGCTTCTTCCGAACGATGATGAGAAGCTCGCGCGTGCTGGCTGGCCTCACGTATAAATTCACTGGTCGATGAAGCATTATACGATCCGCTGACATTCACGGATGGCCCAACGAAGAAGCTCTCAATCGCGCCGCTGGTGCTGCCATGCCCTTCGGCTGAACCTTTGGATGTCGTGCCACCCCGCGATTCGTCGCGCGTTTCAATATCGGACATGAAATCGCTCATGCTCGACATATAAAAGCGTTCTTCGGAAGTCTGCTCGTTGCGATAGCTGATCTGGCTGGATGAATCAAACGTAAAACGTGTCCGCCGATCCGATGTAAAAAGGCTGACTCGCTCACCCGGCAAGAGCGTATTGGAATACACCAGATCGCCCAGCGCCATTGGGCCGGGGCAGCGTTCGAGGCGGGCGTGAATGATGATCTCGACGCCGATCCGTTGGTTATTGTGAACGACATTGGTTGGGTGCGTGAGCCGATAGTGAAAATCCAACACATCGCACACGCCGTCCGGGTCTAGCTCAGGACAACATGGGATGCCCATTGGCTCAATGGCTTTGGTGTCCTTCACTGGTTCGGAATTCATGTCAAACTCCTCTCAAAAAGAACATATCGGTTTGAGAACGTTAATCCTATTTGAAATATTTGACAAGTTAGAAAAACCAAATTTGCACGTTTTAAGAGAAATATGAAGCGATAAATTCCTCGACATGATCGTGGATTATCTGACGCGCACGATACAAATCCTGACTCGGCGGCGGCACATCATCCCAGCGGATTACCCGCGACTCTGGAACATTCAAATCAGCCAACGCGCAGCCGAGCGAAACAATCGTATCCGCTTCAGCCAATTCCGCATCGGTTACACGCCGGGGTCGCTGCCCGCTGACATCAATTCCTTCGCCTTTCAAAAGTGCTGCCACTGCCGGGGCAACCTGAGCGTCGGGGTCTGTTCCGGCGGCATCCGCCTGAAAATCAAGACCCTGTTGATCAGCGAGTTGTTGAAAATAGGCCGCTGCCATAACACTTTTCGCTGCGCTGTGTGGACATAAAAACAAAATAGTTCGCTTCATCATGATTTTTCCTCAATAAACCTACTCCGCACTCAACTGCGCATAGAGCGCTTCATAAATCCAATAACCGCGTTCCAATGCTTCGTGATCGTCTGCACTCATACGGCGAATACCCTCACAAATTAGATCGAGTCCTGGTGCAGCAGGTTCGACATTCACTTCCTGAACAATATCGGCCTCATCGACGATCTGCGCGATGCGTTGAAGCACCGGGTCTTTGAGGTCATATTCCCGCAGCATGGTATGAAAGGTGCAGTGTCCCCGGCGATGAGTCAAACGCACACCGGGAATGTCAAATGGCTCCCAGCCTTCCGGTGGCGCAGTCTGTCCTACCGGAATAAATGAAAACTCGGCCTGTGGGTCGATCAATTTTTTAATCAGCCACGCACAGCCAATACGATCTACGCCGACAGTCTGCCATGTCACCCATTTCATGTCTCGCCATCCTCTCTTGCCTTGAGCAGCGTTTCCCGCACTCGCAGCCCGGATTCTGATTGAAAATAATCCTGAGCCTTCACCTGCTGGTAACGCCGGGACAATGCGGCAAGGTCAGCATCCGCTTTTTCCAACGCTTCGAGAATCTCACGATAAGCACTCTCGACCTGATCGCTGAACTGGTCGATCAACTTTTGCGCTTGTCCGTCGAGTAAAAGCGCTGCTTCCCACAGATGCGCTTCCCCGCCGCGATCTGCAATTTCGACAGCCAGCCATTGAAATTGTTCGCGGGTGTGCGAATTTGCAGGTAGCACCCACACCGCATCATGCAGCAGGATTGCACCCAGGCTTTTCAACTTGCGCCACGCATAAACACGGTGTGCGCTTGGGTTGGATGGAACGTTGTAGACCAGCAGCAGCCACGACCCCATCCTTCATGCCCCCTGAAATAAGAGCAACCCGACCAGACCCGCGCACAGTACAACTACCGGCACATTCAGCTTACTTTTCCAGCGAAAGAGAACGGTCAGCGCTACTGCGAAAATCAGCAGTTTGGGGAGGTCAGTGAGTGTTGTGATCGCCAGCGTGATCGACACCGCCGCGATTAATCCCACGACTCCGGCGGTCACACCATCCAGAAAGTTATGTAACGAAGTATTCGCAATCGCTTTTTCGAGCGCGTCATGACCGACGAGCGTAAAGGCAAAAGCCGGGCCAAATATCCCGACAGTCATCGCCACCGCACCCGCGAGTCCAGCCGTGACATAGCCGATAAACGTGCCGAAAATTACCAGCGGCGCAGGCAAAATGCCGGATAAAGCGATGCCATCTAAAAACTGCGCACCCGTCATCCAGCCATTTATTTCTACCGCGTCATGCCGCAAAAACGGGATGACGGTGTATGCGCCACCAAAAGTCAGCAGACCAGCGCTGAGTCCGGAGCCAAATAGCGACAGGGGTGATGCTGTGCCTGCCGCCACTTCTGGAACGAGATTGATCACCTCACTGGGGCGCTGCGCAACCACCAGTGCGCCAATGATGAGTGCCACGCCAAGCGCTGCCGCAGGAATTTGCCAACCGCGACGAATCAAAATATAGGCCAGCCCCGCGCAAGGCAAAATGATGATGAAGTTGATATTCAACAATTGCAGAACGCAGGCAAATAGAGCGATACCGAGCAGCCAACGATTGCCGAGCGCGTGAGTGCCAATGCGGTGAACAGCGCGGGCAATCAGCGCTATAACGGCTGGCTGCATCCCATAAAACACAGCGGCGAAAACTCCGCTAGTCATTCCATATTGAACATAAAACCACGACAGCATCAGCATGAAGATAAACCCCGGCACGACAAAGCCTAACCCTGCCAGCAAACCGCCTACACGCCCCCGTGCCAGCATCCCAAAATAAACACACAATTCTGTCGCTTCCGGCCCCGGCAATACCTGATAAACAGCCAGAACGCGGTTGAAGCGCTCATTCGAAATCCAATGTTCCTCATCGACAAGTTCCTGCCGAAGCATCGCGATCTGCGCGACAGGCCCGCCCCAGGCCATGAATCCAAAGCGCAAAAACCGCAGGAATAATTGAAGATAAGATATTTGAGAAGGATTGACGGCATGTGGTTGAGCGTCAGACATCTGTTTAGAGCCTTTGATTATCACATAGCTAATGTAACATCCGTTACAAGTAACAATGGTTACATTATACCGTTTAGCAGCCTGCTGTCAAGCTGTTTGCGCCTATCGGGAGTATAATAAGTAGAGTGTGGTAAAATAGAACAAATTAGCGTATTGAGCATTAACGGAGACAGGTGTTATGCCTTTTATTGAAGCACCGACGACCTTTTACCTGGGGCGGCGTTATGACCCAATCAATCACCGTTTAGCCCCCGATATTGTCTATTACGACTCGCGCGATCTGACCACGCACGCCGTCGTCGTCGGCATGACGGGCAGCGGCAAAACGGGCTTGTGTATTACCCTGCTGGAAGAAGCCATTCTCGACAATGTTCCCGCCATTATCATCGACCCCAAAGGTGACATCACCAACCTGCTTCTGACTTTCCCGGATATGCGCCCTGAAGATTTCCAGAACTGGATCAATGTGGATGAAGCCCGCCGCGCCGGGTTGGATGTGCCTTCATTCGCTGCGGATGTGGCGCATCGTTGGCGTGAAGGTCTGGGGAACTGGGGCATCGTGCCGGATCGTGTTCGTTGGTTGTCATTAGCAGCCAAATACAGCATCTATACCCCCGGCTCAGACGCGGGCTTGCCCATCAGCATCCTAGCCTCGCTACGCGCTCCGCGTGAAGGTTGGGCGGGTAACGAGGAAGCCAACCGCGAGCAAATCAACGGTACAGTGACGGCGCTCCTGGCGCTCATCGGCTTGAGCGTCGAACCAGTCAAAGACCCTGAACATGTCCTGGTCGCCAATATTTTTGAATACGCCTGGCAGCGCGGTATCGATCTCACACTGGAGGATGTCATTCTCCAGGTGCAAAGACCGCCATTTGAAAAACTCGGCGTTTTCCCAATTGACGACTACATGCCCGAAAAGCAGCGTTTGAAATTGGCGATGGCGCTCAACAGCATTATCGCTGCGCCTTCGTTCCAATCGTGGATTCAGGGCGAACCACTCGATATTCAGAATTTGCTCTACCAGCCGAATGGTCGTCCGCGCGTTTCGATTTTTTACATCGCGCATCTTTCCGAGCCGGAGAAGCAGTTCATTATTACGCTGCTCACCGAAAATATGCTGGGCTGGCTGCGAACCCTCAGCGGCACGACCAGCTTGCGGGCGCTGCTCTATATCGACGAGATGTTTGGCTATTTCCCGCCCTATCCGCGCAATCCGCCGACTAAAGATCCAATTTTGCGCCTTCTCAAACAAGCACGTGCCTTTGGCGTCGGACTGGTTTTGGCGACTCAGAATCCGGGCGATCTGGATTATAAAGGTCTGACCAACGCCGGAACTTGGTTTATTGGGCGATTGCAATCGGACAATGACAAGAAAAAAGTGATGATCGGGCTGGAATCGCTGGCAAGCGCTGACAATGGCCTGAACATCAAAGAAGTCGAGCAGTTGATTTCTGACATTGAGCCGCGCGTTTTTCTCATGCACAATGTCCACGACACTGGGGGGCCAATTCTCGTGCATACCCGCTGGGCGATGAGTTATCTGCGTGGGCCGCTGACTCGCCAGCAGGTCGGTGTGTTGATGGCACAGCAGCGCCAGCAGCTTGCAACAATCCTCGCTGCCCAAGGCAATACTTATCCTGCCCGCCAGCCTGTGGTCGCCCCCAATGCACCGCCGATGACACTGCCCGGTCAGGCATCTCGACCAACGAATTTGCCCGGTGTTATTGCCGCGCAGAACGCTGTTGTACCGATGCCGCCACCGCCCATGCGTTCGATGGTGGAGCAAACAGGCGTGACAGGACTGGTTCGCCAGGACTCGCAGCCGATTACCCCCATTACCAACACACCGAGTGTCACACCCGGTTTCTCGGCCAATCGACCACCGCTGCCTTCAACGAGCGTACAATATTTCCTCCCCCATCTGATGAATGGACAGCAAGCCATCGCTGCCTGGGAGCGCCGCACGAATTTTTCGGCGCAGTCGGTTGGTAATCTCGCACTGGCCTACAAACCCATTTTGCTGGCGCAGGCGGGTGTTCGTTACCAGGATCGCAAATCGAGCATCTATACACTGCGCATGTATGCCTATCAGATTCCGGGTCTGGAAAAGACGGGGATCGTTCATTGGGACGAGTATTTAGCGCATCCTATTGATGTAAAAACCATTTCGAGCGAGCCTTTTGGTGGCGCGATTTACGGTGATTTATCATCCGGCCTGACCGATGCCAAACGTTTGACAGCCCTCCAGCGCGAAATGATCGACTACCTGTATAACACTGCCCGTTTGAGTGTGCCCTTTAACGCATCGCTCAAGGTTTATGGTAATCCCGACGCGAACCCCAGCGAATTTGCCGCCCAGTGCGCCCAGGTCGCCCGCGAACAGCGTGATGCCGAAATCGACAAGGTGACAGCACAATTTGAAAAAGCAATGGACACACTCGAAGATCGTTTGCGCCGCAAAGAGCGCGAATTACAAGCGGAACACAAAGAGCTTTCAGATCGTAAGCGCGAACAATTATTCACACAGGGCGAGGCCTTCCTGAGTCTTCTCAAGGGGCGCACCACCTATACCCTTTCGCGTACCAGCCGTGCAGGTCGCCAGACGCGCCAGACCGAGGAAAGCCTAACCGAAAGCCAGGAGGTCATTCAAGAACTTCAAGGGCAAATGGATAAACTGGAAGCACAGCTTGAAGAACAGCTTCGAGCGACCAACGAAAAATGGGCAAAGATCGCGACGGATATTCAGGACTATCTCATCCCTGCGCTCAAAAAGGACATCCAGGCGGAATTATTCGGCATCGGCTGGCTGCCACACTGGTATGTCGAGATCAACAACCAGTCATTGCTGCTGCCAGCGTATTGATCGGAATGAGAATAGCTCTGCGTGATTGATCTGAATATTCATTGTTCTACACGCAGAGCTATATTAAGATTATTAAAATAACTTTTACACGTCAGGGGAGACGGGCATGGCGAAGGTCGTCACGATTGAACGACATATTTTTGAGCAGCAGCAGCTATATCCCCACGCAACCGGGGCATTTACCGGGCTGCTCTACGATATTGCCCTGGCCGCCAAACTGATCGCCCGCGAAACAACCCGCGCCGGACTGGTCGATATTCTCGGCGCTGCCGAAAACGAGAATATCTATGGAGAACGCCAGCAAAAACTGGATGTTTTCGCTCACGACATCATCTTCAGGATGAACGATCATACAGGGCGTCTGTGCGCAATGGCCTCAGAAGAACAGGATGAGCTGATTCCGATACCTGAGCATTTCCCTGTCGGCAAATACGTCCTGCTCTACGACCCACTGGATGGCTCATCAAATATCGACGTGAATGTCTCGGTAGGGACAATTTTCTCGATTCATCGCAAAGTTTCAGCAGCGGAGCGTGGTGCGCTGGAAGACCTCTTGCAGCCCGCCAGCAAACTGGTCGCCGCCGGATACGTCATCTATGGCTCCAGTACGATGATGGTCTACAGTACCGGACAGGGTGTTCACGGCTTTACGCTCGACCCCAGTGTCGGGGAATTTCTCCTCAGCCACGAGAACATCCGCATCCCCCCCAAGCCCAAATATTACAGTGTCAACCAGGGTTACGAGAAATACTGGACGGCGGGCGTTCGCGCCTATGTGAAATGGCTGCAAGGCATGTATGGCGCGGGGCACGAACCACTCGCCCTGCGTTATACCGGCTCAATGGTAGCCGATTTTCACCGCAACCTGCTGCAAGGCGGCGTTTTCATCTATCCGGGCGATATGAAAAAAGCCAAAGAACCATTTGGCAAAATGCGCCTGATGTTTGAAGCCCAAGCGATGGCCTTCCTCGCCAATCAAGCGGGCGGCTATGCCTCCGACGGAATCGGCAGCATTCTGGATATTCAGCCTGTGCTGCTGCACCAGCGCATTCCCTTATTTGTAGGCAATCGCGACCTCGTTGAAAAGGCCGAAAACTTCATCCGCGAACACGATCAAAGCTGGATAAAAGCCTATTTACCCTTCCGGCGTGGTGAGTTTTCTCCGGTTTGACCGAACCCCACGATCACCTGACGCGCCTCCTGCTACGGTTGACTCTCGACTCCACCGTGTTATAATCGCGCCGCGCTCAAGGGCGATAAATTCGTTTTTGAGTCACCTCTTGCAAGTTGTGGAGTCTGACGAATATGCGGCGAATAACGCTGTTGTTTGTATTAATTATTGGCCTGGTGGGTGAGGTACTGGTCAGCGCGCAAACCAGCGAACTGCTGAACAACCCCGGCCTCGAAGAAAGTTCATCTGGACCATATACCACCCGGCGTGGTGGTGAATTTCCGATTTATTTACCCAATGGCTGGAATATCTGGCTGGCATCGCCAACGGGCGAATTTACGAATCGCTCAGATCGCACCAGTGTTAATCCTCACCCTGGCCCCGGCCCAAGCCCCAAAGAAGGCACACGAGCACTCAATGTCGATTGCGGCTTCGTGACCTGTACAGCGGCGATTTACCAGCAGGTCAGTGTTGAGCTAGGCTCCAATGTCCAGGCTAGTGCGTGGGCGCAGGTGAAAGCCTGTAATATCGCGACTGGCTCAGACTCGTGCGGCTCGGCAGTTGAATCCGGTTCGCAGACGCGCATCGGCATCGATCCCAACGGCGGAACCGACCCCACAGATGGCGATATTGTCTGGTCCGGCTGGGTGCAGCCGCATGACCAGTGGCTTCAGATGTCGGTGAGCGCGACGACGACGGGTACAACCGTCACGCTCTTTCTGTATTCAACACAGTCCTCGACGGCACAGTTGAACCGCAGTTATTGGGATCAGGCATCGCTAACCGGTGGCGGAAGCGGTGGCGCGGTTGCTGGTGCGGCTACAGCCATCCCAACTGCACCACCGGAAGTCGCGTTTGTCGTCCCGCAGAACACGCGCGAGGATGGTTCAATCGTTCATGTCGTCCAGACAGGCGATACCATTGACAGCATTGCCGTTGCCTATGGCATGACACGCCAGCAAGTCATGGATTTGAACAACATCAGCGATCCGCGCATCATCCAGCTCGGTCAGGAAATCATCATCAAAGAGCCTCTTCCTACCAGCGGCGAATCTTTCAGTGAAGAAGTGCCGGACGCGACAGAAGAAGCAGACAGCGAATCGACTGAAGAAGCCAACAGCCCCGAAAGCACACCGGAAGCTGAAAATAGCGATGGGCAAACCACCGTTGTGCTGCCCACTATTCAAGCACCCGGTCAATCATCTTCAGGTAATTCGTCCGAAGGTGAGTCATCTCAAACGGAATCAGAATTCAGCAATACATCCGCTCCCGCGCCCGTCGTATCAGTCGCCAACGGCAGCGTTTTACCCTCCAGCGATCCGTCTACATTGGCATCGTCAGTTTGCGTGTTGCTGTTTGACGACGCAAATCAAAATCGCATTCAGGAGCAGGAAGAGGCATTATTAGCGGGTGGAAGTATCAATCTCAGTGGCGGCGCTGAGGTCACGGACAGCATACAGACTGACGGCATCTCCGAACCCCAGTGTTTCGAAGGTTTAGCCGCTGGTGCATACCTCATCGCTGCCAGCCCACCCGCTGATTTTGGTCTGACTTCGCCCGACCAATTACGCCTCGATTTGCTGCCTGGAACAACCATTGATGTCGCTTTTGGTGCGGCAGCGGGTGTCGCTCCGGTTGCGCCTCCTCCAGCCGACTCAGGCGGAATCGTGAACGATGTGCCAGCAAGCGAGACCGATACAAACGCGACGGTCAATCAGATTTTCAGTGTAAGCGGTCTGGTCGTTTTTGGATTAGCGGCTGTGGTGTTGATCGCCGGACTTGGCCTGACGCTGTTTATGCGTCGTAGATGAGGACAAAAAATTATGCGTCGTGTCCTATTCATCCTGATAATCGCGTTCGCTTTTTCCAGCGCAGTATCCGCACAAACAGGTAGCCAATTTTGCCTGCGAGCCTACGAAGACCGCAACGGAAACAGCCAGTTTGACAGCGGTGAGCCATTTATCACGCGCGGGATCAGCGCCAATCTGCTCAATGCCGAAAACATCGTCGTCGCCAGCGCTCTGATGGACGATTCGCCAAACGCTGCCCAGGGCGTTATCTGCTTCCAATTTTTAACGACGGGTCAATATTCGCTGACCGTCACCAGCGCCGATTTTACCGCCACGACTCCCGACACCTTTACAGCTTCGATTGGCGAAGGCACACTGCCAACCGTTGTCGAGTATGGTGCGCAGCGCAGCACTGTTGAGCCAGTCGTCACGCCATCCAGCAGCGAGATTTTGCCTGCCGACCAGCGCGATATGCTGCAACGGATTGTGCTTTCGGGGTTGGGGACATTGCTCGTCGTAGCAGGAATGATTGTGCTTGGGGTTTTCATCTACCTCGTCGGATTCCGTAATCGCGCCGCACCCGCGCCTGAACGAACACCTACCACAGGCTCGATCCCTACGGTCAAAATAACGGACACCGCCGAGGTTAAGAAAGTTTAAGGTTCTGATCTCAATTCCAGGGGCGATTCTGGTGGGTCGCCCTACGAATCAGCTTTAAAAATCGGGTAAGGCGCGTCCACATCAGCGATGAGGTTGGATTCTGTCTCCCCCAAACGGATATAGCGCAGTTCAACACCCCCATCAGACGGTGTGGTCGAAAAAACCATAAAATCATTTGCAAAAATTGGGCTAAAGGCACTTTCGGTTTCGTTCGGGAAGCGATGCGGTGGCTGCCCGCGCTCGCCAACCCAATACGTGCCGGGTTCTCCAAATGTGTAACCAAAGCGCGTTGTGCCGGGTATCCACTGCGGTGGCTCGAATAAGCCCGTTTGCGCGGTGAGATACGTGATCGGATTTTCGCCGTTCCCATTAGCAACGATCAACTCAAACTGATTATCCTCAATATTTCCGACCCGCCGCAGATACGTGATCTGACTGGCATCGCTTGACCACCCCGGCTGACCGAAAAAACTTGCCGGAATAATGCCGATTTGCTGAGTCACACCATCAATCGTCATGCGCCACAGTTCGGTCTGCTTGTTGATTTCATCGTAAATCAGGTCAGCGTCCGGGATGGCGACACGGAAAGCCGCGCTATCTGTCTGCCAATAGATCGTGGGATAAAAACGATATTCCGAACCTGTGCTGACACCTACGAACGAAAAAATATCGCGTTTGTCGAGCGTCGCGGCATTCAGAACGCTGATGCGCCCATCGCGATTGCCATATGTACCGGGATAAGTGATCGCGATCCATTGACCATTCGGACTGATCGTAAATCGCCCACCCTCGCGCGGTGGAAAAATGCGCTCAGATTGCATCGTCTGGATATTCACGCGGTACAGGTCGTCGCGGGCATTCGATCCATAATCGAGGTTGGCAATCGTGTTCGCATACAGCGTCGAGTCATCCGCCCAGGCGACATCATTCGGGTAAACAGGGATGCCATCGTCGTGTTTTTCGACCATCACGATTTGCTGCTGATCGCCTGTCGTGGTGTTGATAATTGATAGGATACCGCCGCGGTCTTCGTCCCACAGCGGAATCGCGATATGCCCGCCATCCGGTGATGGATAAAAAATATTCGTCGGTGTGTCGATCCGGCGCGGCGCATCATCACCCTCTCGCCAGACAAAAAGCTGGTCGGCAGTCACCCAGGTGACAACCAGATCAGAAGCTTCCTGTGAATGTGCAGAAGCGGTTAATCCAAAAAGGAGCAGACTTGCGATAAAAAGGCGTATAACCATGGGGTTTCCCCGCTGTTACAAAGTGTTTTCGGCTCGTCGCTGATCGGTGCGAGATAGTAGCGTGACCATTCCGCCTCTGCTAACCAACCCGTGCTGCCGTTCCCGCCACTTTTCATCTCGACCCGCCACCAATTATAGCCGCTGTTGCAGCTTGGCCCGGCCAGCACGGTAAATTCGTTCCCGTCATAGAGTGTTCTCACTGTCCCTGCGCCAATCGCCGGGAGCGCCCGCAAACGCAGGCCACCAATCCCCGACGCGACCTCCCCGGATTCACCGACGATCAGCCGGGGCAGCGGCGCATCTGAACATTCATCAGCCCGTACCGCGTTGGGGCTGGCAGAAAACATAAAAATCAGGAGAATCAGGAAAACGTTCCGCATAAAAATCTCAAATTTGATTTGGCGTAGGGAAGGCGTGCCTTGTCCCCAGCAATAGGGTTCTTATAATAGTCTCCAGTGTAGCAATACTCGGCTCTTTGAAATCAACTTTATCCCCACGATCATTATACGCGAGATAAGACATGACGACTTTTTCCAGCGAGTCTGACGCTGTAACTTATATTTTCCGGTCTATGCGTAAGCTGCGTGGGCAGGAACGCGGCACGGACGATCTCGTCCGCGACGTTGGTCCCACGCGCCGCTTGCTGCAAGAATTGAATTTGCCGACCAACACGCGCGAATACGCCGTCGTCACCGGGAGCAAAGGCAAAGGCTCGACGACGATCATTACCGCCAAACTTTTGCAGCACCTCGGTCACACCGTCGGCACCATCACCAGCCCGCACCTCGTCACCTGGCGCGAACGGATTCGCGTAAACGGGCGAGCGATTCCTGAGCCGGATTTTTTGCGTATTCTTTCAAAATTCTCGCCGCAGATCGACGCAATCGAAGACACACTTTCGGACACGCAATATTTTAGCCCGCAGGGGATTTTTCTCGCTGTCGCGCTGCGATGGTTCGATGAGCAGGATGTCCAGGCCGCCGTATTGGAAGTCGGGCGCGGCGGACGTTTTGACGACATCGCCGTCGTACCGAATAAATTGTCGCTGTTCACGCCGATTACATTGGAACACGTCCAGCAGTTGGGGCCAACACTGGATCGTATCGCGTGGCACAAAGCGGGGATTATCAAGGCCTATAGCAGCGCCTACAGCGTGCCGCAAGCACCAGAGGTCATGAACGTACTTTCGGCGGAGGCTGAAGCGCAGAATGCCCAATTCGATTGGATCGCCTCACAGGATATGGGGCAGTACGTTGGCACAAGCGAAAAAGGACTTCGCGTAAATTTGGGTCGCTACGGCGAAGTGACTCTTTCGCTGCTGGGACGCTATCAGATTATGAACGCATCGCTGGCGGTGATCGGCGCGGGTAACATGCACGCACGGCTGCGGGGCATCTCTCACGGTTCGCCGGAATATGTTGAACGGATTCGCACTGGATTAGCCAATGTCACCTGGCCGGGGCGCTGCCAGAAATTGCAGGATTCGCCTGCCGTGTGGCTGGATGGCGCGATTCACACCGAATCCGCCAATTCGCTGGTCGAAAGTTTGCGTGATTATCTGAAATCGCCAGTCATCAGCATCCTCGCCGTGCCATCCGATAAGGATTATGTCGGTGTTTATGCCGCGCTCGGCCCGGTCAGCCAATCCGTGATTCTGACCGAAACCGCGCGCAACCCTGGCCTGCACTTTCTGGATTCCGAATCTGCCGTCAACGCCGCACGTACCTACAATGCGGATGTGAGCTACGAAGCAACGCTGGCAGAAGCCGTCGAAAAAGCCAAAATCCGCGCCGGAAAAGATGGCACGATCATTATCGCGGGTACACAGTCGATTCTCGCCGACGCGATGGCGCTGTGGGGTTATTCATACGAAGTGATTTAACCCGCTTCGTAAATAGCTGTTTCCGGGCGGAAGGCTGCCCACGCGAACCAGAAATGCGGGAACGCCAGAATTTGTTGTAACTGGCTGCCTTGTAATTCGCCATCTATTGCAGTTCCGAATACATTCCACACGCTGCCTGTCTGTTCATCAACAATCTCGCCTTCGTCATTCATTGCGAATGTCAGCATTTGACCGTCCAGATCGCGGCTGTAGAGGGCTGCCATACCTACATCCAGCGATTCGTCAATTCTGGGTTGGTCAAGGGCGCTGGTCGCACCTGGCTGCCAGAAAGCGACTACATTTTGTTCGCCAATCGTATCGTTGATGACCTGCTTTTCGCGCAGAATATCAAAAGGATAGGCAATTGCCTCGCCGCCGATAACACCCGCCAGCACACGCGCAGTGGGTAGCAAGCGATCATCCAGTTCACCTGAAAACAGGAATGGTCGTTCATTGGTATCGTAACCGGAATAGGGATTGCTGCCATAATCCCGCTGGAAAGAAGTTTCACGCGAAAGCACTTGTCCATCAGGATATTGATTGGCAAACTCTCGAAAACCAACGACTAGGGAGGGTAGCAATTCAAGTTGCGTCCCGGTGTATGCACCAACAATCGCCTCCCCAGTGAACTGCTGCCACCAACTTTCCGTAGCGTCATCCCACATAATCAAATCGCTTTTACGCAAATTGCCTGAAACGCCTAACCGCAGCTTTTGACCATCTCCCCGGCGATCAAAAACGACAGCACTGTTGCACAACGGACAGAAAGTTATGGCGACAGGCACACCACCAATCTCATCATTGGCGATCTCATGCCAGATGAGAATCGCCAGTGGATAGGCACGGGCTTCACCATTGATTTCGAGCGCGATAACGGGCGATGGGTCTTGTAACCATTCTGTCGCCGTTTCAATCGACTCAAAAATCGGATTGTCAATCGGGGGAATGCCATCGGGTGGAGGCCCACCGGAAAAAATTTCACTATAAGGAACGCTGTGGTGGCAAAAATCCGTTTTCTCCCAATAATCAACAGAGAAACGTGGCGATTCACCTTCAAACGGATTCGTACATGTGGATTGTGCAGCGACGGGAAAAGCCAGAATAGTCAGTAACCCAAATAAAAATATTGGTAACAACCCCATCAAAATACTCCCCAAAGCAGACCTTATTGAACCAGAAAATTTGACAATCCCACCAGCTAATTGCATCATTCCTATTATTCTCATGAATTTGTTACACAGGTCTAACACAGATGAATCTTCCACGCCAGCGCTTATTCTGGGCCGTATCACTCGGTCACATGACGAACGACACCTTTATCAGCATGAGTTCGGTGCTGCTGGCGTTCATCAGCGTCAATGTGCTGCCCATGAGTACCGTCCACATCGGTGCGATTCTCAGTGTGACGGCTCTACTGGGTGCGTTGACTCAACCTCTTTTCGGCTGGCTGGCAGATCGTACCGGCGGACGACTGCTAGGCGCGGGTGGCGTGGCCTGGACAGTTGTGCTGACTTTGCTGGCGGTGCTGGCGGCGGAAGGCGGCTATTTCTGGTTGATGGTCTTGGCGTTCGTGATCCCCGCTATCGGCAGCGGCGCTTTTCATCCTGTTGGCTCAATGTATGCCGCCGCCAGCGACAAAAAATATGCCGCCAGCAACCTCTCCTATTTTTTTCTGATGGGGCAGCTAGGCCTCGCACTTGGCCCGGCGCTGGCAGGCCTCATATTGAATCAGGCTGCCAGCAATAACCATATTTTTACCGACCCATTCAGCCATATTTTCGGTAGAACATTGATCGAACATGGCAGCGTAACGCCCGTTCTGTCACTGGCAGTATTCGCCATCCCCGGCATATTGATGATGGCGCTGTTGATTCCGAGCCAGGGTGCGCATCGACAAACCCGCGTGGATAAACCTGTTGTGCAGCAGCAAAAAAGTGCCTTCCCGGTCAGCGCGTTTGCTATTTTGATCGTAATGGTCGCGCTGCGCAGTCTTGCCCAACCCGGCTCGGTCAACTTTATCCCGGTGCTGTTCCAGCAAAAAGGCTGGAGTCCGGCGGAATATGGCCTCATCACCAGTTCCTTCTGGCTGGCATCCGGTTTCGCAGGCGTGCTTTGTGGCACTTTAGCGGATCGCTTTGATCGCCGTCGTGTGATTGCTGTCAGCCTGATTTTATCCGCACCCGCATTTTTCCTGTTACCCGTTACCAACGGTGTCGTCGCGTTTGCGCTGGCGATTCTGGCTGGTGGACTCAGCGGCGGCTCACACAGCGTGATTGTCCTTTCCGCGCAGGAACTGCTGCCGGGAAGTAAAGCCTTCGCTTCCGGCATGATTTTGGGCTTGATCTTTGGCACAGGCGCGATAGGCAGTTTCCTGATCGGCGCACTGTCGGAGTCAATTGGGCTGGAAGCAGTTTTCCAACTGGTTGCAGTCGCTATTGTTATCGCCAGTTTGTTGGCGCTCCTCCTTCCGGCAGTGGGACGGTCAAACATGATCGAAAATCAACCTGAAAATGTTGAAGCGATGCCAACACGCGCTTAAAGGTACAGGACAATTAATTTTTAACGCTTGTTTGGGTTTGCCGTTTCAAATAAATTCACGTTACAATAAGAACATACGCAATCATATGCTTTTATGAGCCATCATTTTTGGAGGTGCAGCCGTGAGTCGTTGGGCAAATAAGTACGTGATCGGCCTCACGGGAAACATCGCTGTCGGGAAAAGCGTCGTGCGGCAGATGTTACAACACCTGGGAGCCTACACGATTGATGCCGATGGCCTCGCTCATCAGGCCATGCAGCCCGGCGCGCCCGCTTATCGACCTATCGTGGAGACATTCGGGCAGTTTATCCTGGATCAGGATAAGCAGATTAATCGCGCCATGCTGGGCAATATCGTTTTTTCCAATCCACAAGCCCTCGCCAAACTCGAGGCGATTACGCACCCGGTTATCAACCAGGCCATCAATACGCTGGTCAGCCGTTCCAAACAGCGCGTGGTCGTTATCGAAGCCATTAAGCTGGTCGAAGGCGACCTGGCAAATGCCGTTGACGCCATCTGGGTCGTTGACGCTGCGCCGCAAATTCAATATGCCCGTCTGATCCAGAAACGCAAAATGTCTGAGGCCGAGGCACGCCAGCGCATTACTACGCAAAATCCACAGGCTGCGAAAATCGCGAAAGCGAACGTCGTCATCAAGAATGATGGCAACGTCGATGAAACCTGGCAGCAAGTGCAGGCCGCCTGGAACAAAATCCGTGACACACTCACAGGAGCAGCACCCGCCGCTGCGCCACCACAGTCTGCCGCGACTCCGCAGCCAGCCGCCGTGCCACCACAGGCTGCCCCTGTAGCAGCACCGCAGGCACAGCCGAAATCGCAAGCGCCAACCGCACCACTCGCGCCCAAACCTGCCGCCGTCATCCCTGCCGATGTGCATGTCGAAGTTCGGCGCGGGATGCCGGGTAATGCCGAGGTGATCGCCAAATTTATCACCAAAGTCACTGGCAGCGCTATAAGCCGCATGGACATTATGCTGGCTTTTGGTCAGAAAAGTTACTTGCTGGCGGAAGCACCCGGCGAACAGGTTATCGGCCTGATGGGTTGGCAGGTCGAAAATCTGATTACACGCGCCGACGAATTTTATATCGAGCCAACTGCACCGCGCGACCCTGTTATTGGCGCACTCATCAATGCGATTGAAGATGCTTCCAAAGCCTTGCAGAGCGAAGTCGGCTTTATCTTTTTGCCTCTGGGGACAGGGCAGGATGTCATTCAGCCTTTCCTGACCAACGGTTATGAGACAACAACCGTCGAGCAGATCAAGATTCCGGCATGGCGTGAAGCAGTTCAGGAAGTCATTTCCGAAAACTCCGCCTACCAGATTTTGTCCAAGAAACTGCGCGAAGACCGCGTATTGCAGCCGCTTTAAGGCTTGCCACAAGCCAGCGGGCAGGATATGATTCTTGTCGCTGGCTTTTTTATTAGTTGGAAAAAGTATGAACGCAAGCCAAATTGCAAATTTACCCGGCATCAAATGGGCGATGCGCCATCCCCGCGTAGCCGCCTGGATTGTCCTCTCCGTCGGTATGGTCGTTCTGCTCATCATCGAAGCACGTGATGTCGGCCTGCTGGCGACTCAATGGGTGGCGCTCGTTGCTGCCTGTGTGCTGGTCGCCGGGGCGTGTGTGTGGATTATTAGCTGGGAAGATGAAGACGAAGTCGAAATCCCTGCTAACGACACGCTCAACGAAAAACCAGAAGATAAATCAACCCTGTAACGCGAAATCAACCCCTCACATGTCTGCGAGATGAAATGGGTGTTTGTATATCGTTGTTAAAAGTCGCCCACAAATCCCACAAAACCCGATGATGATGGGCAAATGGCGCTAAGAAATTGAGCAACCAGGGCTTGAGCAGACCTTTGCGGAGTTGTTCGCAAAAGACAAATGTAGCCTGAAATTGTTCGCGCAGCCGCTGGTCATATCGTGCCATCTGCCCTAACGATAAATCGCCAAGATCGAAAGCAGTTGCCAAATTCTCAGCCGCGATTTTGCCCGATTCCAGCGCATAGTCGATGCCGTCCCCAGTCAGCGGATTCACCAGGCCAGCCGCTTCGCCCACCAAAAGAATGCGATTGCCAAAAGTCGGCGCGGTTGCAAAATCAGTACGGATCGGATAACTCCTGATCGGTTCAATCTGGTGCGCGTGTTTTAGCAGATCCTGAATGACTGGGAAAAATGAACGCAGTGCGCTCTGAACTGAAGGCCGTCCCTCACGTGTCGAAAAACCGATGCCGATATTTGCTAAACCTTCATTCATGGGAAATAGCCAACCATAACCTGGCAGCGGCACATTTTGAAAGCTCATACAAAAATGATCTTGCAGACCTTCGACATTTTCAAAATAGGTCCGTGCCGCAACCATCATATGTGGTGGAGTCCTCAAGAGATTCATATTCACCAGAAGTTTCGTGTTGGCACCCGTCGCGATAACAGCAACCCTGGCCCGAATGTTTACCGGATGCCCTTGTTGCTCACCGCGAATGACTACGCCTTGTCCATCCTCTTCGATCCCCTGAATGTGTGCCTCGCCTATGAATTGCGCACCACTCGCTATCGCGCGTTCACAGATAATTGCATCCAGAATTTTGCGAGTGATAACCAACGAAAATGGCGGGAATTTAGGTTCTCTGGGGATCGGCATCATCGCAACTCGCCCATTGGGTACGGTAATCTCAACAGCATTCACCCGATGACCGACCTTCACGAGCGACGGCAGCAGGCCCATATCATCCAAAACACTTAATGCACGGGGTGTCAAGCCGTCCCCACACGTTTTATCACGCGGAAATGATGATTTATCCAGCAAGGCTACTTTAAATCCCTGCCGGGTAAGAAAATAGGCAGTTGATGAACCCGCAGGTCCGGCACCGATCACAGCGACATCAAAATAAGCGTTCATAATTTTTCCTTTCTTATTAAATTGTCATGCTATTTTTTTCGCATTTCAATGCCCGTTAATACCACCGAGTTAAGGAATCAAAAGGCGCACATTCCTCAACATTTACGAGAAATGTGCGCCTCTTAGATGCTGATTTCTGGCTACTGATTAATGCTCAATCCACCCAGGCCACCCTCATAACGGATCGTGACCTTATGTTCCGCACTGTCATAGTCCGGCGTTTGCCAGGTGCCGCTGGTCGCGATGAAATCGTCGCCGCCCTTGATGCGGTTGAAATGGCTCGGAACGCTGACTTTGCCCAGCCCGGTGGTCGCCTTGATACGCGCGGCTGTTGCGGCTGGGAGATTGATCGTGCATTTGCCAATGCCACCCGTAATATGCGCGTCGATAATGGCATTCTCGCCAATGTTGACATTCGTCGCGCCGGTGCCATTGTTCACGCGCAGATCAATATTCGCGCCTTCGTTCACCTGCACGTCAAGCTGGCCTGTGCCGCAGTTGACGGAAACTTTGTAATTATCGCCCATCGTGGGCAGCTTCAGATCCGTCTTGCCCGTGCCGCCGTTGATCTTCAGCGAGTCCAGTTGCAGCTTGCTCAGGTCAAAAACGTTGTTGGTGATGCCGCTGTTAATCTGCAAATCCAGCGGAATATTGGGTGTGAGGTGGATATTCCAGTGCAGGTCGGCGCGGCGGCTGAATGCACCCAACGCATCCTTGATGGGCTTCAGCACTTCGCGCGGCGGGGTCTGCCCCAGGCGAACAAACTTATAGCCTTCTTCAGCTTTGCTGGCGAACTCAATTTCGCCAATATAGCTTACTTCTGCTTCAATCAGGTTATCCGAGTCCGGCAAATCCTTGATCGTCGCGTTGCCAACCGTCAAATCCAGCGTGACTTTCGCCGAGCTTGCATCGCCGATCAATTCGCTGAACACGCTGTTTTTGATCTCAGCATCTTCAGCCGCGCCGAGTGAACCAAGAAGGTTGCTGACACTGTCGCCAATATTCTCAAATGAGAAAGACCATTCGGTTTTGTAGGTCTTGTTTTTTTCTTCAGTCATAATGTCGTTCCTTTGTTCGTTTACCACTGTACTTCTAACTTACAGTACGTCAAATCCCGTTAGAATGTTGCAAAATAGTCAGCTAATGCGCAGTGCGCCAACGCCACCCTCATAATCAACTTCGATTTTGTGTGCTGCGGATGCAAAACCCGATGTTTCCCATGTGCCTGTTTTTCCGAGTTCAAAATCACTGTCGCCGCCTGCTGTGCGGATAAACCATGATGGCATATTGACGCTGCCAATCCCACCGCGCGCACGCACCTGCATCGCAATCTCAGATGGCGTGTTGATAACAACCGGGCCGACTCCGCCCTGAATTTTGATGACACTCGTTGTATTTAAAGGGACATCCAGTCGCGTCTCGCCGACTCCACCCTGAATCTGAACATCATACCCTGTTGTCGAAGTCGGAAGGCTCAGGTTCATCTGACCGACTCCGCCTTGCAGCCGCAATCCCATGATATTCAGTCCGCGCAGATTCAGTTCAGAGCGCCCCGCACCGCCGGAAATATTTAAATCCAGCGGCACATCCGGGCTGAGGCCGACGCGCCAGGGCAATCCATCGAAATTGGCAAACCAGGTCGCCGGGTTCAGCCATTGCAGACCGGAGTCGCTCGTTTGCCGCAGCGTGACGATTTTTCCTTCTTCGCCAGAAACTGAGAAATCAATCTCGCCAACATAATGGACTTCCGCGTCGATCAGTTTATCCGAGCCAGTCAGCGGTGTCACAATAGCCTCGCCAACCGAGAGATGTAAATTCACACGTGCCGACTTTGTGCCACCTAGAGGTGCGCTAAAGTAGCCTGTTTTCGCCGGGCTGCCGATGTTGTTGCGTCCGAATAACAGATAAAAACCAAGAATCACCAGCACCAGCGGCCACAACCGTCCCCAATTGAAGTCAAAGACATTCACCAGCAAAAAAAGGATGCCGATGCCAATCAAGATATAAGCAGCTGTCCGGTTAGAGTCCGGATCGCCGCGTTTCGGTTTTTCGTTTTCCATGATTTTCCCTTTTTGGAATTGACCTGTAAGGGCGCATGCGATGCGCCCTTACAGGTTATTTACCCACAGATTTTTACAAGCTGTCAGGCTATCAGGCTATCGGATGCTCAGACCGCCTGTACCGCCTTCAAAATTGATGATGATCTGATTTTCGGCGTTTTCAAAACCCGGCGTTTCCCAGGTTCCGTTTTCGCCGACAAAATTGTCATCATTGCCGTCAACATGGCTGTAGTTGGATGGCACATTAATACCGCCTACCCCCGTGCGTGCAATAACGCGAACGGCTGCTTCGTCCGGCACATCAATCGTAAAGCCGCCTGTACCGCTGTTAATGTCGAGATTCGCGATTGTGCCATTCTGTAAATTGATCGTGCCACCACCCGTGCCGCTGGAAACCTGAACATCATAGCTCGTCGCCATGACAGGCAAGTTGATCGTCATGCCGCCTGTACCCGAATCAATGGACAGACCTGTCAATTGCAATTCGCTCAGATCGAGTGTACTGCCGCCCGTTCCGCTGTTGATGTCCAGTTGGATCGGCACATTCGGGCTAAGTCCCACATCCCAGCGCAGTTTATTTTCTGGATTGAGCAGGAAAGCCGCGAAATCCAGCCCAAAATTGATGCTGTCGCTTTTCTGGCTGATGCTGACGAATTTATCCGTCTGGCCTTCGTGCTGGTACTCAACTTCGCCGATATAGTTCAGATCAGCATCGATTAAATCGCTGGAATCGGACAGCGCTTTGATATTCATTTCCCCGGCGGTCATATTCAAATTCACACGTGCCGATGTTGCGTCTTCCAACGGTTCGTTATATGCGGCAGTTTTGATGTCCATATCGACCCCTGCCAGACCAATCGACGGGCCGACCAGCATCAGGACGATAAACAAAGCGACTGTACCAATGCCGATGACCGCGCCGAGAAATGGTGATTGGCGACCAAACAGGAGATCAAGACCGACGATAATCAGAATTAGCGGCCACAGCCGAAATAAAACGACCAGATTGGCAGCAGAAATGATGTTGAGATTACCTAGTAACCAGATTACGCCAACGCCGATCAGGACAATCGGCCAGAATAGCGAACGGTATCCATGTCTTTTGACAATTGTTTCACCCATGATTCTTTCTCCTTGCAGGTTAAAGCTGTACCTGCCATCTGGACACTCCAGATAACAAGTTTAACAATTCAGCGATGGTGGTCGGAACGATGTTTATCAGTAGAAGGGGATGATGTTTATCATCACAACGAATTTATCATTTCAAATCAAGCATTACATTCAACATTCTGTACCCAATACGATATACAAAAGTTGTAGAAGCTCATAAATTCGGGTTTCTGCACTTAAGAAGCCGGAGGGTTATAGAGCGCTGAAGCGTAGAGCATCACGTACTGCTTATCCCAGGGGATGTTGTATGGGCTGTAGCGCGGTTGTGAGAGTGTGAAATTCTGGTGCAGCCATGAGATCGTCGTCGCGTCGTCCGGCTCGACAAAAAAAGCATAATTCATGTCGCGCGGCAGCTCTTGAATGAGCAGATAGGTCAACCTGTCCGCAGGACGCACATAAAGATTCGGATAATATTTCCAGAACGCTTTTAGCGTTTCATAATGCGGCATGTAAACGACATTTTTATTGTAGATCACATAAATGGTCGTATCCGGCGCGAGGCTGCGAGCGCGATACATCACGTCAATATGATCGTCAAATGGTCGAATTTCTTCGTTATATACGGGGATATGTACAGCGAAATAATAGACGGCCTGCGGAAGCATCAAGATCAAGGCGGCGAATACGAGAAGGCCGCGCCGAGGTGCAGCAAACGGCCATAATATCGGCAGCGTAAACCGGATTCCCGCGGTGATCAACAGCGCCACCGCCGGGAAAACGACGACGAAACGTGCCGTCCAGGTGCTTTGGACGATCAGGCTGTTACCCAAAATCGTCCCGATCACCCAGATTAACAGCAGCGCACCGACCATCCTCAGCCGCCACAGCGCGACAAATATCCCCAACATAAAAAATGGCACGAGATAACTCAAAATCATCGGTGTCTCGCCGCCATAGAAGAAACGGCTGTCGTCCGGTTTATGGACAAAATGCAGCAGCGGCGGTTTGATACTTTTTTCCCAATATTCCAGAATATTCCCCACGCGCTCCGGTGAAAAATAAACAGGCGCGATGGTCATTTGATCCAGGCGCGGCATCACAGGCGTATCCTTGCCGATCAGCAGGTAATAAATCGGAAGTGCTACCATCAGCGCCGTGAACGCGAAAATCAGCGGGCCGCGCCGCTGTGGTCGCCAGATGACGAGAACCAATACGCCAAAAATCACGAACAGTGCCGGATAGAGCAGCTTGCCACCCTCGTAAAAATATTGAGTCAGCCCTAGCATCACGCCGCTGATAGCATAATCAATCCGCCTGCCTCGCTTTAGCCCACGCATGAAAAATGCCAGCGCCAGCACACCGAACAGCGGATCGGCGATATTGTTTAACCCCAAACGACTGAGATGAATCTGCGGCGGAAAGACAGCTAAGAATAAGGCGGCTAGAAGCGCTGTTTTGCGATCAAAAAGTTCGCGCGACAGCAGATAGACCGCCGGGATCGTCAACGTACCGAAAATGACGCTCGGTACACGCAAGCCTATTAAATCCGCGCCAAAGATACTGATCGCGATGGATTGCAGATAGGCATAAACGGAGGTGAAGGCCGCGATCCCCGGATTCGAGGGCAGCAAAAGCGCGTTCGGGTTGTTCCAGAGCTTAACCACCACATCGGCAAAATGGAACTCGTCGATCCAGATATGAACGGCGCTGTCCAGCATCCAGCTATTGACAACCAATGCCAGCAGCGTAATCGCCAGCAGCAACCAATCTATTTTGATCTGTCGAAAAAAATCAAATTGAAATCTGCCCAAACCGACAATTAACGCCGCACACCCCAGGACGAGCAACCCGAACTGGACATGATACGAGACGTTCATCAGTGGGGGGATATTCAGCACCCTACCGTTGATTTCCGCTAAAATCAGCAGCGCTGCTATACCAAAAATCACGAATGGGCGAGAAACGGGCGGTTGTTCCGGCGCAGTCGTCGCGATGTCGGCCTTGCTTATCACCGAAGGCAGCGCACCACGCCACAACCAAAAGGCGATGCCGAGAATCAGCCCACCTGCCAGCCATAAAATCAGCCCCAGGTTGACGGATTCGACATCCACAAATGGGCGCAGCGTATAGGCAGCGGCGATGGTCAGAAGCAGCGCCAGCCAAGCCAGGAGACGAGCAATTTTCATTTTCTATGGATGAATGTTTTGAAAAAAGGTCGTACAAAAAACATATTTTTAGCGCATTTCCAGCGCGTACATACCAAACTCAGCGACTTTTTCGAATCCGAGACGTTCGTAAAGCGCGATAGCCGTTGGGTTATCAGCCTTCACGTTTAATCCAATTTGCTCGATCCCTTCAGCATATAACACCTGACACAATCTGGCGCATACTTTTGCCGCCAGTCCGCGTCCCCGAAATTCATGTTGCGTACTGACATTCCCAAGCGCCGCGACTCTATAAGCCAGCGAATAAACATGCACACCCGCCGCGCTCATCACCGTTTTACCCTGGCGAACGCCGTAATAACGCCCGGTTTGAAGCATTCGTGCGCTAAATACGTTCGTGGGATAAGCATCACTATAAAATTCTTCCAGCGTTTCGAGGTCATTGTCCGAAAACTGGATGACATCGGTGGTGTCGATATTTGCTATCTTTGAGAAATCAACCAGCGCCATTTTCCACAATAAGCCATGCGGCTCAATCTGATAGGAATCCGCGAATAGTTCGACGCTGTTCGAGTCAATCTGGGCGAAAATACGTCGCGGTAGAAGCGGTAAGAGTGCTTTCAGGAAGTCACGCATCTGTTCATGCGGCGGATCGGCAAAAGCCAGCAGTGTGGGAGTATCGAACTGGGTGTAAATCAGCGCTAACTGCTGAAGCTCTCCGTGTTCCTGCCAGCCATACCACAGCGTATAAGGCCAGAAAAAATCGTCGAGATCGCCAATTTCAAAAATATGCAGAAAGGGATTCTTCCGCGCAAAGGCCTCTATCTCAGCTTTAGCATGAATGGTAACGACCTGCGGCACGAGCATTTCATCCTTTCAGCCACTCAGGTATCAGGCGGCGGCGTAACGCATGAGGGTGGGCCTTCCGGCGGATACAGCCATGTTTGCCGAAGTTCGCTGTCAGCGGCCATCGCAAGATATTCATTATACGTCGCGAGCAGTGCCGGACAATCACCCAGCATTTCCGCCGCCTGCCCCTGCAAATACCAGCACTCAAAACGTCGTTCTTCAGTGGGAATATCCTGCATCACCTGAAGCGACGAACAATGGTGCAGATATTCCTGTGCGGGTTGAAAATTGCCTTGCAGGAAATACTCGCGCCCCAGCCGATACCATCCCTCCGACCAGGTTGGGGCGAGTTCCGTCACCTGATGGCAATAATCAATCGCGGCATCCCGTTCGCGCATCATGCTGGAAAGCTCGCACAGCCGCAGACGCGCTTTTACATTATCCGGGTCATAGGCGATAATCTGAAAATAGGCCACCGTCGCCGCGTCCGCATCGCCAATTTGCAGCGCATAGAGCGCACGCTCAAAATACAGGGTTGTCAGATGCGTGTTGAGGCTGATCGCACGTTCAATCGTTTTGATCGCCGTGTCATAATCGCCTAAATCGCTGTAGCTGATCGCCAGGGCGCGGCGGGCATCGAGCTGCCAGCTTGTGCCTTCAACAGCCCGCAGATTTTCACGCAGCGAGACTTCGTAACTCCCCGCGCCGCCATAGGCCAGCCCCAGAGCAATCCGCGCGATGGTATTGTCGGGGTTATCCTCCAGCACTTTCTGTGCAGCCGCAGCCGCAGCGCCAGGTTGACCAACAGCCTGTAATGCAAAAGCGTGAATGGCTAACAGATCCATGCTGCGAGGAGAACGGGTCACGGCTTCAGTGGTGATTTGCAGAGCCGAGTCGCGATCTACAGCCCGGTTATAATCGCTGTAGCTACGATAGACGAGTGCGCGAACCAGTAGAGTCAGCGCATCCACGTTATTGGGATCAACCGCCAGTATTTGCTGCGCCAATTCGACAGTGCTATCCAGATCGCCGCGATCAAAGGCTTCCAGCACGCCCCGTGCATTCACGCCAATCGGTTGACTGGACGCAGACGGATTAAAGCGTTGACCGAACCAGTTCCACGAAAGGGTGATGATGCCCGTGAGCAGGCCGAGCAGTACCGTGAACGATAAGCAGCCTGAGCGACGGCGGCGTTTACGAAAAGTGAGCCGTGAAGATTGACGGTGGATACGCATCAGTTTGCCAGATTGTGTTGGAGAGAGGACGATAAGACTATTATAACTTCAAGCTGTTGAACTAACACAAATTCGTTGAATTGTTTTGGGAAATACGTCACAAATTTAGCACTTTTGCCTATTTGGGATTCGGTGACAGATTGGTTATGCTTAAGTCCATTTCGTAATATTTTTATGAAACGTATCAAACTATGACAATGATGAATGAACAAAGTGCGGCTTTTGCACAATATGACCTGAATGTTGGCTACGATGAAATGTTCGAAGCCAAGCTGACTCCCCGGACGCAATACGAAGCGCTGTATAAACGTTTGCTCGAATTACCCCCCGAAGAATTCCAGCGTCGGCAGGCCGCAGCCGACACCTCATTTTTGAATCAGGGCATCACCTTCACCGTTTATGGCGATGAAGAAGGCACGGAGCGCATTTTTCCCTATGATCTGCTGCCGCGCGTCATCACCACTTCGGAATGGGATACCGTCGAGCGAGGTTTGACGCAGCGCATCACCGCGCTCAATATGTTCCTGACGGATATCTATCACGCCGGGCGTATCATGGCGGATGGCATCGTGCCGCGTGAGTTGATTTACTCCTGTCGCCATTTCCGGCGCGAGATGCGCGGTGTTCATGTGCCGCGTGATATTTACGTTTCCGTCGTCGGCACAGACCTTGTGCGCCTCCCCGATGGACAGTTCGCCGTTCTGGAAGATAATTTGCGCGTTCCCAGCGGCGTTTCCTACATGCTGGCAAATCGGCAGGTGATGAAGCGCATTTTTCCACGCCTTTTCAGCGATTATGGTGTGCGTCCGATTGACCATTATGGGCAGGCGCTTCTGGCGACGCTCCGTGCGCTTGCACCCAACCGCAGCGCTGACCCCACCATCGTGCTGCTCACGCCCGGTGTTTTTAATTCAGCTTACTTCGAGCATACCTTCCTCGCGCGTCAGATGGGAATCAAGCTCGTGGAAGGGCGCGACCTGCTGGTACATGATAACGTCGTTTATATGCGTACCACCGCTGGTTTGCAGCGCGTAGACGTGATCTACAGGCGTATTGACGACGACTTTATTGATCCGATGGCTTTCCGGCCTGATTCCGCTTTGGGTGTCGCGGGATTATTCAATGCTTATCGGGCGGGTAACGTCGCACTTGCCAACGCTATCGGCACGGGAGTGGCTGACGACAAAGCCATTTACGCCTATGTCCCCGAAATTATCCGCTACTATCTAAGCGAAGAACCGATCCTTCAAAATGTCGAGACTTACTTGCTGGAAGATGAAAAACAGCGCGGCTATGTCCTGCAAAATCTCGATAAACTAGTGGTGAAAGCCGTCGGCGAGTCCGGCGGCTACAGCATGTTGATCGGCCCACACAGCACCGCCCAGGAGCGTGAGGAATTTCGCGAACGCATCATCGCACATCCCCGCAATTACATCGCCCAGCCGACTCTGGCACTCTCACGCGCCCCTTGTTATATCGAAGGGCAGGTCGAGCCGCGCCACGTCGATCTGCGGCCTTATATCCTCTACGGGACGCGCGTCACCATTGTCCCTGGCGGGCTAACGCGCGTCGCCTTGCGGCGGGGGTCTTTAGTGGTTAATTCGTCGCAGGGCGGCGGAAGTAAAGATACGTGGGTGCTTTATGGCTGAGGCAATGTTATCGCGAGTAGCTGACAATTTATACTGGATGAGCCGCTATCTGGAACGCGCGGAACATATATCGCGTTTGCTGGCGGTAAATCTGAATACAATGCTGGATTATTCACCTGCACGTGCCGATCATAGCTGGGCGCGGCTGTTTGAATGTCTCCAGATTCCACAGCCGGATGTGGAAAATGATCCTTATGCGATCACACAGCTTTTGACATTTGAGCCGGATAACGCCAATTCGATTGTCACCTGCATCGCATCCGCCCGCGAGAATGCGCGTCATGTGCGCGAACAGATCAGCTCTGAGATGTGGGAACAATTGAATCTGCTCTATTTGCAGGTCAGAAGTACGGACATCGACACCATCTGGGGCGAGGAGCCATATAGTTTCCTACGCATGGTGCGCGATGGTGCATACCTGTTCCAGGGCATCACCGATTCAACGATGAGTCACGGCGAAGGCTGGCACTTCATCCAGGCTGGACGCTGTATCGAACGCGCGAATATGACGGCAACGCTGCTCGACGTTCACAGTAGTTTTCTGGACACACGCAGCGAGGATCATGTGGGAGATGATTATCTGGAATTGGTGAGCATCCTCAAATTTTGTACGGCATTTGAAGCCTATTGCAAAATTTACACTGCCGACCCCCAACCTGCCACCATCACCGAATTTTTGATGCTCAATGCGCAGTTCCCGCATTCCATCTGCTTCGCGATTGACCAACTCCAGGTCGCGCTCAACGCGATTGCCGAAGCGACAGAGAAGCACAAGGTCGTGCGGACTAATCGCCTGGTTGGGCGACTGCGGGCGGCGCTGGGTTTTGACCAGGTGGATGAGATTATGGCAAGCAGCCTGCGCGATTATCTGGCGGATATTCAGCGGCAGTGTGCGCAGATTCACGTCGCTATTCACCAAACCTATATTGCCTATCCGATTGAATCCGCGTTAACCTCTTAATCAAGAACGAATCAGAGAGGCCAGATTAGGCATATGAATTATTCGGTTCACCATATCACCCGTTTTCATTACAGTGCGCCTATCACCGAAAGCGTGATGGATGTATATATGCACCCACGCACTGAAGGCAACCAGCGCTGTCTGACTTATAACCTGTCCGTGAATCCACGCGCACAGGTTTTCAGCCATCGCGATTATCTGGGGAATACCGTCAATCATTTTGATATTCCCCGGCCTCACACTCGCCTGACCATTACAGCAGATGCTTTAGTCGATATTCGCCCTCTACCGGAACTGCCATCAGCGCTCAGTTTAGATTCCTGGAATCAGCTTGATACCGAGGTCGCACAAGGGGATTTCTGGGATATGCTCATCCCCAGCCGCTTTATCCAGATGACACCGCTGGTTCATCAATTGGCGAACGAACTGGATGTCGAAAAGCGTCGCGATGACCCCTTGAACCTGCTGCGCGAACTCAATACGGCGATCTACACCATATTTGATTATGACCAGGAAAGCACCGATGTTGATTCACCCATCGACCAGGCATTGGAAAATCGCAAAGGCGTTTGCCAGGATTTCGCCCACATTATGACGGCGTTGGTACGCAACCTGAATATCCCCTGCCGTTACGTCAGTGGCTATCTCTATACAGGTGCAGGTAATAAGGATCGCTCTGTGGAAGGCGCAACTCACGCCTGGGTCGAGGCCTATTTGCCAGGACTTGGCTGGGTGGGGCTCGACCCGACCAACAATCTGATCGTGGCAGATCGCCATATCCGTGTGGCTATCGGGCGCGATTATGCCGATGTGCCTCCCTCGCGCGGCGTTTTCAAAGGCACTGCCGAGACGGAGTTGAGCGTTTCCGTTCAGGTTCGCCCCGCCGACGAAATGGCACATGGGGATATTGATTTGCCCGAACCGGAATGGCAATCCTACGATGCCGAACTGGAAGATCAGGTTCAACAGCAGCAGCAACAGCAACAATAAAATAAATCATTCGAACCACAGAGGCACAAAGGACACAGAGAAAAGAGACTTAAAATCTAAAAAGTCTCTTTTTGACGTTTTACACTGTAATATTTTGCTCGGACAAATGACTCAATAGAGACTTGTTTTGAAAAGGAGTAATTTTATGATGGGCGAATTTGCAGGCAAAGTGGTCATGATTACCGGCGCGGCGGGCAACCTGGGCAGCGCGGCGGCGGAACGTTTTGGCGGCGCTGGGGCAAAGTTGGCACTGGTCGAGCGCAGCAAAGGCGGGGAAGCTCCACCAGCCACCGATATGCGTTTGAACGTCAGCGCGGACGTGACCGACCCCGCCAGCGTGGACGCAGCCGTCCAGCAAATTGTCGAACATTTCGGTCAGATTGACGTGCTGATTCATACGGTTGGCGGCTACGCGGCGGGAAAACCTGTTCATGAAACGGGGATCGATGTGTGGGACAAAATGATGAATCTCAATGCGCGTTCGGTCTATGCGACTTGCGGCAGCGTCGCTCGGCACATGGTCGAAAAAAATGTCACAGGCCGAATCGTAGTCGTATTGGCTCGCGCCGCGCTCAAAGGCACGACTAATCATGCCGCCTACACCGCCAGCAAAGCCGCTGCACAGCGCGTCATCGAGAGCATGGCGTCTGAACTGCTTAACAACGGAATCACGGTCAACGCCGTCCTCCCCAGCACCATCGACACGCCGCCGAACCGCCAATCCATGCCCAATGCCGATTTCAGCAAATGGGTAACACCAGAGCAGATCGCCGATGCGATGGCCTTTCTCGCATCCGACAGCGCCAGTGCGATCAGCGGCGACAGCTTGCAGATTTACGGGCGGTCATAAATTCTACATGATTTGTAGGGGCGCAACACGCTCTCTGCTCCCCTACTTCGGCTTACCTTCTGCGTCCGCGTAAACCCCGCCGCCCATATACGAAATGCTTACCCATATTCCCCGCGCCGAGCGATAAAACGCGATGCAAAACAGGATATTGAACGCGACCCAGAAGGCAAGCACTGGCACCCAGGGGAAATCAAACAGCACTTCAGTGAGAATCCAGCCGCCGATGGTCAATAATTCTGCGGTGACGAGATTTATCATCATGCCGCCGAGCGACTCGCCGGATTGACGCTCAAAACGTACACCGCAGTTCGGGCAGGTTTGGTTCATCTCAAACGAGCCACCGCTGAACAGTTTGCCCTGTTCACAGTTAGGGCAGCGCAGCATAAAGCCGACAAACATTTTGCGGAGACGATATAGTAGAGTTTGTTGCATGATCTTCAACTTTCATAGATTACACTTATTTTACATCCTCACAACACATCGCCAATATCCTCAACCTATGCTCAGTGCATAAGAAAACGTCAATTTAGAATCCGTGAATCAGTCCTATAATCGCGAATAGAAGCATAGAATGGAGGGGTAATCTCATGTTCAGACGATTTTTCCGCAGGCTGCGCTGGGCAGATCGGCGACAGGAGCGACGCATGGCACGACGGATTTTGCGGCGGCGACTCCGATAAGCATTATAGCGAGAGGCATTCAGACGATGCCTCTTTTTTTTATCGTCCGCGCTGTTGGGTTATCCCGTCATTTATGATCTGAGGTGTTGGGTTCTCAGGCCATTTTGGATTACAATTAGGCAAAAGTTCTGGCTGACGGCTGAAAGCGCATCGCGAACAGCCTATCTAAGGAGTCATTCTGATGTCTACAACGGCAGAAATTGTCGAGCTTAATAAGGATTACACGCTGACAAGCTGGACAGCGCAGCAAGCCTGGAATCCGATTGTCATGGATCGTGGCGAGGGCGTGTATTTTTGGGATACCGAGGGCAAACGCTATCTCGACTGGTCATCCCAGTTGATTAACGTGAATGTCGGTCACAGCCACCCGCACGTTGTCAAAACGATTCAGGATCACGTCGCGCGTATCAGCTTTGCCTATCCGAGCATCGCTACCGAAGCACGTGGTCGCCTGGGTGAACTGCTGGCGGAAGTCACACCGGGAAATCTGAGTAAGGCGTTTTTCACCAACGGCGGCACAGACGCTATCGAAAATGCGATCAAGATGGCGCGGCTGTTCACGGGAAAACAAAAAATTCTCACTCGCTACCGTTCCTATCACGGTGCGACCTTTGGCGCGGCCAGCGCTGGCGGCGACCCACGTCGTCATGGACACGCTGGCATCCCGGACATCGTGCGTCTGCCCGACCCTTACGCCTATCGCAGCCCGGTCTATAAAGGCCGCACACAGGAAGAGGGCGACGCGATCATGGCGGATATGGTCGAGGAAATCGTACAGATGGAAGGCCCGCAGAACTGCGCCGCGATTTTGATCGAAGGCTACAGCGGCACCAGCGGCATTATCCAGCCCAGCGCGGTTTACTGGGATCGACTCGGCGAAATCTGCAAGAAATATAACATGCTGCTGCTGGTGGACGAGGTGATGAGCGGTTTCGGGCGCACGGGTGAGTGGTTCGGTGTCGATCATTATCCCAATGTCCAGGCCGACATTATCGCCGTCGCGAAGGGTATCACCAGCGGCTATGTGCCAATGGGCGCGACGATTGTCAGCGAAGAAGTCGGCGCGTTTTTTGACGATCATGTGCTTTCAACGGGTCTGACCTACAGCGCACATCCGCTGGCTTGCGCGGCGGGTGTCGCCAATATCGAGGTCTACCGCAACGAAAACCTGATCGAAAATGCCCGCGAAATGGGCAAGGTGTTACGACAGGGACTCAACGATCTGGCTGAAAAACATCCCACGATTGGCGAGATTCGCGGCGCAGGTCTGCATCAGGTCATCGAACTGGTGAAAAACCGCGAAACGCGCGAACCGATGACCCCTTATCTGGGCGCACCAAGCGAGCCGATGGCGATTGTCACCAAGACGCTCAAGGAAGAAGGAATGAGTACGTTCGTGCGCTGGAGCATGGTTTTCAACTGCCCCCCACTCATCATTAACGAAGCGCAGATTAGAGATGGGCTAGAGATTGTCGATCACGCCTTAAGTAAAATCGACAGCTACTACGAAGGCTAAAGCAAAAAACTCAGGCACAAAGCGCAAAGAAAAGGTCAAAAATTCTTTGCGCTCTTGTGTCTTTAAGGCGAAATTATTAATTTTTGAGCAAAAAGTGAGCATTTTTTGAGCTGGACGCTCATCTGTATTGCCTTACAATGAACAGTAACGTACAAAGCTGAGACGGAACTAAAACACACCTGTCATGCGAAGTGGCGGTTTCATGAAGTCAGGCTTATGGTTATACTATTCAATCTATGTATAAATCCGATCAAAATGTTATGAGTCAGACACCCGTTTTAGAGTTACTACAACGTATTCAACTAGGCGACGAGGAAGCTTTGGTAGCCTTGCACGCTCAGTTTGCCAATCTAGTTTTTTCGGTGGCACAGCGTATTCTCAACGACCAGATGGCGGCGGAAGAAGTCACGCAGGACACCTTTATGCGTCTATGGGACAAGTCGCACACCTATGACCCGCAGAAGGGTCAGTTTATTGTTTGGCTGTTGACGATTACCCGACGACTGGCGATTGATGTCATACGTCAGCGCACCCGGCAAGAACCTAAGCAGGAAATGTTGTTTATCGATGAAAACCCACAGTTATGGGAGAGCATCTTAACATCCGGCAACGGTGAACTGCGCCGGACCTTGGTGATGGTGATGAAAGAGCTTCCACCGGAACAAAGCGACGTAATCGGATTGACCTATTTTTACGGCATGTCGCATTCCGATATTTCAGAATATTTGAAATTACCATTAGGAACGGTAAAAACCCGTATACGTCAGGGGATGCAAAAGTTGCGTTCGGCGTGGCTAACTGAGACGCCCATAAATCCGACATTGGATAACTGAGCGTATATTCAAATATTCAGAGGAACATTGTAAGATTATTAGCGGCCCTATGGCGCAGTGATGACAGTTGTCTTAAACACATGAACAGAGAAACATTCCTTGACTTGATACCCGCGTATGCACTGGGTGCGCTCGATACCGAAGAACGAGAAGCATTTGAAACGCTCCTAGCCAATGATGCCGAAGCACAGAAGATGCTTGCGGAATATCAGGCGTTGACGGATTCGCTAATCTTGATAACGCCTGCACAAACTGCTCCATCACATCTGAAGGATGATCTGCGTAAACGGCTGGCTGCACAGCGCAAAACCGAAACACCCCCGGCACCCATCAAAACGATACCGATGTCGGAATCCAGCCTACCTGAACCCAAACCCGTCCGCCGCAATCGCGCACTGGGTGGATTACTGGCACTGGCAGCGATGTTAGTCGTCGTTTTTGGTGTCGCCTGGTTCTTATCGCGCAATCAGCAGGCGTTATCCCCGCAGGAGCTTTATGCAAGCCTTTCTGCGCAGGAGGGCGCAGTCAGTGTTGCCTTGGTTCCAGACCCGGCGCAGGAACAAATTTCGGGTACCCTCATAGCCGCGCCGGACGGCAGCCAGGCGGTGATTCAGGTCAGCAATCTGCCTGTCCTGCCAGCCGACCAAACATTTCAATTGTGGCTTATCAATAACCAGAGCAGTATTCAAAGCGGAGGATTGTTCCAGGCCACCCAAGCTGAGGAAACAACGTATATCGTTGTGCCGCTGGAAACCTCGCTTCAGAACTACCAGGCCTTTGCGGTTTCGATTGAACCAGCAGGTGGCAGCCCGTTTGACGATCAGCCAACCACGACACCGATTTTTGCCGTGCCTGTGAACACCTAGTTTTGAAGTTTTGCAGTACCTGTGAACTGATAGATTTCAGGCATCAGAATGAGATTTAAAAAGAGGCGAATATATCGCCCCTTTTATTTTGCCTAACGTGTCACCTGTGGCAGCGACAGCACATTGATCGGTTCGCCCAGGCGTGTCACCCGTATCAACCCCGACGATACCCAACCTTCACGTCGAGCGCGTGTCGTCGGATCAACGAAGCGAATAATCACCCACGCGCCGTCGAAATTGCGCCCCAACACCTCGACTTCACTATTGTTCGCTAATTGGGTCAACGCGGCTGAAGCGGAATTGGCACGCTCACGAACATTGACGGCCTGATTCGAAATAATGACACCTTCATACTGCCGTTCCTGGGGAACGCCGCGTCCATAATCTTGTAGTTGCAGCACTTGAACAGGCGGTTCGCCACCCGGTTGACCGATCAACACATACGTGTAAACCACACCATCGACAAGATGGACATTCTGGAGGCTGCTCACAACGCTCGAACCACTGACTCTGAATTCAAGTTCGCTATACAAACCCGCTGGAACTTCGCCCTCGTTCGCCTCTGCGCCAAAAACAACCGGCTCAATCAACTGAAGAGGCGGTGATGGAGTTGGTGTGGGGCCGGGTCTGGGGGTCGGCAGGATAATGCCTTCTTCGATGGGCAGCGCATCCGTAAACAGGCTGAGATCGAGCGCACCATTGACTGCGTGTAGCAGACGGACACGCGCAGCGCCGCTTTCGGTCTGGGCGATATTATCCGGCAGAAGCGCCATAATCATCGGCCCACCATCTGTATTAATAATTTGCGGTTGGTTATTGGGGTCGGATGCCTGTAGAGCAGTATCAATCAACTGTAATGCCTGAACATTCTGTTCGGTGGCATTCAGCATCAGAATTGTCCAGTTTTTCTGACTCTGGTTATCAGCCGTTATCGAGAAGCGGGCTGTCGCCAGCGGCGCACTCTCTGGCGCGGCATCGCGGTTACGGAGCGCAAGGGTATGGGTATAGCCCGTCAGCCCCAAATATTCCGTATAACGGCTGTAATTCAGACGTGAGGCGACCAGACGCTCATCAATATACAGATCAACGACAGCGGTATCATGCGCGGCGTGGATCACCCGCATGCGGATTCCATCTTGCGGCGGGTCAATCGGCGCACTGACGAAAAACAGGCGCATGGATGGCGATAATAATCCCGGCAGGAGCCGACCACTGGCACTTGGCGCAATATCCGGCACGATGACCAGCGTATAAAACGTATTGGCGTAGAAACTGATGTCGCCAATCAATTCGAGGCGTGTTAATTCTGCGCTGGTGGCATCAACAATCGCCAGCGGATAGACTTTCGCATCCACATCAATCGTCCCGTAGGGCTTCTCCAGCGTAACCTCATGCAGCAGCGAGGCACGGTCCGGGTAGGTGATGCTTAAACGATTGGGCGATCCTGGGGCGAGGTGTGCAACAGTTAACCGCGTCCTGCCGAGTTCAATCGGGCTGCGGTTATCGTCCAGCATCATGATCGCGCCGGATTGTTCCAGCGGCGGAACATAACCATCGGCCTGTGCAAACTGCTTCTGATAAATGATGGCTGTACGGCTTTGGTTGGGTACAAGATCAAATAAAATATCGGCTACGGGAGCGGAAAGCGCATCTGCCCCTGCTATCCGCACCGCGATACTATGCTGTCCCGCAGGAACGAACATATAGGTCGTTGCAGTTGTCGGTTGCAATCCGAAAGAAATTGCCTTGCCGTTCAGATAGACATCGACATTCCCCAGCCCAACCAGCCCGTTGACAATCCGTATCTCACCCACGTTAACCGTTTGATCGACTTGCGCGACGGTGATCGGCGCGAGAGCAACGGCAGCAGTGATAAGGATAATAATCGCGACCAGCGCTTTAAACGTCCTAAGCATTATTCACCTGTTTCCATCAAGGTTGCGGGGTAGCCGTTGGCGTCACATCAGTATCCGCCACTTTAATAGCGATAAGCTGTTCCTGCTGTGCGCCATTCACCCTGCAATCCACGCACACACGCACCACATGTAAGCCTGGGTCAACATCTCCCGGCAGGCTTATCGTTGTCTGGAATCCGCCTTGCGCGTCCGTATCACCCGCCTGAGCTTCTGCCCCGCCATCAATATTGATGCTGTAACGTCGGTTTGGAGCAAAATTTTCCCCAACCACGACAAACGTGTCTAAAATCGCATTGGGCGGTGCGGGATTAACCAACAGACTGGGAATCGCAACCCCAGGGGTATTCGATGCTGGCGGTGTATTGGTTGGTACAGGCGAAATAGTCGGCGTCGGTGTACGTGCTACGGTTGGAGTGGCACTGATCGCAGGGGCAGATGCCGTGAGCGCGGCTTCAACCTGCTGCTGGATCACTTGCGGATCGGCCTGGTTAATCCCCAGCGTTGATACCTGGACATCCGGCTCGATCAAAACCAGTTTTGCGACACCGCCACGATCTCCTGGCAGCGCGACAAAATCGTAAACACCACCTGCCAAAAACTGTAAGCCAGCGAGCGAAGCCTGAACACTTTCTGTACCGGAGAGTACCAGACGCACGTCAAAAACGTTGGGCGTTCGGTTCACATAATCGGATGCCGTGCCAAAAGTGACATTCTGAATCATGGGCGACCAGGCTGTGTTCCCTTGCTGGCTGAGTGGGACCCCAAATGGATTGTTGATTATCAGCGGATTGGTTGAGCGAATTTGCAAATCCAGCGTTACGGTTGTACCCGTCAGGCCATGAATGAGCCGGACATTCGAGCCAGCAACGGATGGACGAGGATTGCGCGAGAAAACGCCAAGCTGGACGAGAGCAGGCTCCGTATCTGAGGAGGGTCGGTCAAAAAGGATGATGATTTTATCCGTCTCGCGATCTTCCGCGCTCCATAGAGGTACTTCGTCGCTATAAGCTGCCCGACCATCCTGGCCTTCAACAATGATGCTGTTGCCCAGTTTCGAAACGGGGACAGGCCCCAGGATATCACCAACACTCAAAGCGTTTACCTGCACCTGACCATCCAGCTTAATGGTAAGTGGGCCAGCAGCACTGGCGGCATTGACAAAATAGGCCGCTATATCGGTGGAAGTACGCGATGTGCTGCCGTCAAAAATCTGATACGCAATCGTATCCGGGTTATCGTTGTCCTGCACTGGCGGATAGAACACCAGCAAATAATTCAAACGGTTATTAAAACCATATGGGTTGATCGTTTCCAGGAGGAGAGAAGGATTATCAGCATCATAAATTCCGAGCTGATATTCGCCCGATGGAATATCAAATGGGCCAGCTATCTGACCTAACGACAGGTTATAGGCCAGCGCACGTTGGAGAGAAGGAACTTCGAGATTCGAGCGCAGCATCAGAGGATTGGCCTGCACAACCGTCACGCGGGCATATCCTGTATCCAGCGGCGTAACATCTTCTACAACCGGAAGCAGTGTCGGGCCATCCCCAAGATCAGCTAACACCACCGAAACACCACCGCCGTCGGGAATTTCGACAACCCGGCTCACAAGTGGCTCAAAGGATGTTTGTGCGATCCCTTCATTAACGCCATAAACACTGACACGTGCCGTTGGTGACAGGACACGCTGATAATTGGTGGCCTCACCGACAGCAAGCGTCCGACCTATAGATAAATCCTCAACAAAAATGTCTACGGATGAATATTGCAGACCCTGCCACGCATTAACGACACGGATGCGACCACCTTCGGTACGCGCTTCAAATCCGGACGGCGTATTTGGCACGAATGGCAGGAAGGTCGGCGTGGGCGTAACGGTTGGCGTGACTGTTGGTGTGGGCGAAAGCACGCGCGTGGCCGTCGGTGGCCTGGGTGTGAGTGTATAAGTCGATGTGGAGGTCGGTGTCAGCGTAATGTTGCCACGCTCCAGCGCCGTTTCGGTAGCGAATACATTCTGCGCCTCTGTAGCGGCCAGTGCTTCACTAACGGCATCGTTCAGAGCGCTTTCGTTAGATACCAGCGTGATATTGACGGTTACTTGTGGCGGTGGAGGGATCTCTGCGTCACAGGAGACAATGATCCCTGCCACCAGAACTGCCAGCAGCAAAAAAATCAGCCGGTATAGTTTTTGAGAAACAGGTTTCACGATAGGTTTCCTGTTCAAGTGTATTTACACTAAGGTCGCGATAAAAACAATATCTCCTGGCGAGATTCCGCGCTCGGACAGGATCGGATTGTCGGTTTGCAATATATCTATGGGTACATTATTTTGGACAGCCAGCAAATCGAACGTATCACCCTCGCGGGCTGTATATGCTTTTAAACGGCGCGGCGGGTTCATTTCGCGGACACCCTCCGGCACAATCAGCTGACCGCCATCGCCTTTTTCGACATCCGCTGACAATCCATTTACTTCGCGAATAGCCTCAACAGTGGTGTTATAACGATCTGCCACACTTTCGAGTGTTTCTTCGGATGAGATCGTCAACAGGCGATACTGGCGCATGGGCGCTTCAATGGTGCGTGTAGCGCCATAAAGAGCATTCGAAATGGCGGTTTCTACGGCAACAGTAACCTGCCGGTTATACATTTCCATGACTCGTTTGCGGTTATCTTGCAGAATCGCATAATAGATCGCAGCGATAATCGCACCTACGACCAGAAGGATAAGCAAAATTCGTAAGTAGAATAAAAGCCGATACATTCACCCTCACCGCATAACAGGATCGTTCACATTGTTACCTGTAATATCCTGACTTGTCAATTGGCGGTAGTCAAATTCGAAATTTTTTCGAATATTTTTATAACCTCTTGTGACTATTGTCCCAACTGGTAAGCTATGATTATTTTTAGTAAAGGTCAACCTATCAGGATTCTCTGTGATTCTCGGTATCGTTCACTTTAAATATCAGGATTCTCGGTATCGTTTACTTTTCAACTTCCGAGCACATCATTCAGGAGGCCATTTATCTTGCTGCTTATTGCACGCGCGCCAGTACGAATTAGTCTAGGCGGGGGTGGCACTGACCTACCTGCGTATTATACTCAGTTTGGCGGCGCAGTTCTCAACACAGCTATCAATCGTTATATCTATACCGTTATTTCGCAGGGTGCAGGCTCTGCTCTGCAAATCACTTCATCGGATTTTCGCGTTTTTTATCGCCACGAAACCGACGCTGAACTTTCCAACGAGGGCGAGTTAGGCTTGGCGAAGGCCATCTTACGCGAATTTGGCAATTATGACGGGCTGGATATTTTTCTATCCTCACAAGTTCCGCCCGGCACGGGTCTGGGATCATCGGGCGCGGTTGCCGTATCAATGGTCACGGCGCTGGCTGCGTGGCAGGGGCGCGTGATGACCAGAGCCGAAATCGCGGAAATGGCGTGCGATATCGGCATCAACAAACTGCATTTGCCTAGCGGTAAACAGGACGAGTATGGTTCAGCCATTGGAGGCTTGAACCAGATCGTATTCACGAAAGACTCCACGACGATCACCCCAGTGCCGCTGATGCCCGATACGATGGCGACCTTACAGCGGCGGCTCATGTTATTTTATACCGGAAAATCACGCGATTCGGGCAATATCCTCAAAAAGCAATCTACCGCTAGCCAGGAACAAGACCCGGCGACGCTGGAAAGAATGCACCGCATTAAAGCGTTGGGTCAGGAAATGCTGGAAGTCTTGCAGCGGCAGGATTTGGATGCGTTCGGTGATTTGCTGCACCTGTCATGGCTGCAAAAACGCGGAGTCGTTCGTGACATCAGCAACAGCCTGATCGACCAGGCTTATGAAGCGGCACGGAACAACGGCGCTCTCGGTGGCAAGATTAACGGTGCAGGCGGTGGCGGCTTCTTTATGATTTACTGCCATGAAGACAAGCAGGATGCTGTCACCAGCGCCCTTCACGCACTCGGCCTTAGCAGGATGGATTTTAGCTTTGATTTTGAGGGTACACAGATACTTCTGAGTCAAAAGTAAGTGATAACCTGCAAAATCCAGGAATTTCCCAATTTTTTGTGAATTTCTATGCCTAAAATCGAATCAATCGGCCTTGTTAGGTGCGTGTTTGGACTCCGCAAGGCATAAGTTATATCGTAATAAGCATAACGTCCGCGTCATTGTTATGGTTTTCCCAAACAGGAGCAACTTGTGAACATTCGCAACTACTTTAGCACCGTACAGGCTCTTCTGGATGAGATTCCATTTGAAGCTGTCGATCAGGTTGTCGAAGCTTTGATGGAGGCCAATCGCACTGGGCAAACCGTTTTTATCTTTGGTAATGGCGGCAGCGCCTCGACAGCAACCCATTTTGGATGTGACCTCGCCAAACGCCCCAATGTGGCTGGGCAGCCGCGTTTCCGCGTGGTCGCTCTCACCGATAACAATGCGCTCATGACTGCGATCAGCAATGACATCAGCTACGACGCGGTTTTCTCTGAACAACTGATCCCACTGGTACGTCCTGGGGATGTGGTTATCGGCATCAGCGGCAGCGGTAACAGCAAAAATGTCCTGAACGGCGTTCAGGTCGCGCGGGAAGCTGGCGCAAAGACAATCGGTTTTTGCGGCTATGACGGCGGCAAACTCAAAGCGATGGTTGATGTACCCGTACACGTGCCTTCAAACACGATGGCGATGGTCGAAGATGTTCATCTGATGCTTGAACATGCGATTTGTGAAAAACTGCTGGCGCTCAACCAATCCGCCAACCTTGAAACGATGAATGGGCGGACCTAATATCATGGTGACGGTAGCTACGTCTAGAGGGGCGATCTTCCTGGATCGTGACGGCGTTATCAACATCAACCGCGCCGATCACGTTAAATGCTGGAGCGAATTTGAATTTTTGCCGGGCGCTTTAGACAGTATCCGCCGCCTGACTGAGACTGGCCTGCCCATTTTCGTCGTTACCAATCAAGCGATTGTCAACCGCAAACTGATCACAACGGAAGCGCTTGACGACATCCACAAGCAGATGATCGCCGAGATCAACAAAGCCGGTGGGCAGATTACCAAAGTGTATCACTGCCCGCACGACACACATGAAAAATGCACCTGCCGCAAACCCGAACCGGGAATGCTGCTGCAAGCTGCCAAAGAGTTTGACATTGATCTGGCTGAAAGCTTCTTTATTGGCGATGCCTGGTCGGATGTCGAAGCCGGGCTGACGGCAGGCGCTCGCAGTATCCTCGTGATGACGGGACGCGGGCCACAGTTCGTCGCCAATGTGCTGTTAGAATACACCGTGCGCGTGGGCGCGGCCTGCGATCTCGAAGATGCAGTCACATTGGTCCTGAGCGCTTTGCAAGGCGATTATATCTACGCGACTCCCCGCCTGCGGCGATCTTTCCACATGGCGCTGCACCCACAGGAATTTCTTGTTTTGTAGCGATCAGATTTCAGCGGTCAGCAATGAGCCTTTTCACAATAGGGTTTCGCATTGCAGCAAACCTTCCTAGCCCTCACGACAAACATTGACTACACCGCCCTTTGTAAATGCTTTAGCTGACCGTTGAAATCTGACCGTTGACAGTCCCAAAAATACCACCAGGAAAATCATAAATGGGCATTCTCCAAGAGCTTAACTACTATCTGAAAAGCCAATCGACCAGCATTCCCCGCTATGTGGTCGAACAAAGCATCATGACGCTGCTCGGCGGGCTGCCCAGTCTGGTGGGTGTCGGTCTGCGCGGTATCGCTTATAAGGTGATTTTGCAAGCTGATGGCCTGCCCATTATCGAACATAACGTGCGCCTGCTCTGCCCTGCCAATATCAAGCTCGGCAAGCAGGTTTATCTCGACAGCCAGGTTTATCTCCACGCACTCCCAGGCGGGATCACGATTGGTGAAGGCACTAATCTGATGCACGGCACGATTTTCCACGTTTTCAATTATCGTGGCTTGCCACAAGCAGGAATCTTCGTCGGTAAAAACTGCTTTTTTGGCGAATATACCTGTATTCGCGGTCAGGGCGGGGTTCATATTGGCGATGGCGTTTACACGGGCACACAAGTTCAGATTGCTGCCGTGAATCATGTCTACAGTGACCCGGATAAGTATATTAAAGATCAGGGCATTACCGCCGAGGGCATCACAATTGAGGATGATGTGTGGTTGGCATCAAATGTGGTCGTGGTTGATGGCGTGACGATTGGCAAAGGCAGCGTTGTCGGCGCGGGCGCAGTCGTCAATAAAAATTTGCCACCTTACAGCGTGGCAGTCGGTATCCCGGCGCGTGTCATTAAGGATCGGCGCAATGCGGATGCGGTTCGCAAGGCAACGGCTGCGCAAGTCCATTACGGCGCACTGGAAGATATGCGTAACAAAAGTGAATGATACGCTTAACAAAAGCGAATAAAGAAGATTTAGCCTAACAATATTCACTTTTTCACTGTTAGGCGCTAGTTAGGTCATCATGACATTGTAGGGTCAATTCAAGCAACATTGTTCACGAGGGGTCGGAACATGAATATTTTGTCAGTAGTGATACCAGCTTATAACGAAGAAGATAGCGTGGGTGACGTTATCGAGCGCGTGCTGGCTGTTGAACCCGAACTAAAGAAAGTCGGTCTGGATAAATTAGAACTCATCATCGTTGATGACTGTTCAAAAGACCGCACTGCCGAGATCGTAAAGAGCTATAAAGATCGCGGTGTGGTTCTGCTTCAACACAAAGTCAATCGCAACTATGGCGGGGCGCTGAAAACAGGCTTCCGCTATGCCAAAGGTAATTATCTGGCCTTTATGGATGCCGACGGCACCTATCCGCCGGAATATTATCCCAAAATGTTTCAGGCTATGATTGCCCAGAATGCTGATCTCGTGATCGGTTCGCGTATGGCAGGCATCGAAAGTGAAATGCCTTTCACGCGCCGTCTGGGAAACACTCTTTTCGCAGCACTTGTGAGCATGATCGCCCACACACGTATCACCGACAGTGCCAGCGGTCAGCGTATTCTGAAGCGTGAAGCATTGGAAAAACTGTATCCGCTTCCAGATGGTCTGAATTTCACACCCGTGATGAGTACACGCGGTTTGCACGAAGACATAAAAATGATCGAAGTGCCGATCAAGTATGAGGAACGCGCAGGCGAAAGCAAACTCAGCGTCGTGCGTGACGGCCTGCGTTTCCTGTTCAGCATTCTGGGAACAGCCGCCGTTTATAATCCGGTTCGCATTCTGGGTGCGCTGTCATTAGGCGCAGTTATATTAGCAGTCTTGGCGCTGCTGCCCTGGGTCATCGCGCTCAACAACGGCGTAGAAGATCGCAGCGCTTACGCCAACCTGTTATTTGTGGCAATGACACTGGCAATTGTTGCCGTGAATCTGTTTAGTACAGGCACAGTCTTTAACTACATTGTGTCCCTGTTCCACCATCGCCCCATCCGTCAGGGATTGTTCGGGCGTCCAGTATTCCGCAAGCCGCTGGAGCAGCGTTTCGGCACGATTGGTATTGGTTTATTCGTTGTCGGTGTGCTGCTGTTTGCTGCGACACTTTTTATGCCCGGCAGGTCTGAACCAGCGTGGTTCCTGCTCGTACCAAGTGCGATGTTCGTAATGACGGGCATCCAACTCGGTACAAGCTGGCTGCTGGTATATCTGCTCACAGAATTGAGCAAGCGCGACTTGAAAGTTGAAGCTGACCTCAGCCCGAATAACAACATCATCGAAGAAGAATCTGTGGTACTAGACAAGGCGCTGGTCTAAACGGCTGCGCAGTAGAACGAGGACGATCATGGCAAACACAAGCAATTTTGATAACAAAAAATACGATGTCATTCGCAATGGCGCACATCAGAATGAAACGCCCTATATTGGCGGCGAAATGTCTGGCAAGAAAGATATATCGGAAACGCTGAAAGAAAATTTTGGCACCCGGCGCGTACCCAAATTCTCGAATGTACGCTTCCCTGATGCAGACCCGATTGTGGCGAAATTTGCTGCGGATAACGAAACCTACAATACGGACGTGCTTTTGGTTAACCCGCCTTCGCCGGATGGTGGCATCTGGATTCGCAGCCAGCACCGTGTAGGCCGCCGCAGCCGCGAAAATATGATTTGGGGACAGGTATCACTGGCGCAGATGGCCGCGATCCTCTACCCGGATTACAAAATCGAGATCATTGATGCGATTGCCGAGCGCATGAGCTGGCCGGATTTTGAAGCCAAACTGCGCGAACTCAAACCGCGCTTTTATATCACACAGTTGACCGCGCCGACGCTGACCAACGATATGTATGGCTGCTTCCTGGCGAAAACCATTGGCGCAGTGACGATGGCATTCGGTACCCACGCGACACCGCTGGCTGTCGAGACCCTGCGGCCTCACCCCGCGCTGGATTACTGCCTGCGCGGTGAACCAGACCTGACGCTGCGCGAAATCGTCGATACCCAGATGGGTCGCACAGAGTTCAGCGAAAATATCGAACGTCTCTATCGCACGACTGACCCGACATGGCAGCCTGTCGTCGCCCAGCGTGACCCCGCCACCGGACATTTTGACATGAGTCACGTCAAGGGTCTGGTCTGGCGGCACAAAGGCGAAATCGTCCGTAACCCGGATCGCCCATTCATCCCGAATCTGGATGACATGCCAATCCCGATGCACCACCTGCTGCCGCTGGACAAATATCGCAGCCCAGCCATTCAGGGTTCATACCAGTTTATTGTCACCAGCCGAGGCTGTACAGCCGGTTGCAGTTATTGCATCAAGCATGTGAGCTACCAGCACGCTTTGCGACTGCGCAGTCCGCAAAACATCATCGCTGAAATCAAGATGCTGGCTGAATTGGGTGTGAAAAACATCCATATGTACGCCGACCTGTTCACTGCCAACCGCGATCAGGTGATGGGAATCTGCGAAGAACTGATTAAAGCCAATCTGGGTGTCACTTTCACCTGCAACAGCCGCGTGGATTACGTTGATGAAGAAATGCTCATGATGATGGGCAAAGCAGGCTGCGATGTGATCTCATGGGGTATCGAGAGCGCCAGTGAGCAGATTCTGAAAAATGCGCGTAAGGGGACTATCCCCGCCCGCGCTCGCCAGAGTTTGGCCTGGTCACACAAAGCTGGCATCCGTAATCTCGGTTACTTCATCATCGGCTTGCCCGGTGAAACCCCTGAAACCATTCAGGAAACGATTGATTTCAGTAAAGAGCTACCTCTCGATCTGGCGATTTTCCACATCGCTGCGCCCTATCCCGGTACGCCGTTCTTCTTCCAGGTCATGGAGAATAACTGGTTCAAACCAGGCACACGCTGGGAGCAGGTCGATATGGATAAATCGACAGTCTTACAATATGACAACTTGAGTGCCGAAGACCTGGAGCGTGAAGCGAAGCGGGCTATGCGCGAATGGATGTTCCGACCCGGCCCAATGTGGACGTTCGCCAAGTCCATCACCAACTTCGCTTCGTTCCGCTCGGCTGTCGATGTGGGCTTCCAGCAGCTTCGCTGGGCGTTGTTCCCCAATACAGCCCACTAAAGTTTTTCACCCTCCTTTTGAAGCGGGCGCAAGTTTTCCCTTGCGTCCGCTTTCATTTCTACTACACACACGCCCTTGACACGTAAGCCATAACTAACCTATAATCTACATGTAACCTATAGCTTACGCATTTTGCCGCCACGAAAATCATTATTTCTCTATCCATTGCGAAAGGAATTAGCCAGATGAGTCAGCTTGCGCTCATAATTAAAACAAAATGCCAACCAGGGAAACGCGACGAAGTACGCCGCTTATGGGATGAGTATCTCAAACCCCGTGCGCTCACGAACACCGACCAGGAAGTGATTGTTTACAGCTATGATTTGCAAGACGAAAACACATTTTATCTCTTTGAAATTTATTCGAGCCAGCAGGCATTTGAGGCCTCATCAAAAGCACCCTGGTTCTGGGACTACATGAAGGCCGCTGGTGCGATGCTCGATGGTCAGCCGGAAGTCATGATGGCGAATCCTGTTTTCACAAAAGGTGTCATTACATCATAAGATGCTAGAAGAACCGGCGCGGTGTCACGCCGGTTCAAAACTTCGATCCGACCCATCTATCCAGCACATGCGGAAGACCTCGTAGAAATTTTTGCCAGCCATAGCCAAAAATGAAACTGATTGCCACATCGGTTAGCCCGGTAAAACCTGTATGCTCTAGGGTGAGCAGCGTGCCGCCATTGTGGGGAACCAGCGTCCAGGTTACGAGTGTTTGGCGCTTCATATAGCCACCAATGAAAGTGTAGGCAAGCTGTCGCGGTTCATCAACGAGTGTCACTTCGCAGGTCAATTTACCGTCAAAGCCAGGGCCGGGGTCAGTGTGAAAGGTAAATTTATGCCCAACCACAGGCTGAAAATCATTTTCCATATACCACTCTGCCAGCGCCTTTGGATTTGTAAGCGCCTTCCACACACGCTCCGGGGGATGCGGATAAAAACGTTCAAATTTAAGATCACGTTTCATCCTTCCGCATCCTCCTCAGCTTTCAACTTATCCAGATAATCTCCCAGGTCATCAAGCTTTTCCGGCCACAAACGCTCAAAATGACTGATCCAGCGATAGATCTCGTTCAAATTATCCGGGCGAATCTGGTAGTAGTGTTCGCGTCCGCGTTTTTCGATAGCAACAAGACCGCTTTCCAGCAAAATGCTGAGGTGCTGGCTGATAGCAGGGCGTGTGATTTCAAATGGTTCCGCCAGCATCGAGACTGTCATTTCGCCCAACGCCAGACGATCAAGAATTTGTCGGCGCACCGGATGCGCGACAGCGGTAAAGACATCCCCTGCGGCATTATTGGTTGTTTTGCGAGTCGATGGCATTGATTTTATACTCAACATACGTTAGCGATGTCTTACAAATTCTATGTTGACGCTTAAGGATATGTCAAGTAAATGCAGTTAGGGCAAAGCGCCAATATCATTCGCCTAGAAAAAGCTGCTCAAGAGATCGAGCAGAGCGCTGATATTTTCGACATCGCCCGATTGGATGCGCGTCCGGCTAGCTTGTGCAATTGAATTGAGGGCTTGCACATCGGCATCTGCGCCATAAGCCAGCGGCACGACAATCACCGGATTCAACGAGTCCCTGCTGGCACTGACCGCCCGAACTACATCATTCAATGTAACACCGCTGTCACCTGTGTCCGCACCATCGCTTAACAACACTATAGCGCGCACACGTTCCGTATCTGTTTCGGCATTCATGAGGTTCGTAACTTCGGTGAGCGCCTGATACAGTTCAGTACCACCCTCGGTACGCAATCCTTGAATATTGGATTGTATCTGGTTTCTGACACTCTCCAGATTGCCCAACGGAACGCGCACATCAACAGTATCGCTAAAAATTGTCAGCCCAACGCGATTGCCCGGTTGCATTCCATTGAGGAAAACTTGCGCGGCTTCTTTGGCTTCACCGATTTTGTTGTTATCTTCCATTGAACCCGATACATCAATGACAATCATCACGTCAGCTTGTTTTTTGACGAGCGTCCAACTCTGTTGAATAGCGCTAATAACAGATGTATCCGGCACATCCAGAATAGTTGTAGGGCCTTCGGGCAAGACACCATTCTCTATCACAAAGGGATACTCCACAGGCACATTCGAATTAGCTGGACGAAAGCCGAACGTCATAATATAACGCTGTGATTCTGGTATCAACACGAAATCAGCAAAAATACGCGCCGCCTCGCGTTGTTCAGCCGTTGTCCACCCCCCCTGGGCTTCATCCAACTGAACGATACCAAATGGATGCTCATGCCAGAACGTACCTTCCGCCGGGTACAGCGCCATCAAGCGTCCGCCTTGAGGCTGCAAACATTGTTCATCACCTTGCCTTGCACCCAGGTTAATGCAGATGAGGTCTGTTTCTTCCAGTGCCAACATATCGAGATAATCCGGCCCTTGCCCAAAATATTCAAGGAAATCTTCTGTGCGCCGAGAGTAATGGCGAACGAGACTTTGAATCTCACGCATACAATTCTGGATATCTGGATTTTCAACTTCATCTGTCGTCAGCCGCCGTCCGGTAAACCCATTTTGACGCGCACAGGCGTAAAATTCGATAATTGTGGTGGAAAGCCCTGTCGAGCTAATGCGCGGATCAGTGTGACCATAATAAACCGCACGACGTCCTTCCGGCCAACCGTTTTCCAAAACACGGAGCAAATCCGCCCAGCCGATTTCCTCGCGTTGTTTGCCTGTCGCCTGGATCAACTGATTGAGACGATCCTCCCAAACACCAATGATGACCGGAGAAAGGGCCGTTGCCCGCGCCTCGCTCAGATTAAAAATTGGGCGATTGGTATTGCTATTTACCCAGGTTAACCAATGGCTGACGGATGGTTGAAAAATTGTCGGCTTGTACACGTTGGCATTATTCGGAGCAATAACGGCGTTCACAACGCCCTGCGCAACAGTGCCAGACGAACCTGTAATCGGGTCTGTACCCCACACATAAATCGGTTTTTCACCTTGGCCCACTGCTTGGCCGGTAACGGGATTTTTGCCATCCGCATAGGCCTGGTTAAAACGCCTGATAAGTTCCGGCATGTACTGTTCAGATTCAGGCGAATAAGCGATATAGATGTCAATGGCGTTAGATGGTCGAGTGACTCCGCCATTGTGGGTATAAATTTCAAATCCTGGGGCTGCTTGTGCGCCGTTATTGTCAATATTCGGCTGAGAAGCTTCGCTATCACAAGCACCTAATAACAAGACAATCAACAAGATCACCATCAAAGTATGATTCTGTCTCATAACCTCTCCTTTTTGACAGTGTAAAATACTCAGGTTAAGAGACTGTCAAATGAAGGCTTTTTAGGCTCTAAACCCCCGTATATTAGGGAATAAAAACAGCAGATGGAAGTTTTAAATTTCCACCTGCCGTTTTTTGTCAGTCAGTCCTGCGAATTAGCTTTGGGTTCGGCGGTTCAGTGTCAACCGTAATGCCGCCAACCCCAGCGCGATACCTGCCACAAGCAGCGGCAAACGCCACCAGGGTGTCTGGCCTGTTCCAGGCTGTTCGCTGGCGAGAACCAGACGCGCTTTCGCTGTGATACCGTCCGCACCTACATCACCCCAGTTGATGCTGCGCAGAAGTGCCACATTTTCGATGATAAACGGCGCACCTGGACGCACGCGCGTGGTAATGGTGATAACCACTGTCTGCTGCGGCCCCAGGGATGCCTGTGTAAATGTTACCGTTTGACCACTCCAGGATGCCGAGCCGGATGTCGCGCTCACATCTACAATTTCCAGTCCGTCCGGTATGTTATCTGTGACGCTGACATCAGCGACAGCCTGATTCGTAGAATTAAAGATCGTGATAATCCAGGTCACAATGTCACCCGGTTGGGCGAACGGTGGGTCTACATCTTTTGCAAAGATCTGCGTACCTAACGTTGCTGTTGCGGTAGGCGGTGTGCCTGTGAGCGTCGCTGGTGTACCGGAAATAATCACCACTGGCGTTCCCGGCGTGCCTGTTACTACCGCTGGTGTATTGGTCACTCCAGATGGTGTATTAGTGGCTCCCGATGGAGTATTGGTAGCCGTTGGCGCAGAGGGTGTATTCGTCGCTGTCGCAGTCGGCGGCCCTGGTGTAGGTGTTGGTTCCTGGGAGAAACCAAAATCCAGCGTATGATTATTTTCGCCGAATGTGCCTATCTGGACGCGGATATTGGGAAATCCGCCAACGATTGTGCCATCCGAATCGTTGACATCTGTTCCCAGATCGTTCGATGTCAGTGTCCATCCTGTGAGCGCACCTGCACCCGCATAATCGCCTGGATTATCAAGCCGAACATTATAAAAGACACCGACTTGCAACCCACCGCTCGGCACGTTGGTTTCGTTAAAATAATAACTTCCATCGCCAGCGGTAGTTGTGGTAGCAATCAATGTTGTACCTGTGTCGTCATATAAACGAACAGTAACACCGCCAACAGGCGCTTCAGCAGCCAGATCGGGGTCTTGAATACCATTTTGATTCACGTCATACCACACGCGGTTGCCGATCTCAATCGGCGCAGGGGCGCACAACGCAACCATATCCCCTAACCCATTCGCTTTACCAAACGTGGTGGGTGGAATTGCGAGATCACCATTTATCAGGCGGTAGCCGCGTGAGGTAACACCTGTGGCATTATTCATCCAGCGTATGCCGGCATCATATAAGACATCAGTCTCAGTTGAAATTCGGATCGGGTCTACAAAAGAGGCTACAACATCACTCTGGCCGGGGATTTGCACCAGACCACCGACGAATAATTCATCATGTCTGGTCGGCAGATCATCCTGATAATAATATTCCCCACCACCTGGCCCCTGGGAATTCGCTGCATTGGAAGCACAACCCGGATTACCTTCCAGAATCCATCCGCCTGCACCATTAGAGCAAGCGCGTAACAGGTCACCCCCGGCTATACCAATATAGAACAGTGGATCCAACGGGTCGGTACTGTACGCCCCGCTACCGATTTGATCGCCGAAACGATCACGCAAGCCCAAAATCAGATTTCCATTATCAAACTCAATATCGGTCAACCAGGGTTGAGGGTAAACAACAGTGGCGGCAGGGCCTGAAAAAACACCGTCCACTGTAAATGTGTTAACCCAGGGTCTCCACCCGGCTGGATAATCAGTCGTACATGTCCCTGATGCTGCCTGGTTGAGACAGCGGCGTGGATAATTAAGTGGAATATTCAGCACTTGCGTCCATGCTGACGATCCAGGATTAAACGTATAGATGTAAGCTCGTAGATTCGCGGGCGTAGCTGGCGTGCTTTCTGCCGAGCAAACCACACCGACATAAACCAGGCCGTCATTGAAGGCCACCGCAAACGGGCGAATGTCACCAGCACTAGGGCAATCGCCTTGATTGGTTGGCACAGCAAAAGAGTTGGTCGCGCCAGCGGTAGGTGGATTGCCATTTAAGGCAATACTGTAGAGTGATCGGTTAGCCAGGTTGATAACCCACAGCGTACTCATATCGTCAGAAATATCAATATCGCCAAGGCCAACTTTTCCAACGGCATCCCACATATTGACATCTCGGAACCAATCATCCGGTGGTGCTGAATTCAGAGGATGAGCATCTGCCCCAGCGCTTAATGTCGTCAAAGTGCTGGTCACACCACCTCTGATGGCATAGATAGCGCCTGGGCCACCCGGCCCCAAGCCAACATGCCGTTTCATAAACGCGCTGGTTAAGATCGTGTCCGATGGCCGATGATAAGCCAATCCCCAGGTTGTACCGATATTCACCTCATTAGCGAGGCTGGTATAAGCTGGAAGGTCAAAAACCGTTGCTGGGGGTGGAACCGTATAAGCACCGCCGAAGTTGCCGCTGCCCGATGAAGATGGAAATGAAACCAGTACAGGATCTACCGTGCTATCCTGTGGACCAACCGTAAAACAGGTTGTGGCTAATGCAGGATCAGGTTGGCAATATTGGCCTGGGTTATTCACACCCATATTAAAGGTGGTAGCGCCAGTAGAGCAATTTGCAAAATTGACGCTGGTACTTTGAGTCGAGGTTGAGCCATTCCAAACGCGCCCATAACGTAAATAAGATAATGAAGCTGGAATCGCAAACTCAATTCGCGCCTGTGGATCACTCAGTGGCAGTGTATATTGCCCGTTTGTTCCCGTCGTCGTAGAGCCTATTTCAGTACCGGCCTGGTTATAGGCACGCACTTCAATACCAGCGACAGCGGGTTCGAGCGTGTCTTGCGTACCGTCCTGGTCGTAATCACGATAAACCAGACCTGTCGCATTACAAGCCTGTGCCACAGTTACTGGAATAGTTAACCGACTGAACTGCATCAAAATCAACAACATGATGCCGATCAGAGGAAAAAAATGTTTTTTGATAGACCTCATAGCCTGTCCTTTTTAAACGGTCAATGGATATTTACTACAAGACCGATAACAGCCAATGACCAACATGCCAAAATAAAAGGCACGAACGAATGGCACTTTCATCTTAAGCCGATTTAGAAAAAAACACGAATTTCACATTTATAACATCTCGACAATCATAACATATTGTAACAAGAGCTATGTTCAGAAATTGTTTGGATCACGAACAATTGCACGATTTGGAAGGGCAATAAAGGTTCGCGTTATAATCCTGAAATCTATTTATTCGCAAAGGAGCGTCTCATGTCCCAACCATTACAGACCGATTTCATCGAGCAGCACGCCGATTTAGCCACCGCCATATCTTTGTTGGATAAATGGATCACCTTACAAATTCATGACCGTCACCTGCCCGGTCTGGCAATTGGCATCGTTCACAAAGGTGATCTGATCTGGGGTAGCGGTTATGGAATGGCAAATATCGAGCAAGGTGTGCCGATTACGCTCGATACCCGTTTTCGTATCGCCAGTATCACCAAGACATTTACCGCTGTGGCGATTTTGCAGTTACGCGACGCGGGTAAACTGCGCCTGGACGATCCTGTTTCGGATTATCTGAGCTGGTTCAATTTGCGTTATGAAGGTGCGCCACAAATCACAATTCGCCACCTGCTGACGCACACATCTGGCCTCCCCCGTGATGCAACCACGCCGCATTGGACGGACAACGTTTTTCAATCCTGGGATGAATTAGTCACGACAACGCAGCAGCGCAAGCCCGTTATCCCACCAATGGAAGATTTTGGTTATTCGAATCTGGGCTATTCACTGCTGGGTGGGATCGTAGAAGCCGCCAGCGGCGAATCCTGGGCAGGTTATATTCAGCAGCGTATTCTCGATCCATTGGGCATGACAGATACCGTTGTGACACCTGCTGGTGACGAGCCAAATCTTGCGACAGGTTATATGAAACTGGATGATCAATACGTGCGCCAATCCGCGCCATTTGCCGCCACAAATGGTTTCTCGGCATCCGCGAGTATGGCCTCCTCGGTCAATGATCTGGTGAAATACGGGCGTTTTCACCTGGGATTGCTGAACGGTGAAGTGCTTTCGCTCCACACCCTGCGCGAGATGCACACCATGCACTGGCTGTATAAAGATTGGACTGGCGGCTATGGCCTGGGCGTTTTTGTGATGCGGATTAACGAATGGATCATCAGTGGGCATAGCGGCGGATACAAAGGCTATTTAACACAGTTCAATATGTGCCGTGAACATCAATTCGGGGTAATCGCGCTGACCAACAGCTTTGGCAGCAACCCTCATCTATTTGTCGAGCGTGCCTATAAACTGGTGCTGCCAGAGGTCTTGAAAATCACTGCACCTAAAACGTCTGAAGCGAACCCGGAATGGGAGAAGTTTTTGGGTACCTATACCGCCGACTGGGGAGATAGCGAAGTCATTGTGCGCGGTGGGAAGTTACAGGTCGTTTCTATTCAATTCATAGACGAAGCGCCAACGGTTCTTGAGCCAACCGATCAACCCAATATTTTCCGGCTGAAAGATGTGGGCAATCCGCAGGAAAATGCACGATTCGAGCTGGATGATTCGGGTAAAGTCACGCGGTTGTGGACAGGCGGCGAATACGCAGTGCGCAAGCAATCCTAATTTGTGCCACGTGGGGCGACCCGGCGGGTCGCCCCTACGAACATCAATTTTATTGGACGCTGAACGGCACTTCATAGGGCGCTTGCAGGAAACCACCGCCATGATCGACCAACACCAACCGCATCCGGTAATTCCCCGGTGCCATTCCCGGCACGTAGAGATTTTCTAGCTGGCCGTTGACGACGTTTTCCGTATGAGTCGTGCCAATCGTCACCCAATCCGGGAATGCGCCGCCGACCACTTCAATTTTGTAGAACAATGCTTGATCGGCGGTAAACTGCACCGTTCCTAAAATGGGCGTTTCACCGCTGAGTGCCTGCCCCGGCGCGGGTGAGGTGATGACCGCCGTTACGACATTGCCGCCAAATCCTCCACCACCAACCAATAGCTCAGGGCTGCACGCAATCGTCGGCAAAAAGGCGAGGTTATTCTGACGCGCATACTGCTCTGCTGCGACGGCTTCTTCCGGGCTGGAGGGTGGAGCGATAAATAACTGCTCCTGTGCGCCACTCCCGGCTGCGCTGGGTGCAAGTTCGATTGGCACCTGGCAATAGATCGGCGCGGGCGGTGGTGTCTGCCCCGGCGCAACATACAGCGTCAATTGATTCGCAATTTCGGGCGGGATTCGCTGTGCAAGTACGCGAAAAATACCCGGTTCGACCTCGACGAGATTTGGCCCGGAAGCAATGGGCTGCGATTGAGTTGGCGCGGGAGCAGGCGGATATTGCAAGCCGCCATCGGGCGACGGGACACCTGCCGGGCCATCCAGCAGCCATTCATTCGTCGCTGACGAACACTGAGTCGCTGGGTCGATCATCGTGCCGGGATTGCAGAGCTGCCGCAGAGAGAGGCCTGAAGGTGGCTGCAACTGGTCATTCTGTAATAATCCGTTGGTCGCGAAATTCGATAGCATCGTCTGGTCGCCATAAATCGACGTGATGACGGCATTCCAGATGGGTGCTGCTCCCGTGAGGCCTGACGAATTGACCATCGGATCACCGTTACTATTGCCGACCCAGACACCGACAGCCACATTGTGTGTATAACCGACTGTCCAGTTATCCTTCACATTATCTGTCGTCCCGGTCTTGACCGACGCGCCCAGACTGCCCGTATTGAGAGGGCTGTTGTTGCCCATCGCCGGACTGCGGGCATTGTTATCCGCCAGAATATCGCTGATGACGAAAGCGATGCGCGGGTCAAGCACCTGCTGACCAAACCCGCCCTGATTCACCGTGCGATTGCTTGGGTTTCCACGCGGACATCCATTTTCATATTGATAAATGATCTCATCATCGCTGTTGACGATACATAGAATCGCTGTGGTATCGACCAACGCACCCTGATTAGCAAATACCGAGTAGGCGCGGGTCAGTTCGAGCAGCGTGATTTCACCGCCACCCAACGTCAGCGATAAACCATAGAGGCTGCCATCCGTCCCCAGGCTGCTCACACCGAGGCGCTGCATAATTGCCAAGAGGTTATCAACGCCGATACGTCGCAGAGTCGCGACTGCCGGAATGTTATAGCTGTTGGCAAGCGCATTGCGGATACGCATCGGGCCATGAAAACGCCCGTCATAATTGCGCGGCCACCCCTGCGGCACACCAGGGCCAGTCACCGTAAGCGGCGTATCCCACACAACTTCGGCAGACGACATGCCCAATTCGATAGCCGCCGAGTAGGTAAAGGGCTTCATCGTACTGCCGGGCTGCCGGGGTGAAATCGACACATTCACGCGCCCGTCAATCGCGTCGTTGTTATAATCTACGCTGCCAACCATCCCCAAAATTTCGCCCGTCAGAGGTTTTAAAACCAATACCGCAGCGTTGGTGACATTATTAGCGGAAAGCCGCGTAATCTGATCCTGCGCCGCACGTTGTGCCAGATCGTTAATGCGCAAGTCAAGCGTCGTATAGACTCGCAGGCCACCACGCGCGATGTCCTGTGGACTGTAGCCTAAATCTGTCATCAGGCTTTCGAGTTCCTGCCGCGCAAACACCGTAAAATGCGGCGCGAGGAACGGCGCATCCGGCTCGTTAAAATTCAAACCCTGCCGCAGTGCCTCTGCCCGTTGATCTCCAGTGATAAAGCCTTCTGTTTCCATACGATCCAACACCGTGCGCCAGCGAACATCAACAGCAGCCTGCACCTCTGGATCAGGATTGAGTGGATCGAGTTCAGCGGGCAACTGCGGCAGCCCTGCCAGCAGTGCCGATTCGCCCAGCGTTAATTCGCTCACATTTTTGCTGAAAATAGCCTGTGAAGCAGCCTGCGCACCATAGGCGAGATTGCCGTAGTAAATCTCATTCAGATACATCTCTAGGATTTCGTCTTTGCCTGTACGCTGAGTGAGCAAAACCGCCAGCAAAATCTCCTCAATCTTACGCTGGATACTGCGCTCGGCGCGATATTCCGGCTCAAAAAGCACGTTACGGACAAGCTGCTGTGTGATGGTGCTGCCACCTGTTGAGCCTTCCGCGAGGCCAACATATTGCATCAGGGCGCGCGTCGTGGCGGGAACATCAATGCCAATATTCTCGTAAAAATTGTCATCCTCAATCGCGAGTGTGGCATCAATCAGACTTTGAGGAATATCACTAAGGTTGACGTTGGTACGCCGACCTTCGTTAAAAATCTCATAAAGCTGCTGACCGTTGCGGTCATACATGAACGTGCTTTCAAAATTCTGGTATTGATCGAATCCTGCGACCTGCGCCTGAAGCTGATTTTCCAGCCGTGCGCCCAATGTCGCGCTAATCACCAATGTGACGAGCGTCAGCCCGCCGCAAAATGTGACGAACAAACCGGCGAGAATCATCAGGCATCCCGGCGAACAGCCCAGAATACGCTTGCGCGGCGGCGATTTTTGGCGAGGCAGCGGCACATTTTGCGCGGCGGCAGTGGGGGGCGGCGCGGGCGGGATATAGTTTGACTGCGCCGGACGCTGATAGGTCTGCTGGCTGGAAACCGGACGCATATTCGTCAACGTGTCCTGCGGAACCGCCTGATGCTGAACGGTGTCGCCGGGACGCGCAGGCGGGTCGAAATCTGGGTTGGGATCGAGTCCACCACTGCCAGCCAGAGTCTTTTTATGATCCACCGAGCCGGGTTCACGCGGGATCGGCATTGTCGGCATATTTTGTGCGTCACGTTTGCGCTCTTTGGATGGCGCGGCTTCCTCGCCATCCTTCGGCAAGTGAAACGGCACATCGTCTTCCGGGTTTACGGGGCGACGGCGTTCGGCAGGCGTAAATTCGACATCATTGGGACGGCGGCCTGAAGGCGGTACGACTTCGGTTTCGTCCGTATCATCATCCGGCAAGTTGTATTCGTCAGGCATTCCGATAAAACTCCACTGAAAAGTTTGCTGATTTTATTGTATGCCGACAATCATCAAGCGTCCATGCTTGTTCCCTGACGCATGTTACACGAATACTCTATGCCCCCTCTATCACTCTAAACTCAACAAAATGGTAAAATTAATTCAGACAGAAAACAGAGAACGATTCTCATGGCATCTATTCGCTCTATCACTAACCAGTATTGTGGAATCAATGCCCACCTGCACAGCCGTCTGCAAACTGAAGGCGGATGGGACAGCTTTCATACGCTTCACATCAGCCACCTGACAACGGCTTTGCAGATTCAGCTTGCGCCGCTGGGATATGAAGCCGATATTGAACAATCGCTGCAAATCCGCCGTTCGCTTGAACCCGCCCGCTATCCCACATCAGATGTCACGATTTATGACCCTGATCTTTCGCGGCAATATCAACCCGTTCCAATCGCGGGCAACATGCAGGAAATCGTGATGCCGATTCCTGATTTATTGAGTTTGAGTGATGAGGAGATC
>JALHNB010000004.1:196858-212545 GCA_022843745.1 Anaerolineae bacterium | reverse complement strand
GGATCAGGTTGGTCTGTCACGATTTATGACCCTGATCTTTCGCGGCAATATCAACCCGTTCCAATCGCGGGCAACATGCAGGAAATCGTGATGCCGATTCCTGATTTATTGAGTTTGAGTGATGAGGAGATCAAAACTTATAAAGCCGTTGGTTTATATCAGGCTGTATCCGATGACAGCGAACGTGGTGATCCCATAGCCTGGATCGAGCTGCTATCGCCCTCGAACAAGCCGACAGGACGCGATTTTGAAACCTATCGCGATAAGCGGACGAAAGTTTTGCAAACGGGTATCATTTTTGTCGAACTGGATTATTTGCACCAGTATCCGCCGACTTTTAAGACGATCCCTGATTACTTGATGTTCGCAAAAAATCGGCGATCTGAACCCGGCGCTCACCCCTATCGCATCACGGTAATCGACCCGCATCCTGATTTTTTCGAGGGTGAAGGGCGCTCCAGGCAGTTTGATGTCGATGAGCCGATCCCCAACGTTCGCATTCCCCTGAACGCGGGTGATGTGCTGGATTTCGACTTTGGCAGCGTGTATCGCCGAACATTTGAGGAAATGCTTTATGGCAATAAAGTTGATTACAGCCAATTACCGCTTAATTTCGAAATGTATAGCCCTAATGACCAGGCACGTATTGTTACACGAATGCTGACTGTCATTGAAGCCATACAAAAAGGTGATAATCTTGAACACGATCCCCAAATTGTCGAAACACTTCCGTTGGATGTTGGCTTAAATCGACTCCGCGCATTCAAAAATTAGGTACAATCCGCAACGCAAGTTTTGAAATATTCGTACTGAATCAACAGTAACTTCATCATCACCGAGGCAGCCATTTATGGTCTTAGATATGCCCTACTTCCGCCGTCACGCCCTGTCCATCGCGTTGTTAGCAGCCGGAGTCGTGTTTATCGCGTGGAATATTACGCAGCTTAGTTTCCTGCTCTATCCGTTCCGGCTGTTCGTGACCTTCATTCACGAATCCGGACACAGCCTCATGGCCGTTTTCACAGGCGGGGGTGTAGACTCGTTCCAGGTTTTCGGAGATGGAACGGGATTAGCACGCACCATCGGCGGCAATCGCTTCCTTATTCTTCCAGCGGGTTATCTGGGTGCGGCATTTTTCGGCGCGGCGCTGTTTTATCTGGTCAATACCGTGCCATTTCCACGCAAGATATCGCTCGGATTAGGCACGATTTTCATTCTCATTTCGCTGTTCCTCCAAGCCAACGGAATTGCCCTGGTCATTGGCATTTTAACCGGACTAGCGCTTATCTTTCTGGGGATTCGCGGGGGCATCAGCGCGAATATTTTCGTCTTGAATATTCTGGCGATCCTTACAGGACTGAATGCCGTGCTGGACGCTTATTCACTGGCGCGTAACAGTGGCGCTGGGCTGGGCAATATCCCAAATGATGCTGCCGCTTTCGCCGCGCTGACACCCGGAATCCCGACAACCATCTGGGCAATTATCTGGGCATTCCTAGCGGTGATGATGGTCGGAACATCGGTTTGGTACAGCGTCATTCGCCCCATGCGGCGCGGTGAATAATGCACTTGAGACAAGGTGAATGATGTGCTTGAGACAGGGTGAATAATGCGCTGGATGCTCTACGGTGCAACAGGATTCAGCGGAAAGCTGATCGCTGAAGAAGCCGTCCGCCTGGGACATCACCCGATTTTAGCTGGTCGCTCTGCCGCTAAACTCGCGCCGCTGGCTGAACATTTGGGATTGGAATACATAGTTTTTGATCTCAAAAACGTTGAGGTTATCGCCAAAGCCATTCTGGGATTTGATCTGATTTTCCACGCCGCCGGGCCGTTTATCCACACCAGCGACTCGATGTTACGCGCCTGTGTCTTATCCGGCGTGAATTATGTCGATATTACGGGCGAATTCCCCGTATTCGAGAATACTTTCGCCTACCATGAGGAGGTACGACGCTTAAACCTCGCCTTCATCTCCGGCGTGGGCTTTGATGTCGTGCCGAGCGACTGCCTTGCCAGCTATGTCGCCGCGCAAATTCCCAACGCCGCGCAGCTTGAAATCGTCATCGCCGGAATAACCAATATGAGCGCGGGAACCGCAAAATCGGGACTCTCCCTCATTTCATATGGCGGGTGGGTACGACGAAACGGAAAGCTGATGCCCCAGCCTCTCGGCACGGGTGCGAAAAAATTTCGATTCCCCGGCGGTGAATTGTCAGCGATGCCGATTCCCTGGGGTGACTTATCGACAGCCTATCGCTCAACTGGCATCCCGAATATCACAACCTACATGAGTTTCCCGCCAGCGCTGATTGCGTCTACCCGTCTTGGCGTGTCAATCCTGCAAACCATGCTGGCAAACACAGCCGTTCGCAGTTTTGCGGAAAACATAATGGAAAAAATCGTGCGCGGGCCAGGTGACGATGCTCGGCAAACAGGCTATGCTTATCTGTGGGCGCAGGCCGCTGACAGCCAGGGCAACAGTGCGCAAGCGTGGCTGGAAACGGTTGAACCATATCGCTTTACCGCGCTATCGGGCGTACACATTGTCGAAAAATTGCTGGCGACCCGTCCAAGCGGCGCATTGACTCCTGCGCAGGCGTTCGGCGCGAATTTTGTGCTGGAAATCGACGGCACACGCCGTATGGATACGCTGGAAAATTAGGGCGCACGCCATGCGCCCCTACACATGACACTTCTCTTTTAACTTTTACCATATTCTCAAGGTCAATCAAAAATGTCGAAAGTTAACTACAATAACCGCCGCTTCCTGTTTATCAAACGCGCTGAGGACAATCTTTCGGATACCATTTTTTACTATCACCAGGATGGGGATGTCGTGTGGGGAACATATGACGGCGGCACGGTTATCCGAGGCAATTTTCTGGCGAAAGTCGATGCGGAAGGTGTTCTCGATCTGCGCTTCCAGCACATCAATATTGCAGGTGAAATCGTGACTGGAAACAGCCTCTCCACGCCGGAAATCATGCCAGATGGACGTATCCGCATAAACGAAGAATTCCAGTGGTCGGGTGATAATTTAAGCCATACTTCGACGGTTGAAGAAATCCGGGAGTAAGTCATGTTCGTGTTTGACCGAGCCGCCCATTTTTATGATGAAACACGCGGATTCCCACCCCGTGAAGAAAAATCTATCGCCGCCTTGATCGCCAAAGCCGGGAATTTCACGCCCCTGAGCCATATTCTCGAAGTCGGCATCGGCACGGGGAGAATCGCGCTGCCATTGTCTGCACATGTTGGCTCGGTTGCTGGCGTTGATCTTTCCGCCGGGATGCTAAACCGTTTGATCGCCAAAAAAGCCGAAGAAAATATTCATCTCGCGCAGGCCGATGTGACACGCTTACCATTTAAAAATGGCATGTTCGATGCGGTCATTGCCGCGCACATTTACCACCTCGTCCCCAATTGGATAGAGGGTCTGCACGAAGCGGCGCGTGTCTTAAAACCCGGCGCACCTCTGCTGAACTGCTGGAATAATGAAACAGGCCAGAACAGCATCAATCCCCTGTTCAAGGTTTTTAGTACCGCCGTTCCCCAACAGGCTGAACGTCGCCCGGCCTTCAAATGGGATCAATATGGCACATTTCCAGAATCGCAGGGCTGGCGGCGCGACGGTGATACGCAAATTCACACTTACAGCGTTTTGCGTTCGCCACAAAAATTTGTCGAGCAGCAGCAGGCGCGTGTCTGGTCATCGACCTGGGCGCTCACCGATGAGGAACTTGCACGCGGAATCGCTGCCCTCGAAGCATATATTGCAGCGAATTTTGATGATCCACGCCAGCCTGTCGAAGAAGTACACAATTTTCACGTACAGGCTTATCTACCGCCTCGTGATATGGGTATTCCGTAGGGGCGACTCGGCGAGTCGCCCCTACAAATCATGAGTCCCGCTACGAGCACGTCAAAGCCGTCGGTGTAGTCGCTTCCGCCCAGCGGCGGTTAAATTCAGCCACATACTGCGCTGCCAAATCCGCATCCTGAATGATAATCAGATTTTCGTCGTTCGATGTAGTCGCGTTGGTCGAAAAATTAAACGATCCGCTGACGACGGTGGTATCGTCAATAATGAAAACTTTGTGGTGCAGAATGTATTTGTTGCCATCCTGCCGCACTTGCAGCCCGGCACAGAACAGCGTCGTCAGTTCGCTGGCGGTGGTTTGGCTGCCGACACGCTCAAAAATCCCCTGAACATTCACGCCAGCCGCCGCCCGCTGCTCGATAGCCGAGGCAAGATCGAAATCGGTGAACGAAAACGCCATAAAACGCACGGATCGTTGAGCCGTCGATACAGCGCTAATCATCGCTGGCAGCACTGTGCCGCCCTCCGGCGCGAAATAAATCTGAATAGGCGTACCATCCTGGCTAAAATTGCCCGAATTGGTGTTTGGTGAACGCGGGCCAAACTGCTTCTGCTCAAACATCTCATTAAATTCAGCCTGATACGCCTCGACAGCGCGGCGCGAACGCAGCGACATCATGTTGTTGTTATTGCGGTACACATCGTTTACTGTGTAATTGGTCGAGCCTGTCCAGACAATCGTGCTGTCGATAATGGTAAATTTGTTGTGCATCAAGGCGCTGCGACCATCGTCAATCACCTGAACGCCCGCGTCGATGAGCTGCTGAATCGTGCTGTCATCGTCTTCCATGCCATGCTCGTCATCCGTCACCATACGAATGGTCACGCCGCGCCCTCTGGCATCCAAAATAGCTTTGGTGAGAACCGGATTATTGAACTCAAAAGCTGCCATGTCGATGGTTCGCTGCGCAGTGTTGATCGAGGCTGCCAGCGGCGCATCAATGCCATTCACGTAATCGGCGCTGCGGCTGCTGCCTGTCGGCGCGGTGAAAAAAATCTGCCAGAAGCCTTTTTGCGCACCAAATCCTTGCCCAATGGAAATGGTCGTTACGCCTCCGGGAACGGCTGTTGCTCCTGGCGGGACAGACGTTGCAACGACCTGCGTTGGCGGTACACCTGTAACCGTCGCTGTTCCGGTGAGGTCAACACCCGTGAGCTGCGAAATGATAAACGCGATCACCAGCACAATACCGCCCAATATCGTCGCGATAATCGAACGTGGCTGCGCAGATTGTTTACCCGCGCTGCCGGAATTTGCAGATTTATCGCTCGATTTGTTATTGGATTTCTTCGTCATCTGACTCTGCCTTTTCTGTAGGTTCTATTTTGCTGGGTTGTGCTGCTGGCGTATCCATCGATTTAATGGGTTCTGCTGCGGGAGTAACTTTCGGTTCACTTGTTTTTGCTGGAGGAGCAACAGCGGATTTGATCAACCCTGCCAGAGAAACGGCTGCCGCTGCTATGATGCCTGCGTTCCCACCATCCGATCCGTCCCCTGCGCTCGCTTCTTCTGCTGTATTTGCTACGCCCGCCGCACTTGCTACGCCTGCTGCGTTCGCTGGGCCTGCTCTATTGCCAGCTACTAATGTAATGAGGCCTTGAATATGCGTGCCCCCATCCTGGGCGACGGGCTGTTCTAAATAAGCGGCTAACTGCGCTTCAGGAATGGCTAACCCTACCGCGCTGGCCGATTCTGCGATACGACTCAATGATGTTTGTTGATCTTCGAGTGACTGTTCAGCCCGACGCGCGGCAAAACGATTCATACGAGTCATCAGTTTGATGATCTGCGAATAGGTTTCGTCAAACTTTTCGTCATCCATATTCTGATCGGCGAGGCGCTGAATTTGCGTTTCGGCCCATTTAAGTAAAATTTCGGCTTCGTCGTCAGCCAGTTCATCGCGCGTTCCACTCTCCTCATAGAGACTCTGAAGCGCCCGTTCGGCTTGCTCTTGTGACATATTCCCTCCCGATTCTAACACTATATTACGCTGGTTGGCATCATGCCACCAAATCAGGTTCGTATCATTCATCGGATAATGATAAACTGGATAGGCTGATTGTGATATACGTGAGTGAATTTATGCAGGAAACCCCAGCAATTATCCAGCGTGTCCGCCGTATCAACGAACATTACCAACAGCTTGACCTTGCGATTGAGCCGTCACTCAGCGAAATCCGGGCGGGTCAATCCATTTTGGTGCGCCTGAACGATAAATGGGAACCCTATTTGCGCGAACAGTGGTGGCCTGTCGGTTTTGGCAAGGAAATGCTGGTGATCGAGCGCCCATTGGAAATCAAATATCAGCCCGGTCAGTCGTTAAAAGTCCTGGGGCCGATTGGTGAGCCATTTCTTTTCCGGCGAACGCTGCGGCATGTGCTGCTGATCGCCTATGATACACCGCCAACCGCGATGCTGGGCATGATCCCGATGCTGCTGGCGAACCAGACCAGCATAACCGTCGTGCTGCTGGGCGAGGCCAAGAACTATAAAACCGAGCATCTCCCGCCCCAGGTCGAGATCGTACATGGCGATTCGGATCTTCAATGGCCGGGCCGTGTGATGACTGTTGGGCTGGCTGACCAGGTATTCGCCGTCGTCCATCCCGACGATGAAATGCTGCGTTTTCGCAAAATCTACGATTTATTCGCGGAACTACGCGCGGAAGTGTCGCGGCAGTATTTATTCGGCGCTTTTCGCCCGGTTTTACCCTGCGGCGCGGGTGCGTGCCACGCTTGTATGATCCCAACCAAACAAGGCGCGAAATTGATCTGCGCCGATGGGCCATCACTTGATCTCTCGCAGGTGATTTTCCCCGAAGCAAAGGTCTGATATATGGCGATTGAAATTACACGCCCCGGCAAAAATTCCCTGATTCTCGATACCCCTGTTATGCCCGCTTCCGGTGTATTCGGCTTTGGCGATGTTTATCGGGGGATGATTAAGCTTGAAAAGCTCGGTGCACTGGTCACAAACCCCGTGACATACCAGCCCTGGCAATCGGCATCTGGTACGCGCGTGATTCCATTGGATGCGGGTGTGCTGGTACATAGTGGCCTGCCAAACCTCGGAATCAGCAAGACGCTGACGAAATATCGTACTTTTTGGGATAAGCTGCCGCTGCCCGTCATTATGCACATCGTCGCAACGAACGTCGAGCAAATCGGCAAATGCGCCAGCCGGATTGATGCCGAACACGCTGTTGACGCGATTGAACTCGGCCTGAATGATGATATTGGCTGGAAAAACGCGGTGGATTTCGTCCAGGCGGCTGTCCGGCATACCGAGAAGCCTGTTCTGGTGCGCCTGCCGCTGCAAGATGCCTATGAACTCGCGCAGCCGGTATCGGACGCTGGCGCAGGTGCGCTGGTCGTGGCTGCCCCGCCGCGTGGCACCGCGCGTGATCCTTATTCCGGGCGGCTGATTGCAGGCAGAGTATACGGCCCGCTGGTCAGGCCGATTGTCCTGCGCGTGGTCGGTCAACTCATAGGTCGCATCAATATCCCGATCATCGGCGCGGGGGGCATACATTCCCCACAGGATGCCCGTGATTATCTGAATGCCGGAGCGCGTGCCGTGCAGGTAGATTCGGTGACATGGATCGAACCACATATGCTGGAAGTCATCGCCCGTGATCTGGGTGGCCTGGTCGTCACGCGGGAAATCGGCGCGTTTCCTGACGAATGGAATCCCGGTATGGGTGAAACAACCCGCCAGCGTCGCCAGATTTCACCTAAAGATGGGGACTCTTAAATACCCTTTTAAGAATTATGCTATACTTTTATAGGTCGATTTTTCGTTTTAGTATCGGGATTTTATGGCTGCTACCGAACAACCTTTGAGCCTGGCGAAGATCAAATGGACTGATCCGAAATCAGGCGAAACTAAAGAATTTGTCCTCACCGAAGGCGCAACCGCGACCATCGGGCGTATGGAAAATAATGATATTTGCATCCCCGAACAGCATGTTTCGCGCCAACATGCCGTTATCAATTACCGCGACGGTATTTTCATGATAACCGATCTCGGCAGCGCCAACGGCACATTCGTCAATGATAAACAGTTGGAAATGCCGTTTCCGCTGGCTTCCGGCGATGAAATCCGCCTGTACGTTCCGACATTAACATTTTCGGCTGCCGTGACTGAAGAAGATGAGCGCCATGCCCAAGCAAGCGGCACATTTATCACCGCCACCACCAACACGGGCGCAGGCAAACTGATTATCACCACTGGCCCGCAGGAAGGTCAGGTGATCCCGCTGCTCCTGCATCGCGTGACGGTAGGCCGCGCGACCAGTAAAGCGAATTGGGAAATTTCGCTGCAAGACCCCTCTGTCTCACGTCCACACGCAAAACTTGAGTTGGTCGATCATGTATGGGTTATCAGCGATTTGGGCAGCGCCAACGGTACGATTGTCAACGGCACATCCGTCTATGAAAAAGCCCGCGCATTACATGATGGGGATTTGATCGCTTTCGGTGCGACTCTGGTGCTGTTTCGGGCGGGTTAAGGCAGCAAATAGCGGATGTTATCCGGCACGGGCGCTAACAGATAAACATCCACCCAGCGCGCCCATCCTACCCAATTGGCATCATCATAACCGAGGTCGATCCATAAGCCTGGACGTGCGCCGCCTGTATCCGCCATCACCCCTTCTCCATACCCTGGCACATAAAGCTGATTTCCATAGGCGATCACGCGTGGATCAGACCCAACAATACCTTTGGTGAGAATTTTACCCGTCGCGGTAACGTTATCGCCACCCAGCGCGGCCGGATGATAGCTGGTCGCCCACATGCGCAGCCGCCGCCAGTATTGACGCGGGCCATTGGGCGTATCAATCGTGCGCAAAACGATATTCGTCCCGTAACCAATGATGTGATTCAAAGGCTCTTGCGCTACCGCCGTCTCCTCAACAGTCCGGCTGATTTCAACACCATTTTCATAACGCACACGAACAGAAGTCTGGGTGATGCCTTCCTGTCCGGCCTGTAATGTCTGCGTCTGATCAATTTCCAACGTCGAGTCGGCTTGATAAACCGTTTCAAAAGGCTGGCGCGTTTCCTCAAAAATCACTTCTTCGCTTACGCGGATAATACGGATTCGGATACCGGGCAGCAGCAGTGTATCTTCGTCAGGGATGGCGTAATCCAACCCAACCAGCGCAATTTCAGCTTCTGCCAGCGCGTCGGCGACGGTTTTGCCGCGCACCCGCGTCTCGACAGTGACTCCATCGGCGATAATCGAGACAGGGCGCGAACGATTAATCGTGACTTCCATATTATCAGTCACGCCGGTGTGCAGGTCAGGCGAAACGCTATCCGCCAGATAAAGCGTGATTTCCGCGTCAAACAGGGCATCGCCGACAGTATCATCGGTTGTCAGAATTGTCCGCTGGGTATTGCCATCGGTAATGCGCAGCCTCAAAGCCCGCTGCACCGTGATCTGCGTCACTGGGACAGGCCAGCGCTGGATGCTGGAAATTTCGGCTTCCGTGCCATCAATCAAGACGCGATCTTTTTCGCCGAGAGTCAGTCCGGCACTATCCAGGATTTCTGATGGATTGGTGAGGTGGGTACGATAAACACGGGATTGCCCATCAATCGTCAGCGTGACGCTGCGGGCGCGGGTAACACTGATGAGCATATCGGATGTGATCGCTGTCTGAATGGCCGGGACAATCACGTCGCCCTCGTCCAGCGTGATATTCTGTTCGCGCAGGAGTTCAGCTACGGTAAAAGCATGGGTAATCGCTGGAAAGGCGCTGCCATCCACACTGATTGTCACTGGCTTATCGCTGACACCGGGGACGATCATCAGCACCAGCCATAGCAATACGATGACCAGTGCCGTCCCCGTAAGCGCAATTACGACTGCCAGGGGTACGAATCGCAAGCATCCAGGGACAGAATTTTTCACAAGTGGCGAAGTGGGTTGGGTATCGTCAGGTGAAGGTGGCGGAAAGTCCAGATTCAAATGCGATCCTCTGGGCTGATTTGGAAGGGAAAGTTATTATCAGTTGACCAGGCCGGGTTGACCTGCGGCACCCAGGAGTGGCTCTTTATCGTTGCTCCCGTCAAGGCCTGGCGCGTTCGGAGTTCCTGCCGCGCAGGGCCCGGACTGGACAACTGATAACAACTTGATCTCTATGATAAACGGGGTTTCCTGCTAAATCAAGACAAAACCCGCGTTGGACGCGGGTTTTTGGGTTAATATTGTTTTCGATGAATTGTTGTATTTTCATAAAAATTTTATATTAAATTTAGTTTAATCAAGACAAATGGAATTGTCAAGCCTTTTGCACGTTTTTAGGTTAAATTGACTATAGACTTCAGCTTTTATCGAGTTGATCGTCAATTCGTCACCTGATCGGTAGCGGCAATGATCCGTGTGGCGATGTCCTTGAGCAGCCCGAACATGAACCCCTCGGCGGGACAGGCGAGCGAATCGTCTTCCACATAGTACGTGATCGAGTCTGTCCAGATGATAAGCCCGGTTCGCCCAAAGGCGGTGTTGACGATCTGAACGGGCCAGACAGCGGAAATGTGCAGATAGGAATGCACCGTACCGGAAATCTTGACCGTCGTATTCAGCCAATCGCCATAAATCTGCTCAAAACTCGGAAAAGGCTGTTTCGCGGACTGCGCACGGATCATCGCGTAGACCAGAGCGTGGCAAACATCGCTGAAGCCAGAGATCGCAAATTCAATCTCCTCCGATTTCAGGCCGACCTGCGGATTCATCTCGTCCAGCTTATTCTGAAACAAGGTCGATAAATCGGGTAAAAACCCCAACCAGGCTTCAAGCGGCATATGAGTCGGGATAGCGTCCAGGATAATGGGGCGAATCTCGTTTAATTCAGCGCCCGCCCGGTCAATACGCCCTAACCCGGTATAGTCTTTTGGCTCGAATAACCCAATGCCAAAGTCATCTGGCAAACCATGAGTCGCGCGGAAGATTTTGATAGGGATAAATGTGCGCAGTTCATTTTCAATCAACAATTGCATAACATGTACCTTTGAGCTTTTCAGAAACAATTTCATTATACTCCGAAAGTTTGAAGACACAGCCTTAAAACGCTTATTTGTGCTGTTAAAAAATTTAGGCATCATGTATAATTTTGTGATATTTTGGGATATAGTTCCGCGTGGGAGTTGCAAAAAATGCGAGTAAGCGTCAGACAAGAGAACCTGGCAAAGGGATTGAGCATTGTCGGCAAAGCCGTCGAAAATCGCCCGACACTGCCCGTATTAAGCAACATCCTGCTCTCTACTGAAGATGCACGCCTGAAACTGGCGGCAATGGATATGAGCCTGGGGATGAGCATCACGTGCTGGATCGGCGCCAAGGTCGATCAGCCCGGAGCGATTACCCTCCCATCCCGCACTCTGGCCGATCTGGTCAATAACCTTTCACCAGAGCGTGTTGACCTGTTACTCGACAAAGCCACGCAAACTATTAATGTCCGCTGCGGCGCAACCGTCTCTAACATCAAAGGCATTGATGCCAGCGAGTTCCCCCTGATTCCTGAAAACACGCAGGGCGATGTCGTTGTCTCAGGCCAAGTGCTGAAAGAGATGATTTCCCAAACCGTGTTTGCCGCCGCCAAAGAAGACAACCGCCCCATCCTGACGGGCGTGTACACTGAGTTTAATGGAAACATGATGACGATGGCCGCTGCCGATGGTTATCGTTTAGCCGTGCGTACCACCGAAATTGAACAGCGTTTCGATAAAAAAGTCTTTCTCGTCATTCCGGCGCGTGCGCTGGCAGAGGTTGCCCGCATCATCAGCGACGAGGACGAAGAAGTCAGCATCACGCTTCCCGGTGAACGTGACCTCGTGCTGTTCCATATGAAGAACACCAACGTTTCCTCACAACTGCTGGAAGGCAAATTCCCAGATTTCGGCGCGATTATCCCCCGCAGCTACAACACATCCTCGGTGGTCTACACCAGCGATTTGCTGCGTGCCTGTAAACGCGCTGAGATTTTTGCCCGTGACGCAGCAGGCAGCGCACAGTTAATTGTCAAACCACCGAAAGGCCCTGGCGAACCCGGTGAAGTTGTCCTCGTCGGCAAGAGCAGCGAACGTGGCGATAATACCGGCATGATTGATGCTTCTGTCGAGGGAGAGCCGCTGGAAACGTCCTTCAATGTTAAATATCTGATCGACGCTCTTAATGTGATTTCTGATGAGCGTGTGGTTTTGCAAAGCAGCGGATCGGCCAATCCGGGTGTTCTGCGACCCGAAAATCGCGATGATTTTGTTTACATTGTTATGCCGATGGCGACACAACGTTAAAGATTTTACGGGCATGGAACATAACGCTAAAGATGCTACAGGCATAACACAGCGTTAAAAATTTTACGGCGATAGCCGCACAATGATAAGCATTTTAAGAGGGGCAATCTTGGGATATGCCCTTTTTTATCCCAATTTTCGGGTTGGGATAAATCAATATTTCAGTCCATATTTCCCAAATATCGCTAGTATTAAGCCCCTTATCCCAATGCCCCTGTTCACAACCTGTTCATAACCTGTTCATAACTTATCCCAACCTGTCGATAACTGTTCAAAACATTACCCAAATGATGTTTTATGAACAGGCGTGGCTGGATGGTCTGTCGAAACTGTTCATAACTTTGCAGACTTATGAACAGGGGGCTGTTCATAACTTTTTTCCCACTTAACCCACAGACTGAGTGGGCTTTGGGTTAAGGTTGTGTTAAACGGTATATACAAACCTTAACTTGGGAAAAGAATCCAACATGACGCAACTCATTACAGAGTTTTGAACAGTTTCGACAGCCCCTACTAATACGACTAAGATATATACAGATATACTCTAAAAAGAGACTCTATTTCCGAACGCACACTCGCCAATAAAAAGAGACTCTATTTCTGAACGCGCTGTCGCCAATCCAGTGATAAACTATAAAGAGCCTATAACTTAAAAGAATAGACAAAGCCATGCTCGACAAAACCCAACAGCTTGAACGCAAAATTGATGTACTTACGCAGTTAGCGCAAATTAGCAATGTGCTCAACTCGCAGCTAGAGCTGCAACCCTTGCTGGCATACCTGATGGATGCCGCTGCCGAGATAACCGATTCCGAGGCTGCATCCGTGCTATTGTGGAGTCATCAAACGCGCGAATTATCATTTGCCGCAACCACCACCAGCACCGCTGCCTTGAACCTGATTGGAAGGCCTGTACCGCTGGAAGGCAGCATCGCTGGAATGATTATGAGTGAACAGCGCATCATCCAGGTTGATGATGTGAACAACAATCCACATCATTATGCCAAAGTGAACGAAAATACGGATTTTCAGACCCGTTCAATACTTGGCGTTCCGATGACATCCAAAGACCGTCCGATTGGGGTTCTGGAAGTGTTGAATAAACGTGCGCTCCCCTGGACGAGTGAAGATGTGGATTATCTGGCGATTTTAGCGGCACAGGCGGCTGTCGCGATTGAATCAGCCCAGCTAGTCCAGGCGCTGCAAAAAGCGAATGCAGAGTTAAACGAAGTTGATAAGTTGAAAAACGACTTTATTTCCATCGCTTCGCACGAACTACGCACACCATTGGGCGTAATTCTGGGCTATGCCAGCTTCTTGCAGGAGACATCCAGCAGCGAAGTCAACGAACACGCAACCAAAGTGTTGAACAGCGCTTTACAACTGCGCGGTATCATCGAGGACATGACCAACCTGCGTTATCTCAAACAGGGCCAAAGCGAGATTCACCGCGAAGCGATCAGCCTGACCGGGTTGCTCAGTGAAGCGCGAAATGATATTCTTACCCTCAGCGATGCTAAAGGTCACAAGGTCGAAATCAACCTGCCGCCGGATGAGATTATGGTGTATGTAGACCCCATCCGAATCGGCATGGCGCTTACCAACATACTCAATAATTCTGTTCGTTTCACACCTCCCAATGGGCGAATTATGATGGAAGCTGAAATGCGTAACAGCCAGGAGGCATGGGTGACAGTAAGTGATAACGGAATCGGGTTGACCCAGGAACAGATGGATCGCGTTTTTGAAGAATTCTATCAGGCCGAAGATCATATGACCCGACGCTACGGCGGCTTGGGGATTGGCCTGAGCATCGTTAAAGCGCTGGTGGAAGCGCATGGCGGGCGTGTCTGGGCCAGCAGCCCTGGCCTGAATCAAGGCGCATCATTCACGTTTACACTGCCACTTGTGCAGCCTGTTGAAAATAACCCGTAAAACACAACCTTTTGTGAGGAAGAATCAAAATGAGCATTTCATTCACATGGCTGGGGCATTCTGCTTTTACAATGGAAATCGACGGGCATAAAATTTTGCTCGATCCATTTTTGACAGGCAATCCTCTGGCAGCAATTACGCCAGATCAGGTAGATGCTGAGTTAATTTTACTCTCCCATGCACATGGCGACCATGTAGGCGATACCATTGCGATTGCCCGGCGTACCGGGGCAAAAGTCGTTGCGAATGCGGAAATCGCAAACTGGGCGCAAAAGCAGGGCGTCAAGTCCCATCCTCAGAATTCCGGCGGTGGCTGGGATCATGGTTTCGTCCATGTCAAGCAAACCATAGCTTTTCATAGCTCGTCTTTCCCCGATGGCACCTATGGCGGACAGCCCAATGGTTTTGTCCTAACCAGCAAGAATCGTCAGCGCATTTACTTTGCTGGCGATACGGCACTTTTTTCGGATATGCAGTTGATCGGCGAAGCAGGTGTTGACATCGCGTTTCTGCCGATTGGTGATAATTTTACGATGGGGCCAGACGATGCTTTGCAAGCGGTCAAGTTGATTCGCCCCAAATATGTTGTGCCGATGCACTACAACACATTCGAACTTATTACAGTGGATGTCGCGGGGTGGGCAAACAGGATCAATAATGAGACAGGTGCGCAGCCGATCATCCTCGATCCGGGCGGATCGTACCACCTTTAAGCGGTATCTATGATTCGCTGCGGAATTGATCTGATCGAAAATCAGCGTGTAGAAGAAGGCATCGCTCGGTTGGGAGAGCGTTTCCTCAATCGTTTTTTTACGCCAGGGGAGCGTGAGGACTGTGAAGACAAACCGCATCGTCTCGCAGCACGGTTAGCTGCCAAAGAAGCGGTTTCCAAAGCGCTTGGCACGGGCATTGGCGATGTGAGCTGGAAAGAAATCGAAATCCGCTGCAATAACGAGCGAGGCCGCCCAGTGCTCCACCTACACGGTGCGGCGGCAAAAATCGCTGCTGAAATGGGCCTGACTCAGTGGGATGTCAGCCTGACTCACACTGCCGAATATGCCTCAGCTATCGCGATTGCCCTCTAATGGCAAGTTTATGCTAATCTGACACCAGCAAAACAGCGTGTATAACCTAATGATTCATAAGCGATTTTTGTCTCTTAAATCTAAAACAAAACAACTTGTTCACGCCATAAAGGAAATCAACATGCAAAAATGGGAATATCTGATTGTGTTTATCAAGGATGCCGATCTACCCGTTGAAGATGCGGAAGCAGATCGCTATCTGGATGCCGATACCTTTACGGAACGCCTGAATACCTATGGTCAGGCCGGGTGGGAACTGGTGAGCTTCGAATGGTTGGAAAAAGGGGCTAAAGCGGCTTTAAAACGCCCGATTCAGGCCTAGCGACGATTATTCACGCCGACTGGGAAGCCCAAGCGGGCTGATTTCAAAAGACCATTCCGATTGGTCATCAACGGGTTCAACCTGAAAGGCATATCGTCCTGCGGCCTCGATTCTGAGCGCTTGTGAGCCGGAGCCGGATGTAATGATATGGGTGTCTG